>NZ_JBVJDK010000010.1:0-318729 GCF_055582325.1 Streptomyces sp. NPDC042100
CGCCCGGTTACATTCCGAACCCGGAAGCTAAGCCTTTCAGCGCCGATGGTACTGCAGGGGGGACCCTGTGGGAGAGTAGGACGCCGCCGAACAATATTTCAGGACCCCTGGGTCCCAGCGTTCACGCTGGGACCCAGGGGTCCTTTTGTTTTTCCTTGAATTTTTCTGAAGCGCGCGTCGGGGTGCCGGCTGCGCGAGAATGACTGCAGTACCCGAAGACAGGAGTCACGTCGATGTCCACCAACTCTCCCGACGACCGTCCGGAGCGCCGCCGCGACGGTGGCGACCGGGGCGGCTTCCGTGGGCCGCGTCGTGACGACAACCGTGGTGGCGGAGCCGGCGGCTACCGTGGCCGCGACGACCGTCCGTCCTTCCGGCGCGATGACCGCCGGGACGACCGGCGTGACGATCGTCGTGACGACAACCGTGGCGGTGGCGGTGGCTACCGTGGGCGGGACGACCGGCCGTCCTCCTCGTACCAGCGGGATGACCGCCGGGACGACCGGCGTGATGACCGGCGCGATGACAACCGTGGTGGCGGGTTCCGCCGCGACGACCGGCCCTCCTTCCGCCGTGATGACAACCGTGGCGGCGGCGGCAGCGGCAGCAGCGGCGGCGGCTTCCGGCGCGACGACCGCCGTGATGACAACCGTGGCGGTGGCTTCCGGCGGGACGACAACCGTGGTGGCGGCGGTGGCGGTGGCTACCGCGGGCGGGACGACCGGCCGTCCTTCCGGCGTGACGACCGCCGCGACGACAACCGTGGCGGTGGCGGCGGTGGCGGCTACCGTGGGCGCGATGAGCGGCCGTCTTCCTCGTACCAGCGGGATGACCGCCGGGACGACCGGCGTGATGACCGGCGGGATGACAACCGTGGTGGCGGGTTCCGCCGCGACGACCGGCCCTCCTTCCGCCGTGATGACAACCGTGGCGGCGGCAGCGGCTTCCGGCGCGATGACAACCGTGGTGGCGGTGGCGGTGGTTACCGTGGGCGCGATGAGCGGCCGTCCTCCTCGTACCAGCGGGATGACCGCCGGGACGACAACCGTGGTGGCGGGTTCCGTCGCGACGACCGGCGGGACGACAACCGTGGTGGGTACCGTGGGCGGGACGAGCGGCCGTCTTCCTCGTACCAGCGGGATGACCGCCGGGACGACCGGCGTGATGACCGGCGGGATGACAACCGTGGTGGCGGGTTCCGCCGCGACGACCGGCCCTCCTTCCGCCGTGACGACCGGCCCTCCTCGTACCAGCGTGACGACAACCGCGGTGGTGGCGGGTTCCGGCGTGACGACCGGCGGGACGACCGGCCCCGTGGGCCGCGTCGGGACGACGACCGGCGTGGTGGCGGCGGCTTCCGTGGCCGCGACGACCGCCGGGACGACCGTGGCGGCTACGGGCGCCGCGACGACCGGGACCGTCCGGACCGCGCGCCGATCAAGCGGCTGCCGATCCCGCCGGAGGTCACCGGCGACGAGATCGACCCGGATGTGCGTCAGGAACTGATGAGCCTGCCCAAGGGGCTGGCCGAGGACGTCTCGCGCAACCTCGTCATGGTCGCCCAGCTGATCGACGAGGAGCCGGAGAAGGCGTACGAGTACTCGCGCGTCGCGCTGCGGCTCGCCTCCCGCGTCGCCGCCGTCCGCGAGGCCGCCGGCTTCGCCGCGTACGCCACGCAGAAGTACTCCGAGGCGCTCGCCGAGTTCCGCGCCGCCCGCCGGATGACCGGCAGCGTCGAGCTGTGGCCCGTCATGGCGGACTGCGAGCGCGGTCTGGGCCGTCCCGAGCGCGCGCTGGCCATGGCCGGCGAGCCCGAGGTGCAGAAGCTGGACAAGGCCGGGCAGGTCGAGATGCGGCTCGTGGCCGCCGGTGCCCGCCGGGACATGGGGCAGCTCGACGCCGCCATCGTGACCCTGCAGAGCCCCGAGCTCGCGTCCAACGCCAACCACCCGTGGACCGCCCGCCTGCGGTACGCCTACGCCGACGCCCTGCTCGCCGCCGGGCGTGAGCGCGAGGCCCGCGAGTGGTTCGCCAAGGCGCTGGAGGCCGACAAGGACGGCTCCACGGACGCCTCCGACCGGCTCGCCGAGCTGGACGGGGTCGAGTTCACCGACGCGTTCGAGGACGACGAGGACGGGGACAGGGACGGTGACGAGGGCGCGCTCGGTGACGAGGCGGGCTCCGTGGACGATGTCGACGTCGACGGCGATGACGACCAGGACGATGACGACGACGAGGACCGGCGTCGTCACGTCTGAGGGGTGACCCTGTGACGAAGGCCCACCCCGAGCGGGGTGGGCCTTCGTCATGTCCGGGGCGGGGTCAGTCGAGCGCCAGGCTGCGCAGGACCAGGCCCGTGGCCGGCTTGGGGCCGAAGGACGTCGACTTGCGGGGCATCGTGACGCCCTGGCGGGCCAGGTCGCGGACGACCTCCTCCTTCACCGGGTGCATCAGGACCGCCGTACCGCCCCGGCGCTCCGCCTGGGCGACGGCCGCCTCCGTGTCGTGGATGTAGGCGATGTCCTCCGGGGCGTCCGGGATGTGCCAGACGTGCTCCAGGAGCGTGGCGTGCAGGACCGTCGCGTCCAGGGTGCGCCACGCCTCGGGGCGGTCCGCGCGGACCGTGGCGGCCAGCAGGGCGGGGTCCGGGCGGTCCACCAGGTGGAAGGCGCCGTCGCCGGCGAGGAGGAAGGCGTTGCCGTGGGCCGCGGCCGACGCCAGGGCCTCCTGGGCGGCGGGCAGCGGGCCGTCGACGCGCGTCACGCGGAAGGAGTCGCCCAGGGCGGCGAGGGCGTCCGCGACCGGGAGGCGGTTCAGGAGGCGGTGGATCGCCCGCACCCGCAGCGGGTAGCGGGCCGTGTCGATGAGGAGGACCAGGCCGTAGTTCCACGGGCCGGGCGCGGTGTGCTCCTCGCGCAGGCGCAGGTAGGTGGCCCAGCGGTGGTGGCCGTCGGCGATCAGCGCCTGGTGGCGGCCGAGCTCGGCGGCGACCGCGGCGAGGTCGGCCGGGTTGGTGACGGCCCAGAGGCGGTGGTGGAAGCCGTCCTCCGTGGTGGTGGAGAGCAGCGGATCGCGCTCCACCGTGCGGTCGATCACCGCTCCCGCTCCGTCGCCGTCGCCTCGGTAGGTCAGGAGCAGCGGCTCCAGGTTGGCGGCGGTGGTGCGCATGAGGGCGGCGCGGTCCTCGACGACGTGCGGCATGACGTCCTCGTGCGGCAGGACGATCCCCTCGCCGGGCGCGGACAGCTCCAGGGCGCCGATGAGGCCGCGCTGGAGGATGCCGTCGCCGCGCTGCTCGTACACGTACAGCGCCGGGTCGGGGTCCGGGGCGAGGATGCCGTCGGCGAGCCAGCGGTCCAGGGTGACGGCGGCCTTGCGGTGGCGGGTGCCGGCGGTGATGGCCTGGGGGAGGATCAGGCGCACGATGTTGTGGGGGTCGGCGGATTCCAGGTGGAGGAGTCCGTCGGGTCGTACGACGACGTCGTACGGGGGCGAGGTCACGGCTGCCAGGCTGCCGACCCGTTCGGGTACGTACCGGAGGCCCCGGAAGGGGGCCAGGCGCAGTCCTGGGGCGCGGACGTCATCGGCCGCGTGACCTGAAGTGTTCATCTCGTCATCGTAGGTGGCGGGTAGCGATGAGCGATGATCGGGGGAGCGGGGGAATTTCACCGAAGGACGTGAGGAGCACGTGGTCATGACGGGAATCGGCCAGGGCCGGCAGGGCAGGAACAAGCCGGACGGGAGCGCGGTCGCGCTGAGCGAGGCGTACGACACGGCGCTGCTCGACCTGGACGGCGTCGTCTACGCGGGCGGGCTGGCGATCCCGTACGCCGTCGAGGCGCTCGGCACCGCCCGGGCGGGCGGGATGCACCTCGCGTACGTCACGAACAACGCGCTGCGGACGCCGGACGCGGTCGCGGCGCACCTCACCGAGCTCGGGATCCCGGCGGAGCCGGGCGACGTCATCACCTCGGCACAGGCGGTGGCGCGGCTGATCGCGGACGAGCTGCCGCCCGGTTCGCGGGTGCTGCTGATCGGCGGCGAGGGGCTGCGGGTCGCGCTGCGCGAGCGGGGGCTGGTGCCGGTGGAGTCGGCGGACGACGACCCGGCGGCGGTGGTGCAGGGGTACGGGGGGCCGGAACTGCCGTGGGGGCGGTTCGCGGAGGCGAGCTACGCGGTGGCGCGGGGGCTGCCCTGGTACGCCTCGAACACGGACCTGACGATTCCCGGGGCCCGGGGGATCGGGCCGGGGAACGGTGCCGCGGTGGAGGTCGTGCGGATCGCGACCGGGGCCGAGCCGAAGGTCGCGGGCAAGCCGTTGCCCCCGATGCACCGCGAGACGGTGCTGCGCACCGGGGCCGAGCGTCCGCTGGTGGTGGGGGACCGGATGGACACGGACATCGAGGGGGCGTTCAACGGGGGCGTCGACTCGCTGCTGGTGCTGACCGGTGTGACGGATGTGGCGGGGCTGCTCGCCGCGGTGCCGGAGCACCGGCCGACCTACGTCTCCGCCGACCTGCGCGGGCTGCTCGTGGCGCAGCCCGAGGTGGTGGCGACGGCGGGTGCCGAGGGGGCGTTCCGGTGCGGGGGCTGGACGGCCTCGGTGAGCGGCGGGTCGCTCGTGGTGGAGGCGGCGGGTGAAGCCGGTGGGACCGGCGAGGCGGGTGGTGCGGGTGCGGGTGCGGTGGCGGGCTCGCTCGATCCGCTGGACGGGGTGCGGGCGCTGTGCGCGGTGGCCTGGACGGCCGCGGGCTCGGGTGCCTGTGGCCTCGACGCGGGGAAGGCGCTGGGGAGGCTGGGGCTGGCCTAGGACCGGCCGGAGGCGTGGGCGCGAGGGGCGCGCTGTCGAGGGAGGCGCTGGCGCGGGGCGGGGGCGTTCCGGTGCGGGGCCGCCGGGTGCGCGGCCATCGAGTGCGGGGACCGAGGGCGGCGGGCCGGCTCCGGTCCCGTACCCCTCCGCCCGGGGCGGCGGGTCGGCCCCCGGGCTCGTATCGGTGCTCCGGATCCTTCTGCTGTCAGGGGATCGATCACCGATGGGAGGGTAGGCTAACCTAACCTCGTGTTGGTCGAGAGTCCCTCCCGTATGAGCGCGGAGCCGGTCGGTCCTGTCCCGAAACCGTCGCGCCGCAACTCCCTGCGTGCCGCCGGTCTGGTGGCCGCCGTCGGAGTCCTGCTGCTGGTCTGTGTCCTGAGCATCATGATCGGCGCCAAGCCCGTGCCGCTCGCCGACGTGTGGCACGGCCTTTTCCAGAACAGCGGCATCCGCAACGACGTGGTCATCCACGACGTCCGGGTGCCCCGCACCCTGCTCGGGCTGCTCGTGGGCCTCGCCCTCGGGCTGTCCGGCGCGGTGATGCAGGGGCTCACCCGCAACCCGCTCGCCGAGCCCGGTCTGCTCGGCGTGAACGCGGGCGCCGCCGCCGCGGTCGTCTCCGCGATCGCGTTCCTCGGGGTCACCGACGCCGACGCGTACGTCTGGTTCGCCTTCGTCGGTGCCGCCGTCGTCTCCGTCGTCGTCTACGTCCTCGGCGGCAGCCGCAGCGCCACCCCCGTGCGCCTCGCGCTCGCCGGGACCGCGGCCACGGCCGCCCTCTACGGGTACGTCAACGCCGTCCAGCTGCTGGACTCCGCCGCCCTGGACCGGCTGCGGTTCTGGACGGTCGGCTCGCTGGCCTCCGCCACCATGGACACCGTCACGCAGGTCGCGCCGTTCATCCTGGTCGGCGCCGTGCTCGCGCTGCTCATCGTGCGCCCGCTGAACGCCATGGAGATGGGCGACGACACCGCCCGCGCGCTCGGCGCCCACCTCAACCGGACCCGGGTCATCGCGATGCTCGCCGTCACGCTGATGTGCGGGGCGGCGACCGCCGCCTGCGGGCCGATCGTCTTCCTCGGCCTGATGGTCCCGTACATCGTGCGCTCGATCACCGGCCCGGACATGCGCTGGATCCTGCCGTACGCGGCCGTCCTGTCGCCCGTGCTGCTGCTCGGCTCCGACATCGTCGGCCGGGTCGTCGTGCGGCCCTCCGAGCTCCAGGTCGGCATCGTCACGGCGCTCATCGGCGGGCCCGTCTTCATCCGACTCGTCCGCCGCAAGAGGATGGCCACGCTGTGAGCACCAAGACCCTGCGGACCGGCGGCGGCCTCTCCGTACGCTACGAGCCGCGCGCGCTCCTCTCCGTCCTCGGGCTGCTCGTCCTGTCCCTCGCCGCCTCGGTCGTGCTCATCGGCAGCGGCGACTTCCCCATCGCGCCCGGCGACGTCGTCGCCACCCTGCTCGGCAACGGCACGCCGGTGCAGGAGTTCGCCGTGATGGACCTGCGGCTGCCTCGGGTCCTCGTCGCCGTCTTCGTCGGCGCCGCGCTCGGCATCGGCGGCGCGGTCTTCCAGTCCATCTCCCGCAACCCGCTCGGCAGCCCCGACGTCATCGGCTTCGGCCAGGGCGCCAGCGTCGGCGCGCTCACCGTCATGGTGCTCTTCCAGGGCGGCGCCGCCGCGGCGGCCGGCGGCGCGATCGTCGGCGGTCTCGTCACCGGCGTCGTGATCTACCTGCTGGCCTGGAAGCGCGGTGTCAACGGCTACCGGCTGGTGCTCATCGGCATCGGCGCCGCCGCCATGCTCACCGCCGTCATCCACTTCCTCATCACCAAGGCACAGCTCGTCGACGCCACCCGGGCCGTCGTCTGGATGACCGGCTCGCTCGACGGCCGCGACTGGGCCCAGTTCTGGCCGCTGCTCGCCGTCAGCTGCGTGCTGCTGCCGGTCGTGCTCGGCCACGGGCGGGCGCTGCGGATGCTGGAGATGGGCGACGACGCCGCGTACGCCCTCGGAGTGAAGGTCGAGCGGACCCGGCTCGTGCTCATGGCCTCGGCCGTGCTGCTCGTCGCCGTCGCCACCGCCGCCGCCGGGCCGATCGTCTTCGTCTCGCTGAGCGCGCCCCAGCTGGCCCGCCGGCTGACCCGTTCGGCCGGCCCCAACCTCGCCGCTTCCGCGCTGATGGGCACCGCCCTGCTGCTCGTCGCCGACTGGGCCGCCACCCACGCCTTCGGCGAGCGGCAGCTCCCGGTCGGCGTCGTCACCGGCGTCCTCGGCGGCTGCTATCTGCTGTGGCTGCTCGTCAGCGAGCGGAAGGCGGGCCGGATATGACCATCCAGAACACCACCAGGAGCAAGGGTATGAACGGGCAGCAGCAGGCGCAGCGGCTCATGGCCGAGTCGGTCACGCTCGCCTACGACCAGCGGGTCATCGCCCGCGACCTCAGCGTCGCGATCCCCGACCACTCCTTCACCGTCATCGTCGGCCCCAACGCCTGCGGCAAGTCCACGCTGCTGCGCGCGCTGTCCCGGATGCTCAAGCCCAGTCAGGGCCGGGTGCTGCTCGACGGGCAGGCGATCCACTCGCTGCCCGCCAAGAAGGTCGCCAAGACCCTCGGACTGCTCCCGCAGTCGTCCATCGCCCCCGACGGCATCACCGTCGCCGACCTCGTCGCGCGGGGCCGGTACCCCCACCAGGGGCTGCTGCGTCAGTGGTCGCCCGAGGACGAGCGGGTCGTGCAGGAGTCGATGGCCTCGACCGGGGTCGCCGAGCTCGCCGAGCGGTACGTGGACGAGCTGTCCGGCGGGCAGCGGCAGCGGGTCTGGATCGCCATGGCGCTCGCGCAGCAGACGCCGCTGCTGCTCCTCGACGAGCCGACGACCTTCCTCGACATCCAGCACCAGATCGACATCCTCGACCTGTGCGCCGAGCTGCACGAGAACCAGGGCCGCACCCTCGTCGCCGTGCTGCACGACCTCAACCACGCCGCCCGGTACGCCACCCACCTCATCGCCTGTCGCGACGGCGAGGTCGTCGCCGAGGGGCCGCCGTCGGAGGTCGTCACGGCCGAGCTGGTCGAGCGGGTCTTCGGGCTGCGCTGCCAGGTCATCGAGGACCCCGAGACGGGCACCCCGCTGGTCGTCCCGGCGGGGCGCAAGGCGCGGGCCGGGCGCGGGACCGGGACGCCGGCCGCCGCCGCGGAGGCGGGTGCGGACGCGGACGCCGCCGGTGCCGCCGCGCCCGGCGCGGCGGTGCTGCCGGAACCCGCGCTACAGAAGTGACCGCAGTCTGAGGAGGTCGCGGAAGCCCGCCTCCAGGCCGACCCGGCCGGAGGCCCAGGCCTTCGCGAAGTTCAGCTCGCCGTCCACCATCGCCACCAGGTCGTCGCCGGTCATCCGGAGGCGGATCTGCGCCTTGTGGGGCGGCGGGCCGGGGACGGTGTCCTCGACCTCGATCCGGCCGTCCAGCAGCCTGCCGGTGAAGGTCGTGTCCAGGTCCGTCAGGTGGCAGCTCAGGGTGCGGTCGAACGCGGCCGCACCGCGCACCCCCTCGTCCGCCCGCGCGAGGTTGTCCGAAAGTCTGCTCAGTGCGCCGCGGCACTCCGTGATCGTCGCCATCGCCGACGACGGTACCCCAGCGCTTCGCGGTAGCGTCGGGGCATGAACGACGCGTACCCGCACCCCGCGGATGCCCGGCCGGCCGGCGGCGCCGCCGAAGGGCCCCCGGCCGCTTCCGGCCCCGCGTCCGGCGAGCCCTCCGGCCCCGGGCCCGGCGACCCCTACGAGGCCGCCGCGCCCGCCCCGCTCGGCGTCGTACGGACCCCCACCGGGCGGCCCGCCGTCGACGCGCTCCTGGACCGGCTCGGCGACGCCGACCACCTCACGGCCGACGGACACCTCGACGTGTACGAGGATGTACACCGTGGGCTGCGCGCCGAGCTGAGCTCGCTCGACGAGCGCCCCGCCCCCCGTCCGTACGACAACAGGAGCTGAACCGAACGTGGCAGGACCGGTCCGCCGCCGTCTCGACGCCGAGCTGGTACGGCGCAAGCTGGCGCGCTCGCGCGAGCACGCCAGCCAGCTGATCACCGCGGGCCGGGTGACCGTCGGCAAGACCGTCGCCACCAAGCCCGCCACCCAGGTGGAGACCGCCGCGGCCATCGTCGTCGCCCAGGACGACGCCGACCCCGACTACGTCTCGCGCGGCGGGCACAAGCTGGCCGGCGCCTTCGCCGCCTTCGTGCCGCTGGGCCTGCGGGTCGAGGGCCGCCGGGCGCTCGACGCGGGCGCCTCCACCGGTGGCTTCACCGACGTGCTGCTGCGCGCGGGCGCCGCCCACGTCGTCGCCGTCGACGTCGGCTACGGGCAGCTCGCCTGGTCGCTGCAGAGCGACGAGCGGGTCACCGTCAAGGACCGCACCAACGTGCGCGAACTGACCCTCGACGCCATCGAAGGCATCCCCGTCGACCTCGTCGTCGGCGACCTGTCCTTCATCCCGCTCGGCCTGGTGCTGCCCGCCCTCGCCGCCTGCACCGCGCCCGACGCCGACCTCGTCCTCATGGTCAAGCCGCAGTTCGAGGTGGGCAAGGAGCGCCTGGGCACCGGCGGCGTCGTCCGCAGCGCCGAGCTGCGCGCCGACGCCGTCAAGAACGTGGCCCGGCGGGCGGGCGAGCTCGGGCTCGGTGTCGTCGGCGTCACGGCGAGCCCGCTGCCCGGGCCCTCCGGCAACGTCGAGTACTTTCTGTGGCTGCGGGCCGGGGCGCCCGCCCTCGATCCGGCGGACGTCGACCGCGCCGTGGCGGAAGGACCTCGTTGAGCACTGGTTCCAGCACCTCGACCGACAGCACCCGTACCGTCTTCCTGCTCGCGCACACCGGCCGGCCGGCCGCCGTGCGCAGCGCCGAACTCGTCGTCCTCGGGCTGCTCCGCAGCGGCATCGGGGTCCGCGTCCTGGAGGCCGAGGCGGCGGACCTGCCGCTGCCGCCGTCCGTCGAGAAGGTGCCCGAGGCCTGCTCGGACGCGCTCGACGGCTGTGAACTGCTCGTCGTCCTCGGCGGCGACGGCACCCTGCTGCGCGGCTCCGAGTTCTCCCGCGCCTCGGGGGTGCCGATGCTCGGGGTCAACCTCGGCCGGGTCGGCTTCCTCGCCGAGGCCGAGCGGGACGACCTGGACAAGGTCGTCGACCGGGTCGTGACCAAGGCGTACGAGGTCGAGGAGCGGATGACCCTCGACGTCACCGTCTACCAGAACGGCGACGTCCTGCACCGCGACTGGGCGCTCAACGAGGCGGCCGTGCAGAAGGTGTCGCCGGAGCGGATGCTGGAGGTCGTCCTCGCGATCGACGGGCGGCCGGTGACCGGCTTCGGCTGCGACGGGGTGATCTGCGCGACCCCGACCGGCTCGACGGCGTACGCCTTCTCGGCGGGCGGCCCGGTGATCTGGCCCGAGGTCGAGGCGCTGCTGATGGTGCCGATCGGGGCGCACGCCCTGTTCGCCAAGCCGCTCGTGACCACGCCCGACTCGGTGCTCGCCGTCGAGGTCGAGCCGCACACCCCGCACGGGGTGCTGTGGTGCGACGGGCGGCGCACGGTGGAGCTGCCCGCCGGCGCCCGGGTCGAGGTCCGGCGCGGGGCCGTCCCGGTCCGGCTCGCCCGGCTGCACCACGCCTCCTTCACCGACCGGCTGGTGGCGAAGTTCGCCCTGCCCGTGTCGGGCTGGCGCGGCGCGCCGCACTGAGCCCGGCACGGGCGGGGCGGACCCGCCGGACAGGTCCGAAGGTCCACTCCGGTGGGTGACAGAAGGCCCCTGTGACCTGCGGATTCGCTCCCGGGCGGCAGGGGCCGTCGCACAGCGGGGCTCCGACCTCGTATGGTCTTCTCCGTGTTGGAGGAGATGCGGATACGGTCGCTCGGGGTCATCGACGACGCGGTGGTCGAGCTGTCGCCCGGGTTCACCGCGGTGACCGGCGAGACCGGCGCGGGCAAGACGATGGTCGTGACCAGCCTCGGGCTGCTGCTCGGCGGGCGCGCCGATCCGGCCCTGGTACGGATCGGGGCGGGCGCCGCCGTCGTGGAGGGCCGCATCGCGCTGCCCCCGGGCGCGCCGGTCGCCGCGCGCGCCGAGGAGGCGGGCGCCGAGCTCGACGAGGGCGCGCTGCTGGTCAGCCGTACCGTCTCGGCCGAGGGGCGCTCGCGGGCGCACCTGGGCGGGCGGTCGGTGCCGGTGGGGCTGCTCGCGGAGCTCGCGGACGAGCTGGTGGCGGTGCACGGCCAGACCGACCAGCAGGGGCTGCTGAAGCCGGCCCGGCAGCGCGGGGCGCTCGACCGGTACGCGGGGGACGCCGTCGCCGTCCCGCTGGGCGCGTACGGCGAGGCGTACCGGCGGCTGCGGGCCGTCGCGGTGGAGCTGGAGGAGATCACCACCCGGGCCCGGGAGCGGGCCCAGGAGGCGGACCTGCTGCGGTTCGGGCTCGGCGAGATCGAGGCGGTGGCGCCGCTGCCGGGCGAGGACGTCGAGCTGGCCGCCGAGGCGGAGCGGCTCGGGCACGCCGAGTCCCTGGCCTCCGCCGCCGCCCTCGCGCACGCCGCGCTCGCGGGCCAGCCGGAGGACCCCGAGGCCGTCGACGCGACGACGCTCGTCGCGGGCGCGGGCCGGGCCCTGGAGACCGTCCGGGCGCACGACCCGGCGCTCGCCGCGCTCGCCGAGCGGATGGGCGAGATCTCCATCCTGCTGTCGGACGTGGCCGGTGAGCTCGCCGGGTACGCCGACGACCTGGACGCCGACCCGCTGCGGCTCGCCGCCGTCGAGGAGCGGCGGGCGCTGCTCACGCAGCTGACCCGGAAGTACGGGGCGGACATCGCCGCCGTGCTCGCCTGGGCCGAGGACAGTGCCTCGCGGCTGACCGAGCTGGACGGGGACGAGGACCGGGTCGGCGAGCTGACCGGGGAGCGGGACCGGCTGCGCGACGAGCTGTCGCTGCTGGCGCAGCGGCTCACGGACGCCCGTACGGAGGCGGCGGCGCGGTTCGCCGACGCCGTCACCGCCGAGCTCGCCTCGCTGGCGATGCCGCACGCGCGGGTGTCGTTCGCGATCGGGCAGACCGAGGACCCGGAAGGTGTCGAGGTCGCCGGCCGCCGGGTCGCCTACGGCCCGTCCGGCGCCGACGAGGTCGAGCTGCTGCTGGCCCCGCACCCCGGGGCCCCGCCGAGGCCGATCGCCAAGGGCGCGTCCGGTGGCGAGCTGTCCCGGGTGATGCTGGCGGTGGAGGTCGTCTTCGCGGGCACGGACCCGGTGCCCACCTATCTCTTCGACGAGGTCGACGCGGGCGTCGGCGGCAAGGCGGCGGTCGAGATCGGGCGCCGGCTCGCCAAGCTGGCGAAGACCGCGCAGGTCGTCGTCGTCACCCACCTGCCGCAGGTCGCCGCCTTCGCCGACCGTCAGCTGCTGGTGGAGAAGACCAACGACGGCTCCGTCACCCGCTCCGGCGTCACCGTCCTGGAGGGCGAGGACCGGGTCCGGGAGCTGTCCCGGATGCTGGCGGGCCAGGAGGACTCGGAGACCGCGCGGGCGCACGCCGAGGAACTCCTCGCCACGGCGCGGGCGGACGGATGACGGCCTCCGTCTGACGGCTCGCGGCCCGCGGTTCGTGTCCGGCGGTCGCGTCCGGCGGGCCACGGCGGCGGGTCACGGTCCGGGGGCCCGGTCCGGTCCCCGGCCGCCGTCGGCGCCGTCGGTCCCGTCGCGGCCGGGGGGCGACAGGTGCGTCACGATCCCCTGGCCGGGGCCGGTCTCCCCGGTCACGCGGCGGCGTGCCACGTCGTAGGCCCAGGCGTACGTCGAGACCTTCTTCTCGATGGAGAAGTGCTTGCCCGTGGCGGAGTCGAGCACCGTGTGGAACTCCTCCATGAGCTCCTCCCACACCGCCGACGTGAAGTGCGCGTCCGTCCAGCCGTACAGCCCCTTCAGCTCGCGCTTGACCGCCGAGAAGAACGACTGCGGCTCCCTGCGCGGCGTGCCGACCCGCACCCCGTTCCGGCTCAGCCACTCCTGGAGTTCCGCCGGGGCGTCCAGCCACTTGTCCGGGCTGTCGCGGAGCTCGGCGTAGTCGACCCAGGCCCAGAAGCTCTCGGCGTCGGCGACGTCGGGGGCCTCGGCGTGGTGGGCGGGACAGAGCAGGGCGAAGTTCCGCACGTCGTTGGAGCCGCCGAGCTTGTCGGGGACCACGTGGCAGCGCTCGACCGGCCGCTTCCAGCAGACCAGGCAGGCGGGCTCGTCGAGCCCCAGGTACGCGGTGATGGCCTTGAGAGTCGGCTTGGACCTGCGCTCCTCCGCGTGCCTCTCGCGCGGCTTCAGGGACAGCTTCGCCGCGTCGTAGCCGTAGTCGCTGCCGTCGTCCGGGTAGCCGATGACCAGGGTGGCGGGCAGGTCGTCGCGCTGACGGTCGTTCCGGACCCGGAACAGCGGCGTACTGAGTTCGGTCAGGTACTGCAGCAGGTAGCCCATGCCGAAGTCCTGCATCAGCTCGAAGGCGTCGTGGTCGAAGCCCCCCGCCGAGTTCCGGTGGCCCTGGATGTCGAGGAACAGCAGGCGCGGCGCCCCGGGGGACTCCCGCTGGGCCCAGCCGACCATCTCGAAGAGGCGCTGGGCGCAGCGCTCGAAGTTCTCGTACACCTTCATGTCGTGGTAGATCGCCACCCCTTCGGGCCTCTTCCCCCGACCCGTGCGGGTCTGCTGCCGCGGCTTCTTCGCCATGTCCCCTCCCGTGTCGCGTCGTGCGCGGACAGCCTGTCAGCCGCCTCTGACACGGCGTTAGGCTGAACGGCATGATCAGGACAGGTGGCAGGGCCGCTTCGCTCGCCGTGGCCGCCGGGGTGTCCCGGGGCGTGTACGAGGGGCTGCGGCGGATCGGCGGACCCCGCTGGGAGCGGACGAACCACGCGGGGCGGGGCGTCCCCCTGTACGCGGGCCCCGCGGTCGCCCTCGGTGCCGCCGCGGGGGCCGGGGCGGTGCCCGGCGGGGGGCCGGCCGTCCTCGCGGTGCTGGCGGCGGGGGCGTGCGGGGCGTACGGAGACGTCCGAGGCGACGTCCCCGGTGACGGTGACGGGGGTGGTGACGGCCGGCGCGGCTTCCGGGCGCGGCTCGCGGCGCTGCGGGAGGGCGAGGTGACCGCCGGGGCGGTCAGGCTGTTCGGGATCGGGGCCGCCTCCCTGGCGGCCGGGGCGCTGCTCAAGGAGCGGCCGCTGGACAAGGTCCTCGCGGCGACCGTCATCGCCGGGACCGCCCACCTGGTCGGCCTGGCCGACGGCCGGCCGGGCCGGGCCGGGCTCGTCGTCCTCGCGCTCGGCGCGCCGGGGCTGCTGCGGGGGCCGCAGGCCGCCGCGCCCATGGGGGCCGTGGCCGCCGTCCTCGGCGACGACCTGGCCGAGGAGACCCTGCTCGGCGGCACCGGCGCGCACGCCCTCGGGGCGGCCGTCGGGGCGGCCGTCGCCGCCGGGAACGGACGGTTCGGGCTCGTGGTCCACGCGGCGGGGCTGGTCGCGGCGGCGGTGTACGGGGAGCTCGCCGACTGAGCCCGGGCCGGGGCGCACGCGCCTCGTCATGCACCGGCCTCACCCGTGTGGGTGATCCCCGTCGGTAAGTTGAGGCGCGCGACACGGTAACGACGCCACTTCGGTGCCGGAACGTGCGTACGGACTGGCATCCTTGGGCGCGTGACACAGCTCCGTACGGTCCAGGTGCTCGGCGGCGGCGGCGCGGGAAGCAGCGCGCACGTCAGATCACTGGCCTCGGGGCTCGTGGCGAGGGGCGTGCGGGTGACCGTGTGCGCCCCGCCCGAACTCGACCACACCTACGACTTCGTGGGCGCCGGCGCCCACTTCGTGCCCACGCCCCGGCATGGCGGCCCCGCCACCGTCGCGGCGCTCCGCAACCTCTCCATCGGCGCGGACGTCGTGCACGCGCACGGTCTCGACGCCTCCGTGCGGGCCGCGCTCGCGCTGTCGGGCGGCGGCGGTTCGCGGGCGCCGCTGGTCACCACCTGGCACACCCGGGGCCGGGCGGCGGGGGCCCGTGCCGGGCTGGTCCGGCTGCTGGAGCGGCGGACCGTGCGGGCCTCGGCCGTCGTCCTCGGCACCTCGTCGGAGCTGGTCGACCGGGCCCGCGGGCGCGGTGCCCGGGACGCCCGGCTGGCGCCCGTGACCGTACCCGCCTCGCGCGCTCCGGTCTGCCTGCACGACGGGAAGGCGCGGGCCGAACTGGGCGCCGTGGACCGGCCCTTGCTCATGGCGGTGGGCGCGCTGCGGCCCGGCCGGGGGTACGGGATGCTGCTCGACGCGGCACGCGCCTGGCGGGACCTGGACCCGCAGCCGCTGCTGGTGATCGCGGGGGAGGGGCCCGAGCGGCCGGAGCTCCAGCGGCGGATCGAGAGCGAGCGGCTGGGGGTCCGGCTGATCGGGCGCCGGGAGGACGTGGCCGAGCTGCTGGCCGCGGCGGACGTGGCCGTGCTGCCGTCCCGGTGGGAGGCCCGCTCGCTGCTCGCGCAGGAGGCGCTGCGGCTGGGCGTGCCGCTGGTCGCGACGGCCGTCGGCGGCGTGCCGGAGCTCGTCGGGGACGCGGCCGAGCTCGTGCCGTACGGCGACGCCGAGGGGATGGCGGCGGTGGTGCGGGAGCTGCTGGACGACGCCGACCGGCGGCTGGACCTGGCGGCGGCGGGGCGGGTGCAGGCGCGGACCTGGCCGACGGAGGACGAGACGGTGGCGCACGTCCTGAGCGTCTACGACGAGCTGACGGGGCGGTAGCGGCCGGATGCGGCCGCGCGCTCATCCCGTCTGCCGGCCCCGCCCCGGGGTCAGGTCGTGTGGCGGCGGGCCCGCAGCGCCAGCGAGAGGGCCAGGACCGTCTGGGGGTCGTCCAGGTCGGTGCCCAGGAGCTCCGCGATGCGGGCCAGCCGGTTGTACAGGGTCTGGCGGTTGAGGTGCAGCTCGCGGGCGGTCTCCGCCTTGCGGCCCGCGTGGGCCAGGTAGGTCTCCAGGGTCGGCAGGAGCGGCGGGCGGGAGGTGCGGTCGTGGTCGCGGAGCGGGCCGATGGCCCGGTCCACGAACGCCGCCAGGTCCGGGTGGTCCCGCAGCCGCCACAGCAGCAGGTCGGTGTCGAGGCGGCGGGCGTCGTACCAGGGCAGCTCGGACAGGCCCTGCGCGGCCGTCGCCGTCTCCGCCGCGTGCCGCAGCCCCGCCGAGGCGGCCGCCCAGCCGCCCGCGACGCCCACCACGACGACCGGCGGGTGGACGCCCGCCCGCTCCAGCCCGGCCCGCTCCACACCCGCCCGCAGCGCCGCCGCGACCCGGTCGGCGACCGCGGTGCGCTCGGACTCGGAGCGCAGCCCGAGGAGGAGCGGGACGCGGCCCTCCACGGGCCGGACGCCCAGCAGGACGGGCACGCCGACCGAGGAGAGCTCCTCCAGGACGGCGCGGGCCAGCAGCGCCCAGTTGCCGGAGGCGGAGAGCTCGGAGGCCAGCCGCATGACGACGGGCAGCAGTGGGCCGTCGCCGGGCCGGAAGCCGAGGACGCGGGCCTGGGCGGGGGCGTCCTCCGCCGAGATGCGGCCCTCCGCGAGGTCGGTCAGGAAGTCGCCTCGGCCCCGCGCCGCCAGCTCCTCCTCCTGCCGGGCCTGCATCAGGACGACCGCGAGCAGCCCGGCGGCCCGCTCGGCGGCCATCCGGTGCACGGGGGACAGCGCGGACGAGACGGCGAGCAGGACCAGCCGGGCCCGGACGCTGCCCGAGCCGGGGCCGCCGCCGGGCACGTCGACCAGGACCGAGCCGACCGGCGGCCCGGACTCCCGCGCCGCCCGCCCGCCGCGCAGCCCGTCCCAGACCTGGAGCGGGTCGGCCGGGCCGGACTCGGTGCCCGCCGCGTACAGCAGCTGGCCGTCGGCGGTCTCCAGGAAGACCGGGTTGAGGGAGAAGTCGGCGAGGATCCGCAGCACCTGCGGCACCCCGCCGCCGCCGAGCAGCGCCTCCGTGCACTGCCGGTGGACCTCCTCGGCCTGCCGCTGGAGCGCGTAGTGCCCGTTGACGATCTCGGTGTGGATCTCCTCCGTGACGGCGACGAAGGGGACCTCGCGGTGCAGCTGGACCAGGGGGAGGCCGGTGGCCCGGGCGGTCTCCACTATCGTCGCCGGCAGCCGGGCGAGGCGGGGGCCCAGCTCGACGACGAGCGCCGCGATGCCCCGCTCGGCGAGCCGCCGCACGAAGGCGCGCTGCTCGGCGGGGCGGGTGCCGAGCCCGAGGCCCGTGGTGAGCAGCAGTTCGCCGCCCTTGAGCAGCGAGGCGATGTTGGGCACCTCGCCGGCGTGCACCCAGCGCACGGTGCGGTGCAGCCGGTCGGCGCCCGCGACGACCTCCGGGAGCCCGCCGCGCAGCCCCGGAAGTTCGAGTGCCCGCTGCACGGTGATCCCGCCCTGATTGTCCATGGGGCGGGACGCTACCCGGGTCCGGGTTCCGGGGACATCACCGGGGTGTTACCGGACGGAACCCCTCAGCCGTCAGGGCGACAACTCGTCGTCCCGTGGCGGGAATTGTGCGACCGCATGTCGATTGTGGCCTACATCACCCCAGAGGATGCTCCTGCGCCATGGCAGAGAACCCCACCCCAGAGGTCCACCGGCTCAAGGCGGACTCGGTCGGCCTCGTCGGAGTCGTCTTCATGGCGGTCGCCACGGCGGCCCCCATCACGGCGATGACCGGCAACCTCCCCATCGCCGTCGGCTTCGGCAACGGCGTCGGCGCCCCCGCCGGCTATCTCTTCGCGACCGTCGTCCTGACCGTCTTCTCGGTCGGCTACGTGGCCATGGCGAAGCGGATCACCGCGGCGGGCGCCTTCTACGGCTACATCTCGCACGGCCTCGGCCGGATCGCGGGCATGGCCTCCGGCATGCTCGCCGTCCTCGCCTACATCGTCTTCGAGGCCTCGATCGTCGGCGTCTTCGCCTACTTCGCCAAGACGACCGTGGCCGACCAGCTCGGCGTGGACCTGCCGTGGGCCGGCTACGCGGCCGTGATGCTGGCGATCACCGCGCTCCTCTCGTTCTTCGACATCAACCTCACCGCGAAGGCGCTCGGCGTGATGCTGATCGCCGAGATCGCGGTGCTGTTCGCGGTGGCCACGGCGGTGCTGATCGCGGGCGGCGGCCCCGACGGCATCCCGGTCGAGCCGATCAACCCGAAGAACGCCTTCACCGGCGCCTCCGCCGGGCTCGGTCTCTTCTTCGCCTTCTGGTCCTGGGTGGGCTTCGAGTCGACCGCGATGTACGGGGAGGAGTCCCGCGACCCCAAGCGGGTGATCCCCAAGGCGACCCTGATCTCCGTCGTCGGCGTCGGGCTCTTCTACATCTACGTCTCCTGGATGACGATCGCCGGCAACGGCCTCGCCGGCTCGGTGAAGCTGTCCGCCTCCGCCAGTCCGCTCGACCTGTTCTTCGCCCCCACCGAGTCCTTCATCGGCGCCTGGGCCGTCGACGCCTTCCAGTGGCTGCTGCTCACCGGCTCCTTCGCCTGTGGCATGGCCTTCCACCAGTGCGCCTCCCGCTACCTCTACGCGATCGGCCGCGAGGGCTTCCTGCACCCGGCGCTCGGCCGCACCCACGCGCGGCACGGCTCGCCGTACATCGCCTCCTTCACGCAGAGCACCATCGCCGTGCTCCTCGTCGGCGCCTTCTGGGTCACCGGCCAGGACCCGTACATCCACCTCTACACGCTGCTCGCGATCCTCGGCACGATGGCGATCCTCATCGTGCAGACCCTCTGCTCCTTCGCCGTCATCGGCTACTTCCGCAAGAACCACCCCGAAGACCGGCACTGGTTCAAGACCCTCGTCGCCCCGCTCCTCGGCGGCGTCGGCATGACCGCCGTCGTCGTGCTGCTGATCATGAACATGGAGACCGCGGCCGGGCTCGCCGCCGGCTCCCTCTTCTTCAAGGCCATCCCCTGGATCGTCGGCCTGGTCTTCTTCGGCGGCCTCGGCCTGGGCTGGTACCTCAAGGCCCGGCGCCCCGAGCGCTACGAGATCATCGGCCGGATCGTCCTGGAGGACGCCGCCGAACGCGCCGACGACACCGAGGAGCCCGCCCCCGCCGCCGTGCCGCAGAGCTGATCCCTCCTCCCCGACGATCACCCAGGAGCGCCCCTTGGCACGCACCAACCCGATGCACCTCCTGAAGCGACTGGCCGCCGAGCACGCCGACGCCCGGCGGCCGGATATGGACCCAGCGCGCGCACTGGGCCTACGGGCAGACCTCCGAGATCGGCGGCGAGCTCATCGACACCAGCCACAGGAAGATCCTGGAGCTGTGCCGCCGCTTCGGCCTCGACACCGAGGACTTCCTCGGCGGCGCCTACGACGTCGAGTACGGGGCCGACAGGGCCGGCCTCGACCGCTCGTGACGAACCTGCTGCGGGACGCCCGGATGGGGGCCGGATCCACCTCGGCGGCGAGCACCGCTCGTACGACTTCCAGGGCTTCATGGTGGGCGGCGCGACCGAGGGCGAGCGGGCCGCGAAGGAGGTGATCGCCGCGCTGCGTCAGGCGGCGGCCGGTTCAGCCGGCCGGGACGATGTTCTGGTTGTACCGGAACACGTTCTCCGGGTCGTAGGCGGCCTTGACGGCGGCGAGCCGGCGGTAGTTCTCCGCACCGAACGAGGAGACGATCCGCTGCTCGCCCTCGGCGCCGACGAAGTTCAGGTACGTCGAGTCGAGCGCCCACGGCCGCACGTCGGAGCGCACGTCGCGCACCCACTGCCGGGCCGCCTCGTCGTCCGCCGGGTCCTCCCAGGTCGCGAAGGGGTGCACCGCCCAGGGCGCGGTGCGCCACGGCTGCGGGTACCCGGAGGGCCCGGCGGCCACCGCGCCGCCCATCAGGAACAGCACGTGCTGGGTGGCCGTGCCCGCCGGGATCCCGGTGCCTCGGGCGCAGAACACGTCCACGGCTTCGTCCGGGAGCTCCCGCAGATACTCGGCCGACCAGTAGTTCCGCAGCCCCGGCGGGTCGTCCATCATCGACTGGAGGTCCGCGTACGGGAGGTCCGTGACGACCTCCACCACCGGCCCCAGCGCGAACAGCGGCGCCGCGAACTCCCGCAGCTCCGCCACCGGCCCGGCGTACGTGAACAGCGCCCCGCAGACCAGCTTGCCGACCAGGTCGGCGGGTATGAATGGCTCCGGGGGAGCCGGCAGATAGATAGCGCCGCCACCCATCCCGTCGGGCGCGACGGCCCCGAGGTCCCGGAAGGTCCGCACCACCTCGGGTGCCTTCTCGGGCGGGTAGAGCAGCATCGACATGCTCATCTCGGGCAGCGGGTGCAGCCGCATCGTGAGCGAGGTCGCCACCCCGAAGTTGCCGCCGCCGCCGTGCAGCGCCCAGAACAGCTCCGGGTTCTCCTCGTCGGTGGCGTGGACGTGCCGGCCCTCGGCGGTGACCAGGTCGACGGCCAGCAGGTTGTCGCTGGCCAGACCGAACTTCCGCTCCAGCCAGCCCGAGCCGCCGCCGAGCGTGAAGCCGCCGACGCCGGTCGTGGACACCCGCCCGCCGGTCGTCGCCACCTGGAACGGCTGGCAGGCGCGGTCCAGGTGGGCCATGGTCGCCCCGCCGTCGATCCGTACCGTCATGTCCTCGGGGTCCACGACGACGCCGTGCATCCGGCGCAGGTCGACGACGAGCGCGCCGTCGATCACGGAGGTCCCGGCGACGCTGTGCCCGCCGCCGCGCACGGCGATCGGCAGTCTGGCCTCGCAGCCGAACAGGATCGCGTTCGACACGTCGGCCGCGTTGGCGCACTGGGCGATCACCGACGGGCGCCGGTCGATCATGCCGTTGTGCACGGCGCGGGCCTCGTCGTAGTCCGGGCCGCCCGGAGTGATCACCTCACCGGCCAGGTCCTCGACCAGTCCGGCCAGGGCGCTCTCGGAGATGTGGGGAGCCATGGGAGCCCCCCTTTCGTACGGGGGACGGGACCTTCCCATCGTAGATCCGGCCCCCCGTGCGCGCGCCTCAGCCCTCTCAGCCCCCGTAGGCCCCGCTGGCGGTCAGCCGCAGCGCGGTGTCGATCAGCGGGACGTGGCTGAAGGCCTGCGGGAAGTTGCCCACCTGCCGCTGGAGCCGGGGGTCCCACTCCTCGGCCAGCAGCCCCAGGTCGTTGCGGAGCGACAGCAGCCGCTCGAACAGCCTGCGGGCCTCGTCGACCCGGCCGATCATCGCCAGGTCGTCGGCGAGCCAGAACGAACAGGCGAGGAACGCGCCCTCGTCGCCCTCCAGGCCGTCCACGCCCGCCTCCTCGCCGGCGGTCGGGTACCGCAGCACGAAGCCGTCCTCGGTGGACAGCTCCCGCTGGATCGCCTCGATCGTGCCGATCACCCGCTTGTCGTCCGGCGGCAGGAAGCCCATCTGCGGGATCAGCAGCAGCGAGGCGTCCAGCTCCTTGGAGCCGTAGGACTGGGTGAAGGTGTTGCGCTCCTTGTCGTAGCCCTTCTCGCAGACGTCCCGGTGGATGTCGTCGCGCAGCTCGCGCCAGCGCTCCAGCGGGCCGTCGGCGTCCCCGGACTCGATCAGCTTGATCGTGCGGTCCACCGCCACCCAGGCCATCACCTTGGAGTGCACGAAGTGCCGGCGCGGCCCCCGGACCTCCCAGATGCCCTCGTCGGGCTGGTCCCAGTGGGTCTCCAGGTAGCGGATCAGCTTGAGCTGGAGCAGCGAGGCGTAGTCGTTGCGGGACAGGCCCGTCATGTGCGCCAGGTGCAGCGCCTCGGTGACCTCGCCGTACACGTCGAGCTGGAGCTGGTTGGCGGCCCCGTTGCCGACCCGGACCGGGCCGGAGTTCTCGTATCCCGGCAGCCAGTCCAGCTCCGCCTCGCCGAGCTCCCGCTCGCCCGCGATGCCGTACATGATCTGCAGGTTCTCGGGGTCGCCGGCGACCGCGCGCAGCAGCCAGTCCCGCCAGGCGCGGGCCTCCTCGCGGTAGCCGGTGCGCAGCATCGAGGAGAGGGTGATCGCCGCGTCGCGCAGCCAGGTGTAGCGGTAGTCCCAGTTGCGGACGCCGCCGATCTCCTCCGGCAGGGAGGTGGTCGGCGCGGCGACGATCCCGCCGGTCGGCGCGTAGGTGAGCGCCTTCAGCGTGATCAGGGAGCGCACGACGGCCTCCCGGTAGGGGCCGTGGTACGTGCAGTGCCCGACCCACTCGCGCCAGAAGTCGGCGGTCGCGGCGAGCGAGCCCTCCGGGTCCGGCAGCGCGGGCGGCTCCTTGTGGGAGGGCTGCCAGGAGAGGGTGAAGGCGATCCGGTCACCGGGGGTGACGGTGAACTCGGAGTAGGTGGTGAGGTTCTTGCCGTGGGTCTCGGCGGCGGTGTCCAGCCACACGGAGTCGGGTCCGGCCACCGCGACGGTGCGGTCGCCGACCTTGTGCACCCAGGGCACCACCCGGCCGTAGCTGAAGCGCATCCGCAGCGAGGAGCGCATCGGCACCCGGCCGCTGACGCCCTCGACGATCCGGACGAGCTGCGGGGCCCCGTCGCGCGGGGGCATGAAATCGGTCACCCGGACCGTGCCGCGCGGGGTGTCCCACTCGGACTCCAGGACGAGCGAGTCGCCGACGTAGCGGCGGCGGTCGGCGTGTGGCGCCGGCGCTCCTTCGGGTACGGCGGGCCCGACCCGCCAGAAGCCGTGCTCCTCGGTGCCGAGCAGCCCCGCGAAAACGGCGTGCGAGTCGAAGCGGGGCAGGCAGAGCCAGTCGACACTGCCGTCCCGGCAGACCAGGGCGGCGGTCTGCATGTCTCCGATGAGTGCGTAATCCTCGATGCGCCCGGCCACGTGCTCCACTCCAGATCGAACGGCCACATCGCCCGTGCGGGGGCGATGTCGTACAGGTCAGCGGTCAGGGGATCGTTGACGAGCTCTTGGTCCGGGGGAGGGCGGGGGTGGTGCCGTGCCGGTCCGGCTCGGCAGCGCGTCCGAGCAGAATACGACGCACCCTAGTGACCGGTGGCGCCGATCTTGTAACGGCGCTGCTCCGATCGGGTGAACGGGTCTTGACCCCGGCCACGACCGTGGCCGGAGCGCGACCGGTCACCCCGCCGGCCTTCCCGCCGGGACACGACCGACGACCCCGGGAAGACCCCGGCCGGAACCCCTGCCGACGCCTCCGCCGCGACCACCGGCGCACCCCGCCGCCGCTCCCGGGCCGAGCCGCCGGGCCCACGGCGTGTCGCGGTGTGTACGCACCCGACTGCCCCGTGTGGCCGGAAGCGGTCTCCCGATGTCGCTGATACCCTGGTACCCCGTGGACCGGTGGGAAACGGCGACAGCCGAGAACCCCGCAACCGCAGCGACGGCACCCCCCGATTCTTCCGGAGGGAACGCCGGTACGCACCTCCAAACGCGACCACGGGAGCCCCCTCTTGGCGATGCCGCCCAACACCACGACGACCAAGCACATCTTCGTCACCGGGGGTGTCGCCTCCTCGCTCGGCAAGGGCCTCACGGCCTCCAGCCTGGGTGCGCTCCTCAAGGCCCGGGGCCTGCGGGTCACGATGCAGAAGCTCGACCCGTACCTGAACGTCGACCCCGGCACCATGAACCCGTTCCAGCACGGCGAGGTGTTCGTCACCAACGACGGCGCCGAGACCGACCTGGACATCGGCCACTACGAGCGCTTCCTCGACGTGGACCTCGACGGCTCGGCCAACGTCACCACCGGCCAGGTCTACTCGCAGGTCATCGCCAAGGAGCGGCGCGGCGAGTACCTCGGTGACACCGTCCAGGTCATCCCGCACATCACCAACGAGATCAAGTCCCGCATCCGCCGCATGGCGACGGACGACGTGGACGTCGTGATCACCGAGGTCGGCGGCACCGTCGGCGACATCGAGTCGCTGCCGTTCCTGGAGACCGTCCGCCAGGTCCGCCACGAGGTCGGCCGCGACAACGTCTTCGTCGTGCACATCTCGCTGCTGCCCTACATCGGCCCCTCCGGCGAGCTGAAGACCAAGCCGACCCAGCACTCCGTCGCCGCCCTGCGCAACATCGGCATCCAGCCCGACGCGATCGTGCTGCGCGCCGACCGCGAGGTCCCGACCGCCATCAAGCGCAAGATCTCGCTGATGTGCGACGTCGACGAGGCCGCCGTGGTCGCCGCCATCGACGCCAAGTCGATCTACGACATCCCGAAGGTGCTGCACTCCGAGGGCCTGGACGCCTACGTCGTGCGCAAGCTGGACCTGCCCTTCCGCGACGTGGACTGGACCGTCTGGGAGGACCTCCTGGACCGCGTCCACAACCCCGACCACGAGGTCACCGTCGCGCTCGTCGGCAAGTACATCGACCTGCCCGACGCCTACCTCTCGGTCACCGAGGCCATGCGGGCCGGCGGCTTCGCCAACAAGGCCCGGGTCAAGGTCAAGTGGGTCACCTCCGACGACTGCAAGACCCCGGCCGGCGCCGAGAAGCAGCTCGGCGACTGCGACGCGATCCTCATCCCCGGCGGCTTCGGCGACCGAGGCGTGAGCGGCAAGGTCGGCGCGATCCAGTACGCCCGCGAGAAGAAGGTGCCGCTGCTCGGCATCTGCCTCGGCCTGCAGTGCATCGTCATCGAGGCGGCGCGCAACCTGGCCGGCATCCCCGAGGCCAACTCCACCGAGTTCGACCCCGCCACCGCGCACCCCGTCGTCTCGACGATGGAGGAGCAGCTGGCGTACGTCGAGGGCGCGGGCGACCTGGGCGGAACGATGCGCCTGGGCCTCTACCCGGCCAAGCTCGCCGAGGGCTCCGTCGTGCGCGAGACCTACGCGGACGAGCCGTACGTCGAGGAGCGCCACCGCCACCGCTACGAGGTGAACAACGCCTACCGCGCGGAGCTGGAGAAGAAGGCCGGCCTGGTCTTCTCCGGCACCTCCCCGGACAACAAGCTCGTCGAGTTCGTCGAGTACCCGAAGGACGTGCACCCCTACCTGGTCGCCACCCAGGCGCACCCGGAGCTCAAGTCCCGCCCGACCCGCCCGCACCCGCTCTTCGCGGGCCTGGTGAAGGCGGCCGTCGAGCGCAAGACGGGCAAGCCGGCCCAGTAGCCGCCGCGCGTTAACGTTGCCGGGGTACGGGTCCCTTCCGGGACGCGTGCCCCGGTTTTCGTAGTCGCGGTTCATGTGGGAGGACAGCCGATGCAGGTGCAGGACACCCCGGAGGAGTGGCGGGTCGTCGCCTCGACCACCCCCTTCAAGGGAAACAAGACGAGCGTCCGCACGGACGACGTGGTCATGCCGGACGGCTCGACGGCCCGCCGCGACTACCAGGTGCACCCCGGTTCGGTCGCGGTCCTCGCCCTCGACGCGCAGGACCGGGTCCTGCTGCTCAAGCAGTACCGCCACCCGGTGCGGCAGAAGCTCTGGGAGATCCCCGCCGGACTGCTCGACGTGGTCGGCGAGAACCCGCTGCACGCCGCCCAGCGCGAGCTGTACGAGGAGGCCCACGTCAAGGCCGAGGACTGGCGGGTCCTCACCGACGTCTACACCACCCCCGGCGGCTGCGACGAGGCCGTGCGGATCTTCCTCGCCCGGGACCTCGCCGAGGCGGAGGGGGAGCGGTACGAGGTCTCCGACGAGGAGGCCGACATGGAGCTGGCCCGGGTGCCGCTCGCGGAGCTGGTGCGCGGTGTGCTCGCCGGCGAGCTGCACAACAACTGCCTGGTGGTCGGCGTCCTCTCGCTCACGGCCGCGCTGGGCGGCGACGGCCTGGAGGCCCTGCGCCCCGCGGACGCGCCCTGGCCGGCCCGGCCCTTCGAGGCGTAAGTCCCGACCGGCGGGGGCCGCGCCGCCGGGACCCGTCGGGTGCCGGCGGGCTCGTCCGGTGCCGGCGAACCCGTCCGGTGGCGGCGGAGCCCCGGAGCCGCCGGTCGGACAATCCAGTGATCCGATCGGGGGATAAGCCCGCCGCGCTCCGCCGGGTCCGCCCCGCGCGCTGAACTACGCTCGGAAGCGCCCGTGCGGAGCCCCCCGCGGGATCGGCTCGTGCGCAGGTGGACGGGAGCGTGGCCCGTGACGGATCAGGCGGTGGGGGGTCCCCCCGGACGCGGTCTGGGGGAGGGTCTCCCCGGACACGGTCGGGTCGAGGGCGCCCCCGGACGCGGTCTGGTGGACGGTCTCCCCGGACGCGGTCCCGGGGGCGGTGCTCCCGGACGGGGTCCGGGCGAGAGTTCCCCCGGACGCGGTCCCCGGGAGGCCGGCGCCCCGCGGTTCTACGGCCGCCAGCGGGAGCTCAAGGCCCTGCGCGCCGACATCGAACGCACCGGCCTCGACACCCTCACCGGCCGCAAGGCCCCGCGCGCACGGGTCCTGCTGATCGCCGGCAAGCCCGGCTCCGGGCGCACCGCCCTCGCCGAGGAGCTCGTCGCGGGGCTCGCCGCCGACTACCCCGACGGGGTCTTCCGGGTCCGGCTCACCGAACCCGGCGGCGACCCCGTCCCCACCGGCCGCGCCGCCCAGGAACTGCTCGCCGCCCTCGGCGTCGCCGAGCCCCCGGGCGCCGCCGCCGACGAGCTCGCCTCCCTGGTCCGCGCCGCCTTCGCCGGGCGCCGGGCGCTGCTCCTGATCGACGACGCCGTCGACGCCGAGCAGGTCGACCCGCTGCTCCCGGACAACCCCGACAGCCTCGTCGTCGGCGTCGCCCGCGGCCCGCTCACCGGCATCCCGGACGTGCGGCCCTGCACCCTCGGCGGCCTCGACGCCAAGTCGGCCATCGAACTGCTCACCTCCTACACCGGCTCGGTCCGGGTCACCGTCGACCCGCAGGCCGCCGAGAGCCTGGCCGAGGAGTGCGGCGGACTGCCCGGCGCCCTCGTGCTGGCCGGCGGCTGGCTCGCCGCCCGGCCCAAGGCCTCCGTCGCCGACCTCGGCAAACGGCTGCGCGCGCTCAGCGGCGACCCGGTCACCCGCGCCTTCACCCTCGTCCACGCCTCGCTGCCGGGGCCCGCCGCGCGGATACTGCGACACCTGTGCCTCGCCCCGCTCGGCCGGGCCGACGCGCACACCGCCTCCGCGCTGGCCGGCTGCTCGGTCTCCGCCGCGGCCACCACCCTCGCCGACTTCGCCGCGACCGGGCTCGTCCGGGAGGTGCCCGGCGGGGACGGCCAGTACGAGCTGCCCGCGCACCTCGTCCCGCTGCTGCGCGCCCAGGTGGAGGAGTGCGACCGGCCCGCCGAGACACAGCTCGCCCGGGCCCGGATGCTGGAGCGGACCGTGCGGCTCCTCCAGTCGGGGCGGGCGACCACCGAACCCGAGGGCTCCCCGGCCCGCCGCCGGCTGGCCGGACTGCCCCGCGCGCTGCGCTTCCCGAACGAGGCCACCGCCGCCGCCTGGCTGGAGAGCCGCCGCCCGGTGCTGCTCGCCGCCGCGCGCCTCGCCGTCGCCGACGGGGAGCTGGACACCCTGGCGCGCCGGCTGATCGCCGCCCTGGTGCGGGCGCTGGCCGCGCACCGGGGTGCCGAGGCGGCGGCCCCCGACCTCTACGGGCTGCACCGGCTGGTGCTGGACGTCGCCGAGCGGCGGGGGCTGCACCGGGAGCGGGCCGCGGCGCTGCTGAACCTGGCGGACCTGGACGCGCGCACCGGACGCACCCAGGACGCATTGCTGCGATATCGGTCGGCTTTGGAGGCCGGAAGAGAAGCAAATGATCCGTACGCGGTGGGTCGCGCAATGGAATCCGTAGGTGGGGCCTACCAGGAGCTGGGAGACTGGTACCGGGCCGGCGACTGGTACGGCAGGGCGCTGGCCCAGCGGCTGGCCCGGGACGAGCGCGCCGACCAGGCCCGCCTCTACGGCCGGCTCGGCGCGGTGCACACCTACGCGGGCCGCTACGGCGAGGCGCTGCGCAGCTGGCGTGCCGCCGCGGCGGGCTATCGCAGGCTGGCCGATCTCCCGGGCCACGCACGGGCGTTGAGCGAGGCGGCCCGGGTCCAGGAGTACGCGGGCCGCCCCGAGGAGTGCCTGCGCACCTGCGAGGAGGCGGTCGAGTGGGCCCGCCGCGCCAAGGACGTACGGCTCCAGGCCGCGCTCCAGCTCCGGCTGGCGGACACCCTGGACCGGCTCGGCGACCCGGCGGCGGCGCGACTGCACAGGTCGGCGGCGGAGAGGCTGCTGGGAACCGAGGCTTCCGCCTACGAAATCCGTAGTGCTTCTGTCGAAGATTAGTACTTTGAAAGGCTAGACAGCGGGAACTCCTTCATTAGACTGGGTGAGCCGCGTTCGGTCGCGGTCTGTGCCGGTGCGCCGCAGTGCATCCGGGTATGTATGGCTATGCCGGACTTTGTCCGGTGCCGCCAGCGCCACAGTCACCCCCGTATTCACCCTGATTCAAGGACCGTGATCGACGATGAAGGTCGGCATCCCCCGCGAGGTCAAGAACAACGAGTTCCGCGTGGCCATCACCCCCGCGGGTGTCCACGAGCTCGTCCGCAACGGCCACCAGGTCTTCGTCGAGCAGAACGCCGGTGTCGGCTCCTCGATCACGGACGCGGAGTACGTCTCGGCCGGCGCCGAGATCCTCGCCACCGCCGACGAGGTCTGGGCCACCGCCGACCTGCTGCTCAAGGTCAAGGAGCCCATCGCGGAGGAGTACCACCGCCTCCGCAAGGACCAGACCCTCTTCACCTACCTGCACCTCGCCGCCTCCCGCGAGTGCACGGACGCCCTCCTCGAGTCCGGCACCACCGCCATCGCCTACGAGACGGTCGAGACCGCCAACCGCGCGCTCCCGCTGCTCGCCCCGATGTCCGAGGTCGCGGGCCGGCTGGCCCCGCAGGTCGGCGCCTACCACCTGATGCGCTCGGTCGGCGGCCGCGGCGTGCTCCCCGGCGGCGTCCCCGGCACCCACCCGGGCGAGTGCGTGGTCATCGGCGGCGGCGTCTCCGGCTGGAACGCCGTGCAGATCGCCATCGGCCTGGGCTTCCACGTGACCCTGCTCGACCGCGACATCAACAAGCTGCGCGAGGCCGACAAGATCTTCGGCACGAAGGTCAAGACGATCGTCTCCAACGCCTTCGAGCTGGAGAAGGCCGTCGTCGAGGCGGACCTCGTCGTCGGCGCCGTCCTCATCCCGGGTGCCAAGGCCCCGAAGCTGGTCACCAACGAGCTCGTCGCCAAGATGAAGCCCGGAAGTGTCCTTGTCGACATCGCGATCGACCAGGGCGGCTGCTTCGAGGACTCCCACCCGACCACCCACGCCGAGCCGACCTTCCAGGTCCACAACTCGGTCTTCTACTGCGTCGCCAACATGCCGGGCGCGGTTCCGAACACCTCCACCTACGCCCTCACCAACGCCACGATGCCCTACATCGTGTCGCTGGCGAACAACGGCTGGGTCGAGGCGCTGCGCCGTGACGCCGCCCTCGCCAAGGGCCTCAACACCCACGACGGCAAGGTCGTCTACAAGGAGGTGGCCGAGGCCCACGGTCTCGACCACGTCGAGCTGAGCAGCCTCCTGGGCTGACCCTCCCGTCGCTCCAGACAAGAGGAGAAACGGTCGGTCAACGCCTTCCGTCAACCTCACGCATCGGGCCGGACCTTGTCGAGCAAGGTCCGGCCCGTCGTGCGTCCGGCCACCGTCCGGCGGCCGGTCAACTCGCCTCGAACGTAACTCTTTAACCGTTTCGCGCACCCCTGAAACGTACGGTTCCATGCCTGCGCACCCTTGACAGCGGGGTGTTCGGTTGCCGACACATCGGGCCGGGTCCGGCGGATTGTGTTGCTGCGGACCGGTGACACGCCATAGAGTCGCCAACCGTCGGCATGGTGCCACGCTGACCTATCGATAAATGTTCCTGGTCACATCCAAGGAGGTAAGACGACTTGTGAATGAGTCGACATTTACTCCCGGGGGTGCGGAGTCAGGAGCCCCGATCGGCTCCGTCGCGGTGCGGGCCTTCGCGACGCACCAGCCCATGACGCCAGCCCATACGATGAAGATGACGGACGGCCTACACGTGAACGCCACGGCCGGCAACGAGATGGGCCGAGAGTCCACCCACTTCGCCGCCTTTGACGAGGTGCCCGAGGGGCACTTCTACGACCCCGACGCCGAGTACGAGCCCGACCCGGAGTACGCGGCCACCCTCGCACCCGACGCTGCCCGCCAGCGCCGCGAGCGGATCGGCCCCACCGGACGGCCGCTGCCGTACTTCCCGATCCCGGGCCCGCTGACCGACCACGGTCCCGCGAAGATCATCGCGATGTGCAACCAGAAGGGCGGCGTCGGCAAGACCACGTCGACCATCAACCTGGGCGCCGCGCTCGCGGAGTACGGCCGGCGGGTGCTGCTCGTCGACTTCGACCCGCAGGGAGCCCTGTCGGTCGGCCTCGGCGTGAACCCGATGGAGCTCGACCTCACCGTCTACAACCTGCTCATGGAGCGGGGCATGTCGGCGGACGAGGTGCTGCTCAAGACCGCGGTCCCCAACATGGACCTGCTCCCGAGCAACATCGACCTCTCCGCCGCCGAGGTGCAGCTGGTCTCCGAGGTCGCGCGCGAGTCGACGCTCCAGCGGGCGCTCAAGCCGCTGATGAACGACTACGACTACATCGTGATCGACTGTCAGCCCTCGCTCGGCCTGCTGACCGTGAACGCCCTGACGGCCGCTCACAAGGTCATCGTGCCGCTGGAGTGCGAGTTCTTCGCGCTGCGCGGTGTGGCCCTGCTGACCGAGACGATCGAGAAGGTCCAGGAGCGGCTCAACCCGGACCTGGAGCTCGACGGCATCCTCGCCACGATGTACGACTCGCGGACGGTGCACTCGCGCGAGGTCCTCGCGCGCGTCGTCGAGGCCTTCGACGACCACGTGTACCACACGGTGATCGGCCGGACCGTGCGCTTCCCGGAGACCACGGTCGCCGGCGAGCCCATCACCACGTACGCCTCCAACTCCGTGGGTGCCGCCGCCTACCGTCAGCTCGCCAGGGAGGTGCTCGCCCGGTGTCACGCCGAGTGAGTCTGCCCGGCGCCGACGAACTGTTCCGTACGACCGGCGGGATGGCGCTCCAGGCGTCCACGCCGCGCCGGGCCGTCCCGGCACCGGCGGGCGAGAGCGACACGGCGGCCTCAGAAGGAGGGGCTGGAGGGGCTGGAGGGGCCGGCGGGGCCGGCGGTGCGGAGCACGCCGCCGCGGACTCCGAGGCCGCCGAGCCGCGCGCCCGCGGGGCGGAGCCGGAGGCCTCGGCCCCCGCTCCGGCGAAGGCTCCGGCCGCCGCGCAGGCGGCCGCCCGCCGCCGGGCGCGCGCCGCCAGCCGGCGGCCCAGCGGGCGCGAGCGCCACGACGAGAAGATCACGGTCTACGTCTCCGCCGAGGAGCTGATGGACCTGGAGCACGCGCGCCTGGTGCTGCGCGGCGAGCACGGCCTGGCGGTCGACCGGGGCCGGATCGTCCGCGAGGCGGTCGCGGTGGTCCTGGCGGACCTGGAGTCCCGCGGCGACGCGAGCATCCTCGTCCGCCGTCTGCGGGGCCGCTGACGGTAGCCTGCGGGCTCCCGCACCCCCGTTCCACCAGGACCCCCGATGCCCCGCCCCCCTGACGAAACGTCCCGCCCGCCCCACCCCCGCCGTCTCCTGGGCCACGGCCCGGGGTCCCGGCCCCCCGTCACCCCGCCCGAGCCGGCCGCCTGGCCGCCCTCCGGGGAACCGGACGAACCCGCCGCCCCGGACGCGCTGCGGGGCCCGGGGGAGCCGCACACGGGCCCGGAGCGCGCCGAGGAGGCCGCAGGGTCCCCCGTACACCCGGAGGACGCGGCGGAGGCCGTGAAGACGCCGCAGAGCGCGTCGGAGGACGCGGCGGAGGCCGTGGAGGTCCCTGAGGACGCGCCGGAGGCTGTGGAGGCGCCCGTACCGCCCGAGGGGGCCGAAGGCGCCGCCGTGAGGCCCGTCGCCGCCGGGCCCGCTCCCGTACGGCCGGAGGCGGCCGAGCCCGCTCGCGTACGGTCCGAGGCGGCCGAGCCCGCTCCCGTACGGTCCGAGGCGGCCAGACCTGGCCCCGTGCCGTCCCCCGCCCCGTCCGAGCCGCCGTCCGGCGACGGGCGGTTCACCGTGCGGCTCGACAACTTCGAGGGGCCGTTCGACCTGCTGCTCCAGCTCATCTCCCGGCACCGCCTCGATGTCACGGAGGTCGCGCTCTCCAAGGTCACCGACGAGTTCATGGCGCACATCCGGGCCATGGGTCCCGACTGGGACCTCGACCAGACCACCGAGTTCCTGGTTGTCGCCGCCACGCTGCTCGACCTCAAGGCCGCCCGGCTGCTGCCCGCCGCCGAGGTGGAGGACGAGGCCGACCTCGCCCTCCTGGAGGCGCGGGACCTGCTCTTCGCGCGGCTGCTGCAGTACCGCGCGTACAAGAGGATCGCCGAGATCTTCGCCGAGCGCTGGGAGGGCGAGGGCCGCCGGTACCCCCGGACCGTGGGCCTGGAGCCGCACCACGCGGAGCTGCTGCCCGAGGTCGTCATCTCCATCGGCGCCGAGCGCTTCGCCGCCCTCGCGGTCAAGGCCATGCGGCCGAAGGCCGAGCCGACCGTGTACGTGGACCACATCCACGCGCCCCTCGTCAGCGTCCGCGAACAGGCGGGCGTCGTCGTCGCCCTGCTGCGCGAGCGCGGGGTGCTGACCTTCCGGGAGCTGGTGGCGGGCGCCGAGGACACGCTGACCGTCGTCGCGCGCTTCCTCGCCCTCCTGGAGCTCTACCGCGAGAAGGCCGTCGCCCTCGACCAGGAGACCGCCCTGGGGGATCTCACCGTCTCCTGGACGGGCGGCGGGACGGACCCGGCGGGGGCCGTCACCGACGAGTTCGACCAGGAAGCCCGCGTAGCCCGCGACGACCAGGAGGCCGCCCGATGAGCGAACTCGCCCTCAAGCCCGCGCTCGAAGCCGTCCTCATGGTCGTCGACGAGCCCGCCACCGAGGCCCACCTGGCCAAGGTGCTCGACCGCGCCCCGCGCGAGGTCGCGGACGCCCTGCGCGAGCTCGCCGACGAGTACACGGCCCAGGGCCGCGGTTTCGAGCTCCGGGTCGTCGCCGGCGGCTGGCGCTTCTACACCCGCGCCGCCTACGCGCCCGCCGTCGAGGCCTTCGTCCTGGACGGGCAGCAGGCCCGGCTCACCCAGGCGGCCCTGGAGACCCTGGCGGTCGTCGCGTACCGCCAGCCGGTCAGCCGTTCGAGGGTCTCCGCGGTCCGCGGCGTGAACTGCGACGGCGTCATGCGCACCCTGCTCCAGCGCGGTCTGGTGGAGGAGGCGGGCACGGAACCCGAAACAGGTGCGATCCTGTACAGGACGACGAACTACTTCCTGGAGCGGATGGGCCTGCGCGGCCTGGACGAGCTCCCGGAGCTCGCGCCCTTCCTCCCCGAGGCGGAAGCGGTCGAGCCGGACTCCCTGGAGGGCGTGCCGTCGTTCGATCCCGACGCAGACGAGACTACGGAAGACTGATGCGAAGCAGCGGCAGGAACAGCAGCGGAAACAACGGCGGGAGCCGTGGTGGCAACAGCGGCAGCCGCGGCGGCAGCAGCGGTGGCGGCTACCGGGGCGGCTCCGGCGGCTCCGGTGGCGGTGGCCGGGGTGGCTCCGGCAGCAGCGGTGGCGGCTACCGGGGTGGCTCCGGCGGCTCCGGCGGTGGCGGCGGCTACCGGGGTGGCTCCAGCGGCTCCGGTGGCTCCGGCGGCGGTGGCTACCGGGGTGGCTCCGGCAGCGGCGGCTCCGGCGGCGGCGGTGGCCGCGACGGGCAGAAGCGCTCGGTGAGCCCGCGCCGCCCCCGTCCCGAGGAGCGGAGCTACGACGTCGACGGCCTCGCCGGGCGTCCCTCCGACGGCCAGCGCCGCGGGCGCGGCGACGCCGCGCGCGGTGGCGCGAAGGGCGGCCCCAAGCAGTCCCCGAACCGAGGCGGCGGGCGCACCGCCCCCGCGCGGTCGCGCGAGTACGAGACCCGCGCGGAGGAGCGCAACCGCGAGCGGTACGCGGGCAAGCCCGAGATCAAGACCCCGAAGACCTTCCCCGGCGCCGAGCAGGAGGGCGAGCGGCTCCAGAAGGTGCTCGCCCGCGCGGGCTACGGTTCGCGCCGCGCGTGCGAGGAGCTGATCGAGCAGGCGCGCGTCGAGGTCAACGGCGAGATCGTGCTGGAGCAGGGCCTGCGCGTCTCGGACAAGGACGAGATCCGGGTCGACGGCCTGACGGTCGCGACCCAGTCGTACCAGTTCTTCGCGCTGAACAAGCCGGCCGGCGTCGTCTCCACCATGGAGGACCCGGACGGGCGCCAGTGCCTCGGCGACTACGTCACCAACCGCGAGACGCGGCTCTTCCACGTCGGCCGGCTCGACACCGAGACCGAGGGCATCATCCTGCTCACCAACCACGGCGAGCTGGCCCACCGTCTCACCCACCCCAAGTACGGCGTGAAGAAGACCTACCTGGCCGCCATCACCGGCCCGCTGCCCCGCGAGGTCGGCAAGCGGCTGAAGGACGGCATCGAGCTGGAGGACGGCTACGCGCGCGCCGACCACTTCCGGGTCGTCGAGCAGACCGGCAAGAACTACCTGGTCGAGGTCGTGCTGCACGAGGGCCGCAAGCACATCGTGCGCCGGATGCTGGCCGAGGCCGGCTTCCCGGTCGAGAAGCTGGTCCGCACCGCCTTCGGCCCGATCGGCCTGGGCGACCAGAAGTCGGGCTGGCTGCGCCGCCTGAGCAACACCGAGGTCGGGATGCTGATGAAGGAGGTCGGTCTCTAGGACCGGCCGTCCTCCGGGGACCCCGCGAGAGGCCCGTGACCGCGCCGCGGTCACGGGCCTCCGTGCGTCCGGCCCGCTCCGGCCGCCCCCGCGCACGAATTTCGTCCTTGTGTGCGAACGGCCCCAGGTTTATAGTCAGGGTGACTTTTAAAGGGTACGGGGGTGGGGAGGCGACCGCATGAAGCGTTACGGGCACGGCTTGGTCCTCGGCGCGTTCTGCCCGCCGCACGCCGCCCACCACCGGCTCGTCCGCACCGCCCACGAGCGCTGCGAGCGGCTCACCGTCCTCGTCCGGGGCTGCCCCGACGACCCGCTGCCGCTCGCCGAGCGGGTCGCCTGGATGCGCGAGATCCACCCCGAGGCCCTCGTCACCGGCACCACCGTCGAGGACCCGCTGCGCGCCGTCCGCGAGCCCGTCGACGCCGTCTTCACACCCGGCCGCCCCGCCGAGGACGTGCTGGGCGACCCCGCCGCCCACTGGGACCTCCTGGAGGCGCCCGTCCGCGCCGCGCTCACCCGGCGCGTGGTCGTCCTCGGCGCCGGTCACACCGGCACCACCACCCTGGTCCGCGCCCTCACCGCCCACTACCGCGCGCGCGGCGGCGTCTGGGCCCGCACCCGGTACGTCCCCGAGTACGCGCCGGAGTACCGGGCCGCCCGCGACGGCGCCCCGCTGCGCTCCGGCGACTTCCCGCTCATCGCGCTGGGCCAGGCCGAGCGCGAGGAGGAGCGGGCCCGGGACGGCTCCCCTGTCCTCTTCTGCGACACCGACGCCTTCACCGTCACCATCCGGCACGAGACCCACCTGGGCACCCGCAGCGCCGACACCGGCGAGATCGCCGCCCGCGCCCGCCACCACCTGTGGCTGCTCACCGACCACCGGGGCGTCGACGCCCCGGTTGCCCCAGTGGTCCCGGTGGTCCCGGTGGTCCCGGTGGCCCCAGTGGTCCCTGGCGACCCCGGCGATCCCACCCGACCCGCCGACCCCGGGGCAGCCGAGGCCGCCGCCCGGCTGCGGGACTGGGCCACCGCCCGGCTGCTCACCCAGCTCACCCGCACCGGCCGCCCCACCGCCGTCCTCACCGGACCCCACGAGGAACGCCTGGCCGCGGCCGTCGCCGCCGTGGACGCCCTGCTCGCCGCGCCCCTGGAGCGCCGATGACCACGGCCCACCCGGCCCTGGACGGCTACGACCCCCGCGCCTTCGAGCCCTTCGCCCTCACCGCCGACCTCGCCGTGCTCACCGTCCGGGGCGGCCGGCTGCACGTCCTGCTCGTCGAGCGCGGCCAGGAGCCCTACGCCGGGAGCTGGGCGCTGCCCGGAGGCTTCGTGCGGCCCGAGGAGTCGGCCGAGCTCGCCGCCCGCCGCGAACTGGCCGAGGAGACCGGCCTGTCCGGCGCCGTCGCCGCCCGGCTCCACCTGGAGCAGCTGCGCACCTACAGTGACCCGGACCGTGACCCCCGGATGCGGGTGGTCTCCGTCGCCTTCGCCGCCCTCGTGCCCGACCTGCCCGAGCCGCGCGGCGGCGGGGACGCGGCCCAGGCCCGCTGGCTGCCGTACGAGTCGGCCCGCGGGCTCGCCTTCGACCACGACCGGATCCTCGCCGACGCCCGCGAGCGCGTCGGCGCCAAGCTGGAGTACACCTGCCTCGCCACCGCCTTCTGCCCGCCCGAGTTCACCCTCGGCGAGCTGCGGGAGGTGTACGAGACGGTCTGGGGCGTCCCGCTCGACCGCCCCAACTTCCGGCGCAAGGTCCTCGCCACCCCCGGCTTCGTCCGGCCCGTCGAGGCTCCGCCGCGCCGCACCGGCGGACGGGGGAAACCGGCCGCTCTCTACCGGGCGGGCGAGGCCACCGCGCTGCACCCGCCGCTGCTGCGACCGGAAGGACGAACCACGTGACCCGCACGACGAAGAAGGCCGCGACCGGGACGATGCTGGGGCTGGCGCTGGGGGACGCGCTGGGGTACCCCACCGAGTTCAACGACGTGCCCGCGATCCTCGCGAAGACCGGGCCGTGGCGCGAGATGGCACAGCCGGTGCGGGGCGGGCGCTCCTACATCACCGACGACACCCAGATGACCCTCGCCCTCGCGCGCGGCCTGCGCACCGCCCTGGACCGGGGTCCGCTCACCCCGCTGCGGCTCGCCCGGCCGGTCCGCGAGGAGTTCGTCGACTGGTACCACTCGCCCGAGAACAACCGCGCCCCCGGCAACACGTGCCTGCGGGCGTGCCACCTGCTCGACTCCGACCGCCCCTGGCAGGACGCCAGCCAGATCGACTCCAAGGGCTGCGGCGCCAACATGCGCGTCGCGCCCCTCGGCCTGCTGCCCGGCCTCAGCGACGAGCAGCGGTCCGGCGCCGCCCAGCTCCAGTCGGCGCTCACCCACGGGCACCCCACCGCGCTGGCCGCCTCCGACCTCACCGCCCACGCCGTGTGGCTGCTCGCGCGGGGCGTCGACCCGGTGGGGCTGGTCGGGCGGCTGCGCTCCTACGCGTACGAGAGCCGGGACCGCTACCACGAGCGCTGGCTCGGCGACCTGTGGACCCGCTCGCAGGACCCCGACGCCGCCCGCTTCGTACGGCGCGGCTGGGACGAGTGCCTCGCCGTGCTCGAACGGCTCGACGCCGTGCGGCGCACCGCCGACCCGGAGCTCGACCCCTGCGCGTACACCGGCGACGGCTGGGTCGCCGAGGAGGCCCTGGCCACCGGTCTGCTCTGCTTCCTGCTCTTCCCCGACGAGCCGCTCACCGCGCTGCGCCGGGCCGCCTGCACCCGGGGCGACTCCGACTCGATCGCCTGCCTCGCGGGCGCCTTCGCGGGCGCCCACCTCGGCGCGGACGCCTGGCCCGCCGACTGGGTCGGGCCGGTCGAGCACCGCGACGAGCTGCTGGCCTTCGGGGCGCTCTGGGACGACACCCTCTAGCCGGGCGGGCTCAGAGCGCCGACGCGCGGGCCCGGGTCAGGAAGTCCTCGACGCGGTCCCGGTCCGGGGCGGCCGGCAGCGGGCTGCCGTCGCGGGCGCGGTCGGCCTCGTCGGCGAGCCGGGCGATCCGGCGCTCGACCTCCGCCCAGGAGACCTCACCCCGCTTCACCGCCAGCAGCCGCTCCCGCTCCTCCTCGCCCACGTCGATCCGGAGCTCGCCGCTGCGCAGCAGGTCGCGGCAGCTCGTCAGCAGGCGCAGCAGGTGCATGGCGTGCTTCCAGCGCGGGGCGCCGTACTGGCGCACGTCCGCCTCCAGCTTGCGGCCCTGGCCCTGCGCGTACCGCACGAAGGAGGTGTGGGCCGCGCGGGACAGGAAGGCGCCGCGCAGCTCCAGCAGTTCGCGGCCGACGGCGTCCGCGTGCTCGACGAGGGGGGAGTGGAGGCACTCCAGGACGTTGGGGTTGCTGCGCAGCGCGAGCTCGCAGAACCGTTCCAGCTCCCAGCTGAACTGCTCCTCGGCCGGGCCGTCCACATGGGCCGGCGGCTTCTCGAAGCGCCAGAAGAGCGGGGTCGGGGCGAGATAGACGCCCCGCCGGTCGACGTCGCTGCCCTCGGTCGCCAGACCGAACGCGCGCGACCCCATGACACACGAGTAGACCGTGTGGTCGCGGACCAGCTCTTCGGGGGTGAGGGGGGCCAGGGCGGCGGCCGGATGAGTCATGCGCGCCAGGCTAGGCCAGCGTGATGGCGCCCGCCGACACATTAATCGGCTCCTCGGGCAGCGGGCGGGGCGCGGGACCGGCCGCCACGGTGCCGTCGGCGACGCGGTACTTCGAGCCGTGGCAGGGGCAGTCGATGGTGCCGTCGGCGACCCGGTCGACCAGGCAGCCCTGATGGGTGCAGACCGCCGAGAAGGCCTTGAAGACGCCCGCCGACGGCTGGGTGACCACGACCTTCGCGTCCTTGAAGACGGTGCCGCCGCCGACCGGGATGTCCGCGGTCCGGGCGAGCGGCCCCGCCGAGGACGTGCCGCCCGTGCCGCCGTCACCGCCGCCCGAGCCGCCTCCGCAGCCGGAGACGGCGGAGACGGCGGCCAGGGCGGCGCCGCCGGCGAACAGCGCGGAACGGCGGGGGAGGGAGTCTGCGGTCATACGGCCAGGGTGGCCGGGCGCCGCCCGCCCGCGCGGCGACACGCCTACGCCCAGGGCGCCAGCTCCCTCGCACGGCCGTCGGCGTCCCGCCGCACCTCCAGGACGCCCGTCACCGCCGCCCGCTCGACCGGCCCGTACACGTGCGGGAAGAGCCGGTCCTCCGAGCCCTCCCAGCGGACCTCGCCGGAGAGCAGCGCCGGGTCGATCACCAGCACCAGGAGCGGGCCGGCCACGTCCCGGTAGTGGGCGTCGGCGATGGCCAGGGCGGCCGGCCCGTCCGGGGAGCAGTGGACGAAGCCCTCGGCCGCGAGGGAGGGCGGGGCGTAGGGGAGCGAGGGATCGGCGGACCATGCGTCCAGCGGTACGACGTGCAGCAGCATCCGACAGTTGTACCCCGCCGCACCGTGCGCCGGACCGCTACCCCGAGTGGCGGAACGCACCGGTACGGGCGAGATTGGGCGTGTTCCCCTCGGGCCCTCCTCGAACGAAAGGCACCCCCCATGGCGGGAAACGATCTCGGCAGTCTGCTCGGCGGTCTCCTCGGCGGCGGCCAGGGCGGCGGCTCCGGCGGCGGCGCGGGCAACCTCCTCGGCGCCCTCCTCGGCGCGCTCGGCGGCGGCCAGAGCGGGGGCGGAGGCGGCGGAGGCGGCTCCAATCCGCTCGGCGGGCTCCTCGACATGCTGGCCAGGTCCGGCCTCGCCGACCAGGCCCAGTCCTGGATCGGCACCGGCCAGAACCAGGCCGTCAGCGGCGCCCAGATCGCCGAGGCCCTCCCCGACGACGCCCTGCTGCGGGCCGCCGAGCAGGCCGGGGTGAGCCCCCAGGAGGCCGCCGACCAGCTCGCCCAGGCGCTGCCCCAGGCCGTCGACAAGCTGACGCCCGGCGGCGACCTGCCCCAGGCGGGCACCTCGCTGGAGGACCTGATCCGGCAGCAGAACCTCTGAACCGTCTCGAAGGGCGGGCGCGCCGCGACGGTGCTCCGGGCGGCTGACTAGGCTGACCGGAGCACCGGCACAGGCGAGAAGGGGTGACGGGACCGTGGACGTTCCCCTGATCCGCGCCCGGGAGCTCGACGTCCAGGGCGCCACGCCCCGGGTCGTCCGGCTCCTCGCGCACGCCGAGCCGGCGCCGCCCACGTCCCGGATCGCGCACGTCCACCTCGGCGCCGCGGCCACCCTGCGCAAGGACATCGCCCAGTGAGAACCGCGCTCGTCATCGGAACCGGCCTGATCGGCACCTCGGCGGCGCTCGCCCTCGCCGGCCGGGGCATCCGCGTCCACCTGCGCGACCACGACCCCTCCCGCGCCAGCACCGCCGCCGCGCTCGGCGCCGGCACGGACGAGGCCCCCGAGGGCCCGGTGGACCTCGTCGTCGTCGCCGTACCCCCCGCGCACACCGCGGGCACCCTCGCCGGGGCCATGCGCGCCGGGCTCGGCCGCGGCTACATCGACGTGGCCAGCGTGAAGGGCGGCCCCAAGCGGGAGCTGGAGGAGCTCGGCCTCGACCTCACCGCGTACATAGGGACGCACCCGATGTCCGGCAAGGAGCGCTCCGGGCCGCTCGCCGCCACCGCCGACCTCTTCGAGGGCCGCCCCTGGGTGCTCACCCCGGGCCGGGACACCGACACCGAGGTCCTCAACCTCGCCCTGGAGCTCGTCGCGCTCTGCCGGGCCGTCCCCGTCGTCATGGACGCCGACGCCCACGACCGCGCCGTCGCCCTCGTCTCGCACACCCCGCAGCTGGTGTCCTCGATGGTCGCGGCGCGCCTGGAGCGGGCCGACGAGACCGCCGTGCGCCTCTGCGGCCAGGGCATCCGCGACGTCACCCGGATCGCGGCCTCCGACCCGCGCATGTGGGTCGAGATCCTGTCCGCCAACCCGGGCCCCGTCGCCGACGTCCTCGCGGGCGTGGCGGCCGACCTGGACGAGACGGTACGGGCGCTGCGCGCCCTGGAGTCCGGCGACGACGCCAAGCGCCGGGCCGGGGCCTCCGGCGTCGAGGACGTGCTGCGCCGCGGCAACGCCGGCCGCTCCCGCGTCCCCGGCAAGCACGGTGCCGCCCCCACCTCGTACGAGACGGTCGTCGTGCTCATCAGCGACCAGCCCGGCGAGCTGGCCCGGATCTTCGCCGACGCCGGCCGCGCGGGCGTCAACGTCGAGGACGTGCGCATCGAGCACGCCACCGGCCAGCAGGCGGGCCTGGTCCAGCTCATGGTCGAGCCCTCGGCGGCCCCCGCCCTGGCGGAGGCGCTGCGCGAGCGGGGCTGGGCGCTGCGGACCGGCTGAGCCGGGCTCCCCGGGGCCCCGCGAGGGCTCCGGGGCCCGCTGGGCCGAACGGGGGCGGGGGACTCGGTAACCTTGTGGGGGTCCCCGCACGTCCGCCGGGGCCTCCCGCTCACCCAGGAAGGCGTTCCCCACCGTGGAAACCGTGATCGTCGCCATCGACGGCCCCTCCGGCACGGGCAAGTCGAGCACCTCGAAGGCGGTGGCCGCCAAGCTGGGGCTGAGCTACCTCGACACCGGCGCCCAGTACCGGGCCATCACCTGGTGGATGATCAGCAACGGCGTCGACGTCCAGGACGCCGAGGCCGTCGCCAACGCCGCCGCCAAGCCCGTCATCGTCTCCGGCACCGACCCGGCCCGGCCCACCATCACCGTCGACGGCCTCGACGCGGCCGGGCCGATCCGCACCGAGGAGGTCACCTCCAAGGTCAGCGCCGTCAGCGCCGTCCCCGAGGTGCGCGCCCTGATCACGGAGCTCCAGCGGTCCATCGCCAAGGGGGCCGAGCACGGCATCGTGGTCGAGGGCCGGGACATCGGCACCACCGTCCTGCCCGACGCCGACCTCAAGATCTTCCTCACCGCCTCCCCGGAGGCCCGCGCCGCCCGCCGCTCCGGCGAGGTCAAGGGCGCCGACGTGCACGCCACCAGGGAAGCCCTGATCAAGCGGGACGCGGCCGACTCCAGCCGCAAGACGTCCCCGCTCGCCAAGGCCGAGGACGCCGTCGAGGTCGACACCACCGAGCTCACGCTCGACCAGGTCATCGAGTGCGTCGTCACCCTGGTGGACGAGAAGCGGACGGCCGCCAAGTGACCGAGCCCTCCGGGAAGGGCGCCGCCGTCGGCCGCGGCATCGGCATCGGGCTGATGTACGGCTTCTGGAGACCGCGCGTCCTCGGCGCCTGGCGGGTACCGGCCTCCGGTCCCGTCATCCTCGCCGTCAACCACGCGCACAACCTCGACGGCCCCATGCTCATGGGCACCGCCCCGCGCCCCGTGCACTTCCTCATCAAGAAGGAGGCGTTCGTCGGGCCGCTGGGCACCTTCCTTGAGGGCATCGGCCAGCTCAAGGTCGACCGGGACAGCACGGACCGCGCCGCCATCGGCAACGCCCTCGCCGTCCTGGAGCACGGCGGCGTCCTCGGGATCTTCCCCGAGGGCACCCGGGGCGAGGGCGACTTCGCCTCGCTGCGCTCCGGGCTCGCCTACTTCGCCGTCCGCAGCGGCGCCCCGATCGTCCCGGTCGCGGTCCTCGGCAGCACCGAGCGGCCCGGACGGCTGGTCAAGGCGCTGCCCCGGCTGCGCAGCCGGGTGGACGTCGTCTTCGGCGACGCCTTCGACGCGGGCGACGGAAGCGGCCGGCGCACCCGCAAGGCACTGGACGAGGCGACCTTCCGGATCCAGGAACGCCTCACCGACCACCTGAAAAACGCCAGGCGCCTCACCGGGCGCTGAGCGACACTCTCAGTAGTGGGCCCCGCCGCCCGGGGACCCACCGACCACGAATGATCAAGGAACGGACTTCATGAACGACCAGCACGACCACGGGGCACTTGGCGACGCCGAGTACGCGGAGTTCATGGAGCTCGCCGCGGAAGAGGGCTTCGACGTCGAGGACGTCGAGGGCGCGATCGAGGAGGCCGGGCACGGCCCGCTCCCCGTCCTCGCCGTCGTCGGCCGTCCCAATGTCGGCAAGTCGACCCTGGTGAACCGGATCATCGGCCGCCGCGAGGCCGTCGTCGAGGACAAGCCGGGCGTCACCCGCGACCGCGTCACCTACGAGGCCGAGTGGGCCGGCCGCCGCTTCAAGGTCGTCGACACCGGCGGCTGGGAGCAGGACGTCCTCGGCATCGACGCCTCCGTCGCCGCCCAGGCGGAGTACGCCATCGAGGCCTCCGACGCCTGCCTCTTCGTCGTGGACGCCACCGTCGGCGCCACCGACACCGACGAGGCCGTCGTCAGGCTGCTGCGCCGCTCCGGCAAGCCGGTCGTCCTCGCCGCCAACAAGGTGGACGGCCAGTCCGGCGAGGCCGACGCCACCGCCCTGTGGTCCCTCGGCCTCGGTGAGCCCTACCCGGTCTCCTCGCTGCACGGCCGCGGCACCGGCGACCTCCTGGACGCCGTCCTGGAGGCCCTGCCCGAGGCCCCCGAGCAGCGCTTCGGCAACGCCATCGGCGGCCCGCGCCGGATCGCCCTGATCGGGCGCCCGAACGTCGGCAAGTCCTCCCTGCTCAACAAGGTCGCCAACGAGGACCGCGTGGTCGTCAACGAGCTCGCGGGCACCACCCGCGACCCGGTCGACGAGCTGATCGTGCTCGGCGGCAAGACCTGGAAGTTCGTCGACACGGCCGGCATCCGCAAGAAGGTGCACCTCCAGGAGGGCGCGGACTACTACGCCTCCCTGCGCACGGCCGCCGCCGTCGAGAAGGCCGAGGTGGCCGTCATCCTCATCGACACCACCGACCACATCTCCGTCCAGGACCAGCGCATCATCACGATGGCGGTCGAGTCGGGCCGCGCCATCGTCATCGCCTACAACAAGTGGGACGAGCTCGACGAGGAGCGCCGCTACTACCTGGAGCGCGAGATCGAGACCGAGATGCAGCAGGTCTCCTGGGCGCCCCGGGTGAACGTCTCCGCCAAGACCGGCCGCCACATGGACAAGCTGGTCCCGGCCATCGAGACCGCCATCGCCGGCTGGGAGACCCGCGTCCCCACCGGCCGGCTGAACGCCTTCCTCGGCGAGATCGTCGCGGCCCACCCGCACCCGATCCGCGGCGGCAAGCAGCCCCGCATCCTCTTCGGCACCCAGGCCGGCACCAAGCCGCCGCGCTTCGTGCTCTTCGCCTCCGGCTTCCTGGAGGCCGGCTACCGCCGCTTCGTCGAGCGCCGGCTGCGCGAGGAGTTCGGCTTCGAGGGCACCCCGATCCACATCTCGGTGCGGGTCCGCGAGAAGCGCGGCAAGAACGCCAAGGCGAGCAAGAAGCAGTAGGGCCCGGATGGGCGAACGGTGAACGGCGGAGGGCCGGGGCGATCGCGCCCCGGCCCTCCGCCGTCCGTCCCGGCGTCCCCGCCGTCCGCTACATGCCGGCCCGGGGCCCCGGTGGCAGCGCGTATGCCGACCAGCCCGTATGCCGGTGCTGCCCGTGGTGGCCCTGGCCGTACGCCTGCCCGTACCCGCCCGCCCCGAAGGCGCGGAAGGCCAGCTCCTCCTCGCCGCTGCGGTCGCCCGGCAGCGTGCGGAAGGTACGGCGGTACTCGGAGTACAGGGCGTCGTAGATCGGCGTCGCCGACTGGCCCGCCGACACGTCCTGCGCCGGACGCATGGACGGGATCGGACTCGGATACTGCTGGCGGAAAGGGTCGTATGGGTGCACGTAGGTGCCAACGACCCCGCCGTCCGTGAGATGCGGGCGCCCCTCGGAAAGAGGAGCCCGCCTCGGCCGAGGCACCGCCGGCACGCGCGCCGGCCCTATGGCCGGCCGGTCCTCCCTCACGTGCCCGCCAGCGGCATGGCGGCGGCCACCAGACGCCCGTTCGCCGCGGCCTTCTCCAGGGCGTCCCGGAGCAGGTCCTCGCGCGGCTGCTGCCCGATCGAGCCGACCGGCGCGGCGAACACCAGCACCGTGTGCGACTTGTTGGCGGCGGCCCGCCAGCCCTCGGTGACCTGGAGCGGCTGGTGCGCCTGCCACCAGGCGGCCTGACCGGCGCCGCCGGGGCCCGGCTGGAGCACCGAGTGCAGCTGGCCCATGGCCACCAGCACCGACCAGCCCGGCAGCGGGGCCGGCTTCACGTTCATGTCCGACACCGGCTGGAAGCCCTGCTCCGCCAGCAGCGGCAGGAACTCGTCCACCAGCCCCTCCGAGCCGGGCCGGGCCACCGGGGCGGTCGGCTCCACGACCAGCGCCGGGTGCAGCTCGCCCTCGATCAGCACCAGGCCGCTGGTGACGCCCAGCACCGCCTGCTCCGGGTGGGCCACGGCCAGCGAGTCGGCGGCGTCGGCCGCCGCGATGGACGCCACCGCGCCCTGGAGCTGCGCCTCCTCGACCCGGACGACCTGGGACGGGATGCAGCTGGCGTGGGCGAAGGCGAGGACGGCGGTCTCGTCGCCGACGAACAGCACGGTGCTGGTGCGCTCCTGCTCGGAATCGCCCGGCGTACGGCAGGAGGTGCAGTCGTAGCTGCCCGGGGCGTTGTCGCCGGCGAGCAGCCGGTCGGCTTCTTCGTCGCCGATCTCGGCGCGTACGTCCTCGCTGACGTCGAGCAGTCGCGGCACGGGGGGCTCCCTGGAACTCGGTACGGGCGACGGCCGGGCGGTTCCCGGGCGTCTCATGCCGACTTCAACGGGCAAGGCTCGGCCGGGGTCACGCGCGGGCGCCCGGCAACTTGCGTGACGCCGACCGGGTGGGATGTGAACGGTGTTCCGCGCGGCACCGGCCGGGCCGCCTCGGCACGTGCCTAGCCTGCGCCGATGTCGAAGATCCGATATGCGACGGCCGGTGCCGTCCTGGCCGCCGCGCTCCTCGTCCCGGGGACGGTCGCCGACACCGCGGCGGCGGCACCCTCGCCGGTCGAGGCGTGCGTACAGGACCAGTGGCCGTGGGGCTGCGTCGCCGAGTGCGAGAGCGGCGGGCGCTGGGCGGCGAACACCGGCAACGGCTTCTACGGCGGGCTCCAGTTCTGGCCGCCGACCTGGCGCGAGTTCGGCGGCACCCGCTACGCCCGGCGCGCCGACCTCGCCACCCGCGCGCAGCAGATCTCCGTCGCCGAGGACGTCCTGCGGGTCCAGGGCTGGAGCGCCTGGCCGGTCTGCTCCAAGCGGTACGGGCTGAGCGGGCGCGCGCACGTGGTGCAGCCCGGCGACACCCTCAGCTCGATCGCCCGCCGCTTCGCCGTGAAGGGCGGCTGGGAGGCGCTGTACGCGGCGAACCGCGCGGCGGTCGGGGACGACCCGGACCGGCTGATGACGGGCACCCTGCTGCGGCTGCCGTAGCGCCGGGCGCCGGGCCGGGAGCGCCGCCCGACACGTCGACTTTCTTGCGCTGTGCACCGGATCGGCACACTCTGGAAGTACAGGTCCCGGTTGCCGCGACGCGCTTCCGATACGCGGCTCACCGCCCACCCCTCCGGCGGTGGGCCGCTCCGCGCCGGGCACAGTACAGTCGCCCCGACCACGCACTTGACCGGGGGGAACCGGCAGCTTCATGCGCATCTCTTTCCTGCTCCACAACGGCTACCACATCGGCGGCACGATCCGGGCGACGTTCACGCTCGCCGCCGAGCTGGCGGCCCGTCACGAGGTGGAGATCGTCTCGGTGTTCCGGCACCGCGACGAGCCGATCCTCGGCCTCCCCTCGGGAGTGACGCTGCGTCACCTCGTCGACCTGCGGAAGAAGAGCCCGGGGTACGACGGGGAGCACCCCGACTTCCGGCGGCCCGCCCGGGTGTTCCCGCGCGGGGACGGGCGCTGGAAGCAGTACAGCGCCCTCACCGACACAAGGATCGGCGCGCACCTGGCCTCGGTCGAGGCCGACGTGCTGGTCGCCACCCGGCCGGGCCTCAACGTGCAGCTGGTCCGCCAGGCCCCGCGCGGGCCGGTGCTCGTGGGGCAGGAGCACCTGATCCTCGACGGGCACGCCTACCGGCTGCGCCGCGACATCGCGCACGAGTACGCGCTGCTGGACGCCGTCACCACCGTCACCGAGGCCGACGCCCGCGCCTACCGGGCGCTCGGCCTGCCCGGTGTCCGCGTCGACGCCGTCCCGAACAGCGTGCCCGTGCCGGCCGTGCCGCCCGCCGACCCCGCCGCCAAGGTGGTCGTCGCGGCCGGGCGGCTCACCCCGGTCAAGCGGTACGACCTGCTGATCGACGCCTTCGCCGACGTGGCCGCCGCGCGCCCCGACTGGAAGCTGCGCATCTACGGCACCGGCGACGCCTCCGACAACCTGAGGAAGACGCTGGCCCGGCAGATCGAGCGCCGCTCCCTCGGCGGGCACGTCTTCCTGATGGGCACCGCGCATCCGATGGAGCCGGAGTGGGCCAAGGGCTCGCTCGCCGCCGTCACCTCCCGGCGCGAGTCCTTCGGCATGACCATCGTCGAGGCCATGCGCTGCGGCCTGCCGGTCGTCTCCACCGACTGCCCGCACGGCCCCGGCGAGATCATCGAGGACGGCGTCGACGGGCGGCTGGTCCCCGTCGACGACACCGCGGCGGTCGCCGCCGCGCTGCTGGCGCTCATCAACGACGACGAGGGGCGGGCCCGCGCGGCGAAGGCGGCGCTGGCCTCCGCCGAGCGCTACGACCCGGCCCGGATCGCCGCCCGCCACGAGGCGATCTGGACCGAACTCGCCGCCGCGCCCGCCGCCCGCCCCCGCGCCCACGGGCGGGCCGGGGCGGCCGCGCACCGCGCCGTCGGCAGCGTCCTCGACGCGGTCTACGGGGCGAAGGCCCGCGCGGGCCGGCTGGTCCGCCGCCTGCGCTGACGCGACCGGCCCCCGGCCCCGTACCGGCGTCCCCGGCCCCGCACTCGCCCCGTACTCGCCCCGGACCGCCCCGGATCGCGGACCGTGGCTGTCCGCGAGGGCTGGCAGACTCGGCCGCATGTTGGAGACCTCCGCGCGGCTGCTGCGTCTGCTCTCGTTGCTCCAGGCCCACCGGGAATGGTCCGGGGCCGATCTCGCCGAGCGGCTCGGCGTGACCTCCCGGACCGTGCGCCGGGACGTCGACCGGCTGCGCGAGCTCGGCTACCCGGTGAACGCCACGCCCGGCACCGGCGGCGGCTACCAGCTCGGGCCGGGCGCCGAGCTGCCGCCGCTGCTGCTCGACGACGAGGAGGCGGTCGCCGTCGCCGTCGGCCTGCGGGCCGCCGCGGGCCAGGGCGTCGAGGGCATCGGCGAGAGCTCGGTGCGCGCGCTCGCCAAGCTGGAGCAGGTGCTGCCGGGCCGGCTGCGGCGCCGGGTGAGCGCCCTGACCGCGTACACCGTCCCGATGCTGCGCACCCCGCGCGACCGGATCGACCCGGCGGTGCTCACCGAGCTCGCGCACGCCTGCCGGGACGCCGAGCGGCTGCGCTTCGCGTACCGCGACCACGGCGGGGCCACCACCCGCAGGACCGTCGAGCCGCACCGGCTGGTGTGCAGCGAGCGCCGCTGGTATCTGGTGGCCTGGGACGTCGACCGGGACGACTGGCGCACCTTCCGGGCCGACCGGATCGAGCCGAAGCCGCCGCACGGCCCCCGCTTCCCGCCCCGCGAGCCGCCCGCCGAGGACCTGGCCGCCTATGTCTCGAAGGGCGTGTCCACGGCGGTGTACGCGACGGAGGCGACGGTCCGGCTGCACGTGCCGCTCGCCGAGGCGGCGGGGGTGGTCGGGCCGGCCGACGGGGTCCTGACACCCGACGGGGACGCCGCCTGCCTGCTGCGCACCGGCGCCCACAGCCTGGAGGTGATGGTCGTCCACGTCTCGATGATGGGCCTGGAGTTCGAGGTGGTGGACCCGCCGGAGCTGGCCGACCGGGTCCGGGTGCTCAGGGACCGGCTGTCCCGGGCCCTCGACCGGCCGGGAGCCGCTCCGGCGGCCGACGCGTGAGTGTGTGCGCGGTGCGCGGGAATTGTGAAAGCCGCCCATGTGGGCGGATGCCCCGGAATTCCCGGCGGAGGGGGTCGCGGGGGAATTCCGGAGAAGGGCCGATAAAAGCCGGATGAGCAGCCGGAAACCGTCCGTGCGAACGATCGGGTCCCTGTCAAACATATGTCGAGAACCTGTGACACAAGCGTGACCGGCAAGGGACTAACGTGAGCTGTATGACACCCGAACACGCACCCGAAACGTATGTGGGGCTCGGCGCCGACACCGCCGAGCGGATCGCCCGGAACAGGGGCTGGCGCGTCGTCCGGCGCCTGCCGCCGGGCTCCATCGTGACCATGGAGTACCTGGCCGGGCGCATCAACTTCGAGGTCGAGGACGAGGTCGTCACCCGCGCCTGGCTCGGCTGACGCGCGCGGCGCCACCATGACGGAGGACCCCCGCCGGGATCGGCGGGGGCCCTCCGTCATGGTGTGCGGCGGCTCAGCCGCCGGTGACCGGCCGTGAGTGCGCCGGGCGGCGGCTGCCCGCCGGACCGGCCGGGGCGCGCTCCGAGCGCACCGCGTGGTGCGGGCGGGCGGGCGCGAGCGGCGGGTTCGGCAGCCCGGCCGCGCGGCCCGTGGCCGCCCGCCCGGAACCGGCGCCGATCTTCTCCCGGACCGGCTCCCCGTCGGCCGTGGGGCGCTGCGGGAAGAGCCCGGACACCGGTCCGCCGGCCGCGACGGGCAGCGAGGGGACCAGCCGCCGGCGGGCCCGAAGCTGCTCGCGCAGCCGGTCCCGCAGGTCCAGGATCCAGGCCTCGGCCACCGCGATCACCGGCTCGCACCAGGGCAGCGCCAGCAGGATCAGCAGGCCCGCGGCCCAGCCGAGCAGCACGTCGCTGAGCCAGTGGGTGCCGAGGTAGACGGTGGTGAGGCCGACCCCGAGGGCGACCACGGCCGACAGGGCCGACAGATAGCGCCGGGCCCTCGGCGTGGTCGCGAGGTAGGCCAGGATGCCCCAGGTCACGACCGCGTTCGCGGTGTGCCCGGACGGGAATATATCGCCGCCCGCGAAGAGCTCGGCGGAGCCGACCTGCGTCGCGTAGTGGGGGCCGAGGCGGCCGAGTCCGAGCTTGACCGCGCCGACGGTCACGTTGAGGAGGAGCAGCGCGGCGCCGAGGGAGAGCAGCGGGCGCAGCGTGTGCTGGCGCCAGGAGCGCCAGCCCAGCCAGGCCGCCACCATCACCGCGGTGGGACCGCGCTGGCCGAGGACGACGTAGTAGTCGAGGAAGGCGTGCAGCTCAGGCCACTGCTGATAGGGCCGGAAGAGCATGATCTTCCAGTCGAGGGTCACCAGCCAGGTCGACAGCAGCACGGCGACGACGATGGCCAGATAGAACGCCAGCGTCCCGCCGAAGAGGGCGAGACGCGTGCGGGTCATCCGCGGGACCTCTATCTTCGGCGGTTCCGGCTCCCGGTCCAGCCGGGCAAAGATGTCGGTACGCACCCAATCGACGTTACAGGGAGTGAGTAGCGACCTTGGTCGTTCCGGTCTCTTCGTGATGACGATGTGATGTGGAGTTGCTCTCAGGTGCGCGTTTGTTCCCGTCGCCCGTCGGAAAATCCGATGACCTTCTGCCCTATTGCCGAGCCCCTGTTTGCGGAAGTCTGTTTGAAGGCCCGGAGAATACCGGGGCAATTGGCAGGGCGTCCTTCCGCGCGGAATTCCAGACGGCGCGCGGTGGGGGCCGAGTGGCGTACGCCACACCGCGCGGCCCGCCGTGGTGAGAGCTGCGCCACGCGCTCGGGCCTTGAACTCGCGTACGCTGACGGTCGCTCGCCCGTCGATGCCGGGCCGCCGCGGGGTCCGGCCCCGGCAGGTGCCCGCCGAGCGCGAGGGCTTCACTGGGAGGTACGTACATGACGCGGACGAACACGGCCGGAGCGCGGCTCCGAACCGCTGCCGGCGGCGCCAACCGCTGGCTCGTCCTCGTCGTCCTCTGCGTGAGCCTGCTGCTCGTCGCGCTCGACTCGACCGTGCTGCACGTCGCCGTCCCCTCGCTCACCGAGGACCTGCGGCCCAGCTCCACCGCGCTGCTGTGGATCGTCGACGCCTATCCCCTGATCTGCGCCTCGATGCTGATCCTCTTCGGCACCCTCGGCGACCGGGTCGGCCGCAGACGGGTGCTGCTCCTCGGCTACGCGCTGTTCGGCGTCGCCTCCGCGGTCGCCGCGCTCGCCACCACCCCCGAGGTGCTGATCGCCGCCCGCGCCCTGCTCGGGACCGGCGGCGCGATGATCATGCCCGCCACCCTCTCGATCCTCCGCACGGTCTTCCCCGACCGGCGCGAGCGGGCCACCGCGATCGCCGTCTGGACGGCGGTCGCCGCCATCGGCGCCGCCACCGGCCCGGTGCTCGGCGGCTTCCTGGTCGAGCACTACTGGTGGGGCTCGGTCTTCCTGATCAACATCCCGCTGATGGCGCTGATCCTCCCGCTGGGCCGCTGGCTGCTGCCCGAGTCCAAGGGCGGCGGCGACGGCCCCTGGGACGTGCTCGGCGCGCTGATGGCCGCCGCCGGCGTGCTCGGCTCCGTCCTCGGCGTCAAGCGGCTCGGCGCCGGCGACCCGCCGCTCGCCCCCGCCACCCTCGGCCCGCTGCTGATCGGCGCCGCGCTGCTGATCCTCTTCGTACGGCGGCAGAAGCGGCGCGCCCACCCGCTGATCGACATGCGGCTCTTCTCCCGCCCGGCCTTCACCACCTCGGTCGGCTGCATCGTGCTCGGGATGCTGGCCCTGGTCGGCCTGGAGCTGATCGCCGTCCAGTACCTCCAGCTGATCCTCGGACTCAGCCCCCTGGAGACCGGGCTGCGGCTGCTGCCGCTGACCTTCGCCGCCATGGCCGCCGGCGCCACCGGCTCGTACACGCTGCGCAGGCTCGGGCCGCGCCGGATGGTCGGCTGGGGCTTCGTGCTGACCGCCGCCGCGGTGCTGCTGCTGGTCCTCATGGGGCAGTACGACCGGCCGCTGCTGCTCACCGTCGGCTTCGTGATGCTCGGCTTCGGGCTCCAGACCACGCTCTTCTCGGCGTACGAGTCGATGCTCAGCGAGGCGCCCGCGGACAGCGCGGGCGGGGCGGCGGCGATCGGCGAGACCTCGTACCAGCTCGGCGCGGGCATGGGCATCGCGCTGCTCGGCAGTGTCATGAACGCGGCCTACGGGCCCGGTCTGAGCGGGCTGCCCGGGGTGCCCGTGGAGGCGACGGACGCCGCCGCGAACTCGCTCGGCGAGGCCTATCAGGTGGCGGCCCGGCTCGGCGGTCCGGCGGGGGAGACCCTGCACCACGCGGCCCGGCACGCCTTCGTGAACGGCCTGCACGTGACCCTGTTCGTGAGCGCCGGGCTGCTGCTGCTCGGGGCGCTGATGGCCCTGCGGCTGCCGAGGGTGATGGAGTGCGCCGCGGACCCGGAGCGGGCCGACGGCCCCGAAGGCGCGGAGCCGGCGGAGGCCGTGGAGCCGGCGGAGGCCGTGGAGCCGGCGGCCGGCGCGGACCGGACGGAGCCGGTGGCGGGGACCGCGAAGGTGCCCGGCAGCCGGGAGCCCGCGGAACCGGCCGGCTCGGCCCGGCCCCGGTCCTGACGCGGGACCGGGCCGGAGGGAGCCGAGGCGCGGCCGGGTTCAGCTCTGGTTGAAGAAGCCGCCCTGCGAGCGGCCGGCGGACTCGCCGCTGACGATCTGGGTGTCGGCCGGGGTCAGCAGGAAGACCCGGGTGGCCACCCGCTCGATCGAGCCGCGCAGGCCGAAGGCGAGACCGGCGGCGAAGTCGACCACGCGCTTGGCGTCGTTCGGCTCCATCGCGGTCAGGTTCACGATCACCGGGACGCCGTCCCGGAAGAGCTCGCCGATGCCCCGGGCGTCCCGGAACCCGTCGGGCGAGACGGTGGCGATCCGACGGCCCTGCTCCTGCGCCGTGTCGGTCGCCACCCGCACCCGCGGGTCCGTCACCCAGGCGTCGCCGGTGCTCTCGGCACCGTCGGCGTACTCGTCGTCGTAGTAACGCTCGTCGTTGTCCTCGACGAGTCCCAGCCAGGCACTCGCCTTGCGCACCGATCCCATGGACGCCTCCTTTCAGCGCGGTCACTTGTGGTTCCGCAATCCCTATCGTGGTCCATGATGCGGATCGCGCGCCAAGTGGATAGTCGGCGCGCAGGGGATTCGTGACGGTACTGGTGCAGAACGCCGGGTCCGAAAACTGGCGAATCGTCAGGAATCTTGCGGTATCGACGGGCTGACAGGGGCTCGGCCCGGGGTGCGCAACTTAAAATACGAATGTCGGTCCGGAAGGGTGACGACAGGGGCGTACGGGTGAACCGTCGCGCCCGGCAACCACGGGGGAGAACGTCTTGTTCGGCATGGTCAGACCCTGCTCGCACCGCCTCGCCGAGGGGCTCAAGACCGAGTGGATGGCCCATCTCTGCGGCCTCTGCCTGGCACTTCGCGCCGACCACGGGCAGCTCGCCCGGGTGGTCACCAACTACGACGGCCTGATCGTCTCGGTTCTGACGGAGGCTCAGACCGGCGCCACCCCGGCCGGCCGCCGCACCGCGGGGCCCTGCGCGCTGCGCGCCCTGCGCACCGCGCCCGTCGCCCGGGGCGAGGGCGCGCGGCTCGCCGCCGCCGTCTCGCTCGTGCTCGCCTCCGCGAAGGTCCGCGACCACGTCGCCGACCGGGACGGCCTGTTGGCCCGCCGCCCGGTCGCCGCCGCCGCCCGCCGGGTCGCCCGGTCCTGGGACCGGGCCGGCGCTCGCACCGGCCGGGAGCTCGGCTTCGACACCGCGGTCCTGGTCGACGCCGTCGACCGGCAGGCCGGCATCGAGGCGCTCGCCGGGCCCGGCACCCCGCTGCTCACCGTCACCGAGCCGACCGAGACCGCGACCGCCGCCGCCTTCGCGCACACCGCCGTCCTCGCCGGGCGCCCGGACAACGCGGCGCCGCTCGCCGAGGCCGGACGCCTCTTCGGACGCCTGGCCCATCTGCTGGACGCCGTCGAGGACCAGAGCGCCGACGCCGCCGCCGGGGCCTGGAACCCGCTGACCGCCACCGGCACCTCTCGCGCGGAGGCCCGCCGGCTCGCCGACGACGCGCTGCACGGCATCCGGCTCGCGCTCAAGGACGCCGAGTTCGCCGACGGGCGGCTCGCCCACGTACTGCTCGCGCACGAGCTGCGCACCTCCGTCGACCGCGCCTTCGGCACGACGAGCTGCTCCCACGGGGCGCCAGGGCCGGGGCAGCCGCACCAGCCGGTGCCCGGGAACCCGTACGCCCAGCCCGGCCCGTACGGAACGGGCGACCCGTTCGCCAAGCCGGGCGGCCCGGCGGGCCCCGGCGGTCCGGGCGGGATGCCGCCGCTGGGCGGCGGAGGCGGTGGCGGCGGGGCGCACAAGCCCGAGCCGCGCGGCTTCCTCGCCGGGTGCGCCGCCTTCACCTGGCTGTTCTGCACCTGCCAGATGTGCTGCGCCGAGAAGTACGAGGGCCCCTGGTCCCGCAAGAGGCGCGAGGGCTGCTGCCACAGGTGCGACTGCAACGGCGACTGCGGCGGCTGTGACGGCTGCGACTGCTGCTGTCCCTGCGACGGCTGACGGCCGCCGGTTCCGCACCGGCCGTCGGGCCCCGGTGCGGCGGGGTCCGACGGCCGGCGGGTCACTCGGCCGGCACCGGGGTCACTCGGCCGGCGCGGGGGTCACCTGGTCGGCGCCGGGATCTCCGGCGGCGAGATCCGCGACTCGGCGATGCCCGAGGCGGACACGCCCCACTTCTTCAGGATCCGGTCGTAGGTCCCGTCCGCCTTCAGCCCGTTCACCGCGGCCTGGAAGGCGGGCGGGAGCTCCGAGCCCTTCTTGAAGGCGAAGCCGACGTCGAGGCGCCGGTACTCGTTGAGGAACTTCGTGCCCGGCTGCTGGGTCACCGCGTACCGGATGCCGTTGATCGTGCTCATCAGCACCTCGCTGCGGCCCTGCTGGAGCGCCAGCCAGGCGGCGGTGGTGTCGGCGAAGACGTTCACCTCGTACGGCTTCTCGCCGGCCGCCGCGCAGCGGTCCTTGTTCTTCTCCAGGGTCCGCTCGAAGGTGGTGCCCGCGCCGGTGGCCACCTTGAGGCCGCAGAGCTGGGTGAGGTCGGTGATGCCGGACAGCTTCGAGTCGGCGCGGGCCGCGAAGCCCTGCCCGTCGTTGATGTACGTGACGAAGTCGATCGTCTTGCGCCGCTCCTCCGTCACGCCGAAGTTGCCCATGCCGATGTCGTACTTGCCGCTGCCCAGGGCCGGCAGGATCACCTCGAAGCCCGCCAGCTCGGTCTTCACCTCCAGGCCGAGCGCCTTGCCCACCGCCTGCGCGAAGTCGGCGTCCAGACCGACGACGGTCTTGCCGTCCGGCAGGTAGGCCGAGCTCGGCGGGGTGCCCACCGAGGTGGCCAGGGTCAGCTTGCCCCGCTGTCTCACGTCGGCGGGCAGCAGCTTCGCCGCCGCCTCGTTCTTCGTGACGCCCGCCGTCACGTCCTCCGTCGGGAGCGCGGCCTGGGCGCCGCCCTTCCCGGTCGCGCCGGCCGGAGCGGTCACCGGTTCCCCGGAGCCGCAGGCCGTGAGGGCGAGGCCGGCCGCGGCGGTCAGGGCGAGCAGGGCGGTGGCGCGCCGGGTGCGCGCGGTGCGCTGGATCTTCATGGCTTCGGGCTCTCCAGGTACTTCTCGAACGGCAGCGGCCCGATGGACTCGGGGTCGGCGGCGACGTCGAAGAGGGGGCGGTATCCGGTCGCCAGGTAGAGGCCCTTGGCCTCGGGCTGGCGCGGACCGGTGGTCAGGTAGATCCGGGTGTAGCCGCGCTCGGCGGCCTCGTCTTCCAGGGCGGTCAGGACCCGGCGGGCGAGACCGCGCCTGCGGTGCGCCGAGTGGGTCCAGATCCGCTTCAGCTCGGCGGTGTGCTCGTCGTAGCGGCGGTAGGCGCCGCCCGCGACGGGCCGGCCCTGCTCCAGGAGCAGCAGGAACGCGCCCCTCGGCGGGGCGAACTCCTCCGCCGGATAGCGGCTCAGGTCCTCCGAGGAGCCGTACCGGGTCTCGTACTCGTACGCCAGCTCGTCGAGGAGCGGGCGCGCCAACGGGTCGGTGGTCGTGGTCCGGTGCACGGACAACGCGAAGGTCATGGATTTCCTACGGAACAAGTAGGGAAAAAGGCGAAGGGCGGGGCAGGACGAGGGGAGTCGAGCTCAGGCACTCACGGTCGTGCGGAGGTGAAGGCGCCGCGGGACAACAGCACGCGGGCAGGGCGAAGCAGGGGGTCGGCTCAACAGGAAGAGGACCACACGCGACCGAAGTCGATGTGGGAGCGCGTGACCAGCCACTGCTGCGGATTCATGGCCCAAGTGGAACAGGCATCCGTTTCCCCGTCAACCGGGATGAGACGAACAGCTCACACTGCGGACGGACTTGACAGCGGTCCGTGCCCGCCGACTACGTTGAAGGAGCGGACCGTGCTGAGGGGCTCGGATCCGCGGCTCACCGCGCGTGAAGGCGCACTCCCGTGTTCGATCCGTCCTTGGAATCCACGGAGCCTTCGCCATGTCCGCGATCCTCACCAAGACCCCCGTCGCCGCCCCGCCCGACGAAGAACCCGCGCCGCGCATCGTCCCCGCCCGCCGCACCGGCCAGTGGACCGCCGCCGCGGCCGTCCTCGCCCTCGTCGCGCTCGGCCTGATCTCCGTCGCCACCAACCGCGCCTTCCAGTGGGACGTGGTCGCCGCCTACTTCACCTCCGCGTCCGTACTGCGCGGGCTCGGGCTCACGCTGTGGCTCACCGCCGTCGTGATGGCCCTCGGCTTCGTCCTCGGTACCCTGCTCGCCGTGATGCGGCTCTCCACCAACCCCGTGCTCCGCTCGGTCAGTTGGGGATACGTGTGGTTCTTCCGGTCCACGCCGATCCTGGTCCAGCTGCTGTTCTGGTTCAACTTCGGGATGCTCTACCCGACGATCCTCGGCGTCAGCACCGTCAACCTCCTCGGCCCCGTCTCCGTCGCCGTCATCGGCCTCACCCTGCACGAGGCCGCCTACGCCGCCGAGGTCGTCCGAGGCGGCATCCTCTCCGTCGACCGAGGCCAGATCGAGGCCGCCCAGTCGCTCGGCCTCGGGCGCGTCCGCCGGCTCACCCGGATCGTGCTCCCGCAGGCCATGCGCGCCATCGTGCCGCCCGCCGGGAACATGCTGATCGGCACCCTCAAGGGCACGTCGATCGTCTCCGTCATCGCCGTCCAGGACCTGCTCTACTCCGTCCAGCTCGTCTACCACGCCACCTACCAGGTCGTCCCGATGCTCCTCGTCGCGACCCTCTGGTACGTCCTCGTCACCTCCGTCCTCAGTGTCGGCCAGCACTACGTCGAGCGGCACTACGCCCGAGGGACGGCGGGTGCCCGATGAACCGTCCCGCCACCGAACGCCGCTCCATCGTCGTCGTCGGCGCCGGGCCCCGCGGCACCGGCTTCCTCGAACGGCTCGCCGCCAACCTCCCCGAGCTGTACGGCGACCGCCCCCTCGACCTGCACCTCGTCGACCCGCACCCGCCCGGCGGCGGCCGGATCTGGCGCACCTCCCAGTCCCCGCTGCTCTGGATGAACTCCCAGGCCGAGGACGTCACCATGTTCACCGACGAGACCGTCGCCCTCGACGGCCCCGTCCGCCCCGGACCCACCCTCGCCGAATGGGCCGGCCTCGACGGCCGCACCTTCCCCAGCCGCCCGCAGCAGGGCGCCTACCTGCGCTGGGTCTACGAGCGCGCCCGCGCCGAACTGCCCGCCACCGTCACCGTCCACGAACACCCCACCACCGCCCTGCGCGTCACCGGCCCCCGCGACGGGCGGCAGCGGGTCTGGCTCGACGGCCACGCCGTGCCGCTCACCGCCGACCTCGTCGTCCTCGCCCTCGGCCACCTCGAAGCCCGCCCCGACCCCCGGCAGCGGGAGCTCGGCGACTTCGCCGCCCGGCACGGCCTCGTCCACCTGCCGCCCGACTTCACCGCCGACAGCGACCTGTCCGCGCTGCCCGCCGGCGAACCCGTCCTGGTCCGAGGCTTCGGCCTCGCCTTCATCGACCTCATGGTGCTGCTCACCGAGGGCCGCGGCGGCTCCTACGAAGAGGCGGACGGGGAGGGCGACGGCTCCGGCCGGCTCGTCTACCGGCCCTCCGGGCGCGAGCCGGTGCTGCACGTCGGCTCGCGGCGGGGCGTCCCGTACCACTCCAAGATCGGTTACGAGCTCGACGGCGAACGCCCGCCGCTGCCCCGCTTCTTCGGCCCCGCCGAGGTGGACGGCCTGCTCGCCCGGCCCGGCGCCGTCGACTTCCGCCGGGACGTCTGGCCGCTCGTCGACAAGGAGCTCGGCTGGGCCCACTACCACCGCCTCTTCGGCGCCCACCCCGAGCGGACCGCCCTCCCCTGGGCCGACTTCGAGGAGCGGTACGCCGCCGCCCCGCCCCGCTCGCCCGAACTCGACGCGCTCGTCGCCGCCGCCGTGCCCGACCCGGCCGACCGGCTCGACCTCGACGCCCTCGACCACCCGCTCGCCGGTGTCCGGCACGGCTCCGACCAGAGCCTCCAGGACGGGCTGCGGGCCTACATAGCCGCCGACCTCGACCGCCGCCACGACCCCGCCCACAGCTCCGACCTCGCCGTCTTCGGCGCCGTCCTCTCCGTCTACGGGCAGCTGCTGCGCCTCGGCGACATCGGCGACCCCGGCAACTGGTGGCACGGCTTCTTCAGCTACCTCGCCTCCGGCCCGCCCGGCCCCCGGCTGCGCCAGCTCCTCGCGCTCTCCGACGCCGGACTCGTCCGCTTCCTCGGCGCGGACGTCACCGTCGAGACCGACGAGGAGCGCGGCGTCTTCCGCGCCCGCTCCGCGAGCCTGCCGGGGGAGTGGACCGAGGCCCGTGCCCTGGTCGAGGCCCGGCTGCCCGACCCGACCCTCGAACTCACCGGCAGCCCGCTGCTGCGCGCGCTGTACGAGGCCGGGGCCCAGGCCACCGAGGCCGGACTGCTCGCCGTCGACCCCGGCGACGGCCGGGTGCTGGACCGCGAGGGGCGCCCGCACCCGAGGCACTTCGCGCTCGGCCCGCACACCACCGCCCGGGCCGGCGGCGCCTTCACCCGGCCGCGCACCGGCGGCTTCGCCTTCGCGCAGAACGACCGGACCGCCCGGACCGCGCTTGCCCTGCTGCGGGACCTGTCCTGTCCGCGGCCCGCGGCCGGGCCCGCAGCCGGGCCCGCCTCCGAGCCCGAGCCCGAGCCGGTGTCCGAGCCGGTGTCCGTGCCCGATCCCGCGCCCGAGCCGGTGTCCGCGCGCTGAGCGCCCGCCGCCCGCCCGTACCGCCACCCGTCCGCAGGCCCTCCCGTACCGCCTCCGTCCTCCTCACGTACCGAGGTACCGCCATGTCTCTCACCAGCGATCCTCCCGTCGACGCGCCCCCCAGAAAGACCGGCGCCGAAGCCGTCGCCGACGACTCCGCCGCGCTCAAGGTCGTGCCCGTACGCCACCCCTGGCGTTGGGTCGCGGTCGTCGCCACCGCCGTCGTCCTCGCCCAGTTCCTCAACGGGCTGATCACCAACCCCGGCTGGGAGTGGGAGGTCTTCGCCCGCTTCTTCACCGCCGACGCCATCCTCAAGGCCGTCTGGGTCACCCTCCAGCTGACCTTCTACGGCACCGCCCTCGGCTTCGCCCTCGGCATCGTGCTCGCCTTCATGCGCCTGTCCGCGAGCCCCTTCCTCAAGGCCGTCGCCTTCGGCTACATCTGGGCCTTCCGTTCGATCCCGCTCATCGTCCAGCTGCTCTTCTGGTTCAACCTGGCCTACCTCTACAAGGAGCTGAGCTTCGGCATCCCCTTCGGGCCGAGCTTCTTCTCCTTCGACACCATGGGCCTGGTCGGCGCCATGAGCGCCGCCGTCCTCGGCCTGGCGCTGCACCAGGCGGCCTACGCGGCGGAGATCGTCCGAGGCGGAGTCCTCTCCGTCGACGGCGGCCAGCTGGAGGCCGCGGCCTCGCTCGGCATCCCGCGGCTGCGCCAGCTGCGCCGGATCGTGCTCCCGCAGGCCATGCGCTCGATCCTGCCCAACGCTGCCAACGAGATCATCTCGCTCTTCAAGGGCACCTCGATCGTCTCCGTCATGGCGATCGGCGAGCTCTTCTACCAGGTCCAGGTCGTCTACGGGCGCAACGGCCGGGTCGTCCCGCTCCTGATGGTCGCCACCGCCTGGTACATCCTGCTCACCACGGCGCTCTCCATCGTCCAGCACTACGTCGAACGTCACTACGCGAAGGGGAGCACCCGATGAGCGCCGCCACCGCCACCGCCGAGCAGTCCGACACCAAGGTCCGGATCCGGTCCGTACGCAAGAGCTTCGGCTCCCTGGAGGTGCTGCGCGGCATCGACCTCGACGTGCGCCCCGGCGAGGTCACCGTCATCCTCGGGCCCTCCGGCTCCGGCAAGTCCACCCTGCTGCGGACCATCAACCACCTGGAGAAGGTGGACAGCGGCTCCATCAGCGTCGACGGCACCCTGGTCGGCTACCGCCGCTCCGGCGACAAGCTCTACGAGCTGCGCGAGCGCGAGATCCTCAAGCAGCGCACCCGGATCGGCTTCGTCTTCCAGAACTTCCACCTCTTCCCGCACCTCACCGTCCTGGAGAACATCGTCGAGGCGCCCGTCTCCGCCCTCAAGCGCCCCCGCAAGGACGCCGAGGCCACGGCCCTCGCCCTGCTCGAACGGGTCGGACTCGCCGACAAGGCGAAGGCCTACCCGAAGCAGCTCTCCGGCGGGCAGCAGCAGCGGGTCGCCATCGCCCGCGCGCTCGCCCTCGAACCGAGCCTGCTGCTCTTCGACGAGCCGACCTCCGCGCTCGACCCGGAGCTGGTCGGCGAGGTGCTCGACGTCATCAAGGACCTGGCCGCCTCCGGCACCACCATGATCGTCGTCACCCATGAGATCGGCTTCGCCCGTGAGGTCGCCGACACGGTCGTCTTCATGGACGAGGGCCGCATCGTCGAGCAGGGCCCGCCGGCCGAGGTGCTGGAGAACCCCCGGCACGAGCGCACCCGCTCCTTCCTCTCCAAGGTCCTCTGAGCTCTCTTCCGTTCCTTCTGCCCCTTCCGCTTCTTCCGTTCCTTCTGCCCCTTCCTCGCTTCCTGATCGCCGATCGCCGATCACCCCCTACGACACCGGGAGTCCCGTCATGTCCGTACGCCGCCGTCCGCTCGCCGTCGCGCTCGCCTCGCTCACCGCCCTGGCCTCGCTCACCGCCTGCGGCGCCACCGACGCCGCCACCGACCAGGTCGCGCCCAAGGGCCAGAAGGGCACGGGCAGTTCGATCAACCTGGGCCCGGACCAGAAGCGCATCCACACCGCCAAGGTGGACGCCATCGCGGCCAAGCTGCCCGAGGCCGTGCGCAAGCGCGGCACGCTCTCGCTGGGCGTCTCCACCGGCAGCGCCCCGCCGCTCGGCTTCTACGCCACCGACGACAGAACCCTCATCGGCGTCGAGCTGGACCTCGCGACCCTGGTCGCCGACACCCTCGGCGTGAAGCCCGAGTTCTCCGCCGTCTCCTGGGAGAACCTCTTCGTCGGCCTGGACAGCGGCAAGTTCGACGGCGTCTTCTCCAACGTCACCGTGACCGAGGAGCGCAAGGACAAGTACGACTTCGCCACGTACCGCCTCGACGACCTGGCCTTCGAGGCGAAGAAGGGCTCCGGCTGGAAGGTGAAGGGCCCGGCCGACGTGGCGGGCAAGACCGTCGCGGTCGGCTCCGGCACCAACCAGGAGAAGATCCTGGTCGACTGGAGCAAGGAGAACGAGCAGGCGGGCCGCGAGCCGGTCGACATCAAGTACTTCCAGAACGTCTCCGACTACTACCTGGCCCTCCAGTCCGGGCGCATCGACGCCTACCTCGGCCCCAACCCGAGCGCCGCCTACCACGTGGCCGCCGCCGGGCAGACCGAGATCGTCGGCAAGTTCTCCGGCGCGGGCGACGGCCTCCAGGGCAAGATCGCCGCCACCACCAAGAAGGACAGCGGACTCGTCGGCGCCTACGCCGAGGCGCTGAACCACATCATCGAGAACGGCACCTACGGCCAGGTCCTCAAGCGCTGGGGGCTGAGCAGCGAGGCCGTGACCGGCTCCGAGATCAACCCGCCCGGCCTGCCCCGGACCAAGAACTGACCCGGTATGGAAAGGTTTCCCACCATGAGCACGGACGCATCGCAGGACCAGCAGGACTGGCAGCACTGGCACGAGCAGCGGGAGGCGGCGGTCGCCTCCTCCTACGGGCCGCTCTCGCTGACGGGCACCCACTGGCTCTCGGACTACCCGGAGGGGCGAATTCCGGCCGTTCCCGGTGAGTGGCGCGCGGAGGGCGACGACGTGGTCCTCACCGCCGCCGCCGAGGACGCGCTGACGGTCGACGGCAAGCCGCTCGCCGGCACCGTCCGGCTGGGCGCCGACCACGGCCCGATCCACGAGTCGCGGGTCGCGGCGGGGGACCGCAGGCTGGTCGTGCTGCGCCGCGAAGGGGAGTGGGCGGTACGGGACTTCGACCCGGACGCGGAGGCCCGGCAGGCCTTCCGGGGCATCGAGGCCACCCCGTACGACGAGGCATGGGTGCGGCCGGGCGTGTTCCGTCCGTACGCCGAGGAGCGGCACGTCCGGGTGGAGAACGCGGACGGCAGGGAGCGCGGGCTCGGTCTCGCCGGCGAACTGGTCTTCGACCTGCACGGAGCCGAGCACACCCTCCAGGTCGCGGTGGAGGCGGACGGCACCCTCTGGGCGGTCTTCGCGGACGCCACCAGCGGGCGGGACAGCTTCCGCTTCCGCTTCCTGCGGCCGCCGGCTCCGGCGGCGGACGGTTCGGTGACCGTGGACCTGAACCGGGCGCTGCTGCCGCCCTGCGCGTTCGCCGCGCACTTCATCTGCCCCTTCCCGCCGCCGGGGAACACGCTCGACACGGCGGTCGCGGCGGGGGAGCGGCGGCTGGTCGAGGGCTGAGCGGGAGCCCTGTCCGCACGGTGAGGGCGGCCCCCGGAGTCACGACTCCGGGGGCCGCCCTTCCGTCTGTCCCCGACCGTCCCCGACCGTCCCCGACCGTCCTCGACCCGTCCTCGACCCGTTCTTGAATCGCCCTTGAATCGTTCTTGGGGCGTCTTCAACTCGCTTGATCCGTAAGGCGGTTGAAGCCTTCACGGCCGAAAGGTGCCCTTGTGTGGTCGGGGGGCGGCCCCGAGACTCCCCCACAGCGCCGGCCCTGGGCCGCGCCTCACGGGCCCGACACCCCACTGCGGGCCCCCGATTCCCCTCGGGAGGAACGAGAAGTGAGGACCATGCGCACCACCCCCACGAGAACCGTCCGGATGCTCGCCGTCGCGACCGGCCTGGCCGCCGCCGCGGCGTTCGCCGTCCCGGCCGCCAGCGCCGCCCCCACCGGCGTGCCCGGCCCCTTCAGCGCCACCCAGCTCACCGCCGCGGGCGACGCCGTCCTCGCGGCCGACGTCGCGGGCACCGCCTGGCGCGTCGACCCGGCCACGAAGACGGTGGTGGTCACCGCCGACTCCACCGTCTCGGCGGCCGACATAGCCCGGATCAAGCGCCAGGCCGGGAGCAACGCGGGCGCGCTGCGCGTCGAGCGCACCGCCGGGAAGTTCAGCAAGCTGATCTCCGGCGGCGACGCGATCTATGCGAGCGGCTGGCGCTGCTCGCTCGGCTTCAACGTCAGGGACAGCGCCGGCAACTACTACTTCCTGACCGCCGGGCACTGCACCGACGGGGCCGGCACCTGGTGGGCCGACTCCGCGAAGACCACCGTCCTCGGCACCACGAGCGGGTCCAGCTTCCCCGTCAACGACTACGGCATCGTGCGCTACACCAACGCCTCGGTGACCAAGTCCGGCTCGGTCGGCAGTGTGGACATCACCAGCGCCGCGAACGCCACGGTCGGCATGTCGGTCACCCGCCGGGGCTCCACCACCGGCACCCACGGCGGCACCGTGACCGGCCTCAACGCCACCGTGAACTACGGCGGCGGCGACATCGTCTACGGCATGATCCAGACCAATGTCTGCGCCGAGCCCGGCGACTCCGGCGGCCCGCTCTACTCGGGCAGCCGCGCCATCGGCCTCACCTCGGGCGGCAGCGGCAACTGCAGCTCCGGCGGGACGACCTTCTTCCAGCCGGTGACCGAGGCGCTGAGCGCCTACGGGGTCAGCGTCTACTGAGCCCCCGGCCCCTTCGGTGCCCCCGGCGGACGCGTCGGGGGCACCCCCCTCCAAGATCTTGTGAATCCTTTCACAAAAGGACTTCCGGCCCCGCCGCTCAGGTCTTTCATCGAGTCTTTTCGCAGGTCATCGGGTGTCGAATAGGAGGTGAAGAAAAACCACGGGACACAGAAGGAGTGCCTGCCATGGAGGCCAAGGAGATGGTGGACGGACTCGTCCAGGCGGCTCTCGCCGCCCTCGACACGTTCGAGACCCTCGACCAGGAGCAGGTCGACCACATCGTGAAGAAGGCCTCGCTGGCCGCCCTGAGCGCCCACGGGGAGCTCGCCCGGCTCGCCGTCGAGGAGACCGGTCGCGGTCTGTTCGAGGACAAGGCCGTCAAGAACCTCTTCGCCTGTGAGCACGTCACCCACTCGATGGCCGGGCTGAAGACCGCCGGCGTCATCCGCCGCGACGAGCTGAACGGCATCACCGAGATCGCCGAGCCCGTCGGCGTCGTCTGCGCGATGACCCCGGTCACCAACCCCACCTCGACCACGATCTTCAAGGCGCTGATCGCGCTGAAGACCCGCAACCCCATCGTCTTCGCCTTCCACCCCTCCGCGCAGAAGTGCTCGGCCGAGGCCGCCCGGATCGTGCGCGACGCCGCCGTCGCCGCCGGCGCGCCCGCCGACTGCGTGCAGTGGATCGAGGAGCCGTCGATGGCGGCCACCGGCGAGCTGATGAACCACGAGGGCGTCTCCACCATCCTCGCCACCGGCGGAAACGCGATGGTCCGGGCCGCGTACTCGTGCGGCAAGCCCGCCCTCGGCGTCGGCGCCGGCAACGTGCCCGCCTATGTGGCCAAGGACGCCAAGCTGCAGCGCGCGATCCACGACATCGTGCTCTCCAAGGCCTTCGACAACGGCATGATCTGCGCCTCCGAGCAGGCGGTCGTCCTCGACCAGGAGATCTACGAGCAGGGCATCGCCGAGTTCGAGCGGCTCGGCGCCTACGTGGTCTCCGCCGCCGAGAAGACCAAGCTGGAGGAGTACGTCTTCGGCACCACCGCCTTCGCCACCAACTGCGGCGGGGCCAAGCTCAACGCCGCGGTCGTCGGCAAGTCGCCGCAGTGGATCGCCGAGCAGGCCGGCTTCGAGGTCCCCGAGGGCACCTCGATCCTGCTGGCCGAGTGCGCCGAGGTCGGCGAGAACGAGCCGCTCACCCGCGAGAAGCTCTCCCCGATCCTGGCCGCCCTCAAGGCCGACTCCACCGCGCACGGCCTGGACCTGGCCGCCCGCATGGTCGAGTTCCACGGCCTCGGCCACAGCGCCGCCATCCACACCGAGGACGAGGCGCTGGCCGAGGAGTTCGGCAAGCGGGTCAAGGCGATCCGCGTGATCGTCAACGCCCCCTCCACCTTCGGCGGCATCGGCGACGTCTACAACGCCTTCCTGCCCTCCCTCACCCTCGGCTGCGGCTCGTACGGACACAACTCCGTCTCGAACAACGTCACCGCGGTCAACCTGATCAACGTCAAGCGGATCGGACGGCGCAACACCAACATGCAGTGGTACAAGATCCCGCCGAAGATCTACTTCGAGCGCAACGCCATCCGCTACCTCGGCGAGATGGACGACGTACGCCGGGTCACCATCGTCACCGACAAGACCATGGGCGCCATCGGCTTCGTCCAGAAGGTCACCGACATCCTCAACGGGCGCACCGAGCCGGTGACCATCCAGGTCATCGACAACGTCGAGCCCAACCCGGAGCTCGCCACCGTCCGCGCCGGCGCCGCCGCCATGCGCGACTTCGGCCCGGACACCATCGTGGCCCTCGGCGGCGGTTCGCCGATGGACGCCGCGAAGATCATGTGGCTGATGTACGAGCGCCCCGAGGTCGAGTTCGCGGACACGAAGGAGAAGTTCTTCGACATCCGCAAGCGCGCCTACCGCTTCCCGAAGCTGGGCGAGAAGGCCAAGCTGGTCGCCATCCCGACCACCTCGGGCACCGGCAGCGAGGTCACCCCGTTCGCGGTCATCTCCGACCCCGAGGCGGCGCAGAAGTACCCGCTCGCGGACTACGCGCTCACCCCGGACGTGGCCATCGTCGACCCGATGCTGCCGCTGAACCTCCCGGCCACGGTGACCGCCGACTCCGGCTTCGACGCCCTGACCCACGCCACCGAGGCGTACGTCTCGGCCTACGCCAACGACTTCACCGACGGCCAGTGCCTCCAGGCCATCAAGCTGATCTTCGAGAACCTGGAGACCTGCGTGAAGGAGGGCGCCAAGGCGCCCGAGGCCCGCGAGAAGATGCACAACGCGTCGACCATCGCCGGCATGGCCTTCGCCAACGCCTTCCTCGGCCTGGTGCACGCCATGGCCCACACCCTGGGCAACACCTTCCACGTGGCACACGGGCGCACCAACGCCCTGCTGCTGCCCCACGTGATCCGGCACAACGGCACCGTGACCCACAAGGCCGTGCCGTGGCCGAAGGCCGAGGTCTACCGGGCCCCGGAGCGCTTCCAGGAGATCGCCAAGCTGCTCGGTCTCCCGGCCGCGACCCCGGAGGAGGGCGTGGAGTCCTACGCCCGCGCGGTCGAGGAGCTGCGCGCCAAGTGCGGCATCCCGGCCTCCTTCCAGGAGGAGGGCGTCGACGAGGCGGCCTTCCTGGAGGCCCTGCCCCAGCAGGCGATGAACGCCTACGCCGACCAGTGCGCGCCCGCCAACCCGCGGATGCCGATGATCGACGACATGAAGGCGCTGATGACCCGGGCGTACTACGGGAAGTAAGCGTCAGGGGCATACGGCGGGGCCCCCGGTCTTCACGACCGGGGGCCCCGTCGGCATGTCCGGACCCGGCTAGGCGGCGGGCTCGCCGACCTCGGCGGCGATCGGCTCCGCGTGCGGCTTGCGCTTCAGGGAGGACATCACGAGGGTGATGGCGGTGCCGACCACCGCCCAGGCGGAGAGGACCAGCAGCGGGCCGGTGACGTCGTTGCCCTTGAAGTAGGCGATCGAGCGGGCCGCCCAGGTGCCGGCGCCCGGGGGCAGGGCCGGGCCGATCGCGTTCCAGAAGGGTGGCAGCATCGGCAGCGGGAAGGCGCCGCCCGCGCTGGGGTTGCCCGCGACCACGATGAGCAGGATCGCGAGGCCGATGCCGACGATCCCGAAGACCGACTGCAGGGCCAGGGTGGCGGCGCCGACGGCGAAGACCACCAGGGTGCCCAGGCCCCACAGGGCGGCGACGCTGCCGGGCAGGGCGTCCAGGATCGGGCCGACGATGATCGCGCCGCCGAGTCCGCCGAGGACCGAGTAGAGCGCCAGGGTGCCGAGCCGGATGACCGCGCGGTGGGTGTTGGCGGGCCGCGAGCCCGCGCTGATCGCCAGGATCGCGGCGCAGATGTAGCCGCCGACGCACCAGCCGACGACCAGGTAGAAGGCGGAGAGACCGTCGAAGTCCTTGGGGGAGGCGGGCGCCACGTCCACGGTCTTCACCGCGCGGCCCTGGGCCGCCTCCAGGGTGGTGAACATCTTCTGCAGGGTGGTGGAGAGCACGGTGCCGCCGCCGGAGGCGACGAGCAGGGTGTCGGTGCGGCCGGTCGGGTCGATGATCAGGGCCCCGTCGATCTCCCGGTTCATGATCTGGTCCCGCGCCGCGTCCGCGCTCTCGACCGTGCGCGGGTCGAGCGGGTCCTTCGGCAGCTTCTCCAGCCGCTCCACCATCGGGCCCGCGACCACCTGCGGCGCGACCACGCCGAAGGGGACGTCCCGGGGCTTGGGATCGTGCAGGGCCCCGACGTACGAGGCGATGAACAGCATCTGGAGGGCGAAGACGCCGACGACCAGCAGGGCTGCTCGGGGGGTGACGGCGCTCTTCAGTTCGTCGACGAGGGTCATGCCCCCCAGGCTCTGCGGGACCGGCCGTCACCGCAGGTGGGAGGGGACCGAACGGGTTATCGCACGGGCGTTCGAACATGGGTTACGCTGGAACCGAGGGGGTGGGAACGTACGTACGAATTCGATGCGGAGGTGTCACGCATGGCGGACTTCACGCATCTGCACACCGCCTCGGGCTTCTCGCCGCGCTACGGCGCCTCCCACCCCGCCCGGCTGGCCGAGCGCGCCGCCGAGCGGGGCATGGACGCCCTCGCCCTGACCGACCGCGACACCGTCGCCGGTGCCGTCCGCTTCGCCAAGGCCTGCGCGACGGCGGGCGTCCGGCCCCTGTTCGGCGCCGACCTGGCGTACGAACCGGCCCCGGGCCCGGTCTCCGGCCCGGCCTCCGGCCCGTTCGGCGGCACCGCCGCCCGCGGCTCCGTGCGCCGGGTGCCCGTACGGGGCGGTGCCTTCGTGGACGAGTCCGCGCCCCGCGCCGTCTTCCTCGCCCGCTCCCGGACCGGCTGGGCCGCGCTCTGCGCCCTGATCACCGCCGCCCACGCCCGCGCGGGCGAGGGCCGGCCGGTGCTGCCCTGGGCCGCCGGTGCCGCCGCCGTTCCCGACGGCGGGCTCTTCGTGCTGCTCGGGCCCGCCTCCGACGTCGGCCGCGCCCTCGTCGCCGGACGCCCCGACCGGGCCGCCCGGCTGCTGGCGCCCTGGCGCGAGCGGTACGGGGACGCCCTGTGCCTGGAGGTCGTCCCGCACGGGCTGCCCGGCACCGGGCCCGGCTCGCTGCGGCTCGCCGCCCGGACCGTCGGCCTCGCCGCCGAGCAGGGCGTCCGGCCCGTGCTCGGCAACGAGGTCCGCTACGCCGACCCCGGCCAGGGCCCCGTCACCGACGTCCTCGACGCCGCCCGCCGGCTGGTCCCCGTCGACCCGCGCGGCGGCGGGCTCGACGCCGGAGAAGGCTGGCTCAAGGACCCCGCCGCCATGCGGGCCGCCGCCGAGCGGACGGTCGAGGCCGCCGGCTTCCGCCGCGAGGCCGCCCAGCGGCTCCTCGACCACACCGCCGCCGTCGCCGCCGCCTGCCTGGTCGACCCCGAGGACGACCTCGGCATGGGCTCCGCGCACTTCCCCGAACCGCGCCTGGTCGGCGCCGCCCACCGCACCGCCCAGCGGGTGCTCGCCTCCCGGGCCGCCGCGGGCATGGTCCTGAAGGGGTACGAGAGACGGCCCGGCTACTGGGACCGGATGCACCGGGAGCTCGACGTCATCGCCCACCACGCCTTCGCCGGCTACTTCCTGACGGTCGCCCAGGTCGTCGACGACGTCCGGGGCATGGGCATCCGGGTGGCCGCCCGAGGCTCCGGCGCCGGCTCCCTCGTCAACCACCTCCTCGGCATCGCCCACGCCGACCCGGTCGAGCACGGCCTGCTGATGGAGCGCTTCCTCTCCAAGCGCCGCACCGCGCTCCCCGACATCGACATCGACGTCGAGTCCGCCCGCCGCCTGGAGGTCTACCGGGCGATCCTCGGCCGCTTCGGCGCCGAACGGGTCGCCGCCGTCGCCATGCCCGAGACCTACCGGGTCCGGCACGCCGTACGGGACGTGGGCGCCGCCCTCTCCATGGACCCCGCCGACATCGACCGGATCGCCAAGGCCTTCCCGCACATCCGCGCCCGGGACGCCCGCGCCGCCCTCGACGAACTGCCCGAACTGCGCGGGCTCAAGGACGAACTCCAAGGCCGCAAGCGCTTCTGGAGCCTGGTCGAGGCCCTCGACGCGCTGCCCCGGGGCACCGCCATGCACCCCTGCGGCGTGCTCCTCTCGGACGCCTCGCTGCTCAGTCGCACCCCCGTCGTCCCCACCGCCGGCGAGATCCCCCCGGGCCCCGGCGACCCGGCGCCCGCCCCCATGCCCATGACCCAGTTCGACAAGGAGGACGTCGAGGACCTCGGCCTGCTCAAGCTCGACGTCCTCGGCGTGCGGATGCAGTCCGCGATGGCGCACGCCGTCGCCGAGATCGGGCGGGCCACCGGCACCCGCCCCGACCTCGACGCCGTCCCGCCCGGCGACCCCGCCACCTACCGGCTGATCCGCTCCACCGAGACCCTGGGCTGCTTCCAGATCGAGTCGCCCGGCCAGCGCGACCTGGTGGGCCGGCTCCAGCCGGAGACCTTCCACGACCTCGTCGTCGACATCTCGCTCTTCCGGCCGGGCCCGGTCGCCGCCGACATGGTCCGCCCCTTCATCGAGGCCCGGCACGGCCGCGCCCCCGTCCGCTACCCGCACCCCGACCTGGCCGGAACCCTCAAGGAGACCCACGGCGTCGTCGTCTTCCACGAGCAGATCATCGAGATCGTGAGCATCATGACCGGCTGCGGCCGCGACGAGGCCGACCAGGTGCGCCGGGGGCTGTCCGACCCCGAGCCGCGGGGGCGGATCAAGACCTGGTTCGCCGAGCGGGCCGGGCGGCGGGGGTACGCCCCCGAGGTGGTCGCCCGCACCTGGGAGATCGTCGAGGCCTTCGGCTCGTACGGCTTCTGCAAGGCCCACGCGGTCGCCTTCGCCGTGCCCACCTACCAGTCGGCCTGGCTCAAGGCCCACCATCCGGCCGCCTTCTACGCCGGGCTGCTCACTCACGACCCCGGCATGTACCCGAAGCGGCTGCTGCTCGCGGACGCCCGGCGGCGCGGGGTGCCGGTGCTGCCGCTGGACGTGAACCGGTCGGCGGTCGCCCATCGTATCGAACTGGTGTCCGATGAGCCTCCGGTGTGGGGCCTCCGGCTCGGCCTCGCCGACGTCCACGGCATGAGCGAGACCGAGGGCGCCCGCATCGAGACCGGCCGCCCCTACGCCTCCCTGCTCGACTTCTGGCAGCGCGCCCGCCCCCGCCGGCCCGTCGCCGAACGGCTCGCCCAGGTCGGAGCCCTCGACGCCTTCGGCGCCAACCGCCGCGATCTGCTCCTGCACCTGACCGAACTGCACCGTCTCCAGCGCGGCGCCGCCTCCCACGGAGGACAGCTCCCGCTCGCCCGAGGCGACCGCACCGCCCCGGTCGGCCTGCCCGACCTCGACGAGTCCGAGCGCCTCAGCGCCGAGCTCGGCATCCTCGGCATGGACGCCTCCCGCCACCTCATGGACGACCAGCGGGCCTTCCTGCGCGAGCTCGGCGTCGTCTCCGCCGAGCGGCTGCGCTCCGCCCGGCACGGCCAGACCGTCCTGGTCGCCGGCGCCAAGGCGGCCACCCAGACCCCGCCGATCCGCTCCGGCAAGCGGGTCATCTTCACCACCCTCGACGACGGCACCGGCCTGGTCGACCTCGCCTTCTTCGACGACTCCCACGAACGCTGCGCCCACACCGTCTTCCACTCCTGGCTGCTGCTGGTCCGGGGCGTGGTGCAGCGGCGCGGCCCGCGCAGCCTCAGCGTGGTCGGCTCCGCCGCCTGGAACCTCGCCGAGCTCGCCGAACTGCGCGCGAGCGGCGGCCTGCGGGCGGTCGGCGAGCGCCTGTCCGAGGGGCAGGGGCAGCCGGGGGAGCCGGAACAGCGGGCCCCCGAGGGCGCCGGCCGCCGCATCACCCTGTCCACCGGCTACGAGCTGAACCCCTGGGCCGACCTCAGGCCCGCGGGCGAGGGCGCCGCGACCCCGGCGCGCAAGCTCTGGCACAGCAGCCCCGGGAGCGCCGGATGATCCTCTGCGTACGCTTCCGGCTCGCCCCGATGTACGAGGCGACGCTTCCCCATCTCATCGACCTGCTGACGGAGTTCACCCCGCTCGTCCAGGCCGACCCGGCCGGCGAGGTGCTCGCCGACGTGCGCGGCGCGCTCCGCTACTTCGGCTGGGGCCCGGCCGAGCTCGGCTCGGTGATCCGGGTCAGGGCCCTCGCCCTGTACGGGGTGGACTGCTCCGTCGGCGCCGGGCCCAACCCGATGCTGGCCCGGATGGCGGCCCGCGAGGCCGGACCCGGCCCCACCAGGGTCGTCGAGGACCCGGCGGAGTTCCTGCGGGACCGCCCGGTCCTCGCCCTCGACGGCGTCGGCCGCGCCACCGCCCGCACCCTCTGCGGCTACGGGCTCGACTCGGCCGGCCGGGTCGCCGACGCGCCGCTCGCCGTGCTCCAGCGGCTCGTCGGCGCGAAGACCGGCCGCGAGCTGTGGGAACGCGCCCGGGGCATCGACCGCACCCCCGTCGTCCCCGGCGCGCTCTCCCGCTCCCTCGCCGCCGAGCGCTCCTTCCCGCACGACGAGCTCGATCCGGCCGAACAGCGCCGGGCCCTGCTCTCGCTCACGGCGGAACTGGGCGCCCGGATGCGGACGGAGGGCCAGGTCTGCCGCTCCCTCACGGTCACCGTGCGGTACGCCGACCGCGGCACCTCCGCCCGCACCCGCGTCCTGCGCGAACCGACCGCGCACTCCGCCGAGCTCACCGCCCTCGCGTACGCCGTCCACGGCTCCTTCGGCCTCCAGCGCGCCCGGGTGCGGGGCCTCGCCCTGCGCGCCGAGGGCCTGGGCCCGGCCGAGGAGGCCGCGCACCAGCTGTCCCTCGATCCGGCGGACGACAAGGCCCGCCGGATCGAGGCGGTCGCGGACCGGGCCCGGGCGAGGTTCGGCCCGCGCGCGGTCATACCGGGTTCGCTGGCGGCGTGAAGTCGGCTGTGGGGCAAGGCTCTTGACGGTGTGCCAGTTTTTACCGACGCGTAACTTCCCAGTCGAGGCTACCCGTGCGTAGCTTGACGGAAGCGCATCCCCACTTGTGGTCCGGACCGCAGGGCGTATGGCAACGCACCCATCGAGTTTCCCCCTGAGCCGCGAGGAGACCGCCCGATGCTGCCCCGGACCCCCCGAACCCCCCTGAAGCACGCCCTCAGAGCCCTGGCCGTGCTGCTGCTGACCGCCGCCGCCACGCTCGCCCCCACCGCCGCCGCCCAGGCGGCCCCGGCTCCCAGCCGGGGCTGGAACGACTTCTCCTGCAAGCCCTCCGCCGCCCACCCCCGCCCGGTCGTCCTCGTCCACGGCACCTTCGGCAACTCCGTCGACAACTGGCTGGGCCTGGCGCCGTACCTGGTGGACCGCGGGTACTGCGTCTTCTCGCTCGACTACGGGCAACTGCCCGGCGTGCCGCTCTTCCACGGCCTCGGCCCCGTCGACAAGTCCGCCGGACAGCTCGCCGCGTACGTCGACCGGGTGCTCGCCGCCACCGGAGCCCCGAAGGCGGACCTCGTCGGGCACTCGCAGGGCGGCATGATGCCCCGCTACTACCTGAAGTTCCTCGGCGGCGCGCAGAAGGTGAACGCGCTCGTCGGCATCGCCCCGGACAACCACGGCACGACCCTCAACGGCCTCACCAAGCTGCTGCCGTACTTCCCGGGCGCCGAGGACCTGCTGTCCGCGTCGACCCCGGGGCTCGCCGACCAGATCGCCGGCTCGCCCCTCATGACCAAGCTGAACGCGGGCGGCGACACCGTGCCCGGCGTGCGGTACACGGTCATCGCCACCCGGTACGACGAGGTGGTCACCCCGTACCGCTCCGGCTTCCTCGACGGGCCGGACGTGAACAACGTCGTGCTCCAGGACCTGTGCGCGCTCGACCTCTCGGAGCACGTGGCCATCGGCACGGTGGACCGGATCGTCATGCACGAGGTGGACAACGCCCTCGACCCGGCCCACGCGAGCCCGACCACCTGCCTGTCCGCGCTCGGCTAGGGCCCGATCCGCCGGACAGGGCCCCAGGGCCTGCCCTAGCGACGGGCCGCCCGGCGGCGGGTCGTGGCGAACAGGAACGCCGCGCCCGTCCCGAGCACGGCGGCGCCGCCCAGCGCCAGGTACGGCGTGGTGGCGTCGCCGCCGGTCTCGGCCAGCTCGGTCCCCGGCCCGCCGGCCGCGACGGGGACCGAGCCGCCGCTCGTCGAGCCACCGCTCGTGCCGGTGCCTCCGGTGCCTCCGGTCGTGCCGGTGCCTCCGCTCGTGCCGGTGCCACCGGTCGTGCCGGAGCCCGCCTGCGACGCCGACTTCGTGGGCGCCGGGGTCGCCGTGTGGCCCCCGTGCCCGGAGTGCCCGCCCGTCGAGGGCGCGGCGGTCGGTGCGGAGGCGGTCGGCGCCGGGGTGCCGGGCGTGCCGCCGGTGTCCTTCCCGAACACCACGTCCGAGCAGGTGTAGAAGGCCTCGGGGGAGTCCGACCGCTGCCAGATCGAGTAGATCAGGTGCCGCCCGGACTTCTTCGGCACGGTGCCCTTGAACACGTAGTCGCCGTTGCTCATCGGCGGGTCGGCGACGGTCACGAAGGGCTTCGCCTCCAGGTCCGACCACTTCAGCGGCTTCGCCGGGTCGTAGCCGTCCTTCGTCACGTACAGCGCGAAGGAACCCTTGTGCGGGGCGGTGCCCTTGTACCGGAAGGTGTGCTCACCGGCCGCCATCGGGCTCGACGGCCAGTCCGCGCGGGGCAGGTCGAGGCCCCGGTACGTGGCGTTCCCGGCGCTGCACAGCTTCCCGTCCGGGATGATCTCCCGGCTCCGGCCGCCCGCGTTGGCGATGTTCACGCCGTTCCAGTCGTAGAACGCCTGCTTCCCGCTCGCGGCCACGGCCGCCTTGCACGCCGCCGAAGTCGGATTCTCCGGCCCCTCCGCGTAACAGGCCGCGACCCGGCTGACCGGGTCGGTCATCGACCCGTGCGCGAACGCGGGCGCGGAACCGAGCCCGGCCAGCGCGAGGACGGCCGAGGCGGTGACGGCGGTGGCGAGGGCGGTACGGGGCGATCGGGGTGAGGACATGGGGGGACAGCTCCTTCACGAGGGTGGGGTGTGGGGGGTTGCCCAGCAAACTAGCCCCCGGAATACGCCGATCCGATGCTCCGGCGGCCCTCGTGAGGATCTTTATGGTCGTGTTAAGGGGCCTCTAAGCGGGGCCACAGACAGGGCGTCAGCCCAGCCGCCGGTAGCGGCGCTCCGGGCGGCCCGTACCGCCGTAGCGAAGGGTGATCTCGGCGCGGCCGGTCTCCGCGAAGTACTCCAGATAGCGGCGGGCGCTGACCCGGGACAGCGAGCCCGCCTCGGCGCACTCCGTCGCCGACAGGCCCTGTGGATGGGCCCGCAGGATCGTGTCCACCAGCTCGGCCGTGTGGGCCGCCAGGCCCTTGGGGAGCTCGCGGGAGCCGCGCGGCCGGGTGCCGAAGATCTGGTCCACGTCCTCCTGCCGCGCCTCCGCCGCCGCCAGCTCGTCCAGCCGGCTGCGCAGCGAGGCCACATGGCGCAACTGCTCCTGCAGGGCGGCCTGGTTGAAGGGCTTGATCAGGTAGTGCAGGGCCCCCGCGCGCAGCGCCGCCCGGATCGTGTCCACGTCCCGCGCGGCCGTGATGAACAGCGCGTCCATGGCCAGCCCCGAGGCGCGCAGCTCGCGCAGCACCGCGATCCCGTCCATGTCCGGCAGGAAGATGTCGAGCAGCAGCAGATCGGGCCGCAGCGCGTGCGCCGCGCGCAGCGCCTCCGCGCCGTTGTGGGCGGCGCCCACGACGGAGAAGCCCGGCACCGCCGACACATAGCGGCAGTGCAGCTTGGCCACCATGAAGTCGTCGTCGACCACCAGCACCTTCGTCACGCGGACAACGTAGGGCGCGACCACAAGGACCACAACGTCCGTTGGTTGCGGAAGCGAGACAGCTTCTTAACGCGCAGGCAACATGTGGGCCACCTCACACCCATCGATCCCTCCGATCCCTACCCTTCGAGAGGCGGCTCACGTGCGGCTCAGCACTCCCCTCGCCCTGTTCGGGGCGGCGCTGCTCGTGCTCGTGGGACCGCCGCTGCTCAGCACCGGCAGCGGCTCCGACACCGGCACGCAGATACCCGGCCTGCGGTTCATGGTCCCCAACACCCCCGGCGGCGGCTACGACATCACCGCCCGCACCGCGGCGAAGAACGCCGAGGAGGCCGGACTCACCACCGGCGTCGAGGTCTTCAACCTGCCCGGCGCGGGCGGCACCGTCGGCCTCACCCGGCTCGTCGGCGAGCACGGCAACGGCCGCCTCGCCATGTCCATGGGCCTCGGCGTCGTCGGAGCCGTACACACCAACAAGACCCCGAAGACCCTCGCCGACACCACCCCGATCGCCCGGCTCACCATGGAGCAGGACATCGTCGTGGTCGGCAAGGACTCCCCGTACAAGACCATCCAGGACCTGCTCGCCGCCTGGAAGAAGGACCCCGGCAAGCTGCCCGTCGGCGGCGGCTCCTCGCCCGGCGGCCCCGACCACCTCGCCCCGATGCTGATGGCCCAGGCCGCGGGCATCCCGCCGAAGAGCGTCAACTACATCCCCTTCGACGGCGGCGGCGAGCTCCTCGCCTCCATCCTCGGGAACAAGGTCGCCTTCGGCGTCTCCGGCGTCGGCGAGTACCTCGACCAGATCAAGGCCGGCGAGCTGCGGCTGCTCGCCGTCACCGGCGCCGAGCGGGTCCCCGGCCTCGACGCGCCCACCCTGCGCGAGGCGGGCCTCGACACCGAGTTCATCAACTGGCGCGGCATCGTCGCCCCGCCCGGCCTCTCCGACGCCGAGCGCGACAAGCTGATCGTCCTCGTCACCAAGCTGCACGAGTCCCCGCAGTGGCGCCAGTCCCTGAAGACCCACGGCTGGAACGACGCCTTCCTGCCGGGCGACGAGTTCGGCACCTTCCTCGCCGAACAGGACCGCCGCGTCGCCTCCGTGCTGAAGGAGCTGGGACTGTGACCACCCCCGCCACCCCCGCCGCCGAAGAGACCCCCGCCGAGCGCCCCTCCTGGCTGCGCGAGCACTCCGAGCTCGGCGTCAGCGTGATCCTGCTGGCCCTCGGCGTCCTCGTCCTCACCGACGCCCTCACCATGGCCGTCGACGTCGCCCAGCGCGGCCCCGTCGGCCCCCGCACCGTCCCCCTCGTCGTCGGCGGCGGCCTGCTCCTCATCGCCGTCCTGCTCGCCGTCGACGTGCTGCGCGGCGGCCGGGGCGAGGCCGAGGGCGGCGAGGACGTCGACCTGTCCGAGCCCGGCGACTGGCGCACCGTCCTGCTCCTCGCCGGCGTCTTCCTCGGCTTCGCCGTCCTCATCGGCCCGGCCGGCTTCCCCGTCGCCGGCGCCCTGCTCTTCTGGGGCGCTGCCTACGCCCTCGGCAGCCGCCACCCGCACCGCGACCCGCTGATCGCCGCCGGCCTCTCCCTGCTCACCTACGTCGTCTTCGACAAACTGCTCGGCGTCCCGCTGCCCGGCGGCCCGCTGATGGGAGTGCTCTGACCCATGGACTCGCTCACCTCCCTGCTCGACGGCTTCGGCACCGCGCTGACCCCCGTCAACCTGCTCTGGGCCGCCCTCGGCGTCCTCCTCGGCACCGCCATCGGCGTCCTGCCCGGCATCGGCCCCGCCATGGCCGTCGCCCTGCTGCTCCCCGTCACGTACGGCCTGGAGCCCACCGGCGCGTTCATCATGTTCGCCGGTATCTACTACGGCGCCATGTTCGGCGGCTCCACCACCTCCATCCTGCTCAACACCCCCGGGGAGAGCGCCGCCGTCGTCGCCGCCATCGAGGGCAACCCGATGGCCAAGTCGGGGCGCGGCGCGCAGGCCCTCGCCGCCGCCGCCATCGGCCACTTCGCCGGCGGCATGACCGGCACGATCCTGCTCGTCCTGCTCGCCCCGGTCGTCGCCGCGCTCGCCGTCGACATCGGCGCCCCCGACTACTTCGCCATCATGGTCCTCGCCTTCATCGCGGTGACCTCCGTCCTCGGCTCCTCCCGCGTCCGGGGCCTCGCCTCCCTGCTCATCGGCCTCACCCTCGGGCTGGTCGGCCTCGACCAGATGACCGGCCAGCAGCGCCTCACCTTCGGCTCGCTCCAGCTCGCCGACGGCATCGACGTCGTCATCGTCGCGGTCGGCCTCTTCGCCATCGGCGAGGCCCTGTGGGTCGCCGCCCACCTGCGCCGCAACGCCGGCGAGCCGATCCCCGTCGGACGCCCCTGGCTCGGCCGCGACGACGTGCGGCGCACCTGGAAGGCCTGGCTGCGCGGCCCGTTCATCGGCTTCCCGTTCGGCGCGATCCCGGCCGGCGGCGCCGAGATCCCGACCTTCCTGTCGTACGTGACGGAGAAGCGCCTCTCCAAGCACAAGCACGAGTTCGGCAAGGGCGCCATCGAGGGCGTCGCGGGCCCCGAGTCCGCCGCCTCCGCCTCCGCCGCCGGCACCCTCGTCTCCATGCTCACCCTGGGCCTGCCGACGACCGCCGTCGCCGCCGTGATGCTCGCCGCGTTCCAGCAGTACGGCATCCAGCCCGGCCCGCTCCTCTTCGAACGCGAGCCCGAGCTGGTCTGGGGCCTGATCGCCTCGCTGTTCGTCGGCATGGTGCTGCTCCTCGCCCTCAACCTGCCGCTCGCGCCGGTCTGGGCCAAGCTGCTGCGCATCCCCCGTCCGTACCTCTACGCCGGCATCCTGTTCTTCGCCGCCGTCGGCGCGTACGCGGTCGGCGGCGAGGCCCTCGACCTGGTGATCCTGCTCGTCATCGGCCTCATCGGCTTCGGGATGCGGCGCTACGGACTGCCCGTGCTGCCCGCCGTCATCGGGGTCATCCTCGGCCCGGCCGCCGAGCAGCAGCTGCGCCGCGCCCTCCAGATCAGCGACGGCTCGCTGACCGGCCTGGTCAACACCCCGTTCTCGGTGACGGTCTACGCGGTGGTGCTGCTCCTGCTGGGCTGGCCGCTGGTGGGCAGGCTGATCAAGCGCCGCCGTACCGTGGAGGCATGACGCCCGACCGTACGGCGCACCACGCGCCCCGCCCCGCCCTCGCCACCGACGTGCCCGCCGTGAAGGCCGTGATCGACGCGGCCTTCCACCACTACATCGAGCGGATCGGTCTCGTACCGGCCCCGATGGAGGAGGACCACGCGGCGAACGTGGCGGCGGGGCGCGTCTTCGTCGCGGGCGAGCCGCCGGCCGGGCTCGTCGTCGTGGTCCCGGAGGCGGACCACCTCTACCTCGACACCATCGCCGTCCACCCGGACGCCCAGGGCACCGGCCTCGGCCGCGTCCTGATGGAGTGGGTCGAGGCCCGGGCCCGCGCGCTCGGCCTGCCCGAGGTGCGGCTCTTCACCAACGCGATGATGTGGGAGAACCAGAAGCTGTACGAGCGGTACGGCTACGAGGTCGTCGAACGACGTCTTGACGGACCGTACGACCGTATTCACTACCGAAAGACGGTCGGCGAGTCGCCGCTCAACTCGCCCCCGATGGGGTGAGTTTCGGACAACCGGCGGCTTGATCCGGTATCCCTGGCGGGCAGCTCCACCCCACCATCCCCCCATGCCCCGAAGGGACCCCCACCCATGCGCGCTCGCCTCGCCGTCGCCGCCGGTGTCCTGCTCGCCGCCACCGCGACCGCCGCCCCCGCTCACGCCGCCCCCGCCGACACCGTCACCGTCGATCCGCGCGGCACCCTCGCCGCCGACGGCACGGTCAGCGTCTCCGGCACCTACCGCTGCTCCGACGACAGCGCCGGCCCCGTCTTCGTCAGCTCCACCCTCGTCCAGGGCGCGCACTCCGCCGCGATCGGCGGCACCCAGGCGGTCTGTGACGGCCAGGTCCGTTCCTGGACCAACAGCGCCGTCGTCAAGGACCCGGCCTACCGCCCCGGCCCGGCCCAGGTCCAGGCGGCCCTGATGCAGCTCGTTCTGACCGGCCCGCTGGGCACCCCGACCCCCGAGTTCACGGTCGAGCAGGACCGGGACATCACCCTCGGCTAGCGGCGGGGGGCCGGGCCCGGCGGGGCCGGACCTTGCGGGGAGCCGGAGCCGGAGCCGGCGCGGACCGGAGCCGGCGCGGACCGGACCCGGCGCGGACCGGACCCGGCGGGGGGCCGGGCCCGTCCCGTACCGTCGGACGGGCCCTACCGGGCGTCCCGCCCCGCCAGCAGCTCCACCAGTCCGTCACGGCCCAGCGCGTCCAGCTCGTCCAGGGCGCGCACGGCCCGCTCCGCCGCCTCCGGGTCGGCGGCGGCCAGGCCGCTCGCCGCGAACTCGTCCTCGTCGAGCCGCAGCACGCCCGCCCCGTCGGCCGGCACCCACAGGTCCAGGTCCAGGTCCTCGACCAGCACCTCGGCCCCGTCGGCGCGGACCACGGCGGGCCGGGTCACGTCGCAGTACCAGCCCTTGAGCGCGCCGTCGCCGGAGCGGACCTCCTTCACCGCGTACCAGCGGTCCCGCCAGTAGTGCTCGGTGAAGACGTCGCCCGGCTCGAAGCGGACGAAGCCGAAGTCCCGGACGCCCTCGGCCGCCCAGGGCGCCCGGACCGTCAGCCGGACCCCGTCGTCGGCGAGCAGCTCCGCCGGGTAGCGGATCTTGGTCCGCCCGGCCTTCACCAGGGCGATCTCAACCGAGCGACCGGACATGCCGGATCTCCTTCGCGGCGATCTCGTAGCCCAACCACTCGTTGATCGCCAGCATCGGCCCGTTGCCGGTGTCGTTGCCGGTGAACGCCTCCGTGCAGCCCGCCGCCCGCGCCAGGCGCAGCGCGTGGTTCTTCACCAGCTTGGCGAGCCCCCGGCCCCGGAACTCCGGCGCGGTGCCGGTCATCCCGGAGCCGAAGCGGCCGAGCCCGTCCGTCTGGGCGGCGGTGAACGCCGCCGGGCGCCCGTCGACCAGCGCCACGGTGGTGAGCCGGTGGTCCAGCAGCGGGTGCCGCCAGGTGCTCTCCAGCCAGTGCGCGTAGTCGGTCAGTTCGGCGGCCACGTCGCCCGGCTCGTCGGCCGTGGTCAGCGCGTCCAGCTCGAACAGCGGACGCGGGTCGGCGGCGAAGTCCGTCGCCGGACGCAGCTCCACCCCGGCCGGGAGCTCCTGGAGCGGCGGCAGCGCGGCGGCCGTCAGGTCCAGCCGCAGGAAGTACGCGGAGCGGCTGGGCGCGTAGCCGTGCCGTCCGGCGAAGGCGAGGCCGGCCGGCTCGTCCGGGACCCAGCTGAGCAGGGTGGCCGCCCCCACCGAGGCCAGGTGCTCCTCGCCCGCGCGCAGCAGCAGGGCCCCGGCGCCGCGCCCGCGGTGCCCGGGGTGGACGTAGACGTTGACGTTGCCCATGCCCGGCTCGGGGGACTCGTGGGCGAGCGACACCTGCGCCGTACCGATGATCTCCCCGTCGGCCTCGGCGACCAGCGGCCGCTGGTGCGCGTCGGGATGGGCGTGCGCCCAGTCGTGGGCCGCCTGGGCGCCCGTGGCGAGCATGAAGGGCAGGGCGGCGCGCCGGACCAGGGCGAAGCCCTCGGCGTCGGCGGGGTCCTCGGGCCGTACATCACGGACGATCACAGTCATGGGGCCGCACGCTATGCGGCGGTCCCGTCCGGCCGCCTCCCATTTTCCCGTCGGCCGGGTGCACAATCGGGCGGGTGACGCTTCGAATCAGCGTGGACCAGCACTCCACCACCGCCCCGTACGAACAGCTTCGCGCCCAGATCTCGGAGAGCGCCCGGTCGGGGGAGCTGCCCGTCGGCTACAAGCTCCCGACGGTGCGGGGCCTCGCGGAGGACCTCGGACTCGCGGCGAACACGGTCGCGAAGGCGTACAAGGCGCTGGAGGCGGACGGGGTGATCGAGACCCGTGGCCGCAACGGCACCTTCGTCGCCGCCGCCTCCGACGCCGCCTCCCGCCTCGCCGCGACGGCCGCGGCTGCCTACGCGACGGAGGCGCGGCGCCTGGGCCTGAGCAGAGCGGCGGCCGAGGCGGCGGTCGCCGAGGCGCTCCGCGCGACGTACGACGCCTGAGCCCGCCCCCGGCCCGGACGTGCCCCGGGCCCGGGCACCCGCCCGGCCCGGGGCCCGCCCCGCGCTACAGGTAGAGCCCCGCCTCGGTGGCCCGCTGCTCCGGCATCCCCACCGCCGCGGTCCCCCGGCGCAGCGCGAACAGCTCGGCGAGCGTGGCGCCGTCGGGGCCGATGCCCTCCTCGTGTCCCAGCCAGGCGGTCGACTCGGCGCGGGTCAGCCGGCCCACCTCGATCCGGGCCAGGCAGCGTCCGGGGCGGACGACGGCGGGGTGCAGGCGCTCCAGGTCCTCGTTGGTGGTGACGCCGACGAGGACGTTGCGGCCCTGGCCGAGCAGGCCGTCCGTCAGGTTGAGCAGCCGGGAGAGCGCCTGGCCCGCCGTGTGCTTGGCCTCGCCGCGGATCAGCTCGTCGCAGTCCTCCAGGAGCAGCAGCCGCCAGCGCCCCTTCGGCGTGCCCTCGTCCTCGCCGATCGCGATGTCCATCAGATAGCCGACGTCGCTGAACAGGCGCTCCGGGTCGAGCACGCAGTCGACCTGGCACCAGTCGCGCCAGGAGCGGGCGAGGGTGCGCAGGGCGGAGGTCTTGCCGGTGCCCGGCGGGCCGTGGAGCAGCAGCAGCCGCCCGGTGATGTCCTCGGGCGTGACGGCCATCAGCCGGTCCATCGCCCCGGCCACCGGCGCCGTGTAGTTGGGGCGGATCTCCTCCCAGGTCCCGGCGCCGATCTGCCGGGTGGTGCGGTGCGGGCCGCGCCGGGGCGACACGTACCAGAAGCCCATGGTGACGTTCTCGGGCTGCGGCTCGGGCTCGTCCCTGGCCCCGTCCGTCGCCTCCTTGAGCACCCGTTCGGCGAGCTCGGCGTCGGTGGCGGTGACGGTGACGTCCGCGCCGCGGCTCCAGCGGGACACCAGCAGCGTCCAGCCCGCGCCCTCGGCGAGCAGCGCGCTGCGGTCGTCGTCCTTGGCGGCCCGCAACAGGCGCGCGCCGCCGGGCAGCAGGGTCGCGGCGGGCTTCACCCGGTCCAGGGTGGTGCTCAGCGCGTGCGGCTGCGCCCCGGTGGCGAACCGCCCGAGGAACAGCGCGTCGACGACGTCCGAGGGGGAGTCGCTGTCGTCGACGTTCAGCCGGATCGGCAGCGAGGTCTCGGGTGGCGCCCCGGCCGGTTCCCCGGCCGCGCGCTCGCCTTGGTTGGCAGACATGGCGCTCATGATCCGGCAACCGGGCATTCCGTGCACGGGGTTTTGAAGGGGACGTTCCGAGGACCCCGCCCCACGGCGGATGACCTACGGTCAGCTGGCTCGATATCAACCGTTTCTGAGGGGAAGTCGAGGGTAATCGGCCACGAGTTTTGGCATGGACACTTCCAACGCGCCGGATCCGCTGCTACTACCTGGTAACGCAGAGATCCTGCTACAGGAGGTCCCATGAAACTGTCCCGTTTTTCGGCTTTCTCCTCTTCGCTCCTGCTCGGTGCCGTCCTCGCCCTCACCGGGGCGGGCGCCGCGCAGGCGGCCGGGAACGCCGCCGCCGTCGACTACGTGGCCCTGGGCGACTCGTACTCCTCGGGCGTCGGCTCCGGGAGCTACGACAGCGCCAGCGGCGACTGCAAGCGCTCCACCAAGGCGTACCCGGTCCTCTGGAAGAACGCGAACGCCCCCTCGTCCTTCGCGTTCACCGCTTGCTCGGGCGCCCGAACGGGTGATGTCACGGCCAGTCAGCTCGGACCTCTCAACACCGGCACCGACCTGGTGTCTCTCACGATCGGAGGCAATGACGCCGGTTTCGCCGACGTCATGACCACCTGCGTCCTGCAGTCCGAGGCGACCTGTATCAACCGCGTGAATCAGGCCAAGGGCTACGTCGACTCCACTCTGCCCGGCAACCTCGACTCGGTGTACACCGCGATCCGCAACAAGGCCCCCAACGCCCGGGTCGTGGTGCTCGGCTACCCGCGCTTCTACCAGCTCGGCGGCACCTGCGTGGCCGGCCTCAGCGAGAACGAGCGGCGCGCCATCAACGACGCCTCCGACTACCTCAACGCGGCCACCGCCAAGAGAGCCGCCAACCACGGCTTCACCTTCGCGAGCGTCGTCCCCGCCTTCACCGGGCACGAGATCTGCTCCTCCGGCACGGCCTGGCTGCACAGCGTCAACTGGCTGAACATCGGGGAGTCGTACCACCCGACCGCCGCCGGCCAGTCCGGCGGCTACCTGCCCAGCTTCAGGAACGTGGCGTAGCACCCGGCGCGGGGGTCGCCGGCGACGTCGAGGCCGGCGGCCCCGTGGGAGTGGTGGCCCCGCCCGTCGGGGTCGCCCTCTCGCACGTCACCGAGAAGTCGGCCAGCCCGGACCGGGTCTCGACGGGGGTGCGCACCTCCACCCCGACCGCGTCCGTCAGCGTGCCGTCCGGCCGGTACACCGCCTGGACCCGGCTCACCTGCCGCTCGGCCGGGCCGCCCGCCGGGAAGTCCAGCGTCCGCCACGCCGAGTCCTGCCCCTCGCCGCTCCGGGTGATCCAGCGGTACGAGACGGAGGCCGGCGTCCCGCCCACCGTGAACGTCGCCGTGAAGGCGGGCGCCCGGTCCCGCGGCGGCGGACAGCTCCCCGTGTAGTCGGCGCGGTCCGCGCGCACGGACACCACCACCGAGACCGCGGGCGTCCCCGTGGGCGACGTCGTCGGCGGGGTGGTGGCCGGCGTCTCGGGCGGGGCGGCGGTGGTGGCGGGCGTCGTGGCGGGGGTGCCCGTCGTGACCGGCGGGGCGGGCGGCGCGGACGGGCCCTCCTCCCGCAGCAGCGCGTACGTCAGCCCGCCGCCCACCAGCAGCAGCGCCGCGATCCCGGCGACGAGCGCGCCGCGCCCGCGCCGCCGCTCCCCGGCCCCGCTCCCGGCCTCCGGGCCGTCGGGCGCGGGCATCGGGGCGGTCGGCCCGCCCGAGGGCCCGTACGGCCCGCCGGACCCGCCGGAGCCCCCGTACCCGTCGCTTCCGTCGCTTCCGCCGCCCGCGCCGGACGGCCGCCGGGGCGGCGTCGCGGGGAAGGCGCCGTACGTCGCCGCCCGGGCCGGTCCGTCGCCCGCCGCGATCGCGCGCAGCCGCTCCTCGGCCTCGGCCGAGGCCATCCGCGACTCCGGGTCCTTGCGCAGCAGCCCCTCGACCACCGGTGCCAGCGCCCCGGCCCGCTCCGGCGGCGCGGGCTCCTCGTCCACCACCGCGCGCAGGGTGTCGAGCGCGGTGTCGCGGCGGAACGGCGAGACGCCCTCCACCGCCGTGTACAGCAGCACGCCCAGCGACCAGAGGTCCGACTCCGGGCCCGGCGCCCGCCCCATCGCCCGCTCCGGCGCGAGGTACTCGGGGGAGCCGACCAGCTCGCCGGTCATGGTGAGCGGCGAGGTGCCCGCGACGGCCGCGATGCCGAAGTCGGTGAGCACCACCCGCCCGTCGTTGGCGAGCAGCACGTTGGCCGGCTTGACGTCCCGGTGCAGCACCCCCGCCTCATGCGCCGCGCGGAGCGCCGCGAGCACGTCGGCGCCGATTCCCGCCGCCCGCGCGGGCGGCAGCGGGCCCTCCGCCTCCAGGGTCTCGGCGAGGGTGAGGCCGCGGATCAGCTCCATCACGATCCACGGGCGCCCGTCCTCGGTCACCACGTCGTAGAGGGTGACGGCGCCGCGGTGCGCGACCCGGGCGGCGGCCCACGCCTCGCGCTCCAGGCGCGCGTAGAGCCGCTCCCGGTCCTCGGCGGGCAGCCCGGCCGGGGCGCGCACCTCCTTGACCGCCACCTCGCGTCCCAGGACCTCGTCCCGGGCCCGCCAGACGGTCCCCATCCCGCCCTCGCCGAGCACGTCCAGAAGCCGGTACCGACCCGCGATCACCGTCATCCCCCCACGGTAGCCGAGGCCGGGCGGCTTGTGGTGGCGGAGATCACACCCTGGGGAAAGCGCGGCGGCGGGGGTCCCGCGTGCAGGATGGTTCGTGACGGTTCGACAGGCGTTCGACCGCTGTCCAACTCGCCCTGGAATCAGACGGATTCGGACAGTGATCGTCAACCCCCGTACACAAGCGGTGAATCCTGCGGCCGGAATGCACGGGTGTCGTAGCGGGGCGATAGGGTTAACCTGCCCGGGCCGGGTGCCCTCGTACGGGTGGGGAGTGACATGGAACAGATAGTGATGCGCAGCAGGCCGCGCGTGCCTGCCATCACCTGCGGGAGCAGTGCGACCAGTTCGCGGCTCGACCGCCATCTCGCGGTGCTCGGCGGTCCCGCCGTGCCCCAGCGTGAGGCGGCCGAGGCGACGCTGCTGATGCGCGAGCTGACGGCACGTGAGACACCGAAGCACGGCCACCACAGCCGCAGCTCCCGGGTCTCGCTCTTCGCCCCGCTCCGCAGGCTCCGCCGCTCCCTCTTCGGCAGCCACGGCTGACCGACCGTCCGTCCGGACCGGGCTCCCGCGTACCCCGACGCATCGCCCCCGCCCGTTCCGCTCGGCCGGCCGACCGCGCCTGACCGCTCACCCGTGACACCCCGCCGGACGTGTCCCCGCCCGTCCGGCGTCTCACCCCGGTCCGGATCCGGCCGTGACCGGGGCCTCAGGCGCGCGCGTAGCGCCTGACCGCCGCCGGTGCGGCGAGCGCTCGGCGCCGCCGCCCGGAGCGCGCACCCGACCCGGCGCCCCGCCCCGCGTCGTCACGGCGCCGCTCAGTGCGCCTCCACCGTCACGGTGAAGGAGAAGCGGTCGCCCCGGTAGCGGATCCGGGCCACGTCGACCACCCGGCCCTCCTCGTCGTAGGTGACGCCGGTGTAGTGCAGGATCGGCGAGAGCAGCGGCACCCGCAGCAGGGCGGCCGTCTCGGGGTCCGCGAGTCGGGCCTCGACGGTGTCGGTGATGCGGCTGATCCGGACCCCGACCAGGTCCCGCAGCACCTTCGTCATCGGCCAGCGCTCCAGGTCGGCCGGGTCGATGCCGGCCGCGATCTCCGGGAGCACCGCGTTCTCCGCCCAGTTGGTCGGCTCGCCGCTCTCCCCGTCGGCGCGCAGCCGCCGGTAGACCGCGACCTCCCCGGCCCCGGGGAAGTACTCCGCGAGCTCGCCGGGGACCGGCCCGGTGCCGTGCCCGAGGACGGTGGTCCGCTCGCCGGACTGCTGGGCCACGATCGCGTCGATGGAGCCGAGCAGCCGGCGCGGGGTGGAGCGCCGGGCGCCCGGCTCGATGAAGGTGCCGCGCCGCCGGTGCCGGCTGATCAGGCCCTCCTCCTCCAGCTCCTTCAGCGCCTGGCGCATGGTCAGCACGCTGACGCCGTAGTGCTGGGCCAGCTGCTCCTCGGTGGGCAGCCGCAGCGAGGCGTCCGGGGTGCGGCCCAGTATGGAGGCGCGCAGCGACTGGGACACCTGGTACCAGAGCGGCAGCTTCCGGTTCAGCACCAGCGAGTCGGGGGCGAAGGCGGTCACGGCGTTCTCCGTACGACGGCTATGAGACGTCCGGCCAGGACCTTACGGCCGGAAGTGGCGCTGAAGACCCTGCCATACGTCGTCGTAGCGCTGCTGCAGGTGGTCGGCCTCCGCCGCCTGCGGGGTGGCGGTGATCGGCCAGCGGGTCTCGAACATGAAGGCCAGACCGTCGTCGATCTTGTGCGGCTTGAGCTCGGCGGCGCTGGCCCGGTCGAAGGTCTCCCGGTCGGGGCCGTGCGCGGACATCATGTTGTGCAGCGAGCCGCCGCCCGGCACGAAGCCCTCCGCCTTGGCGTCGTAGGCGCCCTCGATCAGGCCCATGTACTCGCTCATCACGTTGCGGTGGAAGTACGGCGGGCGGAAGGTGTCCTCGCCGACCAGCCAGCGCGGCGCGAACACCACGAAGTCGACACCCGCGAGCCCGGGGGTGTCGGACGGCGAGGTGAGCACCGTGAAGATCGACGGGTCCGGGTGGTCGTACGAGATCGTCCCGATCACATTGAAACGGCGCAGGTCGTAGACGTACGGGGTGTGGTTGCCGTGCCAGGCGACGACGTCCAGCGGGGAGTGGCCGTAGGTCGCGGACCACAGGTTGCCGCAGTACTTGTTGACGACCTCGACCGGGCCCTCGACGTCCTCGTAGGCGGCGACGGGCGCGCGGAAGTCCCGCGTGTTGGCCAGGCCGTTGGCGCCGATCGGGCCGAGGTCGGGGAGCTGGAAGGGCGCCCCGTAGTTCTCGCAGACATAGCCCCGGGCCGTCGCGTCGAGCAGCTCGACGCGGAACCGGACCCCGCGCGGGACCAGCGCGATCTCGCCGGGGGAGACCGCGAGCAGGCCGAGCTCGGTGCGCAGCAGCAGCCCGCCGTGCTCGGGGACGATCAGCAGCTCGCCGTCGGCGTCGCTGAACACCCGCTCCATCGGCGCGTTCGCGTGGTAGAGGTGCACGGCCATGCCGCTGCGCTGGGCGGCGTCGCCGTTGCCGCCCAGCGTCCACAGCCCCGCCAGCCAGTCCGTGCCCGCCGGGGGCTCCGGCAGCGGGTTCCAGCGCAGCCGGTTGGGGTCGGGCACGGTCTCGGTGAACGGGGCGGTGCGCACGGCCCCGTTGCCGATCCGGGTGAACGGCGGGTGCGCGGCCGAGGGGCGGATCCGGTAGAGCCAGGAGCGCCGGTTGTGCGCCCGGGGCTCCGTGAACGCCGAGCCGCTGAGCTGCTCCGCGTACAGGCCGAGCGGCGCCCGCTGCGGCGAGTTCCGGCCCTGCGGCAGGGCGCCGGGGACGGCCTCGGAGCCGTGCTCGTTGCCGAATCCCGTGCTGTAGCTCAGCGCTGCGGCCGTCTTGCCGGCCTGTTCCGCGTTCATCGCGTGCTCCTGTCCTGACGCTCACAACAATCCTATGCATGACCGTAGGATTCCGCTCCCGCTCGCGTCAACGGTGCTTTTCCGGAGCTCTTGGACGTGGTGCGTGCACGGGGGGTTCCAAAAGATGAACATTGCTCTACTCTCTCGCGCATGTCGTGGACCCGAAGGTTCGTTCTCGCGCTCACCGCCGTCCTCGCGGCCCTCGCCGCCACCCTCGTCGCGGCCCCCGCCGCCCTGGCCCACGAGGAGCGGCCCGTCACCCTGCCCGACGGCTCGGGCAGCGTGCCCGTGCTGCGCACCGGCGAACCGGACCTGCTGGTCTGCAAGGCCGACCGGGCCGACTTCGAACGCCGGATCGCCGCCTTCCCGGCCGCGCTCAAGGCCCGCAACCTCGCCCTCTTCGAACGCTGCACCGCCCCCGGCACCCGCCAGGGCTTCCGCCACATCCAGCAGGCGGTCGACGCCGTCGACCGCCCCGGCATGACCCTCGCGATCCTGCCCGGGCTCTACGAGGAGGAGCCCTCCCAGCCCGCCCCCACCGGCGCCTGCGCCGCCCTCAAGGCGCCGCTCTCCGGGCTCGGCTACCAGATCCTCAGCTACGAACAGCAGAAGCGCTGCCCCCACAACCAGAACCTGGTCGCCATCCTCGGCAAGAAGAACCTCCAGGTCGAGGGCACCGGCGCCTCCCGCCTCGACGTCGTCGTCGACGCGAAGTACACCAAGCTCAACGCCATCCGCGCCGACGGCTCCGACGGCGTCTACTTCCGCAACTTCACCGCCCAGCGCACCACCTTCAACTCGCTCTACGTCCTCGCCGCCGACGGCTTCGTCATCGACGACGTCCTCACCCGCTGGAACGACGAGTACGGCTTCCTCACCTTCGCCTCCGACCACGGCCTCTACAAGAACTGCGAGTCCTACGGCAACGGCGACTCCGGCATCTACCCCGGCTCGGCCTCGAACATCAACGACGGCCGAGGCTACGACGTCCCCCGCTACGCCATCGAGATCACCGGCTGCCGCAGCCACCACAACATGGTCGGCTACAGCGGCACCGCCGGAGACTCCGTCTACGTCCACGACAACGAGTTCGACCACAACATGGGCGGCGCCTCCATGGACTCCGCCTTCCCCGGCCACCCCGGACTCCCGCAGAACCACGCCCGCTTCGAACGCAACCTGATCCACGACAACAACGCGAACTACTACCCGTACGTCGCCGACGGCACCTGCGCCAAGCCGCCCGCCGAACGCGGCTACGAGCAGGGTGTCGTCTGCCCCCAGATCTCCATGCCGCCCGGCACCGGCATCATCACCGCCGGAGGCAACTGGAACCTCTACGAGAACAACTGGGTCTACGGGCACCAACGCGCCGCCTTCTTCCTCAGCGCCGTCCCCGCCTTCATCCGAGGCGAGTCCGCCTGGGGCAAGCAGACCGACACCTCCCACCACAACCGCTACGCGGGCAACCACCTGGGCGTCGACCGCGCCGGCGCCTCCCGCCCCAACCGCACCGACGTCTGGTGGGACGGCCAGGGCGGAGGCAACTGCTGGCAGGCCGACGCGGGCCCGAGCACCCCCACCTCCCTCCCCGCCTGCGGCGCCGCCCGAGGCCAGGTCACCGGCGACACCGGCCGCCTCGTCGGCGAACCCGCCAAGCTCGCCCAGCTCCTCGTCTGCGCCGACTACAACGTCCAGGCCCGCCGCCTGCCCGCTGGCTGCGACTGGTACGGCGCCCGGGGCATCCAGCGCGTCGAGACCCAGCTGGCCCTCGGCACCGCCGTCGTCCTCGCCCTCGTCGGCACCCTCCTGTGGTGGCGCCGCCTGCGCCCCAGCCGCCCCGCCGCCGTCGCCACCGGCCTGGGCCTGACCGGCCTCGCCCTCGACGTCGCCGGCTCGACCCTCGCCCTCACCCCGACGCCCGTCCCCGCCCTGGCCCTGCTCCTCACCGGCCTCTGGTGGACCGGCACCGGCCTCGCCCTGCGCGCGAGCGGCACCCGCCCCGTCTTCGCCTGGACCACCGTGGCCCTGGGCGCCCTCACCCTCCTCGACGCCTTCGACAAGGCGGTCCTGATGATCCCGTGGATCCCCCTCGGCCCCGCCTGGATCCGAGGCCTGCTCGCCGTGGTCTGGGTCCTCTGGGCCGTGATCGCCGCAGGCACCCGCACCCCCTCCTCCTCCTCCACCACCACGACGACCACGACCCTGGCGGGCAGCCCGGCATGACACCTCCGACCCCCACCTCCCGCCCCACACCCGGCCGCCTCACGACTCCCGGGGCCTCCACGACTCCCGGGACCTCCACGACTCCCGGGGCCCTCACGGCCCCCGCGCCCGAAGCCGCCCGTACGGTCCGGGGCGCCCGGATCGTACGGGGCGCCCGGGTCGCCGGTGCTGGCCGTGGTGCCCGTACCGCCCGCGTCGCCCGTACCGCCCGGCTCGCGCTCGGCCTCGTCGTGGGTGCCGTGCTGCTGCTCTCCGGGTGCGGCGGGCGGCCCACGACCCACCACAAGCCCGGCACCAGCCACCAGGAGGCCACCGGCGCCAACGGCACCGTCCTCGCCGCCAAGGACGCCACCGGGCACCGCCTCCGCGAGGTGCCCGCCGCCGGGGCGCCCGGCGTGCGCGTCGAAGTCCGCCCTGACAGCGAGGGCGGCTGGAACGTCCACCTGCTGGTGGAGAGGTTCCGCTTCACCCCCGAGAGCACCGGCGGCGCCGCCCTCCTCGGCCGAGGCCACGCCCGGCTCCTCCTCGACGGCCGCGAGACCGCCCGCGCCTACGGCCCCTGGGCCCACGTCCCGGCCGGCGCCCGCACCCTCACCGTCCGGCTGTACGCCGACGACCACACCGTCTGGGCCGTCGCGGGCCGCCCGGTCGAGGCCGTCGTCCCCCTGACCGCCGCCGCGCCGTCCGACGGCACCCCGCCCGGCGGCACCGCGTCCACCGCACCGACCGCGCCGCCCACGACCACGGCCCCCGCCCCGCCGGCCGGCCGTACCCTCACCGTCACCATCAGCGGCGACTCCGTCCAGCCACCCCCTTCCCGGGTCGCGTTCAAGAAGGGCGAACGCCTCACCCTCCAGGTGACCAGCGACCGCGCCGACACCCTCCACGTCCACGGCTACGACCGCGAACTCCCCCTTCCCGCCGGAACTCCGGCCACCCTCACCCTGACGCTGGACCGCACCGGCCTCTTCGAGGTGGAGACCCACGAGTCCGGACTCGTGCTGACCCAACTCGTCGTCCGATGACGGGGCTGCCGCTCGCCCATGGCGTGGGCTCCCAGCACGACCTGCCCCTCTCGCCCTTCTACGCCTACGCCGGCGCCTTCGCCGCGCTCTTCGTCTCCTTCCTCTCGCTCGGCCTGCTCTGGTCCTCCTCCCGTTTCCGGGGCGACCGGGCCGGCCGCCCCCTGCCCGCCGCCGTCCAGCGCCTCGCCGACGCCCCCGCAACCCGCGCCGCGCTCCGGGCGCTCGGCGCCGCCGCCGCGCTGCTCCTCGTCCTCCACCTCCTCCTCGGCCCCGACGACCCGGACCGCAACCCCGCCCCCGGCGCCGTCTACGTCCTGCTCTGGGTCGGACTCGTCCCCGCCTCCCTCCTCCTCGGCCCCGTCTGGCGCCTGCTCAACCCGCTGCGCGCCCTGTACTCCGCTCCGCGCCGCCTCCGGCCCCTCCCTTCCGAGGGGCGCCCGCCACGCCCGCTCCCCGCCCGGCTCGGCATCCGGCCCGCCGCCCTCGGCCTGCTCCTCTTCACCTGGCTCGAACTCGTCGCCCCCGACAACACCTCCGCCCCCGTCCTCCTCACCGCCCTCGGCACGCACGCCGCGGTCCAGCTCCTCGGCGCCGCCCGCTACGGCCCCGACTGGTTCGCCCGCGCCGACCCCTTCGAGGTCTACTCCTCCCTCCTCGCCCGGCTCTCCCCGCTCGGCCGCCGCGCCGACGGCCGGCTCGTCCTTCGCTCCCCCTTCGACGGGCTCGACGCCACTCCGCCGCTCCCCGGTCTCGTCGCCTCCGTCTGCGTCCTGCTCGGCTCCACCGCGTACGACGGCCTCTCCGACAACCCCCGCTGGATCACCGTCCTCCAGACCTCGTCCCTCGGGCGCACCCCCACCGCCACCCTCGGACTGCTCGCCGCCGTCGCCCTCGTCGCCGCCCTCTACGGACTCTGCGCCGGAGCCCTGCGTCTCCTGAACCGCGAACTCGCCACCCCGCTCACCTCCTTCGCCCACTCGCTCCTGCCCATCGCCCTCGGCTATCTCGTCGCCCACTACTTCTCGCTCTTCGTGACCGAAGGGCCACGTACGGTCATCATGGCAGTGGGCACTGACAACGCCCCCTCGCCCGCCCCACCGCTGGGTCCCGGCGGCCTCGCGACCCTCCAGGTCGCCTCGATCGTCGTCGGCCACGTCCTCGGCGTCGTCGCCGCGCACGACCGGTCCGTCCGCCTCTTCCCGCCCGACCGTGCCGTGGCCGGCCAGCTCCCGCTGTTCGCGCTGATGATCGCGTACACCCTCGGCGGGATCGGCCTGCTGATCGCCTGACTCCGGCCGGAACGGCATGATGGTCCCCGTGCCCCAGCCCGACCAGCAGTCCCCGGCCGTGCGGCGGACCGTTCCGGCCCTCCGCCGCGCCCCCGTGCAGCAGCGCAGCGCCGAACGCCTCGCCCGGATCCTCGACGCCTGCGCCGAACTCCTCGACGAGACCGGCTACGAGCAGCTGAGCACCCGGGCTGTCGCCGCTCGGGCGGGTGTCCCGATCGGCTCCGTCTACCGCTTCTTCGGCAACAAGCGGGCCCTCGCCACCGCCCTCGCCCTCCGCAACCTGGACCGCTACGCGGCCCGCATCGCGGCGCGGCTCGACGCCCTGCCGGACGGCCCGTCGGACGCCCCGCCCGGCGCGGCCCCCGGCGGTGGCTCCGGCGATGGCCCCGGCGGTGGCTCCGGCGATGGCCCCGGCTGTGGAGACGGCGATGGCCCCGGTGGCGGAGGCGACGATGGCCCCGCCGGTGGCGGCCCCCACGCCGACGCCATCGTCCTCGTCGACGTCGTCCTTGACGAGTACATCGCGATGAAGCGGACCGTCCCCGGTTTCGCCCGCGTCGACTTCGGCATCCCGGCCCCCGGCGAGGAGGGCGACGAGCCCCCCAACCACCTCGTCGTCGACCGCATCTGCGGGCTGCTCGCCGGCCCGCTCGGCCGGTCCGCCGACGAGGCGCTGCGCCGCCGGGTGCTCGTGGGTGTCGAGGCCACCGACGCCCTGCTGCAACTGGCCTTCCGCGCCGATCCGTCCGGCGACCCCGCGCTGATCGCCGAGACCCGCACCCTCCTCCGCGCCTACCTCGCGCCCTCCCTCGGCTGAGACGTACGGCCGTGACCTGGGGTTTTGCTCGTATTGCTCACGCGTCAACATCTTGTTAACGCCGGAACCGGCCACCTACCGTCATCCGCACCGCCGCTCTGGCGGGAGTTCAAGGGTGAACGTGAGGTGTCCTCCCATGCTGACCATCCTCGGCTTCGCCATGATCGCGACCTTCCTGGTCCTGATCATGACGAAGAAGATGTCGCCGATCGCGGCGCTCGTGCTGATTCCCGCGCTGTTCTGCGTCGCCGTCGGACAAGGGGCCCAGCTGGGCGACTACGTCATCGAAGGCGTCGGCAAGCTGGCGCCGACGGCCGCGATGCTGATGTTCGCGATCGTCTACTTCGGCGTCATGATCGACGTCGGCCTGTTCGACCCGATCGTCCGGGGCATCCTGCGCTTCTGCAAGGCCGACCCGATGCGCGTGGTGGTCGGTACGGCGGTGCTCGCCGCGATCGTCTCGCTGGACGGTGACGGCTCCACCACCTTCATGATCACCGTCTCGGCGATGTACCCGCTGTACAAGCGCCTCGGCATGAGCCTGGTCGTCATGACCGGTGTCGCCGCCACCGCCAACGGCGTCATGAACACCCTTCCCTGGGGCGGCCCGACCGCCCGTGCGGCCACCGCGCTCAAGCTGGACGCCGCCGACATCTTCGTCCCGATGATCCCGGCGCTCGCCATGGGGCTGCTCTTCGTCTTCGTCCTCTCTTACGTGCTCGGCCTCCGTGAGCGCAAGCGCGTCGGCTATCTGAGCCTGGACGAGGCCCTGGTCCCGGAGTCCGAGACCGTCCTGGTCGGGGCGGGCGGCGGCACCGGCTCCACCGGCTCCACCAGGGGCGGCAAGGGCACCAAGGGCGCCAAGGCCGGCAACGGCGCGGGGGGCGGCGAGGCGGCGGACGCCGGTCCCGGTACCGGTAGCGGCGGCGACGCCGAGGACGAGGGCTTCCAGGGGCTCGACCCGAACCGCGCGACCCTGCGTCCCAAGCTGTACTGGTTCAACGCCGGTCTCACCGTCGCCCTGCTCGCCGCGATGATCATGGAGCTGCTGCCGATCCCGGTGCTGTTCCTCCTCGGCGCGGCACTCGCGCTGACGGTCAACTACCCCAAGATGGCCGAGCAGAAGGAGCGCATCGCCGCCCACGCCGACAACGTCCTCAACGTCTCCGGCATGGTCTTCGCCGCGGCCGTCTTCACCGGCGTGCTCACCGGCACCGGCATGGTCAAGCACATGGCGGACTGGCTGGTCGGCGCGATCCCCGAGGGCATGGGCCCGCACATGGCGCTGGTGACCGGCCTGCTGAGCCTCCCGCTCACGTACTTCATGTCGAACGACGGCTTCTACTTCGGCGTCCTGCCGGTGCTCGCCGAGGCGGGCGCGGCCCACGGCGTGTCGCCGCTGGAGATCGCCCGCGCCTCCCTCGTCGGCCAGGCCCTGCACATGTCGAGCCCGCTGGTCCCGGCGGTGTACGTGCTGGTCGGCATGGCCAAGGTCGAGTTCGGCGACCACGCCAGGTTCACTGTGAAGTGGGCCGCGCTGACCTCGCTCGTGGTGCTCGCGGCGGGGATCCTCTTCGGGATCATCTAGGCCCGGACGGGTGGAAGTCGAGGGGTGGCGCGGCACGGTGCCACCCTTCGTGTCATTTCGGTCACTAATAGTCAGATTATCGGTTCACGAAATCCGAGATCTGCACGCGCGTGCGTCCGTGTATTCGCGCGTCAGTACGACTGGAGGACACTCGCATGACCGTTCCGGCTCTCCGCCCCCTGCTCTCCTCGGCCGTCGCCGCCCTGGTCATGGGCTCGGTCGCCCTCGCGGGGGCGCCCTCGGCGTTCGCCGCCCCCGGCGACAACGGCGACGTCAAGATCCACAAGTCGGGTACCGCCCCCGACAGCAACAAGGACGAGCCCAAGGTCTGCAAGTTCTACCTCGCCGCCTTCGGCTTCGACGGGCTCCAGGAAGTCAGCTGGGACATCTCCCCACAGCCGCCCAAGGTGGACTCGCCGAACCTCAGCGGCAAGATCGCCCTCGGCGTGAGCGGTGACGGGCACACCAGCGACCTCGTCCTCCCCGACGGCCAGTACAAGCTCGACTGGACCTTCGTGGGCGAGACCGGCACCGGCAAGCACAAGGTCTTCAAGGTGGACTGCGGCACCATCGCCAGCCCGCCGCCCAGCAGCCCGCCCCCCACCACCGGAGGCAGCGGCAGCGGCGGCAGTACGGGCGGCAACGGCAAGCCGCCGCACGGACCCGTCGGAGCGGGCGGCGGCGGATCCGCCGGGACCACCGCCACCGACGACGGCTCCGCCTTCGGCGTCGGATCCGCCCTCGCGGCGGGCCTCGCGGGCACCGCCGGACTGATCCTCATCCGCCGCGCGCGCCGCCGCAACGATGGCGCCGCGTAGGTCCTCCTCCCCGCGCAGGACGGTTACCCCCGGCCGGGCTCCCGCCGCCGCAGTGAGCGAGCGGAGCCCGCGCCGGAGCCACCCGCGCGGGCCGGCCTCGCGCAGGCCCGGCGCCCGCCGGCAGCGCAGGCTCCGCAGGCTCGCCCGTACCGTCGCCGTGACCCTCACCCTGGTGATCGGCGGGGTCTGGTGGGCCCAGGACGGCGAACCGGACGGTCCGGCGCTCGCGGCCGGGCCCACCGCGCACGGCGTGGCGGCGCCGGCCGCGGGGGATTCCCGGCCGAAGGACGCCGTCCACGCCGCGGCCCGGGCCACGGCCAAACCACAGCCCCCACCCGCACCCCTCGGAAGATCCCGCCCCACCACCCTCGGCGTCCCCGCCATCACCATCGAGGCCCCCGTCGTCGGGCTGGGCCTCGACCCGGCCGGCGGACTCGGCACCCCGCCGGTCGACAATCCCCGGCTCGTCGGCTGGTACGCGGGGGGTCCCGCCCCCGGCGAGCGCGGCACCGCGGTCATCGTCGGCCACCGCGACACCCGCACCGGACCGGCGATCTTCCTCAACCTCAACTCGCTCACCCCCGGCAACACCGTCCGGGTCGCCCGGGCGGACGGCCGCGTCGCCGTCTTCACCATCGACCGGGTCCGCACGTACGCCAAGACCGCCTTCCCCGACAAGGAGGTCTACGGCGCCACGGGCCGTCCCGAACTGCGCCTGCTCACCTGCGGCGGAACCTTCGACCGCAAGGGCGGCTACGAGTCGAACATCGTGGTCTTCGCCCACCTCACGGGCGTCGACCGGGCGATCTGAACCGCGGGGGCCGCCCGGCAGGCCCCCGCCTCGCCCGCTCCATCCGCCTTATCCGACCCATCTGCACCATCCGCCCCATCGGTTGCCATTGGTTGCCATCGGGTTCCAGTCGTTCTATCCGCTCCATCCGCTCCATCCGCTCCATCCGCTCCATCCGCCCCGGCGGGCCCGTGCCATCCGGTGTGGGCCCGCCGGGTTCGGCTGTTCCTGGCGAGAAATCGCCAAGCCCTTCCGTCTCCGCGAGCTGGGCGCGCAAGATGATCGAGGAGTCGGAGGGTGCCCGCGGCCGCAGCGTGGAGACCGTCCGGCGCCGGCATCACGGGCCGTTCCGCAGCCAGTTCGCCGAGCGTCCCCGCCTCGCCCGGAACGGCCGGTCCCGTCCCTCCTCGGGACCGCGCCCCGCCCCCGGGCGTGTCCGGCCCAAGGGCGGCAGCGGAGAGGCCGGTTCGGGATCTTCCGCTCCCGCCCCGGATCCGCTCCGTGGCCGGCCGGTCCGCCGGCCAGCCGTCCAGGGCCTCGGCGAATGCCCCGCTGCCCGCGCTGGTGCCCCGCCGCCCGCGCGGGTGCCGCCCGCCCGCGTACCCCCGCGACCACGCCTCCCCGTCCCGCCGCCGACGGTCGCTCTCGCGCGCTGGCAAGGCGGGAACCCCCAGACCCCGCCCGCCACGCCTGTGCGGGTGCCCGTGGACAGCGGGAGAGCCGGAGGGTGAGGATCGGTGGGCGGGAAGCGGGGGTGTCGTCGGCGGGCGGGGGAGCCTGGCGCCCGAAAACTAACAGCGCTAGTTTGGGTGCCGGCCGTGTGCGCGAGCGCGCCGCCCCGACGCAGGACGCCCGACGCAGGAGGAGACAGCGGATGAAGGCCCACGACGCGATGTACATCGGCGGGGAGTGGCGCCCCGCCGCCTCCACGGAGACGATCGCCGTGATCGACCCCGCCGACGAGCGGGTCATCGCCCATGTCCCGGCCGGCTCCGCCGAGGACGTGGACGCCGCCGTCCGGGCCGCCCGCGCCGCCTTCCCCGGCTGGGCCGCCACCCCGCCCGCCGAGCGGGCCGCCGCGATCGGCGCGCTGCGCGACGCGCTCGCCGCCCGCGCCGAGGAGATCGCCGCCACCGTCACCGCCGAGCTCGGCGCCCCGCCGCAGCTCGCCGCCGCCGTGCACGCCGGGCTGCCGATCGCGGTGGCCGGCTCGTACGCCGAACTCGCCGCCGTCCACCCCTTCGAGGAGAAGGTCGGCAACTCGACCGTCTACTCCGAGCCGGTCGGTGTCGTCGCCGCGATCACCCCCTGGAACTACCCGCTCCACCAGATCGTCGCCAAGGTCGCCCCCGCCCTCGCCGCCGGCTGCGCCGTGGTCCTCAAGCCCGCCGAGGACACCCCGCTCACCGCTCAGCTCTTCGCCGAGGCCGTGCACGCCGCAGGGCTCCCGGCCGGCGTCTTCAACCTGGTCACCGGCCTCGGCGCGGTCGCCGGGCAGGCCCTTGCCGAGCACCCCGGCGTGGACCTGGTCTCCTTCACCGGCTCCACCGCCGTCGGCCGCCGGATCGGCGCCCTCGCGGGCGGCGCGGTCAAGCGCGTCGCGCTCGAACTCGGCGGCAAGTCCGCCAACGTCATCCTGCCCAGCGCCGACCTCGGCAGGGCCGTCGCCGTCGGCGTCGCCAACGTCATGTCCAACTCCGGCCAGACGTGCAGCGCCTGGACCCGGATGCTGGTCCCCGCCGAGCGGTACGAGGAGGCTGTCGCCCTCGCCGCCGAGGCCGTCGCCAAGTACGTCCCCGGCGAGCGCCTCGGGCCCGTCGTCAGCGCCCGGCAGCGCGACCGGGTCCGCGGCTACATCGAGAAGGGCCTCGCCGAGGGCGCCCGGCTCGTCGCGGGCGGCCCCGAGGCCCCGCGCGAGACGGGCTACTACGTGGCCCCGACGGTCTTCGCCGACGTCACCCCCGACATGACCATCGCCCAGGAGGAGATCTTCGGCCCGGTGCTCGCGATCATCCGGTACGCCGACGAGGCCGAGGCGCTCGCCATCGCCAACGGCACCGTGTACGGGCTCGGCGGCGCCGTCTGGGGTGAGCCGGAGGAGGCCGTCGCCTTCGCCCGCCGCATGGAGACCGGGCAGGTCGACATCAACGGCGGCCGGTTCAACCCGCTGGCCCCCTTCGGCGGCTGGAAGCAGTCCGGCGTCGGCCGCGAGCTCGGCGCCCACGGGCTCGCCGAGTACCTCCAGACCAAGTCCCTGCAGTTCTGAGCGCCGTACCGACCCGAGGAGCCCACCCTTGATCCGCGCCGCCGTCCTGCCCGCCGTCGGCTCTCCCCTGGAGATCACCGGCATCGAACTGCCCGAGCCCGGCCCCGGCCAGGTCCGGGTGCGCCTCGCCGCCGCCGGGGTCTGCCACTCCGACCTGTCGCTGACCAACGGGACGATGCGGGTGCCCGTGCCCGCCGTCCTCGGGCACGAGGGCGCCGGCACGGTCGTCTCCGTCGGCGAGGGCGTCACCCACGTCGCCCCCGGCGACGGCGTCGTCCTCAACTGGGCGCCGTCCTGCGGCACCTGCCACCCCTGCTCGCTCGGCGAGGTCTGGCTCTGCGCGAACGCGCTGACCGGCGCCGCCGCCGTGTACGCCCGCGCCCAGGACGGCACCGAGCTGCACCCGGGGCTCAACGTGGCGGCCTTCGCCGAGGAGACCGTGGTCGCCGCGAACTGCGTGCTGCCCGTCCCGGACGGCGTGCCGCTCACCGACGCCGCCCTGCTCGGCTGCGCCGTCCTCACCGGCTGGGGCGCGGTGCACCACTCGGCGCGGGTCCGGCAGGGCGAGACCGTCGCGGTGTTCGGCGTCGGCGGCGTCGGCCTCGCCACCCTCCAGGCCGCCCGGATCGCCGGCGCGTCCACCATCGTCGCCGTGGACGTGTCGCCCGAGAAGGAGGGCCTGGCCCGGGCCGCCGGGGCGACCGAGTACGTGGTCGCCTCCGACACCACGGCCAAGGAGATCCGGCGGCTGACCGGCGGGCACGGCGCCGACGTGTCCGTCGAGTGCGTCGGCCGCGCGGCCACCATCCGTACCGCCTGGGACGCCACCCGGCGCGGCGGGCGCACCACGGTCGTCGGCATCGGCGGCAAGGAGCAGCAGGTCACCTTCAACGCCCTGGAGCTCTTCCACTGGGGCCGCACGCTGTCCGGCTGCGTCTACGGCAACTCCGACCCGGCCCGGGACCTCCCGGTGCTCGCCGGCCACATCCGGGCTGGCCGCCTCGACCTGGGCGCCCTGGTCACCGAACGGATCCCCCTGGAGGGCATCCCGGGCGCCTTCGACAACATGCTCGCGGGCAAGGGCGGCCGGGCCCTGGTGGTTTTCTGAGGTCCTAGGGCCGGTCGTCACACCTCCCGTCTGCCTCGCGACGCCTGGCACGCGCTCTCGCCGCACCGGGCGAAAGCCCGAGTACGTCCAGTACGCGGGCTTTCGCCCGGCACGCCGAGAGCACGCACCAGACGCCGCGAGGCCGCCCTCCGGGCGACGACGGGACTTTGACGACCGGCCCTAGGCCCGCGTACCCGTTCCCGCCGGGGCCGTCCGGGACGGCTTCGGGCGGGAGCGGGAGACCGCCACGCCCGCCAGGCACAGCGCGCCGCCCGCGAGCGTGAGCGGGCCGGGCAGCTCGCCCAGGAAGGCCCAGGCCAGCAGCACGACCAGGGCGGGTACGGCGTACGTCGTCGCGCCCATCCGGCCGGCGGTGGTGCGGGCCAGGGCGTAGGCCCAGGTGGTGAAGGCGAGGGCGGTCGGGAAGACGCCGAGGTAGACCATGTTGAGGGTGGCGGCCAGCGGCGCCCGGCCCGCCTCGTCGACCAGCCGCCCGGCGAACGGCAGACAGGCCACCGCGCCGATCAGGCAGCCGAAGGTCGTCACCTGGAGCGCGCTGCCGTGCGCCAGCGCCGGCTTCTGGGCGACGACCCCGCCCGCGTACGCCACCGCCGCCAGCAGGCACAGCGCGACGCCGAGCACCGAGGCGTGCCCCGCGCCGGACATCGAGAGCCCCACCGCCACCGCCCCCGCGAACGAGACCGCCATCCCGGCGAGCAGCCGGGGCGGCAGCGACTCCTTCAGGACGTACCCGCCGAGCAGGGCGATCAGGATCGGACCGATGTTCACGACCATCGCCGCCGTGCCCGCGTCGACCTCCTGCTCGCCCCAGTTGAGCACCACCATGTACACCCCGAACCACAGCAGCCCCGACACGGCGATGCCCGGCCAGGCGGCCCGCGGCGGGAGCCCCTCGCGCCGGACCAGCAGGACCGCGCCGAGGACCAGGGAGCCGGCGAGCAGCCGGCCGAGGGCGAGGGCGCCGGGGGAGTAGGCGGCGCCCGCGCTGCGGATGGAGACGAAGGCGGAGGCCCACAGGACGACGGTGACACCGGCGGCGGCGAGCGCGAGACGGGAGGAGTGCTTCGGCATGGGGTGACCGTACGGCGCGGATCGTTCGGCGTTCACCGCAATATCGCCGCTGCCGCTGCCGCTGCCGCTGCCGCTGCCGCTGCCGCTGCCATCGGCATCGGCATCCGCATCTGCACCGGTCGGCACCCGTGCCCCGCTCATCGCAGCGCCGCCGGATCGACGCCCAGCCGCTCGCGCAGCGCCCGCTCGCCCTCCGGGGTCACCCGCACCGCGCGCTCGGAGCCGATCCGTACGCACCACCCGGCGTCCAGTGCGTGCCGGCACAGCTCCGCCCCGGCGAGCCCGGCGAGGTGCGGCCGGCGCTCGGTCCAGTCCAGGCAGCCGCGCGCGAGGGGCCGCCGGCCCTTCGGTACGAGGGGGACGCCGAGCTCCGCGAACCAGGCCACGCCCCGGTCGGTGAGGGCGAAGCCGGTGTCCTGGCGCAGCAGTCCGCGCGCGGTCAAGGCGTCGGTGAGGGTGGTCCCGAGCCGTCCGGCGAGATGGTCGTAACAGGTGCGCCCGCGCGCCATCGCGTGCCCGGCGTTCACCGCCCGCAGCCCGCGAGGCGGTTCGGGCGCGGTGGGCGCGGAGCGGGCGGCGAGCTCTTCGACGAGGTGCGCGACACCGGGGTCGGCGAGCCGCACGTACCGGTGCCTGCCCTGCCGCTCCTCGGTGAGCACCCCGCCCGCGACGAGCCGGCCCAGGTGCCCGCTGGCGGTCGAGGGGGCCACCCGGGCGTGCCGGGCCAGCTCGCCCGCGGTCCAGGCCCGCCCGTCGAGCAGGGCGAGCAGGAAGGCGGCGCGGGTCTCGTCGGCGAAGAGCGCGGCGAATGAGGCGAGGTCTCGGGAAGCCATGCCCCCAGCATCGCGCGGAGACGGTTCGGCGGCGGCCGAAGCGTCCGGTCCGGTCGCGTGGCCGTCGGCGGTCAGGCGGTCCCGCCGGGGCGCGTTTCGCCGACGCTCGCCTCGTCGGCCTCGTCGGCCTCGTCGGCCTCGTCGGCCCCGTCGGCCCCGCCGACGCGCGCCCCACTGGCCCCACCGGCCCCACCGACGCACGCCCCACAGGCCCCGCCGACGCTCGCCCCAGCGGTCGGCGCGTACGGCGCGTACTGCGCCCCGAGGCCGTCGAGCAGGGCCCGCAGTCCCGTCTCGAAGGCGACCCGGTCGACCTTCTCGCGCCGCTCCGCGAGGAGGTGCGCCTGGCCCAGGTGCGGGTAGTCGGCCGGGTCGTAGGCGGTCTCGTCGTCGACGAAGCCCCGGGCGAAGGAGCCGAGGGCGGAGCCGGTGACGAAGTAGCGCATCAGGGCGCCGATGGAGGTGGCCTGGGCCGGCGGCCAGCCCGCCCGGACCATCCCGCCGAAGACGGCGTCGGCGACCCGCAGGCCGGCCGGGCGGCGCCCGGGGCCCTGGGCGAGCACGGGGACGATGTGCGGGTGCCCGTCGAGCGCGGCCCGGTAGGAGAGCGCCCAGTCGTGCAGCGCGGTGCGCCAGTCGCGGGGGTCGCCGGGCGAGAACATCGACAGGTCGATCTTGGCGCTGACCGCGTCCGCGACGGCGTCCAGGATCTCGTCCTTGGTCCGGAAGTGGTTGTAGAGGGAGGGGCCGCTCACACCGAGCTCGGCCGCCAGCCGCCTGGTGGAGAGCGCCGCGAGCCCCTCGGCGTCCACGAGCGCGCCCGCCGTCTCGACGATGCGGTCTCGGCTGAGGAGGGGCTTGCGCGGTCGGGCCATGGCGCACATAGTAGGCCCGAGCCTGAAAACTAGCAGTGGTAATTAAACGGGACGGGGTGGCACGGTGGAGCTGGCGCTGAGCGAGGAGCAGGAGGCCGTACGACGCCTCGCCGAGGACTTCGTCGCCCGTGAGGTCACCCCGCACGTGGTCGACTGGGACCGGGCCGAGGACGTCGACCGGGCGATCGTGAAGAAGCTGGGCGCCGTGGGCTTCCTGGGACTCACGATCCCGGAGGAGTACGGCGGTTCCGGCGGCGACCACCTGGCCTACTGCCTGGTGACCGAGGAGCTGGGCCGAGGCGACTCCTCCGTGCGCGGCATCGTCTCCGTCTCCCTCGGCCTGGTCGCCAAGACCATCGCCTCCTGGGGCGACGAGGAGCAGAAGCGGACCTGGCTGCCCCGGCTCGCCTCCGGCGACGCGATCGGCTGCTTCGGCCTGACCGAGCCGGGCACCGGCTCCGACGCGGGGAACCTGGCCACCCGCGCGGTCCGCGACGGCGACGCGTACGTGATCGACGGCAGCAAGATGTTCATCACCAACGGCACCTGGGCCGACGTCGTGCTGCTCTTCGCCCGCACCGGGGACGCCCCCGGCCACAAGGGCGTCTCCGCCTTCCTGGTGCCCACCCACGCCCCCGGGCTGACCCGCCGCACCATCCACGGCAAGCTCGGGCTGCGCGGCCAGGCCACCGCCGAACTGGTCCTCGACGGGGTCCGGGTCCCGGCGGGCGCCCTGCTCGGCCCCGAGGGCAAGGGCTTCTCGGTCGCCATGTCCGCGCTCGCCAAGGGCCGCATGTCGGTCGCCGCCGGCTGCGTCGGCATCGCCCAGGCGGCGCTCGACGCGGCGGTGCGGTACGCGGGGGAGCGCGAACAGTTCGGCAAGCCCATCGCCTCGTACCAGCTGGTGCAGGAGCTGATCAGCGACATCGCGGTCGACGTGGACGCGGCCCGGCTGCTCACCTGGCGGGTGGCCGACCTGATCGACCGGGGCGAGGAGTTCGCCACGGCCGCCTCGAAGGCCAAGCTGTTCGCCTCGGAGGCGGCCGTCCGCGCGGCGAACAACGCCCTCCAGGTCTACGGCGGCTACGGCTACATCGACGAGTACCCGGTCGGCAAGCTGCTGCGGGACGCCCGCGTGATGACCCTCTACGAGGGCACCAGCCAGATCCAGAAGCTCATCATCGGGCGGGCGCTGACCGGGGTGTCCGCGTTCTGAGTACCGGTGGCGGCCCGCTGAGTATCCGGGCGGATGCGACCCCGGCCGCCCCCGCCCGATGCTGTCGGACATGAGCGACTACCCGGACAAGCGGCAGCAGCAGAACACCTCCGCCTACTACGTGCAGGCGATCCTCTCCTTCGGCCTCGCGCTCCTCGCGCTGACCGTCGGCATCTACCGGCTGGAGGCCAGCGCCTGGGTGCGCGGCTTCCTCGCCGTCGCCGTCCTCTACCTCACCACCTCCGCCTTCACCCTCGCCAAGGTCGTCCGCGACCGGCAGGAGAGCTGAGCCACACGCTCTAAGCGCTTGCTCAGCTTCGATGTATGGTGTCGTTCCCGAAGGTCCGACGAGGAGAGTGCGATGAGCGTGGCGGAGGAGACGCCCGGCGGCGAGGACGCGCCGTGGGTCGAGGTCACGCCCGAGGCGGCCCGGCGGCTGCTCGTCGCGGCCGTCGAGGCCTTCGCCGAGCGCGGCTACCACGCCACCACCACCCGCGACATCGCCGGCCGGGCCGGGATGAGCCCGGCCGCGCTCTACATCCACTACAAGACCAAGGAAGAGCTGCTCCACCGGATCAGCCGGATCGGGCACGACAAGGCCCTGGAGATCCTCCGGGAGGCCGCCGACGGCCCCGGCACCGCCGCCGAGCGGCTCGCCGACGCCGTGCGCTGCTTCGTGCGCTGGCACGCCGAGCGGCACACCACCGCCCGGGTCGTCCAGTACGAGCTCGACGCGCTCGGCCCCGAGCACCGCACCGAGATCGTCGGGCTGCGCCGGGAGTCCGAGGCCACCGTGCGGCGGATCATCAACGAGGGTGTGGCGGCCGGGGAGTTCGACGTCCCCGACGTGGCCGGCACCACCGTGGCGGTGCTCTCGCTCTGCATCGACGTCTCGCGCTGGTTCAACACCCAGGGCCGTCACACCGCCGACGAGGTCGGCGCGCTCTACGCCGACCTCGTGCTGCGGATGGCCGGGGCCCGGAAGGAGCGTCAGAAGTAGTAGCGGGAGAGCGACTCGGCGACGCAGACCGGCTTGTCGCCGCCCTCGCGCTCCACCGTCACCACCGCCTTGACCTGTACCCCTCCGCCCGCCTCCGTCACCTCGGCGAGGACGGCGGTGGCCCGCAGCCGCGAGCCGACCGGGACCGGGGCGGGGAAGCGCACCTTGTCCGTCCCGTAGTTGAGGCCCATCCTCATCCCCTCGACCCGCATGATCTGCGGCACCAGGACCGGCAGCAGCGAAAGGGTCAGATAGCCGTGCGCGATCGTGCGCCCGAACGGGCCCTCGGCGGCGCGCTCCGGATCCACGTGGATCCACTGGTGGTCGCCCGTCGCGTCGGCGAACTGGTCGATCCGCTTCTGCTCGATCTCCAGCCAGTCGCTGTGGCCCAACTGCTCGCCGACCCCGGCGCGCAGCTCCTCGGCGGAGGTGAAGATCCTCGGCTCGGCCATGTTCCCGCTCCCTCTCGTCCCGATGGCGTCGGCGACGTCGGAGACGCGGCTGACGTCCACGCTGTCTAAGCGCTTGCTCAGCGCGCCTGCTCAGCATGTGGGGCGGGCGGCCTCCTGTCAACGGAGCGGCGCCGGGCTCGCGTAGGCTCCACCGGGTGCCGCAGATTCCCGAGAAGGTCCACGAACTCACCGTCGGTCAGCTGTCCGCGCGCAGCGGCGCCGCCGTCTCGGCCCTTCACTTCTACGAGTCCAAGGGCCTGATCAGCAGCCGCCGCACCAGCGGCAACCAGCGCCGCTACGGTCGCGACACGCTCCGCCGGGTCGCCTTCATCCGGGCCGCCCAGCGCGTCGGCATCCCGCTCGCGACCGTCCGCGACGCCCTGGCCCGGCTGCCCGAGGAGCGCACGCCCACCCACGAGGACTGGGCCCTGCTCTCGGCCGCCTGGCGGACCGAACTGGACGAGCGGATCAAGCAGCTCGGCCGGCTGCGCGACCACCTGAGCGACTGCATCGGCTGCGGCTGCCTCTCGCTCAGCACCTGCGTGCTGTCCAACCCCGACGACGTCTTCGGCGAACGGCTCAGCGGCTCGCGCCTGATGCCCGAGCGCCGGGCCTGACCGGGGCGTACGGGCGGAGGCGCCGCGGGCGGAGGCGCTGCGAGCGGGGACCCGCCACCCCCGTGGGCGGGCCCCCGCTCGTCTCGTGGACGTGCGGCGCCCGTGCCGTGGGGCAGGATGCGGCGCGCGGGATCGTCCCCGCACACTCTGCCCGTCGGGCGGCGGGCCGGGCGAACCGTTTTCGCGGCCGAGGGCGGGCCCGTCCGGCAGGTCCTAAGCGCTGACCGGCGCCGCCAGCGCGGCGGACACCAGCTCCGCGTTGGAGCGGGCCGGGCTGCCGTCGGGCAGCAACAGGGTGTCCTCCAGGCCGATCCGGCCGTCCAGCCCCAGGCGGCGGGCCAGCCGCAGCAGCGGCCACGCGGTCGCGCCGCTGCCGTGCAACAGGACCGGGCGGGCGTGCGGGGAGCGGGCCAGGGCGGCGAGCAGGGCGCGGGCCGTGGCCTCGGCCGTCGCGGGGGAGGGGTCGGTCACCTCGGCGTGGACGCGCAGGACCCGCCCGGCGAGCGAGGAGCGCAGGAAGCGGGCCGGGCCGTCCGTGCCGGAACGCAGGCAGGCCTCGACGGCGACGCCCCGGCCGAGCAGGGCGCCGGCGAGGGCTTCGGCCCCCGGTTCGTGCCAGTTGACGCAGGCCTGGTCGGGCAGTGCCGTCCAGGCGCGGACGCGGGCGAGCCGGCGCACCGGGTCGGCCTCCGAGCGGACCCCGGTCGTCACGCCCACCGGCACGTCCACGGCCGCGCGGATCGCGGCGAGCGTGTCGGCGAGGACCCGCGGCGAGAGCGTGTCGCTGCCGCAGGGAGTCTTGGGGTGTACGTGCACGTCGTCGGCGCCCGCGGCGACGGCGGCGGCCGCGGCGACGGCCATCGCGTCCGGGGACATCGGCACCGCCGCCGAATCCCCGGGCCCATGGCCCCCGTTGAGACAGACCTGGAGCATCAGGCCACCGACGCCAGGCGCGGCAGCGCGTCCCCACGGGTCCGGGCGAGCGCCCGGGACGTGAGGACGGCGCGCGGTATGAGCACCCCGCAGTCCTCGCACACGGGACCGAACCAGGGCTCGTCCGAGAGCTCCGCGCGCCACTCGATGCGCGGCCCCGCGCACACCGGGCAGTGCTCGCCGGGGCCCCGCTTCAGGGCCTCCACCAGCCGCCCGACCACCTCGGGCAGCGGCTCGCGCGGATGCACGGCGGGATCGTCGCAGCGGGCCACCCCGTTGCCGCCCCAGATGCGGCGGTGCCACTCGTCGAGCGCGCCCGGCCGGCGCAGCCCGCCGTGCTTCTCGCGCCGCCTGCGCGCGGCGAACTCCTCCTCGTACGCGAGCCATACGGCCCGCGCCTCCTCCAGCTCGTCCAGGGCGGCCACCAGCCGCCCCGGATCGGCCTCCCGGTCCTCCGGGCCGAAGCCGTGGCTCCGGCACAGATGATCCCAGGTGGCCCGGTGACCATAGGGCGCGAACCGCTCAAGGCACTTGCGCAGCGAATACCGCCGCAAGGCCGTGTCGCTCCCTGGATCACGGACCTGTCTCGCGAGACTCCGGAACCCGGCCATCCTCTGCCCACCTCCGTCGCTGTGGCACTTCGGCGATATGAGAGGGACGAACGGGAGCCGCCGCGTGTTCCATCGAAAATCCGATGGCAGCCATCAGCGGGCCTCCGGAGGCCGGAAAAGCACCCCCGCGCGGAGCGCGGATCCGTGTCTCAGCCGCCGAACCGCCCTGCCTTCGCGACCACTCGGGCCAGCTCCGGGTGGCAGACGTCACTATGCTCCGAGACCACCTCGGCCGCGTCGACGCTGACACATCCGGAGCCCGGCACTCCGTCCCGCAGGGCCGCGCCGAGGCTGCGGGCGGCCGTCCCGGGAACGGCCTGAATGCCGTCGTAGCCGACCGCCCCCCAGCGGCGCTCGTCCTGCCCGAGCAGCGCGTCGTCGTCGCGCGAGAGCCGGGAGGCGAGCGGGTAGAACACCCGCAGCGCGGTGTCGTGCCGGGAGTGGCAGGCCACCAGGGGCCCGTCGATCCGGCGCTGGAGGTCCGGCAGCGAGCCGCGTCGGCCGGGCGCGTGGGGCAGCCGCGCGGCGAACGCGTAGTGGGAGAACGCCCCCTGGAGCAGCGTCACCGACTTCACCGTGCGGCTGCCCTCGGGCAGGCCGAGCAGGGCGTGCGCCATCAGCCGGCCGCCGAAGCTGTGCCCGGCGAGGTGGACGCGCAGCCGGGGCGCCGCGTCCGCGAGTTCGCCGAGCACCGGGCCGAGCCCCCGGGCGCCGACCACGCCCGCGCGGCGCTTCATCGTGTAGTACGTGGCCTGGCGCAGCGCCTCCTCGGCGCCCTTCCACAGGCGCTTCAGACGCGCGCCGCCCAGCAGCGCGGGCCCCGCGTCGTCCGGCGGACCGCCCGGCCCGTCCGCCTCCCGCGCGGCCGCGAACACCGCGTACGTCGTGAGCGGATCGGCGCACAGGAAGGCCGGCACCTCCGGGTCGCCGTCCGCCGCCAGCCCGGCCCGGTCCGTGTCCGTCAGCTGCCGCAGCAGCGCACCGAACTCGGCGAAGGCCGACTCCCGCGCGGGAGCCGATCCGACGAGCTCCGCGATCCGCGCCACCACCGCCGTCTTGCCCGGCACGGTGGCCGCGAGCGCGGCGAAGTCGGGGACCGGCTCGTCGGAGAACATCATCGAGGGCCAGACCACTCCCGCGTACCCGAGCCGCACCCCCGGCCCCGTCAGGGCGGGGAAGGGGGCGAAGAAGGCCGAGTAGAAACGGGTCGCCGTGGTGGGCGAGTTGTTCCAGCCGTGCGCGAAGGCCAGCAGGTCCGTGCATCCCTGGCGGGCGAGCTCGGCGAGCCGTGCCGCCTGCCCGGCCGGACCGCCGGGGCCGTCGCCGTCCTTGTCGAAGACGATCTCGCGGTACGGCCCGACACTCAGCTCCGTCATGGCCCCGTCCCTCCGCGTCGAGGGGTGCCGTCGGCACCGGGATTCTCTTCCGATTCTTCCCCCTCGGAGGGACGGGCAGTCGTCAGCGGAGGAACCGCGCCGCCGAGATCTCGGGGAAGTGCAGCACGGCGTCGTACGCGGTCGCCAGCCGTACGTCCGTCACGTCGCCCTCCCACGGGAAGGCCGTGCCGACGGACCGGGTGGGCCGGGCGACCGCGAGCCAGCGCCGGGCCGCCGGGGTCGCGGTCCGCACGTCCAGCAGGAACGGCCGGTCCGACACCCGGTCCAGGACGTGCGCGTTGCTGTCGGCGCCCAGCGGGCCGACCCGGAACTCCCGGACCGGCTCGCCCGGCGCCTCCGTGTCGTGCGCGTTGAACGAGCCGCGCCCGAAGGTGGTCCCGATCGCCACGTAGCCCGCGCCCAGCGCGTCGCGCAGGAAGGCGCCCTGGAGGCGCGGGTACTGGTCGGGCCGGGGGCTCTCGTAGCCGACGTGCCCGTCGTGCGCGGACAGCACCATCCGGCCGCCCGTGCGGCGCTGCCACCAGACCGTGTTCTCGGCCATCGTCCGGTCGCGGTACAGCATCGCCTCCGCCGTCTGCGGGGCGCCGCGCTCGCCGAGCAGGTCGTACGCGTACTCCCTGCCGACCTGCGCGATGGCCCGCGCGTGCTGCACCGCCCAGGCGTGCGCCTCGCGCGCGGTCCGGTCCCGGCCCGCCGGCGGCTGCCGCTCCAGGAGGGCGAGGGCCGCGTCGGTGTCCGCCGCCATGGCCTCGCGCTCGGCGAGCGGCCGGGTCAGGTGGGCGTTCATCCAGGCGTCCACGGCGCCGGCCGGCCGCGAGGCGCGGTACAGCTCCCGGAAGCGGGGCAGCAGCGCCGGCCGCGTCCGGGCCACATAGCCGGTGACCTCGTCGAAGAGCCCGGGGCCCGCGTAGCCGAGGTCGTTGCCCATGAAGCGCACCGGGTGGTCCGGGTGGCGCAGGTTGTGCCGCCGCATCCAGGTGAACAGGTCCAGGTACTCCTCGGTGTTCCAGAAGCCGTACGCGTTCTGGAACTCCTCCCGCATGATCCGGCGGATGTCGCCCCTGCCCTCGCGCACATAGGCGTCGACGAGCAGCCCGGTGCTCCAGTTGGCCTCCAGGGCGAAGGTGGTGAAGCCCTGGCGCTCCACGAGCTGTTCGAAGATCTCGTGCTTGGCCCGGAAGAACTCGCGGGAGCTGTGCGTGGCCTCGCCGACGCCCACCACCTTCGCGTCGCCGACGATCCGCTCCAGGGCGCGGACGTCGGTCGCGGGGCGGGCGGTGGCGGCGAGCGCGCGGGCCGGGTCGGGCGCCCCGCCGGGGCGGGCGGCGGCCGGGGCGGCGGGCGCGAGCAGGCCCACGCAGAGGGCGGCGAGCAGGACGGTCAGGGGGCGGCGGCGCCGTAAGGAGACGTTCATGGCGACCAGCCAACCCGGTGCGGGGCGGGCCGGACATCCGGCCCGCCCCCGGCACCGCACGGGGGCCTGCCCCCCGGCCGGGCCCCGGTCAGCGGTAGAGCAGGTAGCCCCGGCGCACCGCGCGGAACGCCGCCAGGTCCGTCTCCCAGGCGCCCACGACCTCGTCCGCCGGCGCGCCCGCGTCGATCATCGCGCGCACCCGGTCCGAGCCGGTCAGCTTGTCGATCCAGTGGTCCGCGCGCCACGCGAAACCGCTCCAGCTCCGCCGCGCGGTCACCAGCAGCGCGATCCCGGTGCGCACCGGGTCGAAGGCCGCGCGGTCGTGGACCATCAGCTGGAGCCCGCCGACCGTCTTCCCCTGGAACTTGGAGAAGGTGGGCGCGAAGTAGGCCTCGCGGAAGCGCACCCCGGGCAGGTCCAGGGCGTTCGCCGCGGCGGCCCACCGGCCGTCGATCCCCTCCGCGCCGAGCAGCTCGAAGGGGCGGGTGGTGCCGCGCCCCTCGGAGAGGTTGGTGCCCTCGAAGAGGCAGGTGCCGGAGTAGACGAGCGCGGTGTCGGGCGTCGGCATGTTGGGGCTCGGCGGCACCCACGGCAGCCCCGTGGCGTCGAAGAACTCGCCGCGCCGCCAGCCGCTCGCGGTGACCGTCTCCAGCGCCACCGGCTTCGCCAGGAACTCCCCGTTGAAGAGCCGGGCCAGCTCCGCCACCGTCATCCCGTGCGCCTGCGCGATCGGCTCGCGCCCCACGAAGGTCGCGTACGCCCGGTCGAGCACGGGCCCGAGCGCCGCCCGGCCGGTCACCGGGTTGGGCCGGTCCAGGACCACGAGCCGCTTCCCGGCGAGCGCGGCCGCCGCCATGCAGTCGTAGAGCGTCCAGATGTACGTGTAGAAGCGGGCGCCCACGTCCTGGATGTCGAAGACGACGGTGTCGACGCCCGAGGCGGTGAAGACGTCGGCGAGCGCCTGACCGCTCTTCAGGTACGTGTCGTAGACGGGCAGTCCGGTCGCCGGGTCGTCGTAGCGTCCCTCCGAGCCGCCGGCCTGGGCGGTGCCCCGGAAGCCGTGCTCGGGGCCGAAGACGGCGACCAGGTCGACCCGCTCGTCGGCGTGCATCACGTCCACGATGTGCCGGGCGTCGGAGGTGATGCCGGTCGGGTTGGTGACGACGCCGACCCGCTGCCCGGCCAGGCGCGCGTAGCCGTCGGCGGCCAGCCGGTCGAAGCCGGTGCGGACCCGGTGGCCCGGGGCTCCCGAGCCGGGCCCGGCGCCGGGGGCCGCGTGGGCGGCCGTCGCCCCCGCGCCCGCCGCCGTACCGGCGGCCGCGGCGGCGCCGAGCGCGCCGCCAGCGGCGAGCAGACCACGTCTGGACAGGCTCATGCGGAAACCTCCTTGATCGCCTTCCCTGACATGGGCACGCACGCTAGCGCCCCGCCGGGCCGCGCGGAACGAGGCGTACCGCCGGAGCCTTCCCCGGCTTCATACCGACCGGTTAGTCTGCATCCACAGCCGCTACGGAGAGGTGGGCCGCCGATGAGCGCGTGGCAGGGCGTCGAGGACGCCGGAGTGGTCGTCACCGGGGCGGGCGGCGGCATCGGCGCCGCCCTCGCCCGCCGGTTCGCCGCGGAGGGGGCCAGGGTCGTCGTCAACGACCTCGACCCGGACCGCGCCAAGGCCGTCGCCGAGGAGATCGGCGCGCTCGCCGTCCCCGGCGACGCCTCCGGGGTCGTCGAGGAGGCCCGTGCGGCGCTCGGCGGCACCGTCGACGTCTGGTGCGCCAACGCCGGACTCCCCTCGCCCGGCGACGCCTTCGCCGACGAGGAGGTCTGGGCCGCCGCCTGGGACGTCAACGTCATGGCCCACGTCCGCGCCGCCCGCGCGCTGCTGCCCGACTGGCTGGAGCGCGGCCGGGGCCGCTTCGTGTCCACCGTCTCCGCCGCCGGACTCCTCACCATGATCGGCGCGGCCCCGTACAGCGTCTCCAAGCACGGCGCGTACGCCTTCGCCGAATGGCTCTCGCTCACCTACCGCCACCGGGGCCTCGACGTCCACGCGATCTGCCCGCAGGGCGTCCGTACGGACATGCTCACCGCCTCCGGGACGGCCGGCGAACTCGTCCTCGCCCCCACCGCCATCGAGCCCGAGGACGTCGCCGACGCGCTCTTCGAGGCCATGGCCGCCGACCGCTTCCTCGTCCTGCCGCACCCCGAGGTGAGCGGCTTCTACGGGGCCAGGGCCACCGAACCCGAGCGCTGGCTGCGCGGCATGAACCGCCTCCAGCGGACCTGGGAGGGGGCGGGCGGGTGACCCGTCCGGAGCCCGGGCCCGCGCGCGGGTGACCGGGCTCACGGCGCCGGGCCCCGCCGCGCGCTGCTAGACTGACGTTCGATCGATCCCGATCACAGGATTGTTACTCCCCCGAGGACTCGCGTCGTCGGTGTGTGAGGCAAGGCCTGGGTAGCGCCCCTACGGCGCGACCCGGGCCTTTTTTGTTGCCTGGAAACGGGCCGGGGATGCGAAGGAGCATCATGCGAACAACCGCGCCGGGAAATCACGCGCTGGCTGAGGACATCGTCCGCGGCGTCGGGGGACCCCAGAACATCGAGAGCCTCACGCACTGCGCGACGCGGCTTCGCTTCCAGCTCCATGACGGGGCCAAGGCCGACCAGGCCGCCCTCGACGCCCTCGGCGGGGTGATGGGCACGGTGCCGCAGTCCGGCGACCGCTTCCAGATCGTGATCGGCGGGGCCGTCGCCCGCGTCTACGCCGAGATCATGAACCTGCCGTCGATGAGCGGCGGCGGCACGCCCCGGGAGCGGACCGACGCCGAGGTCAAGGCGGCGATCCGGGCCAAGGGCCGTGGCCGCTACGTCTGGGTCGACAACTTCTTCGAGTACCTCTCGGACTCGTTCCGCCCGCTCATGGGCGTCCTGCTCGGCTCCTCGCTGATCATCGCGATCGCCTCCATGCTCGACGCCTTCGGCGTGATGGACTTCCGGGCCGCCGACAAGTCCGCCACCTGGGTGTTCGTCGACGCCATGTGGCGCTCGGTGCTGTACTTCCTGCCCATCCTGGTCGCCTACAACGCGGCCAAGAAGCTGCGGGTCGACCCGTGGGTCGGCGCGGCCGTGATGGCCGCGGTGATGACCCCGGACTTCACCAAGATGCTCAACAAGGACTCCGGCATCCCCGGCATCACCTGCACCACCAACGGCACGCTCGGCACGCAGGAGTGCGTGGCGCACGTCTTCGGCCTGCCGATGCAGCTGAACGACTACGGCGGCCAGGTGTTCGTGCCGCTGCTGATGGTCGCCGTGCTCGCGCTCGTCTACAAGGGCCTGCAGCGCGTCTTCCCGGAGAACGTGCACATGGTCTTCGTGCCGTTCTTCAGCATGCTCATCATGATCCCCGTCACCGCGTTCCTCATCGGCCCGATGGGCATCTGGGCCGGCAACGGTCTCGGCGAGGGTCTGTCCTGGCTGAACGGCAACGCGCCGATCGTCTTCGCGATCGTCATCCCGCTGCTCTACCCGTTCCTCGTGCCGCTCGGCCTGCACTGGCCGCTGAACGCGCTCATGCTCCAGAACATCAACACCCTCGGCTCCGACTTCATCCAGGGCCCCATGGGCGCCTGGAACTTCGCCTGCTTCGGCGCCACCGCCGGCGTGCTGCTCCTCTCGGTGCGCCACCGCGAGACCGAGATGCGGCAGACCGCGACCGGCGCGCTCGCCGCGGGCCTGTTCGGCGGCATCTCCGAACCGTCCCTGTACGGCATCCACCTGCGCTTCAAGCGGATCTACCCGCGCATGCTCGTCGGCTGCCTCGTCGGCGGTGTGATCGTCGGCGTCCTCGGCGGCGTGGACACGAACGCCTTCGCCTTCACCTCGCTGCTGACCATCCCGGTCTTCTCCCCGTCCGTGGTCTACGTCATCGCGATCGCCGCCGCCTTCTTCACCTCCATGGCGCTCGTGTACTTCTCCGACTTCCGCACCAAGGAGGAGCGCACCCTGACCAACGCCGAGCGTGACGCGGCGGAGGCCGCCGAGCGCGGCGACGCCGGCCCGGCCGGCTCCGTGACGCCCGCGCCCGCCGCGCACGTCGATCTGGGGGCGCCGGTCGCCGGCAAGGTCGTCGGCCTCGACGACGTCGGGGACGCGGTCTTCGCCTCCCGCGCGCTCGGTGAGGGCGTCGGCATCGAACCGGACGACGGCCACGTCGTCGCCCCGGTCGACGGCGAGCTGGTCACCGTCGTCGGCACCGGACACGCCTTCGGCATCCGCACGGCGGACGGAATCGAGGTGCTCGTGCACGTCGGCATCGACACGGTGAAGATGGAGGGCGAGGGCTTCGACGTACGCGTCGCGCCCGGCCGGCGGGTGTCCGCGGGCGACCTCCTCGTGGAGGTCGATCTCGACGCCGTCCGCCGGGCGGGGCACCCGACCGTCACGCTCATGACGGTCACGAACACGGCGGATCTCGCCTCGGTCGTGCCGCACACCGGGCAGGCCGTCGCGGCCGGCGCCGCCGTCGTGACCGTACGGCGGTAGCGGTCCGCACCGCGGAGGGCGGTGCGAGCACGGCGGCCGATGCGCGATGATTGGACGGGTACGAGCAGCTCCATACCGGTGTATGCCGGTATGGAGCTGCCGGGCCGGGCGCACAGGGGGCATAGACCGGATCCGAACCACTCACCGGAAGGAACCTTGACGGGTGAAGGCACTGCGTGTCCTCAACAACAACGTGGTCCTCGCACGCGACGAGAAGGGCCAGGAGGTCATCCTCACCGGTCGTGGCATCGGCTTCAGCTCCCAGCAGGGCAGACCCATCGACCCGGCGCTGATCGTGCGCGTCTTCGTCCCGGAGGACGGCCGCGATCCGGACCACCTCGCCGAGGCCCTCACCTACGTCGGCGAGGAGGTCCTCCGAGCCGTGGTGATCGCCCTCGGCGAGGCGGGGATCGAGGGGCGCGAGTCCACCCGCCCCACCCTGGCGATCGCCGTCGCCGACCACGTCGCGAACGCGCTGGAGCGGGCCAGGCAGGGCCACGTCGTCGAGTACCCGCTGCGCGCCGAGGTGCAGGCCCTCTACCCCGCCGAGTACGCCCAGGCGCAGCGCCTGCTGGCCGCCGTCAACGAGCACCTGGACCCCAAGCTGGGCCCCGCCGAGGCGACCGCGCTGGCCCTGCACCTGGTCAACGCGGGGTTCGCCTCGGGCGACCTGTCCTTCACGTACACGATGACGGGGGCCATCCAGCAGATGCTCGCCGTCGTGGGGGAGCAGTACGGGCTCGACGTCTCGCAGGAGTCGATGAACGCCGCGCGGTTCATCACCCACGTCCGCTACCTCTTCGTACGGATCCAGCAGCACCGGCAGTTGAAGGGCCACGAGTCGACCATCGGCAAGGGCATCCGCCAGCACTATCCCGAGGCGACGCGCACCGCGCAGAAGCTGGCGACGATCGCGGAGCTGCGCCTGGGGCAGCGGCTGAGCGAGGACGAGGTCTCCTACCTCGCGCTCCATGTGGCACGGATGACCATGGAGACCGAGACCGCGCGGTCCGGGACGTCCGGAGACCTCCGCGGCCCCTCGGTGCCGGGGCAGCGCCGGGAGCCCTGACGGCCGGATCTGACACCCCAGCCCAGCCTTGCCGACCTTCGGCACCACGGCTGAGAGGAGGCCCGTCCGAGAAGCGTCGCGCGGGGCGTTCCGCCGCCCGTGATCTCGCGAGATTCCGAAAGGGCCATGGACCCGGGCGGGGGTATCGTGAGGGCGCGAACACACCCGTGCGATCACCGCACGCCGGGCCGGTGGGAGCGTGGCGGCGGCACGGGAATCGCCCGCTGCGGGCGGCGGCTCGCCGCCGACGCGCACCCGTGCCGGGCCGAGATCCTGGCGGAGCCGCCCGAGGCGGCAAGTGGGAGGATCCTCGGACGGGACCCGAGGTCCCGGAAGTGGACACCGGCACGCGCGCCGGCACGGACGAAAGAAGGCGGAGCATGGCCAAGGCGACGGACGGCAACGGGGTTCCCGTCCCCCAGAGGCTCCTCGCCGCCGCCACCCGGCTCTTCGCGGAGCAGGGCTACGACCGCACCTCCGTCCAGGAGATCGTGGAGGCGGCGGGCGTCACCAAGGGCGCCCTCTACCACTACTTCGGCTCCAAGGAGGACCTCCTCCAGGAGGTCTACTCCCGGGTGCTGCGGCTCCAGCAGGAGCGGCTCGACGCCTTCGCCGGCGCCGACGCCCCGGTGGAGGAGCGGCTGCGGGACGCCGCCGCCGACGTCGTCGTCACCACGATCGACAACCTCGACGACGCCGCGATCTTCTTCCGCTCCATGCACCACCTCAGCCCCGAGAAGAACAAGCAGGTGCGGGCCGAGCGGCGGCGCTACCACGAGCGCTTCCGCGCCCTGGTCGAGGAGGGCCAGCACTCCGGGGTGTTCTCCGGCGCGACCCCCGCCGACCTGGTCGTGGACTACCACTTCGGCTCGGTGCACCACCTGTCCACCTGGTACCGCCCCGACGGCCCGCTCACCCCGCAGCAGGTGGCCGACCACCTGGCCGGCCTCCTGCTGCGGGCGCTGCGCCCGTAGCCCGACGGGGAGCCGTCAGAGGTACTTCTTCAGCTCCCGGCGGGCCAGCGAGCGCTGGTGGACCTCGTCGGGGCCGTCCGCCAGCATCAGGGTGCGCGCCCCGGCCCACAGCTCGGCCAGCGGGAAGTCCTGGGAGACCCCGCCCGCGCCGTGCACCTGGACCGCCCGGTCGAGGATGCCGACCACCGCGCGCGGGGTGGCGATCTTGATGGCCTGGATCTCGGTGTGCGCGCCCCGGTTGCCGACGGTGTCCATCAGCCAGGCGGTCTTCAGGACCAGCAGCCGCAGCTGCTCGACGGTCACGCGGGCGTCCGCGATCCAGTTCTGCACGACGCCCTGCTGGGCGATGGCCTTACCGAAGGCGGTACGGGAGACCGCGCGCCGGCACATCAGCTCGATCGCCCGCTCGGCCATGCCGATGAGCCTCATGCAGTGGTGGATGCGGCCGGGCCCGAGCCGGGCCTGGGCGATCGCGAAGCCGCCGCCCTCCTCGCCGATCAGGTTCGCCGCCGGGACCCGGGCGCCGTCGAAGACCACCTCGGCGTGCCCGCCGTGGGAGTGGTCCTCGTAGCCGTACACCCGCATCGCCCGCCGCACCTCGACGCCGGGGGTGTCGCGCGGCACCAGGATCATCGACTGCTGGCGGCGGAGGTCGGCGCCGTCGGGGTCGGTCTTGCCCATCACGATGAAGACCTTGCAGTCGGGGTTCATCGCCCCGGAGATGTACCACTTGCGCCCGTCGAGCACGTACGCGTCGCCGTCCCGCCGGATCCGGGTCTCGATGTTGGTCGCGTCGGACGAGGCCACCTCGGGCTCGGTCATGGCGAACGCCGAGCGGATCTCGCCCGCCAGCAGCGGCTCCAGCCACTGCTTCCGCTGTGCCTCGTCGCCGAACTGGGCGAGCACCTCCATGTTCCCGGTGTCGGGGGCGGCGCAGTTGAGGGCGGTGGGGGCGAGCTGGGGGCTGCGGCCGGTGATCTCGGCGAGCGGCGCGTACTGGAGGTTGGTGAGCCCCGCACCGTACTCCTCGTCGGGCAGGAACAGGTTCCACAGCCCCTGCCGCTTCGCCTCGGCCTTCAGCTCCTCCACGACCGCCGGGGTGTCCCAGGGGGAGGCGAGCCGGGCGCGCTGCTCGTGGGCGACGGCCTCGGCGGGGTACACGTGCTCGTCCATGAAGGCGAGGAGCCGCGCCCGCAGTTCCTCGGTGCGGGCGTCGTACGCGAAGTCCATGGCGGTCAGCCTTCCTGGAGGGTGGTGAGGCCGTGCTCGATGAAGACGGGGACGAGCTCGCCGATCCGGTCGAAGCCGGCGCCGACGGTCTGCCCGAGGGTGTAGCGGTAGTGGATGCCCTCCAGGATCACGGCCAGCTTGAACCAGGCGAAGGCCGTGTACCAGGAGACCGCGCCGGTGTCGCGGCCGGAGCGGGCGGCGTAGCGCTCGATCAGCTCGCCGGGCGCCGGGTGCCCGGCGGCGGACGCGGTGGTCGAGATCGGGGAGTCCGGCAGCTCCAGCGGCGCGCTGTACATCACCAGCAGCCCGAGGTCGGTGAGCGGGTCGCCGAGGGTGGACATCTCCCAGTCGAGGACGGCCTTGATGCGGTCGTCGTCGCCGATGAGGACGTTGTCGAGCCGGTAGTCGCCGTGCACCACGGCGGGCGCGGGCGAGGCGGGCAGGGCGCGCCCCAGCGCGGAGTGCAGCTCGTCGATCCCGGGCAGCTCGCGGCCCCGGGAGGCGGCGAGCTGCTTGCCCCAGCGGCGCAGCTGCCGGTCGAGGAAGCCCTCGGGACGCCCGAAGTCGTCGAGCCCGACGGCGGCGGGGTCCACGGCGTGCAGGTCGACGAGGGTGTCCACGAGCCCGAGGACGGCCTCACGGGTACGGGCGGGGCCGAGCGGGGCGAGCTCGGCGGCCGAGCGGTACGGGGTGCCCGGCATGAACTCCATGACGTAGAACGGCGCCCCGAGCACCGACTCGTCCTCGCAGAGCGCGACGGTCTCCGGCACGGGCACGGCGGTGCCGCGCAGGGCGCTGATCACCCGGTGCTCGCGCCGCATGTCGTGCGCGGTGGCGAGCACGTGCCCGAGCGGCGGGCGGCGCACGACCCAGTCGCCCGTCCCGTCGGTCACCCGGTAGGTGAGGTTCGACCGGCCGCCCTCGATCAGCCGGGCGGTGAGCGGCCCGGCGAGCAGTCCGGGCCGCTCGCGGTCGAGGAAGCCGCGCAGCCGCCCGGGGTCGAGACCGGGCGGCGGGGAACCGGGCGGCGGGGTGGAGCTCATGCGGGGTACCTCCGGGATCGGCGTCGGCGTTCATGATGACCGACCAGTCGGTATGTCGTCCAGAGGGGCCCGCGGGGAGGGCCCGGGGAGGGCCCGCTCGGGGCGGCGCCGTCCGGGCGGCCTCCCGCGCGGGGCGCCGGTTTCCCGTGCGCCGTCCCGCGCGGGCGGCGGGTCGGGCGGGACGGGCGGGTCAGGCGTGGCAGGCCACCGGGACGCCGCCGTTCATCGCCGCCATGTCGCCGAAGAGCGCGACCGGGTCCAGCGGGTGCCCCTCCGGCAGGCCGTCCAGCTCGGCGTAGGCCCGGTGCAGGTTCGCGACCAGCCGCTCGCTCTCGCGCCAGGCGGCGAACTCGCCGAGCTCCGCGCCCCGGGCCGTCTCCAGCGGCGACGCCCCCTTCGCGTGCCCCGCGCGGGCGAGCTCCCGCACCCAGAGCAGATAGCGCTCGGTCGCGTCGTACGCGGAGGGGTCGGTGACCGGGCCGTGCCCGGGGACCACCGTGGGCGCGTCCAGCGAGCGCAGCAGGTCGAGCGCCCGCAGCGAGCCGGCCAGCGAGCCCATCGGCAGGAACGGGGTGCCGCCCTGGAAGACCAGGTCACCGGTGAAGACCACGCCCTGGGCGGGGAGATGGACGATCGAGTCGCCGGTGGTGTGGGCCGGACCGGGGTGGACCACCCGCACCTCGACCTCGCCCACGTACAGCGTGAGCACCTCCCGGTAGGTGAGTTCGGGCGGCAGGATGTCGACCCGGCCGAAGTCGGTGCCGGGCCACAGCAGATGGAGCTGGTGTCCGGCGGCGAGCTGCTCGGCCCGGCAGTTCTCGTGGCCGATGATCCGCGCCCCCGGCCGGAACACCCCGTTGCCGTAGGTGTGGTCGCCGTGGTGGTGGGTGGTGACGATCGTGCGCGGCGCGGCGAGTCCCGCCGCGCGGACCGCGTCGCGCAGCAGCAGTGCCCGGTGCTCGGTGGCCGCGGTGTCGACGAGCAGCGTGTCACCGCCGTCGCCGACGAAGCCGGCGTTGTTCAGGCACCAGCCGCCGTCCGGCTGGACGAAGGCGTGGACGCGCGGCGCGAGTTCGACCACGTACGGATCGGTGGCAGGCACAGGATTTCCCCCGGATGAGAGCCCGACTGGACAGGGGGAAGGGTGCCAGCCGGGCCGCGTACGGGGGAAACCGGGTCCCCGGGACCGCCGTCCCCCGGGGGGCGTCCCTCAGTGGTCGTCCCAGTGGTTCTCGTGCGCCGCGTGCCGGTGGCCGTCGTGGGCGTAGTCGACGTGGTCCCCGTGCGGCACGGCGGTGTGCCCGCAGTCCGGCCCGTGGGTGTGCTCGGGGTGGGCGTGCGCCACGTGCGCGGAGGACTCGCACTCGTCCCAGTGCCCGGCGTGCTCCCGGTGCAGGTGCCCGTCGTGCGCGTAGTCCGTGTGGTCCCGGTGCGGGACGGCGGTGTGACCGCAGCTCGGGCCGTGGCTGTGGGTGTGGGTGGCGTGCTCGTGGTGGGTGACGCTCATGACTCCGGACTCCGCCTCTGCGAGGGGTCGGCTGACCACCTCAGGCTAGTCCGAGATGTCCGTTTCTTCAGATCTGTGATCCGCAGGCCGTGATCTGTGGGCCGTGGTCCGCGAGCCGTGATCAATGGGCCGCGAGCCGTGGGCCGCGAGCCGTGGGCCGTGATCCGTGGGCCCGGTCTCCCGCTCAGACCACGATGGCCACCGCGAACGAGGCGAACGCGATCACGCACCCGGCCGCCAGCCAGGCGCCCCGCAGCGGGAGCACCCTCGGCCGGGCCGCGCCGAGCGCCTGGATCCGGCGGTGCGCGACCGCGAGGAAGCCGATCCAGACCAGCGCCGACAGCCCCGCCGCGAGGAGCCCGGCCGCCGTCACCTCGTCGTGGATGGCCTGCTTGGCCGCGAGCACGGCCACCACGGTGCAGGACAGCGTGGTGCGGCGCCAGGCCAGCCGGGTCCGCTCGGGCTGGAGTCCCGGGTCCCGGAGGTCCGGCCCGCCCCCGGCGTCCGGCCGGGTCACCGTCCGGCCCAGCCGAAGACGACGACCACCACCATCGCGACGGCGACCACCGCGACCGTGAGGCTCAGCACGGCCGGGAAGCGGGAGACGGGCAGGTCCTCGCCGCGCCGCATGGCCCGCTCGCAGCGGACCCAGTGGTTCACGGCGCGCAGCGCGCACAGCACACCGGCGGCGAGCAGCGCGAGCGCGAGCCCGACCCGGACGCCCCAGCGCAGGTCGGGAAGGAACTGGTCGACGGCGAAGCCGCCGCCGACCAACGCGAGCGCGGTCCGGATCCAGGCGAGGAAGGTCCGCTCGTTGGCCAGGGAGAAGCGGTAGTCGGGGGTCTCGCCCTCCTCCCGCAGGCGCTGCGGCGCGAACCACAGCCGCAGGCTCCGTATGAAGTCGCTCACGCAGGCACCCTATCCGTCGGATGATCACACCGCCCGACGTGCGCGGGGCACCCTTCCCAGCTCAGCCCGCCTCCCGCCCGGCCCGCCCCGGCTCAGCCCGCCTCCAGCTCCCGCAGCCGCTCGTACGCGGCGAGGCCGTCCGGCACCCACTCCCATGTGGCGAGCCGCGCCGCCAGCTCCTCCTCCGGCAGGAAGGCGTGCCAGGCCACCTCCTCGGCCTGCGGCCGAACCGGGAGCTCGCAGCGCACCTCGTACACGGCCGACCACCATTTCCCGGCGACGCCCCCGGAGTCGTACAGGAAGCGGAACAGGGGCGTGGGCCGGGGCAGCCCGGACACGCCCAGCTCCTCCTCGGCCTCGCGCAGGGCGGCGTCGTCGTACGACTCGCCCGCGCCCACCACGCCGCCGACGAACATGTCGTACAGCGAGGGGAAGACCAGCTTCGTCGGGGTCCTGCGGTGGACGAAGAGCCGGCCCTGGGCGTCCCGCACCCGGATGAAGGTGCAGCGATGGATCAGGCCCCGCGCGTACACCTCACCGCGCGGGGCCCGTCCGATCACCCGGTCGTGCTCGTCGACGACGTCGAGGAGTTCATCGGCAGCGCTCATGGGCCCATGAAACCACCGGCCGGTGACGTCACGGGCCCCGCGGACTCACTGCCCCATGACGTACTTCACGGTCGGGCCGGTCGTCCAGCCGCCGTCCACGGCCAGCTCCGCGCCCGTCACGTACGAGGCGGCGTCCGAGAGCAGGAAGACCACCGCGCCCGCGATCTCGTCCGCCTCGCCGACCCGGCCCATCGGGGTGTTGGGGTACTTGCCCTCGCCCTTCTCGATGCCGACCGAGGCCGTCATCGGGGTGTACGTCATGCCCGGGTGGACCGAGTTGACGCGGATCCGGGAGGTGCCGAGCTCGACCGCGCCGATCTTCGTCAGGCCGCGCACGCCCCACTTGGAGGCGCCGTAGCCGGCGGTCAGCGCGAGGCCCATCAGGCCCGCGGCGGAGGAGATGTTGACGATGGAGCCGCCGCCCGCCTCCCGCATCGCCGGGATCGCGGCCTTCATGCCGATGAAGACGCCGGTCAGGTTGATGTCGAGGACCTTGCGGAAGTGCTCGACCGACTCGGTCTCCAGGAGGGCGCCGGTCGATATGCCGGCGTTGTTCACCAGGCCGTGCAGCCCGCCGAACTCCTCGACGGCGTACGCGACGGCCGCCGCCCAGCCCTCCTCCGAGGTCACGTCGTGGTGCAGGAAGCGGGCGCGCTCGCCGAGCTCGGCGGCGGTCGCCTCGCCCTCCTTGTCGAGCACGTCGGTGATCACGACGTTGGCGCCGGCGGCCACGGCCTGCCGGGCGGCCTCGGCGCCCAGGCCGCGGGCGCCGCCGGTGATGAGCACGGTCTTGCCGGTGAGGTCGTTCATGGGAGTCCCTTCGGGGGTGGCGGGGGACGACGGGATGGTGCGGGTCGTCCGGGGGTGTCAGACGCTCCGGGGCGGTGCCGCCCCGAGGAGTGCGGTGGTGGTCTCGACGAGGTCGGCGAGGAACAGGCCCTCGCCGGTCAGCGGCTCGCTGCCGTCCAGGTACTGCCGGGCCCGGTCCGCCATGGCCGCGCCGACCACGGTCAGCGCCAGGTCGAGGCGCTCCAGGCGCAGCGGTCCGGGGAGCCCGGCGGCGGCCAGGCAGCCCTCCAGGCGCTCGATCAGGCGCCAGTAGGCGGTGCCCGCGAGCGTGGGGTGCGGGGTGCGGGTGCGGATGCCGCTCTCGTGGCTGAGCTGCGCGGAGATCCGCAGGCAGCGCCGGCCCCGGTCCTCGCGCAGTTCGGTCGCCTCGGCGGTCACCAGCACGCCGACCAGGGCGTGCGGCTCGTCGGGGCAGGCGTCCAGGAGCGGGGCGAGGACCTGCTCGGTGCGCCTCTGGCGGCCCGCCATGACGGCGTCGAGCAGCCCCGCGCGGGAGCCGAAGTGGTACTGCACGGCCGAGGGGTTGCCCTGCCCGGCGAGGCTCACCACGTCCCGCAGCTGGGCGCCGTCGACGCCCTTGGCCGCGAAGACCTCCTCGGCGGCACGGATCAGTTTCTGCCGGGTCTCGGGCCCTGACGTCCTTGCCATGCCATTCATATTAATGCTCAACATTAAAAAGCGGGAGGGGGTCCCCCTCGGTACTCCGAGCGCCCCCGGATCGCTCCCGCTCCCGCCCCGGACCGCTCCCCTCCCGCCCCGGACCGCTCCCCTCCCACCCCGGATCGCTCCCGCTCCCGCCCCGGATCGCCCGCTCCGGCTCCCGTCCCGGATCGCTCCGACTCGGCCCCGGATCGCTCCGGACCGTTGACTGGATACACCGGTGTATCCAAGATGCGGTCATGTCATCCCATGAGGCGTACGACGCCGACGTCATCGTCATCGGAGCCGGCCTCGCCGGACTGGTCGCCACCGCCGAGCTGGTCGACGCCGGCCGGTCGGTGATCCTGCTCGACCAGGAACCCGAGCGCTCGATCGGCGGCCAGGCCCACTGGTCCTTCGGCGGCCTCTTCCTCGTCGACTCGCCCGAGCAGCGCCGGATGCGCATCCGCGACAGCCACGCCCTCGCCCTCCAGGACTGGCTCGGCACGGCCGGCTTCGACCGCCCCGAGGACGCCTGGCCGCGCCGCTGGGCCGAGGCGTACGTCGACTTCGCCGCCGGCGAGAAGCGCGCCTGGCTGCACGGCCTCGGCGTGCGCTTCTTCCCGGTGGTCGGCTGGGCCGAGCGCGGTGGCTACGACGCCACCGGCCACGGGAACTCCGTACCCCGCTTCCACATCACCTGGGGCACCGGCCCCGGTCTCGTCGCCCCCTTCGAGGCCAAGGTCCGCGACGGCGTGGCCCGCGGCCTGGTCCGCTTCCGCTTCCGCCACCGGGTCACCGGCCTGGCCCGCACGGCCGGCAGCGTCGACACCGTCACCGGCGAGGTCCTGGCCCCCTCCGACGCCCCGCGCGGCACCGCCTCCGGCCGCGAGGCCACGGGGAGCTTCAGCCTGCGGGCCCAGGCGGTGATCGTGACCTCCGGCGGCATCGGCGGCAACCACGACCTGGTCCGCGCACAGTGGCCCGAACGCCTCGGCACCCCGCCCGCCCGGCTGCTCTCCGGCGTCCCCGCCCACGTGGACGGTCTGATGCTCGGGATCGCGGAGAAGGCCGGCGCCCACCACGTCAACCGCGACCGGATGTGGCACTACACCGAGGGCATCGAGAACTGGGACCCGATCTGGGCCCGGCACGGCATCCGCATCCTGCCCGGCCCCTCCTCGCTCTGGCTCGACGCCACCGGCAAGCGGCTGCCCGTGCCGCTCTTCCCCGGCTTCGACACCCTCGGCACCCTCGAACACATCATGCGCACCGGCCACGACCACACCTGGTTCGTGCTCGACCAGAAGATCATCGGCAAGGAGTTCGCCCTCTCCGGCTCCGAACAGAACCCCGACCTCACCGGCAAGTCCGTCCGCGACGTCATCGGGCGCGCCCGCGCCGACGTGCCCGCCCCGGTGAAGGCGTTCATGGACAAGGGCGCCGACTTCGTCGTCGAGCACGACCTGGCCGCCCTCGTGCGCGGCATGAACCGGATCACCGGCACGGACCTGATCGACGAGGCCGAGCTGCGCCGCGAGATCACCGCCCGCGACCGCGAGATCGCCAACTCCTTCACCAAGGACCTCCAGGTCACGGCGATCCGGGGGGCCCGCCGCTACCTGGGCGACCGCCTGATCCGCACGGCCGCCCCGCACCGCCTGCTCGACCCGAAGGCGGGCCCGCTGATCGCCGTACGCCTCAACATCCTCACCCGCAAGTCCCTCGGCGGCCTCCAGACCGACCTCTCCTCCCGCGTCCTCACCCCGACCGGCGAACCGCTCCCTGGTGTGTACGCGGCGGGCGAGGCGGCGGGCTTCGGCGGCGGCGGCGTCCACGGCTACCGCTCCCTCGAAGGCACCTTCCTCGGCGGCTGCCTCTTCTCGGGCCGCGCGGCTGGCCGGGCGGCGGCGGAGGCGGTGGGCTGAAACCGTCCCAACAGCCGCCCGGGGCGGGCAAGATGAGCGGGTGACCCGCCGAACGACGCTGATCTCGACCGGTGTCCTGCTCGCCCTGGGCGGCCTCGCGGCCTTCCTCGCGCTCCAGGGGCTGGAGGACGCCGACCGGTGGAGCAGCGTGCTCAGCCTCTTCTTCACCGTGGCGGGCTTCCTGCTGACGGCCGGCGGGCTGCTCACCGGCCGCCCGGCGCACGGCCGCCCGGCGCAGTCGGCGGACCACGCGACGGCCGGCGGTTCGATCCATCAGATCAAGGGGGTGGCGGGCGACGTCACCATCGGGACGGCACCCGCCACCGTGCCGTCGCCCGCGGCCACGCCCGGCGCGGGCGCCGGGACGGCGGACCAGTCCGCCGCCGGGGTGAGCACGGGCGGCGACCTCACCCAGATCGACGGGGTCGGCGGCTCCGTACGCATCACCCCGGTAGCCCCGGTAGCCCCGGTAGCCCCGGTAGCCCCGGTAGCCCCGGTAGCCCCGGTAGCCCCGGTCACCCCCCACAGCACCCCGTGAGGTGGCTGTGGGGCGGCCGGTGGCGCAAGCGCGGGCAGAACGCCTCCGGCGCCACCGCCGGCCGCGACATCACGCTGATCAACGAGGTCCACGGCTCCGTCTCGATCGTCACCCCGCCGCCGTCCCACGCCGTGCCGTCACCCCCCGACGACGGGGAGACGGAAGAGGAGCGGGACCGGGCGGTCGCCGCCTACGCCGCCCGCGTCCGCCAGCGCTACGGACGCCTGGACCTGGCCGTCCTCACCCCGCTGCGGGACCAGGACGAGCACCCGGCCGTCGAGTTGCGCGACGTGTTCGTCCCCCAGTCCGTACGAGCCGACCCGCCGCCCGTCGAGCTCCCCCAGGAACTCCTGCGCCGCCTCAAGGACGGCACCGGGGCCGACCACCCCGAACTGCCGCCCGGCGTCGAGCGGGAGACCGTCGAGCGCGTCCGCCGCGCCTACCGCGAGCGGCCCCCGAGGCCCGTCCTCGACGTCCTCGCCGACCCCGCGCTCGACCGGATCGTCCTGCTCGGCAACCCGGGCGCCGGCAAGTCGACCCTGGCCCGCTACCTGGCGCTGGCCCTCACCGCGCCCGAGCCGCCGCCCGGACTCGCCGCCCTCGCGGACCGGTTGCCGATCGTCGTCGAACTGCGCGGCTACGCCCAGGCGGAGTGGCGCGAGCGCGGCTTCGAGGAGTTCCTGGCCCACCAGTACGCGACCGAGGGCCTGTCCCTGCCGCCGGAGACGCTGTCGGGCTACCTGAACGGTGAGCGGGCGCGGCGGCTCCTGCTGCTCTTCGACGGCCTCGACGAACTCTTCGAGACGGCGGTGCGGGACACCGTCACCCGCCGCATCGCCGCCTTCGCCGCCCGCCACCCCGGCGTCCGCGTCGTGGTCACCTCGCGCGGCTACGGCTACCGGGGGGCCGTGCTGGACGCCGTGGGCTTCACGACGTACATGCTCCAGGACCTCGACCGCGAGCAGATCGACGCCTTCACGCGCCAGTGGTTCGCCCTCTCCTGCCCCGGGGAACCGGTCCTGGCGGAGAAGCTGACGGAGCGGGTCGCCACGGCGGTGGACGGCTCCCGCTCCGTCGCCGAACTCGCGGGCAACCCGCTGATCCTCACGATCCTCGCCCTCATCGGCCGCCGCCGCGAACTGCCCCGCGACCGGGCGAGGGTGTACGAGCAGGCCGTCGCCGTCCTCGTCGAGCACTGGGACCCCGGCAAGTTCCTCAAGGACCGCACGGTGGAGGAGCACCTCCCGTACCTGGACGCCGAGGACCGGCTGACCCTGCTCCGCCTGGTCGCCCGCCGGATGCAGGAGGGCCACGGCGGCGTGGCCGGCAACCACATCGCGGGCCCGGACCTCATCGAGAGCTTCGAGGGCTACCTCAGGGACCGCTACGACCTCCCGAAGGACCGCGCCGTCACCGCCGCCCGCATCATGCTGGAGCAGTTCCGGGGCCGGAACTTCATCCTCAGCCACTTCGGCGGCGAGGTCTACGGCTTCGTGCACCGCACGTTCCTGGAGTACCTGGCGGCGACCGACATCGCCCGCCGCTTCAGCCACGAGCGCGCGATGTCGGAGGAGGAGCTCCAGGACCTCTTCGTCCGCAGGCTGCCCGACCCGGCGTGGGACGAGATCCTGCTCCTGCTCATCGGCCGGATCGACGAGCCGTTCGCGGCCCGGGTGCTGGACCGGGTGCTGGCGCCGAAGACGACGAGCCCGGGCCTGCGGACGCACCGCGACACGTCCTTCACCGAAGTCGCCTTCGCGGCCCGGTGCCTGGGCGAGATCCGGCGCGTCGGCCTGCTGGCCCCGCAGAGCGAGCGGATCGTCCGCCGGGTGATCCGCCTGCTGGAGCTGGCCCGGGTGCTCGGTGTGAACTTCTTCCACCCGTACGGCAGGCTCCACACGATCGGCCGGTCCCTGGCCGCGCTCGGCGAGGGGTGGCCGGGCCGCCGGACCTACCTCGACTGGTACGAGGAGTGGAGCCGCGAGGACGTCGTCACGAACGGGTTCGCCATCAACCGGGTGCCCTCCCTCGCGGCGGACATCCGGCTGAGCCTGCTCTGCGCGGGAGAGGAGCAGGCGGGGCGGGTACGCGACGAGGCGATGGAGCTCAGCGTCAGTCCCGTCGCCCGGGTGGCCGCCGCCCACGCGGACGTGGGGCGGGACCCGGACCGGTGGGAGAAGGCGGGTCGCCGCGCGGCGGAGGACCCCGATCCCGCCGTCCGGTGGGCCCTGCTGGAGCTCGTCAGGTCCGAGGCCCCGGCCGGGACCACGCTGGCGATGCTCGACCGGATGCGGGAGGACGAGGACGAGCACGTGCGCGCGGAGGCGCTGAGGGTACGCCTCGGCCACCTGCTGGCGGAGCCGGACCCGGAGGCGTATCTCGCTGAAGCCGCCCGGGACGAACCGTCCGCACGCGTCGGAGCACCGCGAGCCGTCAACGACGGATACGGTGCCGGGCCCGAGATCTGGGCCTGGGTGCGGGAGGCCCTGCGGGACGCCGACGCCACCGTCCGCACGGCGGCGGCCCACGCTCTGGGCCGGCTCACGTCCGAGCGGAGAGAGGAGGGCATCGCCCTCCTGTACACCCTGGCGGAGCGGGAAGAGGACGCCGAGGTCCTGGAACGGGCTCTGCACGTGCTCCTCTACGAGCTCGGCGTCCGCTCGGACGAGGTGCGGCTGCTGCTGCTCGACCGGCTGGCCGGAGGCTTGCCGGCGGCGCTCCGGGCCTCGGTGGCGCGCGACCTCGCCTTTCTGTGGCGGGCCGATCCCGAGGTACGGGCCGCCATGAGGGAGCTGGGGAGGAGCGATCCCGCCCCGGAGGTGCGGGCCGCCGTGTTCTCGACGGCGGAGTGGTCCGAGGGCGACGAGGAGTGGCGGGAGCTCCGCCTGGAGGCCATCCGGCACGACCCCGACGCCGGTGTCCGTGAGGCGGCCCTTTCGACGGTCGGACCGTTTCTCCTGCCGTCGAGGCGGAGCGCCACGCCCGACTGGACGGACCTCCTGCGCGAGGTGGCGACGGGCGACGAGAACGGCGACGTGCGGGGGACGGCGCTGGGCGAGCTGGTCCGGCTGGGCTGGACCAGCCCCGAGACCGTCGGCTTCGTCCGTCACCGCGCGGTGACGGACGAGTTTCCGGCGCTCCGGGCCTTCGTCCTGTCGACCCTGGCCATGGAGGGCGTCCCCGACGCCCTCGCCCTCGCCCACGACCGCCTCGCGAACGACGAGGACCCGGCCGTGCGCCTGAGCGCACTCCGGGTCCTGGCCGACAGCGGTCGGGACGATCCGCACGTCCTGGAGCTGGTCAGAGGGGCGGCGGCCGAGGACTCCTCGGCCGAGGTCCGGGACCTCGCCGGCCGGCTGGTCCCGATCCTCGCATCGGGTTTCGGGGCCGCCCGCTAGATCACCAAGGACAGCAGCAGCACACAGACGATGCCGACCACCGAGATGATCGTCTCCATCACCGACCAGGTCTTGATCGTCTGGCCGACGCTCATCCCGAAGTACTCCTTCACCAGCCAGAAACCCGCGTCGTTGACGTGGCTGAAGAAGAGCGAACCGGCGCCGATCGCGAGGACCAGCAGCGAGACCTCGCCGGTGGACATGCCCTCGGCGAGCGGGGCCACCAGACCGGCCGCGGAGATCGTGGCGACGGTCGCCGAGCCGGTCGCGAGCCGGATCGCGACCGCGATCAGCCAGGCGAGCAGCAGGGCCGGGATCGACCAGCTCTCGGAGAAGTCCAGGATCATCTGGCCGACGCCGATGTCGATGAGGGTCTGCTTGAAGCCGCCGCCCGCGCCGACGATCAGCAGCACGCCCGCGATCGGGGCCAGCGACTTCTCGACGGTGGTGGAGAGCCGCTCCTTGGTGAAGCCGGCCGCCCGGCCCAGGGTGAACATGCCCACTATGACGGCGGCGAGCAGCGCGATCAGCGGGGAGCCGATGACGTCGGTGACCTTCTGCAGGCCGTTGGCCGGGTCGTCGACGACGATGTCGACAAGGGCCTTCGCCAGCATGAGGACGACCGGCAGCATCACGGTGGTCACGGTCGCGCCGAAGCCGGGGCGCTTCTCCAGGTCCTCGGAGGGACGGACCGGGACCATGTTCTCGGGCGCCGGGATGTCCACCCAGCGGGCCGCGTACCGGGCGAAGACCGGACCGGCGATGATCACGGTCGGGATCGCGACGACCAGACCGAGGGCGAGGGTGACGCCCAGGTTGGCGTCGACGGCGTCGATCGCGACGAGCGGACCGGGGTGCGGCGGGATCAGGCCGTGCATGACGGACAGGCCGGCGAGGGCCGGGATGCCGATCCGCATCAGCGAGTAGTTGCCGCGCTTGGCGACCATCAGCACGACCGGGATCAGCAGCACGATGCCGACCTCGAAGAAGAGCGGCAGGCCGATCACGGAGGCGATGAGCACCATCGCCCACGGCATGGCCTTCCTGCCGGTCTTCGCGAGGATCGTGTCGACGATCTGGTCGGCGCCGCCGGAGTCGGCCAGCAGCTTGCCGAGGATCGCGCCGAGCGCGATGAGCACGCCGACACCGGCGACGGTGTTGCCGAGCCCGGTGGTGAAGGACTTGATGGTGTCCGCGAGCGGGGCGCTCGCGAACGCGCCGAGCGCGAATGACCCGATGGTCAGCGCCAGGAACGCGTGCATCTTGAGCTTGGTGATGAGCAGGACGATGACGGCGATGCCGGCGAGGACGGCGATGCCGAGCTGGGCGTTGCCCGCCGAGGTGATCGGTTCGGCGGCGTCCGCTGCCAGGATCTCGACGCTGAGACTGGTCACGGTGGGTCCTTGGGAAGCAGGGAGTGGGGACGGGGGTCGGGCGGGTCTGACGGGGGTCGTACGGGGGGGCGTACGCGGCCCTGCGAGAGCGCACCGAGGGGGTGCTGCCCGGGCGTACGGGCCTTGGGGCCTAAGGGCCTACGGAGATCAGGCGGAACAGGCGGACCAGGCGGATCAGCCGCCCAGCCCGCCCAGCCCGCGCAACGCGGCCACGGCGCGCCCGGCGATCTCCGCGGGGCTCCCGGTCACGTCGACGGCGACGCCCGCCTCGTCGTCCCGCAGCGGCTGGAGGGTGGCGAACTGCGAGTCCAGGAGCGCGGTCGGCATGAAGTGGCCCTTGCGCGCCGCCATCCGCCGCTCGATGAGCTCCCGGTCGCCGGTGAGGTGCAGGAAGACCACGCCGGGGGCGGCGGCCCGCAGCCGGTCCCGGTAGACCCGCTTGAGCGCCGAGCTGCTCACCACCCCGCCGAGTCCGGCCCGGCCGTGCGCCCACCGCCCGATGGCGTCGAGCCAGGGCTCGCGGTCGCCGTCGTCCAGGGGGGTGCCGGCGGACATCTTGGCCACGTTGGCCGCGGGGTGGAAGTCGTCGCCCTCCGCGTACGGCAGGCCGAGGGCCTCGGCGACCAGCGGGCCGATCGTGGTCTTGCCGGTTCCGGCGACGCCCATCACGACGACGACCGGGGGAGGGCCGGCCGGGACGGGCTGGGGGGTGGTGCTCATGGGGGGTGCCTCGCTGTCTTCTTCGACATCGATCCGTCGCGCTCATGAAACCTGTTGGGTACGACGTATTCAAGAGGGTGTGACGAATAAGTCGTACTTATTTGGCCCGGCGTGATCACACGTGTGATCACGCATAGGCTGACCGTCATGACGACCACGGCCCAGGGGCTCCACCCGCACGTCCTCAACGCCCTGGGTCTCGCGATCACCGCGGGGGAGTACCCCCCGGGCTCCGTGCTGCGCAGCGACGAGCTCGCCGAGCGCTTCGAGGTCTCCCGCACCGTCGTCCGCGAGGTCGTGCGGGTCCTCGAATCCATGCATCTCGTCGAGTCCCGGCGCCGGGTCGGCGTGATCGTGCTGCCCACCGAGCGGTGGAACGTGTACGACCCCCAGGTCATCCGCTGGCGGCTGGCCGGCGCCGACCGCCCCCGCCAGCTCCGCTCGCTCACCGTGCTGCGCTCCGCCGTCGAGCCGGTCGCCGCCGGGCTCGCCGCCCTGCACGCCACCCCCGAGCAGTGCCGCGAGCTCACCGAGCAGGCCCTGGGCATGGTCGCCACCTCGCGCGGGCGCCGCCTGGAGGAGTACCTGGTGCACGACATCGCCTTCCACCGGGTCGTCCTCAACTCCTCCGGCAACGAGATGTTCGCCCGGCTCGGGGACGTCGTCGCCGAGGTGCTCAGCGGGCGCACCCGCCACCAGGTGATGTTCGAGGACCCCGACCCCGCCGCCGTCACCCTGCACGTCCAGGTCGCCGAGGCGGTGCGGGAACGGGACGCGGCCCGCGCCGAGGCGCTCACCCGGGAGATCGCGGTCGGTGCGCTCAAGGAACTCGACGTTCTCGCGCCCTGAATCGGGCCCGTAAGCTCTGAACTACCTCAAATACGGGCGTTCAGTGACATCCACCACAGTCAGGAGCGCTGCCCGCCGCGAGGATGTGCGCTGGCCGTGCCAGGGGAGACCCCCGGGGCACGGCCGGCTAGCGCACGCCCGACACCCCCTCACGAAGGCGACCGAACTGCATGAGTGACCGCGTCACCGCGGCCGAGCCGCGCACCGCCGCTCCGGCGGCCACCGGCTCTCCGGCGTCCCCCCACATCGACGCCGGCGACGCCGGATACCGCAAAGACCTGAAATCCCGGCACATCAACATGATCGCCATCGGCGGCGCGATCGGCACGGGGCTCTTCCTCGGCGCCGGCGGCCGCATGGCCAGTGCCGGCCCCTCCCTATTCATCGCGTACGCGGTGTGCGGGGTCTTCGCGTTCTTCGTCGTCCGGGCCCTAGGCGAGCTGGTCCTCTATCGCCCCTCCTCCGGTGCCTTCGTCTCCTACGCCCGCGAGTTCATGGGCGAGAAGGGCGCCTACACGGCGGGCTGGCTCTACTTCCTCAACTGGTCGACCACCGCCGTCGCCGACATCACCGCCGCCGCCACCTACGCCCACTTCTGGGCCATGTTCAGCGACGTCCCCCAGTGGATCCTGGCGCTGATCGCCCTCGCCGTCGTGCTCGCCGCCAACCTCATCTCGGTGAAGTACTTCGGCGAGATGGAGTTCTGGTTCGCGATCATCAAGGTCGCCGCGCTGGTCGCCTTCATGCTCGTCGGCATCTTCCTCGTCGTCACCCAGCACGACGTCGGCGGCCACACCCCCGGCTTCGCCAGCATCACCGAGAACGGCGGCATCTTCCCCAGCGGCGTGATGCCGATGCTGCTGCTCATCCAGGGCGTCGTCTTCGCCTACGCCTCCGTCGAGCTGTGCGGCGTCGCGGCGGGCGAGACCGAGAACCCCGAGAAGATCATGCCGAAGGCGATCAACTCGATCATGTGGCGCGTCGGCCTCTTCTACGTCGGCTCCGTGTTCCTGCTGGCGCTGCTGCTCCCGTACACCGCGTACTCCGCCGACCAGAGCCCCTTCGTCACCGTCTTCGACAAGCTGGGCGTCCCCGGCGCCGCCGGCGTGATGAACCTGGTCGTCCTCACCGCCGCCCTCTCCAGCCTCAACTCGGGCCTCTACTCCACCGGCCGCATCCTGCGCTCCATGTCGCTGGCGGGCTCCGCGCCCAAGTTCACCGGCGTCATGAACAAGGGCGGCGTGCCCTACGGCGGCATCCTGCTCACCGCGGGCTTCGGCGTCCTCGGCGTCGGCCTCAACTACGTCATGCCCGGCGAGGCCTTCGAACTGGTCCTCAACTTCGCCTCGATCGGCATCATCGGCACCTGGGCGATGATCATGGTCTGCTCGCTGCTCTTCTGGCGCGCCTCCCGCGAGGGCCGGGTCACCCGCCCCGGCTTCCGGCTGCCCTGGGCCCCGTACACCCAGCTCGTGACGCTGGTCTTCCTGGCCGCCGTCCTCGTCCTCATGTGGATGGACGGCGGGGTCGGCCGCACCACCGTCGCCTGCCTGCCGCTCATCGGAGCGGCCCTGGTCGGCGGCTGGTTCCTGGTCCGCGGCCGGGTCCGCGCCGCGGCCCGCCGCGCCGAGGACTGAGCCCGTCCCGGCACAGGCCGAGGCCCCCGCGAGCTCAGCGCCCGCGGGGGCCTCGGCGCGTCCGGGCCGGTGCTCAGTGGCCCCCGTGGCCCCCGTGCCCGGCCCCGTGGTCGAAGGGCAGCACCTCCGGCGGCACCACCACGAACGGCCGCATCATCCCCATGTCCTCGTGCTCCAGCAGATGGCAGTGGTACATGAAGCGCCCGTACGCCCCGTCGAAGCGCCCCAGCACCCGCACCAGCTCACCGCCGGGCACCCGGAACACGTCCTTCCAGCCCGCCTCGTTGGCCGGCACCGGCACCGGCCGCCCCGCGTCGAAGCGCACCGGCCGCCGCGAACCGCCCAGCGCCGCGTCGAAGCCGTCCGTCGCGTACGCCTCCCGCCCCATCACCTGGAAGTCCGCCAGGTGGATGTGCATCGGGTGCATCAGCGGCCCCGGCGCCAGGTTCAGGAACGACCACTGCTCGTACGAGCCCTCGCCGACCGTGAACCCCAGCCCGTCGTTGAAGGTCCGGGCCGTCCGCCGGTACGTGCGCACCTTGCCGTCCGCCGACTGGAGCTGGATCACCCCGTTCGCCGGCAGCCGCAGCTTCGGCTGCTCCCGCTCCGGGACCTCCTCCATCTCCCAGATCTCCGGATGCCCGCCGCCGCCGACCGTCCCCGGCGGCGTCAGCACCACCAGCCGGTGCCCGTGCTCGACGTGCGCGTGGTCGTAGCGCCGGAAGGAGCCCGAGAGCACCGGCGGCAGCGTGAAGCCGTCACACCCGCCGTCCTCGGCGCCCTCGCCCACCCGGAACTCCATGACCTGCGGATACGGCACGCTCAGCGCCGCGTCCGGCACCCCGGGCGCCCGTCCCGGAGCCTTGTTCACCAGCCGGAGCCGCTGCCCCGCCCGGCCCCGGAAGTCGACCACCAGGTCGAAGCGCTCGGCCGGGGCGATCGTCAGCGGCGCCACGCCCTCCGCGCCCCCGTCCCCGGCCTCGAAGTCGAACGCCGCCGGGCGCGGCAGCAGCCCCCCGTCGCTCCCGACCTGGTGCACCATCCCCGGCAGCGGCCGGTCGTCCTCGTCGACGAGGACCAGGTCGTAGGTCCGCGCGTTCGACGCGTTCACCAGCCGGAAGCGGTACCACCCGTCCACCACGTCCAGATACGGCCAGATCGTGCCGTTGACCGTGGTGTACGGGCCGAGGAACGGCAGCCCGACCGGCTTCCCCGTCTCGGGGTGACTGGCCACCAGCGTGGTCGTCTTGTGCAGCAGCCGCCCGTTCAGGGTGCCGTCCTCGTCCGTGTCCAGGTTCCGGTCCGCCAGGACCAGCGGCAGCTCCCGCTCCCCGGACGGCAGCCCGAGCGCGTCCTCCTCCTCGTCCCGCACCAGGTAGGTGCCCACCAAGCCCGCGTACACGTTCCAGCGGGTGATGTTCATCGCGTGGTCGTGGTACCACCAGTGCACCGCCTGGTGCTCGTTCGGATACTCCGACAGCTGCGCGTCGCCGAAGCCGACCCCGTTGTCCGTCCACCCGTCGTTCCCGGCGCCGGTCTGCGCCCCGTGCAGGTGCGTCACCGTCCAGGCGGGCAGCGCCGCCGCCTCCCCGACCGGCTCCACCCCCTCGCGGCCCGGCCGGTTGTGCGGATCGGGCCGCCCGGCGGTCCGCGGCACCTCCACCACGGTCACCGGGTACGGGCTGCCCTTCGGGATCCGGTTGGTCCACGCCACCCGGATCCGCTGCCCCCGCCGCACCTCGATCGTCGGACCCGGGACGCTCCCCTCGTACCCCCACATCAGCGTGGGCGGCAGCTGCCGGTGCATCCGCACCCACGTCGGACGCGAGGAGACCTCGATCTCCGCGATCCCGCCGGGCTCCCCGCCCGGCTCCGGCCGGAGCACCGGCGGCACGGTCAACGGGTCCACGTACGGTTCGAGTTCACTGGTCATCATTTCCCCCTGAGGCTGTGTCATGCCTGCTGGGAGAGGAGACGGCCGAGCCGGGGACGCGGGTTGCGAGCTCCGCGTAACCTGGCCGATATCGTCACATCCGTAACGCGGGTCACCGTTTTGGTGGAAGGGAAGTCCACGATGGCGCAGCAGGTCCAGGGGGTCGTCGCCCCCGGCAGGAACGAGCCGGTCCGGGTCGAGACGATCGTGATCCCCGACCCCGGCCCCGGTGAGGCCGTGGTGAAGATCCAGGCCTGCGGCGTCTGCCACACCGACCTCCACTACAAGCAGGGCGGCATCAACGACGAGTTCCCCTTCCTCCTCGGCCACGAGGCGGCGGGCGTCGTCGAGTCGGTCGGCGAGGGCGTCACCGACGTCGCCCCCGGCGACTTCGTGATCCTCAACTGGCGCGCCGTGTGCGGCCAGTGCCGGGCCTGTCTGCGCGGACGCCCCTGGTACTGCTTCGACACCCACAACGCCCGGCAGCGGATGACCCTGCTCGACGGCACCGAGCTCTCCCCGGCGCTCGGCATCGGCGCCTTCGCCGAGAAGACCCTGGTCGCCGCCGGCCAGTGCACCAAGGTCGACCCGGCCGTCGCCCCCGAGGTCGCCGGACTCCTCGGCTGCGGCGTGATGGCCGGCATCGGCGCCGCCCTCAACACCGGGAACGTGGGCCGAGGCGACACCGTCGCCGTCATCGGCTGCGGAGGCGTCGGCGACGCAGCGATCGTCGGCTCCCGGCTCGCCGGGGCGTCCCGGATCATCGCCGTCGACATCGACGAGCGCAAGCTGGCCAAGGCCCGCGAGATGGGCGCCACCCACACCGTCGACTCCCGCACCGGCGACCCCGTCGAGGCGATCCGCGAGCTCACCGGCGGCTTCGGCGCCGACGTCGTCATCGAGGCCGTCGGCCGGCCCGAGACGTACCGCCAGGCCTTCTACGCCCGCGACCTCGCCGGCACCGTCGTCCTCGTCGGCGTCCCCACCCCCGAGATGCGGCTCGAACTGCCCCTGCTCGACGTCTTCGGCCGAGGCGGCTCCCTCAAGTCCTCCTGGTACGGGGACTGCCTGCCCTCCCGCGACTTCCCGATGCTGATCGACCTGCACCAGCAGGGCCGCATCGACCTCGGCGCCTTCGTCACCGAGACCATCGGCCTCGGCGAGGTCGAGAAGGCCTTCGCGCGGATGCACGAGGGCGACGTCCTGCGCTCGGTGGTGGTCCTCTGATGGGCGCCCGCATCGACCACCTGGTCACCTCCGGCACCTTCAGCCTCGACGGCGGCACCTGGGACGTCGACAACAACGTCTGGATCGTCGGCGACGACAGCGAGGCGATCGTCATCGACGCCGCCCACGACGCCGAGGCCATCCTGGCCGCCCTCGACGGGCGCGCCTTGCTCGCCATCGTCTGCACCCACGCCCACGACGACCACATCGACGCGGCCCCGGCGCTCGCCGCCGCCACCGGCGCCCGGATCCTGCTCCACCCCGCCGACCAGCCGCTGTGGAAGCTGACCCACCCCGACCACACCCCGGACGGCGAGCTCGCCGACGGCCAGGTCCTCACCATCGGCGGGACCGACCTGCACGTGCTGCACACCCCGGGGCACGCCCCCGGCGCCGTCAGCCTGTACGCCCCGGAGCTGGGCACCGTCTTCACCGGCGACACCCTCTTCCAGGGCGGTCCGGGCGCGACCGGGCGCTCCTTCTCCGACTTCCCGACCATCGTCGGGTCGATCGAGGAGAAGCTGCTCACCCTCCCGCCCGAGACCGTCGTCCGCACCGGCCACGGCGCCACCACCACCATCGGCGCGGAGGCCCCGCACCTCGCGGAGTGGATCAGCCGAGGCCGTTGAGCGCACGGCGGCTCAGGAAGCGCCTCGGCTCACCCGTGAACGGGTCGGTGAAGACGAGCGACCGCGCCAGCAACTGGAGCGGTCGCCCGTAGTCCTCCGGCCCGTCCGGTCGCACCACCGGGTACAGCGGGTCGTACAGGATCGGCAGCCCGAGCGCGTTCATGTGCACCCGCAGCTGATGGGTCCGCCCGGTCACCGGCTCCAGCCGGTACCGGGCGAGCCCGCCCGCGTGCGCGAGGAGCTCGATCCGGCTCTCGGCGTTCGGCTCGCCCGGCACCTCCCGGGCGGCCGGCACCCCGCGCTCCTTCTCGATCCGGCTCCGCACGGTCACCGGCAGCTCCACCGCAGGGTCGTACGGCGCCACCGCCTCGTACGCCTTGCGCACGGCCCGGTCCCGGAACAGCGTCTGGTACGCCCCCCGGTCCTCCGGCCGCACGATGAAGAGCACCAGCCCCGCCGTCAGCCGGTCCAGCCGGTGCGCGGGCTGGAGCGCGGGCAGCTCCAGGTCGCGGCGCAGCCGGGCCAGCGCCGTCTCCGTGACGTGCCGGCCCCGCGGCATCGTCGCCAGGAAGTGCGGCTTGTCCGCGACCACGATCCGCTCGTCGCGGTACACCACCCCGATCTCGAACGGCACCCGCTCCTCGGCGGGGAAGTCCCGGTGGAACCACAGCCGCAGCCCGGCGGCGTACGGCTCGTCCGCGCCGACCGGCGCCCCGTCCGCCCCGACGAACCGTCCCGCGCGCAGCATCTCCGCCACTCGCGCGGCCCCGACGGCCGCCGCGTACCGGTCGAGCAGATACGCGCCGACGGTCGCCCACCGCCGCTCCGGGTCCTCCGGCAGCCGTACGCGCACGGGATCGATGCCGTCCCGCTGGGGGAGCGGCGACGAGGGGGTCCTGCTCCTGCGTCGCACCGTACCGCCGCCTCATACGAGAAGGACCCCACAGTCTGTGGGGTCCTTCGCTGGTGTCCGAGGGGGGACTTGAACTCTCCACTCGGGCACCAGCCCACATGTCTTCTGACCTGCGAGGATACCAGGGACGCGCCGCAGAGTTGACAGTCTCGGTTGATCATGCTTTCCCCCTGTTTCCTGCTGTTTCTGACCGCTGTTGGTCATGGGTTGGCCACGTTGCCAACCCTCGGCACCAGAGATCGTTTATGCCGGATCGGGAATAGTCCGGAGTCGGCATAGACGAGGAGCGATGCCCTGCATAGCGTCGTCAGGCAGCGGCCCCGATCGGGGCCGACGACGGGAGGGAAACCAGTGGCACGCAGCGACCTGACGCGGCTTACCGGCAAGCTCAACGGCCCGAACTGTGATGACGACGACTGCCCGAACGTGTACCGCTCGGAGAGCGGCGCCATCGTCGTCCAGGGCAACGTGTCCAGCGCCTTCCAGCCCCCGGAGGGCGAGGCGCTGGTGGAGATCCCGGAAGCGGTGCTGAGGGAGGCTGTCCGTGCTCTTGGATGGTAACGAGTGGCGGCAGACGTTCGACGCCTACGAGCGTGCTGCGTGGCGGTTCGAAGCCCAGCCCACGTACACCATGCCCAAGGAAGCCGAGAACGTCGCCCGCTTCCTCCAGGGTGAGCCCAAGCCTCTGGGGCACAACGAACGGTGGCACGAGCGCGTCCGTGGTTTCGTCGCGACGGGGCGTTCCATCGGGCGCGTGCGGATCGTGCGGCGTCCGCTCACCGACTACCAGCGGTATCAGTTCGCCTGGGGCATCCCTGGCAACATCCGGGCCGGGGAGGACATCCGAATCCTGGACGTCACACACGACGACTACGGACTCCCGCTATCGGGAACCGACTGGTGGATGTTTGATAACGCACGCGTTGTGCACCTGAACTTCCGGGCGGACGGTACCCAGATCAACCGAGAACTGGTGACGGGTGATGTCGCCCCTTACCTGGAGTGGCAGCGCATCGCCTTGGCCCACGCCGTCCCGTTCTCCGATTACGTGAAAGACCGCGTGTGACGTTTGAGCCTGAGCAGCTAGGTCAGTCCAGGACCGACCTTGCGGAGAAGCTGCGCGACCTCCGCAAGGCGGCCGGCCTGACCGGGGAACGGCTTGGCCGACGCTGCAATATGTCTCAGAGTCAGATTAGTAAGTTTGAAACGGGCCGGAAGACGCCGACCCTGGTAGATATCGAGCGCATCTTAAGGGCACTCGATGCGCCATCCGATGTGATCACGGAAATAACTTCCCTCGCACGGATCGCCAATACCGAATGGCAAGACAAGCGATCCTCTTGGCGCCGGGGCGCAGAGAAGCGCCAATCGGAACTGGCAGCCTTGGAGTCAGAGGCGAAGGAACTCCGATACTTCCTTCCGTCAATGATTACCGGACTTTTGGCTACACCCGAATATATTCGGGCCAGCCTAAGCCACACTCCCGGAGACTCTTCGAAGACGGTGACACGCAAGCTGGAACGGCAAGCAGTCCTCTTCGATACAGAGAAGCAATTTACTTTCCTACTCACGGAGCAGGCGGCAAGGTGGGCCATCGTCCCGCCACCCGCATTGGCCATGCAGATCGAGCGTCTTGCCTCGCTATCCCATCTTCCTAATGTACAGATTGGGATTATTCCTCTTGGGGCACCCGCGGCGCGCGGGCCGATGAATACGTTCACCATCTATGACAATCGACTGGCCACAGTGGAGAACTTTACTGGCCGCATGGTCTTCCGGGATGCGCGCGACACTGCAGAATACTTGGCCGTGTTTGCTCAGTTCGAGCAGCGCGCCCTTTTCGGGAGCGACGCCAGGGCACTACTGCAAGAGTGGGCGGCCAGCCATCGCCGATGATCTTTAGTCGGTAACGAGAATAGGGCGCCGGATCTGCCCGTGGTTGCGGAATTATCGATGCCTCACGGATCTATCCGGGAGGCAGCCCAATGGCGAGCATGGCGCCGATGACGGCGGAACAGAGGGTCCCCCGCCCTGACTTTGGGGCCGGGCGGAAGGGTACGGCGGCCCGCCACTTCTGCGGGTCTTCCCCCAACGGCCGCGACTCGTTCCCCTGGTGGGAGGGCGTTCCTGACTGGGTACCCAGACGCGGCTACACGCCGCCCTCTGCGGCGCTCCTGCGCCTGGTGCTGGCCAGGCTCCAGGAACGGCTATGAACGCGCCAGAGAGGAGCGGGCGGACTCTCCTCCGTTTCACAGCCGAAGAGCGCGCAGAGCTGGACGAGGGTCTGGCCCGGATCCTGGCGGAGCGGGAAGGGCGGGAGTGGGTGGCAGCCATAGGGCTGGCCGTACCGGCTCTGGTGCGGGCAGCCGCTGAAGCTGCCGAGAAGGGGGCACGGGCCCATGACGCGTGAACGGCCGGAACTGACAGCGATTCCGGCAGACGCCTACTGGCCCAAGGGGGATGCGTTGGAGCGCTCCAATGCGCGGCCGGACTTCGACTCGGAGAGCTGGTGTCTTGAAGGGGTGGATTTCCCAGACAGCATCAGGTCCACGTTCGCAAGACTCATCCCAGAAGTCGAAATGCCCCCTTGGGATGGCGGGGCGATCTAATGGCCAAGCTTACCGCTCAGGAGATGAAAGAGAACCGCGAATACATAACCGCCCATGAGGGCAAGCTGAGGAAGCGGCTGACCAACGGCGAGACGTACACGCAACTTTCCGCACAGCTTGGAATCAGTGAAAGCGTCTTACGTCGAATGCTCGAAACCGTGCTGCCCGGAAGGAACATTCGTGTCCACGCCCCTTGCAAGTGTCAGGACCGAGAAGCCCGCGAAGTGCGGGGCGTGGGCGGAGCTGTACCCCTATCAGGTGTGGGCAGTCCGGCGCGGCATCCCCGGAACGCCGCGCTATGAAGAGTGGATCAACAATTCCGCGACCTGCGGTCTACCGTTCAACCACGCGGGTTGGCATGAGGCAGGAATGCGCCCGAACGAACCAAGGTACGGTGGCGGTGAAATCGGGATCCGATGGAACACGGCGAACGGCCGCGTGAACGGATGTCAGGTGGTTCTACTGAAACCGCTCCGGTAGCAGAAGCGACCAAGCAAGCCCCGGCGATCGCCGGGGCTTGCTTGGTTTGCTAGGACGGTTCAGAGCAGGGCACGGAACGGGTTGTCGGTTGCGGCGGGAGCTGAAGCAGGAGGCGTCCTTACAGGGGCCGGGCCGGGCGACGGGCGGTAGGCATCGAGCCGGACGACCGTGGCGCGGTTCTCCTCACGCTCCGCGCTGGCCGGCTGCGGCTCTGCGTAATGGGAAGCGTCCCGGTTCTCCTCACGCTCCGCTCTGGCCGGCTGCGGCTCAGGGTGACGGGAAGCGTCACCGCGGATCGTGAAAACCGTCTTCGGCCGACCCGTCTTGCCTGACCGTTCCACAGTGACGACGATTTCGGTCAGTGCCTTGACCTCCTCGGCCGTGGCCCCGACGTACGGCAGGATCTGCGACGAGTTGGCGGTACCTCCATGCATGTCGATCCGTGCCCGGACCTTGTCCGCCAGGGTGAGCGGCTGTCGCTTCACCTTCGGAGCGTCGGCCCCCTTGCTGATTCGCACGACGTCCTGAACGGACCGGCGCACGAGGGAGAAGGCGGCCGACATGATCTGTTCCGTGATGGCCTCGGAGCACTCGACGGCTGCGAGACAGGCCGCGACCCTGAGCGTCTGTTCTGCCGTCCGTTCGATGAAGACGGCCTGAGCTTCCGGAAGCGTCTCCCCGAGGATGCGGGCGTACCGGCGGACGATCCGCCACAACGGGCGGGCGTCCTCGGAGAGGGTGATCACGCGGGGGTGGGCGGTGGCCCATCCGTAGGCGTCGGACAGTTCGGAGCCGTCCACCTTCGGCAGGCTCACGCGGTCGTCGTCGAGCATCGGGACGGACCCGAGAAGGAAGGGCAGAATACGGTTGTACGAGCCTCCCGCCGCTTCGGACTCGCCTACGTATTTGGCCCAGTCGGACGGTGTGATGTGGGAGTGCAGCACCATGGCCGGGTCGCGGACTTCCTGGGCCTCTTCCTTGGTGGTGTTGCGCAGCGTCGCTCCGTCCCAAGCGGCCCGGAGTTTGGTGGTGAACGACGGGTCGCGCTTGACCCGCTTCAAGACCTCCGTCCATTCCTCCTCGATCACCAGTGCCCGCACGTCCCGCCCGTGCTCAGTCTCGGCTGTGGCTTCCTGCTGGTCCCATAGGTGGTTGACCAGGCTCGCCCCGGACGTGATGCCGGATGTGGTGTGGGTGGCAAGGAACCGTTCCAACGACTTGTCCAGGACGTGATTGGCGGCCCGGAGCGCGGTTCCCTTTCCCCGGCCCGTTCCGGCCACGAGGGCCGACCAGAGCAGTACAGGGCGGGCGCTGCCACGGGATGACACCTTGACCGTGCCGCCGATTGCGGCCGACCACATCGACAAAACTGCGACGTAGATACCGAGGGGATCGGTCTCCGCGAACGGTGCGATCGTGCGGACGGCTCGACCGATCGGGCCGTAGAAAACGGGGGCGCTCATGCTGCCTTTACTTCCTTTGAGTTGGTTCGGTTGGAGACGACAGGCCGCCATCGGCCCCCGTCCTTGGTCTGGAAGTGGGGTTCCTTGCCGGTCTTCCGCAGCAGGGGGAGCACGTCTCCCCCGTCCGCCGGAACGATCACGGCGGTACAGCGCGACACCTTGTCCATCGGAACGTGCCGCCTCACGCTGGCGACCGACAGCGGGTCGTTGCTCACGACCCCTACACGGCGCTCGCCCCTAGGGGTGGTCCAGGTGACCCAGGAACCGGGGGAACAGTCCCCCCTCGATGGCTTGGACTCGGCCCCGTAGCCCTTGCAGCGCTTCCACAGGTTCAGGTCATGGGGCCGGGGGTGACGGCCGCAGTCAGCGGCCGTCACCGTAGGCGCGACACTCAGGCCGCTACCGCTTTTCCCTGGACAGGATCCCGGTGAGCCAGTTCGTAGGCGTGCCGGACGTTCATCGGGACTCGTCCCTGGACAGGCAGCTTGGGCCACCCGTTCTCGCGGGCCCATGCCCGGATGACTTTGTTGCGCTCCCGGTCACTCATGCCCGACCGATCCACCTTGGCAGGCTCAGGAAGCGGGTCACCACCGACCAACTCACCAGACCGGACAGCCGACTTGAACCGGCCCGGTTCCCTCACGTCCATGCACGGGATGCCACGCTCGGACGCGTCCCGCAGCTTGGTCCCGTTGCGGTCGCCGCCCTCACCCAGAATCAGCAAGACTGTGCTGTCGTCGGCACGGCCGACCACGTCATAGCCCAGGTTCCGCACCGCTTCCCGCGCAGTGTCCCAGTCGTACCCGGGTACCTCACCCGCGATCATCACGGTTCGCACAGGCTCAGGCTCGCTCCCGTCCGGCGTTTCAACCACGACAGGCGCCACTTCGGCCACGAGCTCCGGGGAAGGTTCAGTAACCGGCTCACTCACGGGCCCCCGCTCCCCGTGGGCCGGGGCGCCCAGTGCATCGCACAGGTAGCGGCCGAAAATGACGTTGTGCTCCTCGCACAGATCCCAGGAATGCCGTCCCAGCGTCAGAGTGTCCGTTGCCTCTACCTCGGAACCGTCACGCGCTATGTGGGCGTCACACAGAACCTTTTCGACGGGCAGGAGAACAGTTTTACGCATAGCGCTGCATTCCTTTGGTGGGGTGGAAGTCTCAGGCGGGGGCCGGAGCGCCGCTCTTACGACCTCCCCGCTTAAGAACTATTCTTCCGTACCCCCATCACGAAACGGTAACTTACGCATTTCTGAACCATTACTCAATATGGGGGTAATGGTAATTAGATAAAGAATAGGACCCACCGGGGGTGCCTTCCTTCCATCGTTTGTTTGTCAATCAATTTTGCGGCACTCGAAGCAAGAACCGGATTTGTGGCGCTGCCCGTCGCCCCACGGTTCCGCCGTTCCTCCCGTGGCCTCCCAGGCGACATGCAGGCACCACAGGTTCCAGCAGGTCACACACCGAATCTCACTCTCACCCATAGGCCCATTGTTGAAGGTGATGACCTCGGAGCATTCCGCGCCCTTACGGTGCGATACGGAGGGGAAACCTCCGGGTACCTTGACCGCCTGAGCGGCCTTCCGGCGCGCCACCTTCTCACTCATCACCCATCACCCACCCGAGAGCGCGCATTCCCTCCGGGGTGAGTCCCAGAGCCTTCGTCAGGTGCCGGTATTCCATGAGCTGCGTACTGGTTGCCGTTCCGTCGAGAATCGCGGACCAGTGCACAACGACGGTTGCGACGATTCCGGCCGTGGCGTCGTCCCACTGGGAGGCCTGTGGGGTCTCCCACAATTCAATCCAATAGGCCCGTTCATGTTCTGACCAATCCCGACCCGTCGGAACATTCGGAACTGGTAGGCCGTGGTCGAGGGGCAACACAGTGAGCTTCTGCGCTTCACGGTAACGAGAATGGGGAGAGATCGGGCTACGAGGCCTGGGCATGGCTGTGTCCTCCGGTTCAGGTAACGGGGGGTGGATGGCCGGCACTGCGGTGCGTGAACGGAACGGGGCCCCTGCCTGTGCCCGCAGGGGCCCCGAACGCTTCGAACGATCAGGCCGCGGTGGGCCATTCGACCGTGGCCTTGACGATGCCCTTGGTCGGCTTGGACTCGTCAAAGGTGCTGTCCACCTTCTTGGTGTCCAGCTCGGGGTAGCGCACGATCTTGCCGCCGTACAGGTGGAGGGTGTCGATGTAGTCGGCCCGGTACTTCTCCGACTGGCCCTCACGGAAGCCGGTGAACTGGGAGGCGTAGGTGGCGAACTCCTTGTGTCCGGCCACGATGTCCACGCCCGCAGGCATGGCCGTGGTGCTCAGGATCGTGAAGCCCGCCAGACGCGCCACGACGCCGTTCGCCGTCACACCGCCCTCGCCGTAGGCCGCCGCGTTGGCGACGGCCGGATGTTCCACGAGGTAGCGCTTCACGCGCGGCGAGACAACCACGTACCGGCCTGTCGGGATGTCGTTGTCGTCCAGGGCCAGCATCAAGTCCAGGATCGTGCCGTAGAGACTCTGAGGCATGTTCGCTGCGGTCGGCTTGACGTTGGGCAGAGCCGTGGCGCCCTTGGCGATGACAGCACCCATGAACGTGTCGGCTTCCCGCGCAAGGGCCCGGATCATCTGCTGGTTGATCGGGGAACTGAGGCCGCCTGCAACCTGCACGCGCTCCGCGTCCTCAATGAGCACCTGAAGGTACTTGGCCTCAGTGATCGGGAGCTTCTGATCAACGGTCTCCGGCCGTTGCGCCGTCATGCCGTCGGGGAGCTTGTAGTCACCAACCGAGGGCCGCAGAAGCGAGTTGATGTGGACCACATCACCCTTCTTGCGAATCTCACCCTCGTACTTGTTATTCGAGACGACCGGGGAAGCCCAGACCAGCAGCGGGTCAAACTGGGTCAGCAGGTCGGCGTCCCAGATATCAGGGACAAAGGTGTGAGTGGAATTGTTCTGGTAGGCAAAGGCCATACGGATACTCCTGGTTAGCGCTTACGGACGTCGAGAGAAACACGGGGACGCTCAAGCATCGGGCCGCCACTGCGGTTAGCGCCTGCGCCGACGAGGTAGGGGAACTCCGGCGGTCGTGCCGATGTGAACGGGGCCAGCGCTCTACCGATGGCCTCCGCCGACGGATTGCCGTCCTCACCGAGGAGCTTGGAAGCGTCCAGGTAGTCAATGAAACCGTCACTGAGCTTGATACCGGCCTGGGCGGCTCGGGCCCTGAGTTCGGCATGGGCGAGCTTGGCCGCGTACTCGCGCTGCACCTCGGCCCGAACGGAATCGGAACCGTCGGCCGGCACCTGGGCCGGAGAATGGGAATCATTCCGTGGGTCGCTCATGGGCGACACCTCCTCAGGATCTAATCAACCAAATAAGTAGAGACAGGAAAGGGCCGCTCTCAAGGCGGCCCTACCTCACAACAGGACAACGGTAAGAGACAGACGGGCCCCTACCCCCAGACAATCAACTTCACGGGGTAAGGGTCCGCCCTCCGGTTGTCCGCTGTGATCTCACAGGCAGGTATCCGCAGAGCCGCATTCGAGCATCTACCATGCTCAGGACTTCGAACGGGCCCGGACTCTCGTCCGCGTCAGAGGACCGCCGCCCAGCGGTCATGACTCCAAGGGGAAAGCTCCCCTCATCTATAAGAAAAAACGGACGCACCCCAGGACAAGCGATGCGCCCACTTCTTCAACCGCCCATCGTGAACGGCTCCAAGGGCTTGACCGTGCCTCGCGTACACATGGCCTCGGACGCCCACCACGGCCGAGCGGAACCGATCACTGTCAGAGGCCGGGATGAAGTCCGCCCCGTTTCCGGGCCGACCTTCGGTTCCCTGCGGTCGGCGAACCACAGCGCGACCGCGCGGCGATCCTGACGGGTCGAATAGGCAATGTCCGAATGAACGCGCTTCTCCGCTTCCTGTCGGCTGTCGTACTTCTCCGGCGGGCTCTGGAACCGTAGAACCTCCTCCACGTAGGCCCCGGCCCGCCATGCGATATCGAGGGCGTCAGCCCTGTCCGGCTTCTTCTTCAGAGCCAGTCCGTTTCGCTTACGATCCCGAGACATGGCTCGCCCCTGATTCTCTCGGTTCTGCTTGCACTCCGGATGGTCTGGATTTGTCGCCGGGTACCTTCCCGGGCCCGGCCTGCGTTCGTGGGTGTAGGGCTCGCGGCATGTAGCACACACGAGGTCAACGATCTTTACAGCGACTGCACTCACTTACCGCTCCAGGCAAAGAAAAAGCCCCCGGTTGCCTCGGGGGCGTCGTTAGTCGTGCTGTTCAGTTCTGTCGGTCTAGCCATTTCTCCAGGTCCCCCGGGCGGCACCGAAGGGACTGGCCCACCTTGCGGAAGGGGATTCCCCGGGCCTTCCAGTTCCCGTACACCCACGATTCGGGAACGTTCAGGTAGTCGGCCACGTCGTCAACGGTCATCAGCTTCAAGTGCATCGGGCTCCCTTGCTAACCGGGGGGCGACCGCTTCGCCCTGTTCCTCTCCGGCTCGATTCCAGTGTGCCCCAGGGCGAACTTGTTGCGCGCCGTTCGGAGTGGTGGCGATCCTCACATCTCCGAACTGATTGCATCAGGTTCGTGTGGTGCTACTGTCGATCACGTGAACACATCCTCACCACACAGCAGAGGCCGCGACGGATGGCGGCGTGACGGGTCAGAGATTGTCTGGACGAAGTTCTACGGTCCCTGGCGAATCGATGCCCGCTGCCCCGTCGACGCGCCGTTCAACGGCCCCTCCGAGCTGACCATTCGCCTCGCGGTCGGTGGCAGCGTCGAAGAGATCGAAGAGGGCATGGACGCGGCACTGGAGACAGACGGCATCCCCGCCAGCCTGCTCCGACAGATCCCACTGGCAGAGATCAAGGCAGGAGCCCGCGCGACCCTCGCCAAACAGGAAGACCGGGCGATGAACGAGCCCTACCCCGTCCCGGCGCGCTGCCGTACGGAGGAGGACTACACGCTTCTCGTCGCGGAGTTGGCACGGATGCGAGCTACCGGCACCACTGCCCCCCAAGGCGAGCTGGCCGGCCGTCTGGGGATCGGCAAGGCAACCATGTCCGAACGCATCAAACGATCTAAGGAACTCGGCCTGTGGGACGGGCAACGGCTCACCGAGAAATCCTCGGCGATCCTCACCCAGTGGCACCAGGACCAGGAAGGCAACTAGCACCACGTGACCAAGCGCGGAAATGGGCTCGGGGGGACTCCGGTGGAGATCCCGCGCAAGGGGAGGCCCAACACCTGGGGCGTGCGGACGCCCCTCCACTTCAACAAGGCGAGCGGGAAGCAGGAGCGCTACTGGATAGGCCGGGAGTACAAGACCAAGACCGAGGCGGAGAAGGCGCTACGGCAGTGGCACAACGACCACGAAGCCGGGAAGATCGCGACCCGCTCGCACATGAAGCTGGGCGACTGGCTCGACAAGTGGCTGTCGAATCATCGGAAGGAGGGAACGACCGTGGCCGGGTATGAGACGAAGATCCGTCTGCACATCAAGCCGCACATAGGCGGAGTGAAGCTCTGCGAAGTCACGGACGACGCCCTTGATGATCTGTACCGCCTGCTGGAGACAGCCCCATGCCCGACGAACAAGGGCAAGCCGCTAGGAGCCAAGTCCGTCCGTCACGTGCACAACATCCTGTCGGGCGCCCTTGGGGCGGCGGTGCCCAAGCTGATCCCCGCCAACCCGGCGGCGACGGCACACCCGCCGACCGCCCGGCAGATCAAGGCTCAGGAGCAGAGCTATCCGACCGTGGACGACGGCCAGACGGCGCGGTTCCTGGGCTCCGTGTGGGAGCCGTGCGGCAACCGTGTCTGTGACGGCGGCCTGACTCACCACTGCCTACGTGACGCTCCGCTGTGGACCGTCTATGCCGCGACTGGTGTCCGGCGCAGTGAGGCTCTGGGGATGAAGTGGTCCCTGGTGAACTGGGATGAGGGGTCCATCGAACTTGGCTGGGTCGTGGTCGAGGAAGGCAACACGTACCGGCTTCGGAAGCTAACCAAGGACGGTGACGCCAACGCGATCATCTACGTGGATCAGAGCGTCATGAACGTCCTCAAGTGGCAGAAGGCCCGGCAGGACGCCGAGCGTGCCCGCATGGGGACCGCGTGGACGGATCATGACCTGGTGTTCGCTCGGGACGGCTTCAAGCTCTACCGGGGCGAGGCAGGCGGCCCCCAGGACCCCGAGAAGGTGTCGGCCCGGTGGCGCACCCTCCGGAGTCGGCTGCACCTGCCGGAGGACTTCCGGATTCACGACTGGAGGCACAGCAAGGTCACGAACGACCTGGAGGCCGGGGAGAACCCCGTAGAGGTCTCCGCGAACGTCCGGCACCACTCGCCGGGCTACACCATGGCCCGGTACGGCCACTCACGTAAGGACGGAGCGCGCCGACTGGCCGCCTCCGGTGCGGGCCGACTCGGCCTGTCCTCCCTGGTCTGACCTGGGGAATCTCTCGGCTGTTGGTCACGTGGTTGGTCACGCCACAGTCCGAGAAACAGAAAAACCCCACGTGAAGTGGGGTTCCTGCTGGTGTCCGAGGGGGGACTTGAACCCCCACGCCCGATAAAGGGCACTAGCACCTCAAGCTAGCGCGTCTGCCATTCCGCCACCCGGACAGGTGATCTCGTCATCCGGGCCGCTCGGCCCTTCCGACGAGGAAAACCATAGCAAACATCCGGGGTGGCCGATCACCACCCCCATCCGGCCCCCCCCGGCCCGTGACCTTCGGCCCCCGGCGTGTGACGGGCACGTGTCCGGCCGGAGGCCGCCCTTGGGTCCGGAGGGGGACACGCGGGAGGATGGGGAGATCATCAGTCAGCACTTGGGGCACGTAGTGGGAGGAAGCAGCGTGAGCGAGTCGAACACCGGCCGGACCGTCACGGGCGAGGACGAGGTCGTCGACCTCTGTCGTGACCTCATCCGCATCGACACCAGCAACTACGGCGACCACTCCGGACCCGGCGAGCGGCTGGCGGCGGAGTACGTCGCCGAGAAGCTCGCCGAGGTCGGACTCGAACCGAAGATCATCGAGTCGCACAAGGGGCGGGCCTCCACCGTGGCCCGGATCGAGGGCGAGGACCCGTCCCGCCCGGCCTTGCTCATCCACGGCCACACCGACGTCGTCCCGGCCAACGCCGAGGACTGGACCCACCACCCCTTCTCGGGCGAGGTCGCCGACGGCTGCGTCTGGGGCCGGGGCGCCGTGGACATGAAGGACATGGACGCGATGACCCTCGCGGTCGTCCGCGACCGGATGCGCAGCGGCCGCAAGCCCCCGCGCGACATCGTGCTGGCCTTCCTCGCCGACGAGGAGGCGGGCGGCACCTACGGCGCCCGCCACCTGGTCGACAAGCACCGCGGTCTCTTCGACGGGGTGACCGAGGCCATCGGCGAGGTCGGCGGCTTCTCCTTCACGGTCAACGAGAACCTGCGCCTCTACCTGGTCGAGACCGCCCAGAAGGGCATGCATTGGATGCGGCTGACCGTGGAGGGCACCGCGGGCCACGGCTCGATGACCAACAACGACAACGCCATCACGGAGCTGTGCGAGGCCGTCGGCCGGCTCGGCCGCCACCAGTGGCCGGTCAGGGTCACCAAGACCGTGCGGTCCTTCCTGGACGAGCTGTCCGACGCGCTCGGCACCCCGCTCGACCCGGAGGACATGGACGCGACCCTCGCCAAGCTCGGCGGCATCGCCAAGATGGTCGGCGCCACCCTGCGCAACTCCGCCGCCCCGACCATGCTCGGCGCCGGCTACAAGGTGAACGTCATCCCCGGCCAGGCCACCGCCCACGTCGACGGGCGCTTCTTGCCCGGCTACGAGGAGGAGTTCCTGGCCGACCTCGACCGGATCCTCGGCCCCCGGGTCAGGCGCGAGGACGTGCACGGCGACAAGGCGCTGGAGACCAGCTTCGACGGCGCCCTCGTCGACGCCATGCAGCTGGCCCTGCGTGCCGAGGACCCGATCGCGCGCGCCGTGCCGTACATGCTGTCCGGCGGCACCGACGCCAAGTCCTTCGACGACCTCGGTATCCGCTGCTTCGGTTTCGCCCCGCTCCAGCTCCCGCCGGAGCTCGACTTCGCGGGCATGTTCCACGGCGTCGACGAGCGGGTCCCGGTGGACGGCCTGAAGTTCGGCGTCCGGGTCCTGGACCGGTTCATCGACGCCTCCTGAGGCGCCGCCCGCGCCGCCCGCCGAAATCGACCGTACGTGCGTGGTTGACCGGAAAGAGTGAATGCCCCTGGAGGCTCGTAGCCCCCAGGATTCCCCTTCGTTACAGGGGGTGCGGTCCGCGGCTGGGACCGCATTGCCAACAAGGAGGAATAATGATCAAGAAGGTCGTCGCCGCTGCGGCTGCCACCGGTGGTCTCGTTCTCGCGGGTGCGGGCATGGCCGTCGCCGACGCGGGTGCCCAGGGTGCCGCTGTCGGTTCCCCCGGCGTGCTCTCGGGCAACGTCGTCCAGGTCCCGATCCACATCCCCGTGAACGTGTGCGGCAACACGGTCTCCGTGATCGGTCTGCTGAACCCCGCCTTCGGCAACACCTGCATCAACGCCTGACGTTGAGCACCACCCCCTGAGGGTCTGAGCCAGGCCGGCCCCGGAGTGCGCGCCATGCACTCCGGGGCCGGTGGGCATTTCGCACGCGTCCGACATGCAGGGAAGCGGGAACACAGCAATGCGACAGGTCACACGCATCACCCGGAAGAGCATCTTCACCGTCGCCGCGGCGGGGGGCATGATCGCCCTCGGCGGCGGTTACGCCCACGCCGACGCCGCCGCGGGCGGCACGGCCTCCCACTCGCCGGGCGTCGCGTCCGGCAACACCGTCCAGGTCCCGGTCCACGCGCCGGTGAACGCCTGCGGCAACACCGTCAACGTCGTCGGGCTCATGAACCCGGCCTCGGGCAACCGCTGCGCCAACACGCGCGCCCCCGGCGGCTACGGCGACTCCGGCTACGGAGACTCGGGCCACGGCGGCTCCTCGGCCCACGGCAGCGCCTCCCACTCGCCGGGCGTCGGTTCCGGCAACGTGGTCCAGGTGCCGGTGGACGCCCCGATCAACATCTGCGGCAACACGGTCAACGGCGTCGGCCTCGGCAACCCGGCCACGAACAACGGCTGCGGGAACGGGGCGGGTCCGGGTCAGCCGGGCCACCCCGGACAGCCTGGTCAGCCGGGCCACCCCGGCCAGCCGGGGAACCCGGGCACGCCCGGTACGCCCGGCACCCCTGGTACGCCTGGCACCCCGGGGCACCCGGGTACCCCCGGCACCCCTGGTACGCCCGGTACTCCGGGGCACCCTGGTACCCCTGGCACGCCCGGCACCCCTGGCACCCCGGGTACCCCCGGCAACGAAGGCGGCGGCCACCCCGGGACGCCCGGGCATCCCGCGGGGCCCAACACCCCCGGTACGGGCACCGGGGGGCGGACCCCGTCCGGCCAGGAGCTCGCGCACACCGGTGCCGGGACCGTCGGCATGGCCGTGCCGGCCGGCGCGGCCCTGCTGCTCGCCGGGTCCGTGATCTACCGCCGGGCCCGCCGCACGGCCTGAGCCGCGGCGAAACGCGAGGGGCCCCGCACGGCGGGGCCCCTTTCGCGTCTCACCAGGTGGCGCGGATCTGACGGATGATGCGGCGTCGCAGCCGCACCCTGCGGCTGCCGTCCCGACGCAAGGTCAGTCGGTCCAACTCCCAGTGCCCGTACTCGGCATGGTCGGTCAGCAGCCGTGTGGCCTCCTTGCGGGAGACGCCTCGCGGCACGTACACGTCGACAAATTCGTATTCCGGCATCGCATCTATTGTGCGGCCAAGGGCCCGGTACGGATAGCGTCTGTCCTATGTCTGATGCTGCGCAGCCCACCGCTGCCGAGGTACGCGCCGCCGCCGAGGCGGTCAAAACCGCACTGGACCGTCACCTCGCGGCGGTCGAGAGCCGCACCGGGGACGACGACCCGGCCGTCTACGAGGCCTTCAACGCGCTGGCCACGGCGGCGGAGGCGTACGACGAGGTCCTCTACGACCGGTACGACGAGGTCACTCCCTTCGAGATCCCCGGGGCCGACGACGCGCTGCCGCCCTACGCGGGGCCCGAGGAGCCGCACGCCGTCAGCGTGCTGATCCGCCGCGACTACGCGGTGGTGGAACCCAAGCGCCTCGTCGCCCAGGCCCGGCGCATCGTGGACGTCGACCGGGACGGAACCGGCTCCGGTACGACCTACGCGGCCCTCGGAACGCTCTTCGGCGAGTACGAACCTGACGAAATCGCGTCCCGTCACAAGGAATTCGGTCTGGAGGAGGGCGACTCCACCCTCTGGGTCGAGGCGACCGAGGACCTTCCGGAACCCGGGGAGTGGCTGAGCGCCCCCTTCGACCACGCCGACCCGGAGCGGATCGTCTGCCGCTTCGACATCAGCGCCGTCTTCGACGACGAGGCCGAGGAGGAGCCGGAGGACCAGCCCCAGGGGGTCTGAGCCGCCCGCCCGGCCACGACGGAGCACGAAGCCCACGGCCGGCGTCCCGCCCGCGCAGCGCGCGGCGGGACCCCGGCCGTGGCCGTGTCTTCTCCGCTACGCCTCGTCCTCGTGGAGCAGCGCCTCAAGGAGGGGGCGCAGCCGGGTCGTGCGCTCCGGGGCCAGGCCCTCGGCCACCGCGCGCGGCAGCGCCTGCTCCACCCCGTGGACGATCGACAGATGCCGCTCGGCCCGCCCGAACGCGGTGTACACCCAGGCCCGGCTCAGGCCCGCCGCCGCGTCCCCGGGCAGCACCACGACCGCCGCCGGCCAGCGCGCCCCGGCCGCCTGGTGCGCGGTCAGCGCCCAGCCGTGCCGCACCGCGCCCTCGACCCGCTCCTTCGGCACGACGACCCGGGCGCCGCCGCAGTCCAGGTGCAGCCCCTCGGCGTCGGCCGACACCACCGTGCCCGGCACCGTCCGGCCCGGCGCGGGGGAGTGGGCGACCCGGTCGCCCGGGTCGAAGCCCCCGAAGCGGCCGGGGCCCGGGTTGAGCCGCTGCTTGAGGGCCGCGTTCAGCGCGCGGGTGCCCGCCGCGCCGCCGTGCCCGACCGTGATCACCTGCGTCCCGCCGGCCGGCAGGCCGAACGCGCGCGGGATGGACTCGGCGACCAGCTGCACCGTGCGGTGCACCGCCTCGCCCGCGTCCCGGACCGGGACGATCACGACCTCCTTGTCGGGGGCGTCCACCTGCCTGAGCTCACCCACGCCGACGCCCGAGACCAGCTCGCCGATCGGGCCCGGGTCGGGGACCCGGGAGGCGATCGCGGGGGCGAGGCGGGCGGCGAGCAGATCGGCGAAGACCCGGCCGGGGCCCGCCGCGCCGAGCACGTGCGGGTCGCCGGACAGGACGAGCCGGCAGCCGTCCGGCAGCGCCTCCACGAGCAGGGCGGCCGTCTCCACGTCGAGCTGCGGCGCGTCCAGGACGACCAGCAGGTCCAGGGCGAGGGCGCCCTCCTCGTCGCGGCCGGGGCCCGCCGCGCCCGACAGCAGCGCCGCGACCGGCACCGCGCCGTCCCGCACGGTGTGCGCCGCGAGGACGGTCCGCAGGCCCCGCTCGCGGACCGCCTCGGCCAGCGCGGCGGGCTCGGCCCGGGCCGCCTCGCCGCCGGTGTGCAGCACCAGGCCGCTCCCGCCGGCCGCGCGGGCCAGCTCGGAGCCCTCCCAGTCGGCCGCCTCGGCCGTGCGGATCAGCCGGGCCAGCCCGTCGGCCAGGCTCTCCTCCGCCAGCGCGTACCGCTCCAGACCGAGCAGCACGGGCCGCTCGGGGGCCGCCGCGGCCTCGGGAGCGTCCGGTCCCCCCGGCCCCTCCGGCTCCTCCTCCGTGCCTTCTGCGTCCTCGTCGTCCTCGTCGCCCTCGCCCTCGTCCTCCTCCTGGAAGACCAGCACCGCCGCCTCGGAGATCGCGAACTCGACCGCCTTGTCCGGCTCGGGCACCGACAGCCTGCCGAGCCCGTCCCGGACCGCGCCGAGCTCCAGGGCCGTGTGCCCCTTCAGCGCGGCCTGCTCCAGCAGCCAGGCGGTCAGCGCCACGGCCCGGCGCTCGTCGCCGGGCCCGCAGTCCGGGCCGAGCAGCGCCCGCGCGAAGCCGTCGGCCTGCTCGGGGCGCACTCCCGGCACCGCGAGGAGCTGCCAGGGGTCGTCGGCCAGCGCGCGGGCCGCGCCCTCGCCGAGCACGGCGGCGACCTGACCGGCCAGCGCCTCGGGCGCGCCGCCACGCGCGAGCACCTGGCGGACCGAGGCGGTGGTCTCCTCGGTCACCACGGGGGCCGAAGGCGCGGGCGGGCGCACCGTCGTCTCCGGCGCGGCGGCCGGGGCGGACCGCGTGGGCGCGGGCACCTCGGGGCGCGGCGGGGCGACCGGCGCGGCGCCGCTCTCCACGGCCCGGACGGCCGCGAGCAGGTCGGCCGCCTGGCCGCTCAGCTTGGCGCCCGCCGCGACCGGCGAGGCCCGCTCGGCCTTGCGCTGCTCGATCCGCGCCCGCAGCTCCCGCTGCGCGGCGAGCTCGGCCTGCGCCTCAGACAGCTCCGGCGCCTTGCCCTCGCCGCCCGCAGCGCCGTCCTCGGACGTCTCGCCGGCCTCGGATGCCTCGGTGTCCCCGTCGGTCTCGCCGTCCCCGGACGCCTCGCCGTCCCCGGCCGCCTCGGTGTCCCCGTCAGTCTCGCCGTCGCCGTCGCCGTCGCCGTCGCCGTGTCCGTCCCGCCCGTCCCCGGCGCCCGCCTCGGCGGCCCCCTCTTCGGAGCCCCGCTCGGCCTCCCCGGCCCCCTGGACCTCCTCGGCCCCCTCGTCGCCCGGTGACGCGGCCGCGTCCTGCGGTGCTTCGGCGGCGGGCTCGGCTGCCTCGGGCGGGGTCTCCCCGGAAGGCTCGGTCACAAGGTGCTCCAGTCGTGATCCGGATAGCGGTGCACGGGCGCCGACACATCGTCGAGGGCCCGGAAGATCTCGTCAGGAAGACTAAGGCTCTCCACTGACAATGCCGCCGTGAGCTGCTGCGCGTTGCGCGCGCCGATGATCGGGGCGGTCACCCCGGGGCGGTCGCGGACCCAGGCGAGGGCCACCTGGAGTGGGGTGGCCGCCAGGCCGTCGGCGGCCGTCGCGACCGCGTCCACGATCCGGCTCGCCGCCTCGTCCAGATACGGCTCCACGAACGGGGCCATCGCCTCCGAGCCGCCGCGCGAGTCCGCCGGGGTGCCGTGCCGGTACTTCCCGGTGAGCACCCCGCGCCCCAGGGGCGAGGAGGGCAGCAGCCCGATCCCGAGGTCGAGCGCGGCCGGCAGCACCTCCCGCTCCACGCCCCGCTGGAGCAGCGAGTACTCCAGCTGCGTCCCGGCGAGCCGGGTCCGCTCGCCGCTCAGCTGCCAGGTCCCGGCCTTCGCGAGCTGCCAGCCGCAGAAGTCCGAGACACCGACATAGCGCGCCCGGCCGCTGCGGACGGCGATGTCCAGGGCGTGCAGCGACTCCTCCAGCGGCGTGTGGGGGTCGTAGGCGTGCAGCTGCCACAGGTCCACGTAGTCCGTGCCGAGCCGGGCCAGCGAGGCGTCGAGCGCGGCCAGCAGGTGCCCGCGCGAGCCGTCGGTGCGCCGGTCCGGGTCGGGGACGCTGCCCGCCTTCGTCGACAGGACCAGGTCCCGGCGCGGCACCAGGGTCTCCATGAGCTGCCCGAGCAGGTACTCCGCCTCGCCGCCCCCGTACACGTCCGCGGTGTCGACGAGGGTGCCGCCCGCGTCCCAGAACGCCTTCAACTGCCCGGCGGCGTCGTGCTCGTCGGTGTCACGCCCCCAGGTGAGGGTGCCGAGTCCGAGCCGGGACACGCGCAGGCCGGTCCGTCCGAGATGCCTCTGCTCCATGGCCGCGAGAGTACTGGCCAGGGCACCACGGGGAGAGAGCCTGTGGACAACCCGTCCACAGGCGGACCCGTCCCGCCGGGCCGCCGCCCCGCAGTGCGGTCCGGACGCCTCCTGACGAAGGGCGGGGGCGCGCGCTAGAGTCCCGCCCACAGGGACGTTACCGATGGGTAAGGGGTACGTGGCATGCGGCTCGGCATCAACCTCGGCTACTGGGGCGCGGGCATGGACGGCGACAACCTCGCCGTGGCGCAGGAGGCGGACCGCCTCGGCTACGACGTCTGCTGGGCGGCGGAGGCGTACGGCTCCGACGCGCCCACCGTGCTGTCCTGGGTCGCCGCCAAGACGGAACGGATCGACGTCGGCTCGGCGATCATGCAGATCCCGGCCCGGCAGCCCGCGATGACGGCGATGACCGCCGCCACCCTCGACTCGCTCTCCGGCGGGCGCTTCCGGCTCGGCCTCGGCGTCTCCGGGCCGCAGGTCTCCGAGGGCTGGTACGGCGTGAAGTTCGACAAGCCGCTGGCCCGCACCCGCGAGTACGTGGAGATCGTCCGCAGGGCGATGTCCCGCGAGCGCCTCACCTACGACGGCGCCCACTGGACCCTGCCGCTCCCGGACGGACCGGGCAAGCCGATCAAGCTCACGGTGCACCCGACCCGCCCGCACATCCCGCTCTACATCGCGGCCATCGGCCCGAAGAACCTGGAGCAGACCGGCGAGATCGCCGACGGCGCCCTGCTGATCTTCCCGGCCGCCGAGCACCTGGAGGACACCGCGCTGCGCCACCTGCGCGCGGGCCGCGAGAAGGCCGGGCTCACCATGGACGGCTTCGACGTCCACCCGACCCTGCCGCTCGCCCTCGGCGACGACATCGACGCGCTCGCCGACATCTTCCGCCCGTACACCGCGCTGTACGTCGGCGGCATGGGCAGCCGCAAGCAGAACTTCTACAACCAGCTCGCCCAGCGCATGGGCTACGAGAAGGCCGCCGCCGAGATCCAGGACAAGTACCTGGCCGGCGACAAGGCAGGCGCCGCCGCCGCCGTGCCGCGTCAGCTGATCGACCAGACCACCCTGCTCGGCTCCGTCGACCGGATCGCCGACCGGATGAAGGCCTACGCCGCCGCCGGGGTCACCACCCTGACCCTCGCACCGGCCGGCTTCACCCTGGACGAGCGGCTGGCGGCCCTCAGGGCGGGCGTGGAGGCACTGGAGCGGGCCGGGCTCGCGTAGGAGCCCGCGGAGAAGTCCGCGGCCGTGGTGGGGGCTCGGGGGGTCTTCCCCGCCACGGCCGTCACGCAGCACAACGCGCGGGTGCCGCCGGGGTTACGCGCCGGACGGCACCCCGCGCGTCCGTCGTTCGGCCCAGTCCGCCCGGCCCTCCTGTTGCCCGACCGCGCACGGCCCACTTGACTCGTACTCCACGGGAGGTGGCAGCCATGCTCACGGCCAAGAGCCTGTTCCAGGAAATCATCGACGACGACGAGTCCTTCCAGCTCTTCTGCTCCATCGCCGCCAGCGGCGAGGCCCAGGGAGGCTGGGAGAACGCGCGCATCGCGGCCCTCGTGGCCCCCGGGATGCGGGACCTGGCCCCCAAGATCACCAGGCACGGCGCCGACGAGGACAAGCACGGCCGCATCTTCAACGCGTTGATGAGGAAGCGCGGCCTCGACCCCGTCCCCGTACCCCCCGACACCGACTACACGATGCTGCTCGAACGGCGCGGCATCGGCCTCGCCCACGACAAGCTGCGCCGCGACGAACCCCTCACCGAGCGGGACATCGTCGTCTACCTCGCGCACAGCCGCGTCACCGAGGAGCGCGCCGCCGCCCAGATGCGGCTGCTCGTCCGGTACTTCGGGGACGACCCCGACCTCGGCAAGGCCATCAGGATGATCTGCGCCGACGAGGACAACCACCTCGCCTACTGCCACGAGGAGCTGCTCCGCCTCAACCGCGCGGGACACGGCCGGCTCATCCAGGGCGTGCTGCGCGAGTCCGCGCTCGCCGAGATCCAGGTCTACCGGGACGTCAGCCTCGCCGTGATGCGGCACATGGGGCGGATCCTGCGCTGGCCGAAGCCCAAGGCCGCCGCGCTCGCCGCGGGCATCCACGGCGTGTACGCGTACGAGCGGGCCGCCGGCTGGCACCGGATGGTCGGCCTGCGGATGCCGGAGCGCCGTGACGCCCTCGGCGGCCCCGCGACCCCGGTCCCCGCCTTCTGAGCCCGCGCCCTCCGGGTCCGGCTCACATCCAGCCGCGCCGCTTGAACAGCCGGTACAGCCCGACCACGATCCCGGCCATCAGCAGGAGCACCGCCGGATAGCCGGCCACCCAGTGGAGCTCCGGCATGTGGTCGAAGTTCATCCCGTAGACGCCCGCGACCATCGTGGGCACCGCGGCCATCGCCGCCCACGCGGAGATCTTCCGCATGTCGTCGTTCTGCCGCACGCCCATCTGTGCCAGATGCGCCGACAGCATGTCCGAGAGCAGCCGGTCCAGGCCCTCCACCTGCTCGTTCGCGCGCAGCAGGTGGTCGGTGACGTCCCGGAAGAACGGCACCGAGGTCTCGTACACGAACGGCACCGTGCCCGTGGTCAGCTTCGCCATCGGGCCGACCAGCGGGACCGACGCCCGGCGGAACTCCAGGACCTGCCGCTTGGCGTTGTAGATCCGCTCCGCCGTCCGCCCGGGGTTGCCGCCCATCGGCGCGAAGACGTCGGCCTCCAGCTCCTCCAGGTCCACCTGGAGCTCCGCCGCGACGTCCAGGTAGTGGTCCACGATGGCGTCGCCTATCGCGTACAGCACCGCCGTCGGCCCGTGCCGCAGCACCTCCGGCTCCGCCTCCAGACGCCTGCGGACCGCCGCCAGCGGGGCGCCCTCGCCGTGCCGCACGGTCACCACGAAGGAGTCGCCGATGAACACCATCAGCTCGTCCGAGGTGACCCGGTCGCTCTCCGGCTCGTACACCACCGGCTTGAGCACCACGAAAAGCGAGTCGTCGTAGATCTCCAGCTTGGGCCGCTGATGCGCCTTGAGGGCGTCCTCCACGGCCAGCGGATGCAGCGCGAACTCGCTGGAGACATGGGCGAACTCCGCCTCCGTGGGCTCGTGCAGCCCCACCCACAGAAAGGCGTCCCCGGTCGCCCGCGCCTCGTCCAGGGCGTCGGAGAGGTCGGCCGGGCCGTCGGTCCTGCGCCCGTCCCGGTAGATGGCTGAATCCACGATCACGCGCCGTATTCTCCCCCGAGGTCCGTCTTCGCGCACCCGTCGGTCCGCCCGCGCCCGTACGCTGGCCGCCATGGCCACGCTGATCCTCGTCCGGCACGGACGTTCCACCGCCAACACCTCCGGGGTGCTCGCCGGGCGGATGCCCGGGGTCGCGCTCGACGACCGGGGCGCCGCCCAGGCCGCCGCGCTGCCCGGCCGGCTCGCCGGGATCCCGCTCGCCGCCGTCGTCTCCAGCCCCCTCCAGCGCTGCCGCGAGACCGTGGCGCCGCTCCTCGACGCACGCTCCGGACTCGCCCTCCACACCGAGGAACGGATCAGCGAGTGCGACTACGGCGACTGGTCCGGCCGCAAGCTCGCCGAACTGGCCGACGAGCCCCTGATGGAGGTCGTCCAGGCGCACGCCTCCGCGGCCGCCTTCCCCGGCGGCGAGTCGATGCGCGGGATGCAGGCCCGCGCGGTGGACGCCGTCCGCGACTGGAACGCCCGGATCGAGGCCGAGCACGGCGAGGACGCCGTCTACGCGATGTGCTCGCACGGCGACATCATCAAGGCGCTCGTCGCCGACGCCCTCGGTCTGCACCTGGACCTCTTCCAGCGGATCCACGTGGACCCCTGCTCCGTCACGGTCGTCCGCTACACGCGGCTGCGCCCCTTCCTGGTCCGCCTCGGCGACACCGGCGACCTCGCCGGGCTCGCCCCGCGCGAGACGCCCGGCGGCGGGAAGGCGGAGGTGGGGGGCGGCGCGGGCGCACCGTGATCCTCCCGCGCAGTAGGGTGGACGCGCCGCCGCGGCAGCATCGCAGCAGCCCACGACAGCACCACAGTCGAGAGCCAAGGGAGTCCGGAACGTGTCCCGTCAGGTGTTCCTCTACGACCCACCGGAGCGTTTCGTGGCCGGCACGGTCGGACTGCCTGGCCGCCGTACGTTCTTCCTCCAGGCGTCCGCGGCCGGCCGGGTCACCAGCGTCGCCCTGGAGAAGACCCAGGTGGCGGCCCTGGCCGAGCGCATCGACGAGCTCCTGGACGAGGTCGTCCGGCGCACCGGCGGCAACGCGCCCGTCCCCGCGGTCGCCCCCGCCGAGATCTCCGACACCGCGCCCCTGGACACCCCCGTCGAGGAGGAGTTCCGGGTCGGCACCATGGCGCTCGCCTGGGACGGCGAGGAGCAGCGGATGATCGTCGAGGCGCAGGCGCTCGTCGAGCTCGACGCGGACTCCGAGGAGGACCTCGCCGCGGCCGAGGAGCGGCTGCTCCAGGACGAGGAGAACGGCCCCCCGATGCTGCGCGTCCGGCTCACCGGCGCCCAGGCCAGGGCCTTCGCCAAGCGTGCCCTCGACGTCGTCAACGCCGGGCGCCCGCCGTGCCCGCTGTGCAGCCTGCCGCTGGACCCCGAGGGCCACGTCTGCCCCCGCCAGAACGGATACCGGCGCGGCGCATGAGCGGTGACCGGACCCCCGCCGCCGTGGACCTGCTCACCCGGGGGGAGCTGACCGTCCACGGCCAGGTCCGCGAGGCCTCCAACGCGGTGCTGTTCTGCTCCGTCGCGCTCGGGGACGAGCGGGCGGACTGCGTCTACAAGCCGGTCATGGGCGAGCGCCCGCTGTGGGACTTCCCCGACGGCAACCTGGCCCGCCGCGAGGTCGCCGCCTACGAGCTCTCCGAGGCCACCGGCTGGGGCCTGGTGCCGCCGACCGTGCTCCGCGAGGGGCCGTACGGGGAGGGCATGGTCCAGCTCTGGGTCGACGCCGACCCCAAGGCCGAGCTGCTCGCGCTCGTCGACGGCGAGGAGGCGGGCGCCGGCTGGAAGGCCGTCGGGCCCGCCCAGGTCGCCGAGGACCGCACCGCCCTGCTCGTCCACGCCGACACCCCCGGGCTGCGCCGGATGGCCGTCCTGGACGCCGTCATCAACAACGGCGACCGCAAGGGCGGCCACCTGCTGCCCACCCCGGACGGCCGCCTGTACGGGATCGACCACGGCGTCTCCTTCCACGTGGACGACAAGCTGCGCACCCTGCTGTGGGGCTGGGCGGGCGAGGAGCTGACCGAGGAGGCCGCGGGCGTCCTCGCCCGGCTGGCCGAGCGGCTCGCGCCCGGCACCCCCTTGGCCGAACGGCTCGCGGCGCTGCTCACCGCCGCCGAGGTGGCCGCCCTGCGGGAGCGGGTCGCCGTGCTGCGCGGGACCGGGCGGCACCCCGTACCGTCGGGGCAGTGGCCGGCGATCCCCTGGCCGCCCGTCTGACGCCGGGCGGAGCCCCGCGCGGCACGGCCGATTATTTTCGGCCAAGGGGTACGGAGGGGTAAGACCCCCGGGGGGTATGCACGATCGCGTCCGTCCCGCAAGACCGCCTAATCGGTCAAGATCCCGGATGCGGTTCGTATCCGGAACACCTGTCCGGTTACGCTCAGGACATGCATGCCTGGCCCGCTTCTGAGGTCCCCGCCCTGCCCGGCAAGGGCCGCGACCTCCGGATTCACGACACGTCGACCGGCGGACGAGTGACCCTCGCCCCCGGCCCTGTCGCCCGTATCTACGTCTGCGGCATCACGCCGTACGACGCGACCCACATGGGTCACGCGGCGACCTACAACGCGTTCGACCTCGTTCAGCGCGTGTGGCTCGACACCAAGCGGCAGGTTCACTATGTCCAGAACGTGACGGACGTGGACGACCCGCTGCTGGAGCGGGCCGTGCGCGACGGGATCGACTGGGTCGGCCTCGCCGAGCGCGAGACCGCCCTGTTCCGCGAGGACATGACCGCGCTGCGGATGCTGCCCCCGCAGGACTACATCGGCGCGGTCGAGGCCATACCCGGCATCATCCCGCTCGTCGAGCGCCTCCGGGACTCCGGCGCCGCCTACGAGCTGGACGGCGACATCTACTTCTCGGTCGAGGCCGACCCGCACTTCGGCCAGGTCTCGAACTACGACACCGAGCTCATGCGCCACCTCTCCGCCGAGCGCGGCGGCGACCCGGACCGCCCGGGCAAGAAGAACCCGCTCGACCCGATGCTGTGGATGGCCGCCCGCGAGGGCGACCCGAGCTGGGACGGCGGCAGCCTCGGCGCCGGGCGCCCGGGCTGGCACATCGAGTGCGTCGCCATCGCCCTGGACCACCTCGGCATGGGCTTCGACGTGCAGGGCGGCGGCTCCGACCTGATCTTCCCGCACCACGAGATGGGCGCCTCGCACGCCCAGTCCCTCACCGGCGAGTTCCCCATGGCCAAGGCGTACGTGCACGCCGGCATGGTCGGCCTCGACGGCGAGAAGATGTCGAAGTCGAAGGGCAACCTGGTCTTCGTCTCCACCCTGCGCAAGGAGGGCGTCGACCCGGCCGCCATCCGGCTCGCGCTGCTCTCGCACCACTACCGCGCCGACTGGGAGTGGACCGACCAGGTCCTCCAGGACGCCGTCGACCGGCTCGGGCGCTGGCGCGCCGCCGTCTCGCGCCCCGACGGCCCGTCCGCCGACGCGCTGGTCGAGGAGCTCCGCGAGGCGCTCTCCGACGACCTGGACGCCCCGGCCGCGCTCGCCGCGGTCGACCGCTGGGCCGCGCTCCAGGAGGCCGAGGGGGGCACCGACGAGTCCGCCCCCGGGCTGGTCTCCCGCGCCGTCGACGCGCTGCTGGGCGTCGCCCTGTAAGGCGCGCGTGAGCTGCGTGTAGGGCGCGCCCGCCGCCGCCCCCCGTCGCACGCGACCGCCTCCGGACTTCTCGCCAAGTCCGGGGGCGGTTCCTTTTTGTCCTGTCGTCATGCTCGATTCTGCGCTAAACAGGCGCCATGCAATCATCAATGCGCATGAGAGCTGCAGTCGCCGGTGCACTGCTCGGCCTGCTCGCCGCCTTCGCCGGGCCCGGCGGCAGCGCGGCGGCCGTGCCCACAGGCACCACCGGCCCTACCGGCACCACCCATCCCGCCGGCACCTCCGATCCCACCGAGACCAGCGGCACCACCGTGGGCGACCTCACCGGATTCGCCGCCGACGGCCCCGTCTACCGGCTGACCGCCGGCCGCGCCGAGGCCCGGGTCAGCTTCGTCTCCGCCGAGACCTTCCGCATCGAGCTGGCGCCCGACGGAACGTTCACCGACCCCACCGGCCGCGACATCGTCCTGCCGCAGGGCCCGCCGCCCGCCACCCGCTGGGCGGACCGCGGCGACCGCTACGAACTCAGCACCGCGCGGGTCACCCTGCGCGCCTACAAGTCGCCGCTCCGCTTCGCCGCGGTCCGCGCCGACGGCACCCCGCTCTGGTCCGAGACCCAGGGCCTCACCTGGGACAAGGACCGCACCACCCAGTCCCTGGCCCGCGGCGCCGACGAGCAGTTCTACGGCGCCGGGATGCAGAACGGGCGCGGCAACACCTCCCACCGAGGCAAGACGGTCGAGGTCGGCGTCGACTACGACTGGAACGACGGGGGCCACCCCAACTCCGTCCCGTTCTACCTCTCCTCCGCCGGCTACGGCGTCTACCGCAACACCTACGCCCCCAACACCTACGTCTTCGGCGAGCCCGTCACCACCACCGTCCGCGAGGAGCGCTTCGACGCCTACTACTTCGCGGGCCCCCGCCCGGGCGCCCTCAAGGACGTCATAGGCCAGTACACGAAGCTGACCGGCAAACCCTTCATGCCGCCCGTCTACGGCCTGGAGATCGGCGACGCCGACTGCTACCTCCACAACGCCAACCGAGGCGAACGGCGCACCCTGGACGCCCTGAGGGTCGCCGACGGCTACGTCGAGAACGACATGCCCAACGGCTGGATGCTCGTCAACGACGGCTACGGCTGCGGCTACGAGGACCTCCCCGAGGCCGCCGAGGGCCTCCAGCAGCGCGGGATGCGGCTCGGCCTGTGGACCGAGGACGGCATCGACAAGCTCGGCGAGCAGGTCAGGGCCGGCCAGCGGGTCGCCAAGCTGGACGTCGCCTGGGTCGGCGAGGGCTACAAGTTCGCCCTCGACGGCTGCAAGGACGCCCACGCCGGCATCGAGGCCCACAGCGACGCCCGCGGCTTCACCTGGGCCCCCGAGAGCTGGTCCGGCGCCCAGCGCTGCGGCGTCCAGTGGTCCGGCGACCAGTCCGGCAGCTGGGAGTACATCCGCTGGCAGATCCCCACCTACGCCGGCGCCTCCATGTCCGGGCTCGCCTACACCACCGGCGACGTCGACGGCATCTTCGGCGGCAGCGCCAAGACCTACACCCGCGACCTCCAGTGGAAGACGTTCCTGCCGGTCACCATGACCATGGACGGCTGGGCCGCGCAGGACAAGCAGCCCTTCCGGTACGGCGAGCCGTACACCTCCATCAACCGGGCCTCCCTCAAGCTGCATGAGGCCCTGCTGCCCTACATCTACTCGCACGCCCACCAGGCCACCCGCACCGGCGTCGGCCTCGCCCGGCCGCTCGCCCTGGAGTACCCGGACGACCCGGTGGCGGCCTCCGACGCCGCCAAGTACGAGTTCCTCAGCGGCGAGGACTTCCTGGTCGCCCCCGTGTACAAGGACGCCGTCGAGCGCGACGGCATCTACCTGCCCAAGGGCACCTGGATCGACTACTGGAACGGGCGGGTCTACGAAGGCCCCCGCACCCTCGACGACTACAGCGCCCCGCTCGACACCCTGCCGCTGTTCGTCCGAGCCGGCGCCACCGTGCCGATGTGGCCGGGCGGCATCCGCTCGTACACCCAGCGCACCCCCGGCTCCGCCCTGGCCTGGGACGTCTATCCGCAGGGCGACTCCTCCTTCACCCTGTACGAGGACGACGGCGTGACCCGCGAGCACCGCGAGGGGCGGTACGCCACCCAGCGCGCCGAGGTCCGGGCGCCCCGCTCCGGCGCGGGGGACGTGAGCGTGCGGATCGGCCCCAGCGAGGGTTCCTACGCCGGCAAGGCCGCCGCCCGTCCGTACGCCTTCACCGTGCACACCGGCGACGCCCCCCGCGCCGTCACCCTGGGCGGGCGGACGCTCAAGGGCTTCGGTTCGAAGGCCGCGTTCGAGGCCGCGGGCCAGGGCTGGTGGTACGACAAGGACGACCGGGGCGGCGTGGTGCGGGTCAAGACCGCCGCCCAGCGCACCGACCGAGGCTTCACCCTGCTCCTCCGCGGCACCAGCGCCGTCGGCGGGGCCGTCCCCGGTGCCGCCGCCTCCGCCGCCGCGCCGGCCGCGCAGGAGCTGGGCGCGGGCGTGGCCGGCACCGTGGCCGTCGACGTCACCGCCGGCACCCGGGACGCCACCGGCGTCCGGGTCGGCCTCGACGTCCCGGCCGGCTGGCGGGTCGCCCCGGCCGCCCCGATCGCCCGCGTCCCGGCCGGCACCACCCGGCGGGTCGAGCTCACGGTGACCCCGCCGCCCGGCGCCGTACCGGGGGAGGCCACCCTCACCGCGAGCGTCCGCCACCGGTCCGCCGGAGTGGACCGCACGGCCCTGCGGCGGTTCGCCGTCGGGGTGATGCCCCCGCCGCCGACCGGGCCCGCCTGGGCGAGCGACCTGGTCTGGCTGAGGTCGTCCAACGGCTGGGGCCCGCCGGAGCGCGACCGCTCCAACGGCGAGTCCGGGGCCGCCGACGGGCGCACCCTCACGCTGGCCGGGCAGACCTACGCGAAGGGCATCGGCGCCCACGCCGACTCCGACATCGAGGTCTACCTCGGCGGGCGCTGCACCGCCTTCACCGCCGACGTCGGCATCGACGACGAGATCAACGGCTACGGGGAGGTCGCCTTCTCCGTCGAGGCCGACGGCACGGTGCTGTGGACCTCGCCGAAGGTGACGGGCGCCTCCGCGACCGTGCCGGTGCGGGTGGACCTGACGGGCGCGCGCCATGTGCGCCTCAAGGTCACCGACACCAACGGGTCGAAGAGCGGCGACCACGGGGACTGGGCGGGCGCGCGCTTCGACTGCGCCTGAGCCCTGGAAACACCGGTGGGAGGGGCGGCGGCGCCACCCCTCCCACCGGCTGTGGAACGGTCAGTCCTCCGAGGTCCCGGGGGTGTCGGGGGTTTCGGGGGCCGCGTCGGAGCCCCCGTTCGCGCCCTCGCCGTCCGCCGCCTCGCCGTCCGCCGCCTCGGCTCCGGCGCTCTCGGCTCCGGCCGCCTCGGCCCCGGCGGCCTCGGCCCCGGCTCCGGCCGCCTCGGCTCCGGTGTCCGCCGGAGCCGCGTCCGCCGGATCCGCGTCCGCCGGACCCGCCGTCGGCGGCTCCGGGTCGGTGCCCGGGACCGCCTCCGGTCCCGGCTGCTGCGGCTTCGGCGGGCGGGTCCGCTCACCGGCGCCGTCCCGCAGATACGGGGTGTCGCCGCCCTCCGTGGCCACCGGCCCGGGGCCCGAGCCCGGCTCCCGGCGCCGCAGATAGCGCTCGAACTCGCGGGCGATGGCCTCGCCGGAGGCCTCCGGCAGCTCGGCGGTGTCCCGCGCCTCCTCCAGGGTCTGGACGTACTCGGCGACCTCGCTGTCCTCGGCGGCCAGCTGGTCCACGCCCACCTGCCAGGCCCGCGCGTCCTCGGGCAGCTCGCCCAGCGGGATGCGCAGGTCGATCAGGTCCTCCAGGCGGTTGAGCAGGGCCAGGGTCGCCTTCGGGTTCGGCGGCTGCGACACGTAGTGCGGCACCGCGGCCCACAGGCTCACCGCCGGCACCCCGGCGTGCGTGCAGGCCTCCTGGAGGATGCCCACGATGCCCGTCGGGCCCTCGTAGCGCGTCTCCTCCAGGTCCATCGTGCGCGCCAGGTCGGGGTCCGAGGTCACCCCGCTGACCGGCACCGGACGGGTGTGCGGGGTGTCGCCGAGCAGCGCGCCCAGGATCACCACCATCTCCACGCCCAGCTCGTGGGCGAAGCCCAGCAGCTCGTTGCAGAACGAACGCCAGCGCATCGACGGCTCGATCCCGCGCACCAGGACCAGGTCCCGGGGTTTGTCGCCGCCGATCCGCACCACGGAGAGCCGGGTGGTGGGCCAGGTGATCTTCCGGACGCCGCCGTCCAGCCACACCGTGGGCCGGTTGACCTGGAAGTCGTAGTAGTCCTCGGCGTCCAGCGCCGCGAACACCTCGCCCTTCCACTCCCGGTCCAGATGGGCGACCGCCGCGGAGGCGGCGTCACCGGCGTCGTTCCACCCCTCGAACGCGGCCACCATGACCGGGTCGATCAGCTCGGGTACCCCCTCGAGCTCGATCACCCAGCGCCTCCTTCGTCGAAGTTCCTGTCGTACGGACCAACCTTACGGCTTTCCGGTGGCCCGCCCGGAGCCCTCGGACCCGCCCGAAAGCCGTCCCGGCCGTTGATCGACTACCCAGGAACCCGCGTCGGCACGCGTGCCGGCTCACTCCTCCCAGAGCGTGCTCGGGGCCTCCCTCCGCAGCACCGGGGCGATCTCCTCCGCGAAGCGCTCCAGGGTCTCGATCTGCTCGGCGGTGGACTGGCCGAAGGCGTCGACAGTGACCGACTGCAGATCGTGCCGGTACACCTCGTGATAGCCGAGGATCTTGTCGATGACCTGCTGCGGCGAGCCGATCAGCTGCGGTCCGCCCGCGATGGCCTCCTCGATCGTGACGAAGGGCGTGTTGTAACCGGCCCGGCCCGCCAGGTGCGGGCGGAAGTTCTGCCGGGTGCGCGCCTCGTACAGCTCCTTGTAGCGGGCGACGGCCCGCTCGTGGGTGTCGGCGATGAGCAGCCCGCCGGAGCCCGCCGCCACCCGCGCGTCCTTCGGGTCGTGCCCGTACGCCTCGAAGCGCTCCCGGTAGTGGGCGATCAGCTTCGCGTACGCCTCGCGCGGCTGGATGGCGTTGGCGGTGAACAGCGGGTCGCCGTGCTTCGCGGCGAGCTCGGGGGAGTTGAGGCTGGTGGCCGAGCCGTGCCAGACGCGCGGCGCCCCCGCGTACGGGCGGGGCACGGTGGTCACGTTCTTCAGCGGAGGGCGGAACTCGCCCTCCCAGTCGACGCCCTCCTCGGTCCACAGCCGGCGCAGCAGCTCGTAGCGCTCCTTCTGGAGGTCCCACTGCCGGTCCTCGTCCAGGCCGAAGAGGTCGAAGTGGCCGGCCTCCGCGCCCTTGCCGACGACCAGCTCGACCCGGCCCCGGGAGAGCAGGTCGAGGGTGGCGAAGTCCTCGGCCACCCGGACCGGGTCGAGGACGGCGACGACGGTGACGCCGGTCAGCAGCCGGATCCGGGAGGTGCGGGCGGCCAGCGCGCCGAGCAGCACGGAGGGGCTGGAGGAGAGGAAGGGGCCGGTGTGCCGTTCACCGATCGAGTACGCGTCGAAGCCGAGCCGTTCGGCGGCCTCGCCGACGGCCAGGACCTGCTCCAACCGGTCCGCGGGGGCGTCGAGTTCGCCGGTGAGGGGGTGGGGGAGATGGCCGATGAGGGAGAGCACCTGAAACTTCATGCTGCCACTCTGCGCGCGCAGTGTTGCGGCGTTGTGGCGGCGATGTGGCGGCGCGCCCGGGCGGGCACAGGGGTCCGCGCCCGCCCGCGCGGGGGCACGCGTAAGGGGCGGTCTCCAGGGAGACCGCCCCTTACCCCGCGGGTGCGGCGCGGGCTACTTGCGCAGCATGTCCTCGACCTTGCCGCGGATCTCGTCCGTCGCGAGGCCCCGGATGGTGAGCGTGGTGCGGCGGCGCAGCACGTCGTCGGCGGTCTCGGCCCACTCGTGGTCGCGGGCGTAGGCGACCTGGGCCCAGATCTCCGGGGCGTCCGGGTGGACCCGCTGGGCGAGCTCGGGGTTCTCGTTCGCCATGCGGGCGATGTCGAAGGCGAGCGAGCCGTAGTGGGTCGCCAGGTGCCTGGCGGTGTCGGCGGACATCCGCGGGCCGGGCGCCGGGCCGTCCACGAGGAGGCGGTGGGCGACCGCGTTCGGGTTGGCTATGCCGGGCAGCGGGAGCCGCTTCGGCAGCGTCGACACCGGCTCGTAGGAGTCGCCGAGCGGGTGGCCGGGGAGGGCCTCCAGCTTCTTCATGATGGTGCGGCCGATGTGGCGGAAGGTGGTCCACTTGCCGCCGGCCACCGACAGCATCCCGCCGCGGCCCTCGGTGACGACCGTCTCGCGCTTGGCCTTGGAGGTGTCGCCGGGACCGCCCGGCAGCACCCGCAGACCGGCGAAGGCGTAGGTGATCAGCGAGCGGTCGAGCTGCTGGTCGCGGATGGAGAAGGCGGCCTCGTCCAGGATCTGGGCGGTGTCCTTCTCGGTGACCGCGACCTCGCCCGGGTCGCCCTCGTACTCCTCGTCGGTGGTGCCGAGCAGCAGCATGTCCTCCCAGGGGAGGGCGAAGGTGATGCGGTACTTGTCGATGGGGGTGGCGAGCGCCGCCTTCCACGGGGAGGTGCGCTTGAGGACCAGGTGCGCGCCCTTGGAGAGGCGGATGGAGGGGGCCGCGTTGGGGTCCTCCATCGTGCGCAGGCGGTCCACCCAGGGACCGGTGGCGTTCAGCACCAGGCGGGCGCTGACGCCGAACTCCTCGCCGTCGAGCCGGTCCTTCAGCTCGGCGCCGGTGACCCGGCCCCGGGTGAAGCGCAGCCCGGTGACCTCGGCGTGGTTGAGCACGACCGCGCCGGACTCGACGGCGGCGCGGACCGTCATCAGGGCCATGCGGGAGTCGTTCATCTGGTCGTCGCCGTAGACGGCGACGGCCTTGAGGTCCTCCGTGCGCAGCTCCGGGACGTCCTGGGCGGCCTTGGCGGGGGAGAGCAGGTGCCCGACGCCGTCGCCGAAGGCGGACAGGGCGCTGTACGCGAAGACGCCGGCGCCCAGCTTGGCGGCGCCGTGCGGGCCGCCCTTGTAGACGGGCAGGTAGAAGGTGAGCGGGTTGGACAGGTGGGGGGCCACCTGGCGGGAGACCGCGCGCCGCTCGAAGTGGTTCTCGGCGACGAGCTTGACCGCGCCGGTCTGCAGGTAGCGCAGACCGCCGTGGAGGAGCTTGGAGGAGGCGGAGGAGGTGGCGCCGGCGAAGTCGCCGGCGTCCACGAGGGCCACCCGCAGCCCGGACTGCGCGGCGTGCCAGGCGGTGGAGATGCCCAGGATGCCGCCGCCGATCACCAGGAGGTCGTACGTCGCCTTGGACAGCTGCTCTCTGGTCTCGGCGCGGGTCGGGAGGGAACCGGCGGCCGGGTGCATCCCCAGGGAGGGGAGGCTCTGCAGGGTGGTCATCGCGAATTACTCCTCGTCAGTTCTCTTCTGCTTCGAGCCAGCCCATGGAGCGCTCGACGGCCTTGAGCCAGTTCTTGTACTCGCTGTCGCGCTTGTCGGCGTCCATGCGAGGGGTCCACTCGGCGGCCCGGCGCCAGTTGGCGCGCAGCGCGTCGGTGTCGGGCCAGAAGCCGACGGCCAGCCCGGCGGCGTAGGCGGCGCCGAGGCAGGTGGTCTCGGCGACCATCGGACGCACGACGGGGGCGTCCAGGAAGTCGGAGAGGGTCTGCATCAGCAGGTTGTTGGAGGTCATGCCGCCGTCGACCTTGAGGGCGGCGAGCTCGACGCCGGAGTCCTTGGTCATGGCGTCGGTGATCTCGCGGGTCTGCCAGGCGGTGGCCTCCAGGACGGCACGGGCGATGTGCGCCTTGGTGACGTACCGGGTGAGACCGGCGATCACGCCGCGGGCGTCGGAGCGCCAGTACGGGGCGAAGAGCCCGGAGAAGGCCGGGACGAAGTAGGCGCCGCCGTTGTCCTCGACGGAGGAGGCGAGCGTCTCGATCTCGGCGGCGGACTTGATGAGGCCCATCTGGTCGCGCATCCACTGCACCAGGGAGCCGGTGACGGCGATCGAGCCCTCCAGGGCGTAGACCGGCTTGGCGTCGCCGATCTGGTAGCCGACCGTGGTCAGCAGGCCGCTGTAGGAGTTGATGATCTTGTCGCCGGTGTTCATGAGCATGAACGTGCCGGTGCCGTAGGTGGACTTGGCCTCGCCCTCGGCGAAACAGGTCTGGCCGAACAGGGCGGCCTGCTGGTCGCCGAGCGCGGAGGCGACCGGGACGCCGTCGAGGACGCCGCCCTTGACCGTGCCGTACACCTCGGCGGAGGAGCGGATCTCGGGGAGCACGGCGGCGGGGATGTCGATCGAGTGCAGGATGCGCTCGTCCCAGGCCATCTCGTGGAGGTTCATCAGGAGGGTGCGGGAGGCGTTGGTGACGTCGGTGACGTGCACGCCGCCCTCGGTGCCGCCGGTCAGGTTCCAGATGACCCAGGAGTCCATGGTGCCGAAGAGGATCTCGCCGCGCTCGGCGCGCTCGCGCAGGCCCTCGACGTTGTCGAGCAGCCAGCGGACCTTGGGGCCGGAGAAGTACGAGGCGAGCGGCAGGCCGGTCTCGCGGCGGAAGCGGTCCTGGCCGACGTTGCGGCCGAGCTCCTTGCACAGGGCGTCGGTGCGGGTGTCCTGCCAGACGAGCGCGTTGTGCACCGGCTCGCCGGTGTTCCTGTCCCACATCAGCGTGGTCTCGCGCTGGTTGGTGATGCCGATCGCCTTGACGTCGGCCGAGGTGATGCCCGCCTTGGCGATGGCGCCGGCGACGACCTCCTGCACGTTGGCCCAGATCTCGGTGGCGTCGTGCTCGACCCAGCCCGGCTTCGGGAAGATCTGCTCGTGCTCCTTCTGGTCGACGGAGACGATCCGGCCGTCCTTGTCGAAGACGATGCAGCGCGACGAGGTGGTGCCCTGGTCGATGGCCGCGATGAAGGGGCCGGCGGTGTGTGCGTCGGTCACGGTGTACTCCAAGGGAAGTCTGGAAGAAGGACGGCTCAGGCGAACGCGATGTTGTAGATACCCGCGGCGATGGCTCCACCGATCAGCGGACCGGCGACGGGGATCCAGGCGTAGCTCCAGTCGGAGCCGCCCTTGTTCGGGAGCGGGAGCAGGGCGTGCACGATGCGCGGGCCGAGGTCACGGGCCGGGTTGATCGCGTAGCCGGTCGGACCGCCGAGCGAGAGGCCGATGGAGACGACGACGAAGGCGGTGATCAGGGCGCCGATCACGCCGAGGCCCTTGCCGCTGTCGTTGAGGCCCTGGGTGAGCACGGCGAGGACCAGCACGACGGTGCCGATGATCTCGGTGGCCAGGTTCTGCCAGGTGTTGCGGATCTCGGGGCCGGTGGAGAAGATCCCGAGCACCGGACCGGCGCCGGGGGCGGCCTTCTGGTCGACCATGCCCTCCTCGTGCGGGGTCGCGACGAGCTCGGGGTCGGTCAGGTGGGCCCGGAACTGCCCGTAGTAGGCGATCCAGACGAGTGCCGCACCGATCATCGCGCCCAGGAGCTGCCCGGCGAGGTAGACGGGGACGTTGCCCCAGTCCCCGTCCTTGATCGCGATACCGACCGTCACGGCGGGGTTCAGATGGGCCCCGGAGAGGGAAGCGGTCATGTACACGGCCGTCATGACGGCGAAGCCCCACCCGAAGGTGATCGCGAGCCAGCCCGCGCCGCGGGCCTTGGAGCTCTTGAGCGTGACGGCGGCGCAGACACCGCCGCCGAGCAGAATGAGTACGGCGGTACCGATGGTCTCGCCGATGAAGATGTCGGAGCTGGACACCCGCGACTCCTTTGTCCTTCGTCCAGGGGAAGGCGAACCCCGGGTCCCTCCGGTGGTCCGCGCCCTCGTGGTGAGGGCGTTGCCGGCCCTTGGCACTGTCACACCCTAGCGCGTATTGCCGGTAGCTGTTCGACAATGCCGACCGATGAACGGAAGTTTTGCGCCAGGGTTAACAGCGCGTCAAGGGTTGCGGGTGCGAAAAACCCGCCGATAACGCGATCGTTACCGACGGGTTCAGTCGTGTTCGGACGTAGATGGCCGCCCGTCGCCGTGGGGTCAGAAGCGGCCCGCCCCGAGGTCCCGGGAGACCGCCCGCGCGCAGTCCCGCACCGCCGCGACCAGCTCGGAGCGCAGCTCGCCCGAGGCGCACACCCGCTCCACCGCGCCCGTGATGGCCACCGCGCCCACCGGCATCCGGCGCCGGTCGTGGATCGGCGCGGCCACCGAGGCCACGCCCTCCCAGGTCTCCTCCACGTCCGCCGCCCAGCCGCGCGCCCGGGTCAGGTCCAGCAGCGACTCGAAGTCCGCCAGCGCGGTCACCGTCCGGGGCGTGAACGGCTCCCGCGCGACCTCCACCGCCTCGCTGTGCGCCACCGGGTCGTACGCCGACAGCACCTTGCCCAGGGCCGTGGAGTGCAGCGGCTGCATGGCCCCCACCTCCAGCACCTGGCGGCTGTCGTCGGGCCGGAAGACGTGGTGGACGATCAGCACGCCCTGCTGGTGCAGCACGCCCAGGTGGACGCTCTCGCCGCTGGAGCGGGCCAGGTCGTCCGTCCAGACCAGCGCCCGCGCGCGCAGCTCGTGCACGTCCAGATAGCTGTTGCCGAGGCGCAGCAGCTCGGCGCCCAGCTGGTAGCGGCCGGAGGCCGGGTCCTGCTCCACGAAGCCCTCGGCCTGGAGGGTGCGCAGGATGCCGTGCGCCGTGCCCTTGGCGAGCCCGAGGGAGGAGGCGATGTCGGACAGGCCGAGCCGGCGCTCGCCGCCCGCGAGCAGTCGCAGCATCGCCGCCGCCCGTTCAAGCGACTGGATGTTCTTCGCCATCGCCCGGCCTTTCTCCTCACATACTGTTCGACAATGCTGAACACTATCGGTCGATGCCGACCTCGCGTCACATAAGACAGTGTCGTGCACGACGAGGCGGACCGGGAGTCCTCGCACACAGGATGCAGTCCAGCTTGTGGAACCCGATGTCCACCCCGGCACCGGCGCGGTTAGTCTGACCCCGTGCGTTCTCCACCGGGAGCGCAAAGCCGACAGCCGTCGCATCCCAGGGAGCTTCATCCATGGCCTCGTCGCCGACCTCCGCCGCCGCCCCCGCGACCGCCGCCGAGCGGGCCGACGCCCTCCGCGAGGCCTTCGCCTCCCGGGTCGTCGTCTCCGACGGCGCGATGGGCACCATGCTCCAGGCCCAGGACCCTTCCCTGGAGGACTTCCAGCAGCTCGAAGGCTGTAACGAGATCCTCAACGTCTCCCGCCCGGACATCGTCCGCTCGGTCCACGACGCCTATCTCTCCGTCGGCACCGACTGCGTCGGCACCAACACCTTCAACTGCAACTTCTCCGCGCTCGGCGAGTACGACATCGCCCACCGCATCCACGAGCTCTCCGAGTCCGGCGCCCGGATCGCCCGCGAGGCCGCCGACGAGTTCACCCGGACCACCGGGCAGCAGCGCTGGGTGCTCGGCTCCATGGGCCCCGGCACCAAGCTGCCCACCCTGGGCCACGTCGACTACGTCACGATCCGCGACGCCTACCAGCGGAACGCCGAGGGCCTGCTCGCCGGCGGCGCCGACGCGCTGCTCGTCGAGACCACCCAGGACCTGCTCCAGACCAAGGCCTCGATCATCGCCGCCCACCGGGCCATGGACGTCGCCGGCTACCGGGTCCCGCTCATCACCTCGGTCACCGTCGAGACCACCGGCACCATGCTGCTCGGCTCCGAGATCGGCGCCGCGCTCACGGCTCTGGAGCCGCTCGGCATCGACATGATCGGCATGAACTGCGCCACCGGCCCCGCCGAGATGAGCGAGCACCTGCGCTACCTCGCCCGGCACGCCGGGATCGCCCTCTCCTGTATGCCGAACGCCGGTCTCCCCGTCCTCACCAAGGACGGCGCCTACTACCCGCTGTCGCCCGCCGAGCTGGCCGACGCCCACGAGAACTTCGTCGGCGACTACGGCCTCAGCCTGGTCGGCGGCTGCTGCGGCACCACCCCCGAGCACCTGCGCCAGGTCGTCGAGCGGGTCCGCGGGCTGGTCCCGCCGGTCCGCGAGCCGCGCCCCGAGCCGGGTGCCGCCTCGCTCTACCAGACCGTCCCGTTCCGCCAGGACACCTCGTACATGGCGATCGGCGAGCGCACCAACGCCAACGGCTCGAAGAAGTTCCGCGAGGCGATGCTGGAGGCCCGCTGGGACGACTGCGTCGAGATGGCCCGCGACCAGATCCGCGAGGGCGCGCACATGCTCGACCTCTGCGTCGACTACGTGGGCCGCGACGGCGTCGCCGACATGGCCGAGCTGGCCGGCCGCTTCGCCACCGCCTCCACCCTGCCGATCGTCCTCGACTCCACCGAGGTCGGGGTCATCCGCGCCGGTCTGGAGAAGCTGGGCGGCCGCGCCGTCATCAACTCGGTCAACTACGAGGACGGCGACGGCCCCGAGTCCCGCTTCGCCCAGGTCACCCGGCTCGCCCGGGAGCACGGCGCCGCGCTGATCGCCCTCACCATCGACGAGGAGGGCCAGGCCCGCAGCGTCGAGCACAAGGTCGCCATCGCCGAGCGCCTGATCGACGACCTGACGGGCAACTGGGGCATCCTCGAGTCCGACATCCTCATCGACACCCTGACCTTCACCATCTGCACCGGTCAGGAGGAGTCCCGCAAGGACGGCATCGCGACCATCGAGGCGATCCGCGAGCTGAAGCGGCTGCACCCGGACGTCCAGACGACCCTGGGCCTGTCCAACATCTCCTTCGGCCTCAACCCGGCCGCCCGCATCCTGCTGAACTCGGTCTTCCTCGACGAGTGCGTGAAGGCGGGCCTGGACTCGGCGATCGTGCACGCCTCGAAGATCCTCCCGATCGCCCGCTTCGACGAGGAGCAGGTCACCACCGCCCTCGACCTGATCTACGACCGGCGTGCCGAGGGCTACGACCCGCTGCAGAAGCTGATGGCGCTCTTCGAGGGTGCCACCACCAAGTCGCTCAAGGCCGGCAAGGCCGAGGAGCTGCTGGCGCTGCCGCTGGAGGAGCGCCTGAAGCGCCGGATCATCGACGGCGAGAAGAACGGCCTGGAGGCCGACCTGGACGCGGCGCTCGAAGAGCGGCCCGCCCTGGAGATCGTCAACGAGATCCTGCTCGACGGCATGAAGACCGTGGGCGAGCTCTTCGGCTCCGGCCAGATGCAGCTCCCGTTCGTGCTCCAGTCCGCCGAGGTCATGAAGAACGCGGTGGCCTACCTGGAGCCGCACATGGAGAAGTCGGACGCCGAGGGCAAGGGCACCATCGTCCTCGCGACCGTCCGGGGCGACGTCCACGACATCGGCAAGAACCTCGTCGACATCATCCTGTCCAACAACGGCTACAACGTCGTCAACATCGGCATCAAGCAGCCGGTCTCCGCGATCCTGGAGGCCGCCGAAGAGCACAGCGCCGACGTCATCGGCATGTCCGGCCTCCTCGTGAAGTCCACCGTGATCATGAAGGAGAACCTGGAGGAGCTGAACCAGCGCGAGCTGGCGGCCAAGTACCCGGTGATCCTCGGCGGCGCCGCGCTCACCCGCGCGTACGTCGAGCAGGACCTGCACGAGGTCTACCAGGGCGAGGTCCGCTACGCCCGCGACGCCTTCGAGGGCCTGCGCCTGATGGACGCCCTCATCGCGGTCAAGCGCGGGGTGCCCGGCGCGACCCTGCCGGAGCTCAAGCAGCGCCGGGTCGCCAAGGGCACCGCCGCCCTCCAGGTCGACGAGCCGGAGCCGGGCGGCCGGTCCGACGTGGCCGTCGACAACCCCGTACCGACGCCGCCGTTCTGGGGCACCCGGGTCGTCAAGGGCATCCAGCTCAAGGAGTACGCGAGCTGGCTCGACGAGGGCGCGCTCTTCAAGGGCCAGTGGGGCCTCAAGCAGAACCGGACCGGCGACGGCCCGACGTACGAGGAGCTGGTGGAGAGCGAGGGCCGGCCCCGGCTGCGCGGCTGGCTGGAGCGCCTGCACACGGAGAACCTGCTGGAGGCCGCCGTCGTGCACGGCTACTTCCCCTGCGTCTCCAAGGGCGACGACCTGATCATCCTCGACGACTCCGGCAACGAGCGGACCCGCTTCACCTTCCCGCGCCAGCGCCGTGGCCGCCGCCTGTGCCTGGCCGACTTCTTCCGCCCGGAGGAGTCCGGCGAGACCGACGTGGTCGGCCTCCAGGTCGTCACCGTCGGCTCGCGGATCGGCGAGGCCACGGCCAAGCTCTTCGCCTCCGACTCCTACCGCGACTACCTGGAGCTGCACGGCCTGTCCGTGCAGCTGGCCGAGGCGCTCGCCGAGTACTGGCACGCCCGGGTCCGCGCCGAGCTCGGCTTCGGCGGGGAGGACCCGGCGGACGTCGAGGACATGTTCGCCCTCAAGTACCGAGGTGCCCGCTTCTCGCTGGGCTACGGCGCCTGCCCGGACCTGGAGGACCGGGCGAAGATCGCCGAGCTCCTGGAGCCCGAGCGGATCGGGGTGCACCTCTCCGAGGAGTTCCAGCTCCACCCGGAGCAGTCCACGGACGCGATCGTGCTGCACCACCCGGAGGCGAAGTACTTCAACGCCCGGTGACCGGTGCGGGGGTAAATCCCTGCGTCCGGAGTGAGTGAGACGTACACTGGTCGGTCCAGTGCAGAGGCCGGTCGCCCTACCCCCGTACCGGGGTGGGCGGCCGGCCTTCTCGTCTCCCGATGGAGGTGTCCGGATGACCAGTACGGTCCCCGCGTCCCTGTTCCGTGCCAACGGCAGCTCCGCCCTGCAGGCGGTCTTCCTCGACATGGACGGCACCCTCGTCGACACGGAGGGCTTCTGGTGGGACGCGGAGGTGGAGGTCTTCGCGGACCTCGGGCACCGGCTCGACACCGCCTGGAAGGAGATCGTCGTCGGCGGCCCGATGACCCGCAGCGCGGGCTACCTCATCGAGGCGACCGGCGCCGACATCACCCTGGAGGAGCTCTCCGTCCTGCTGAACGAGAAGTTCGAGCGGCGCATCGGCCAGGGCGTGCCGCTGATGCCGGGTGCCGAGCGGCTGCTCGCGGAGCTGGGCAGGCATGGCATTCCGGCCGCGCTGGTCTCCGCCTCGCACCGCCGGATCATCGACAAGGTGCTGCACTCGCTGGGCCGCGACCGCTTCGCGCTGACCGTGGCGGGCGACGAGGTCGGCCGGACGAAGCCGCACCCGGAGCCGTATCTGACCGCCGCCGCCGGGGTGGGCGCCGAGCCCGGGCTGTGCGCCGTCATCGAGGACACCGCGACCGGTGTGGCCGCGGCCGAGGCGGCCGGCTGCCGGGTCGTGGCGGTGCCCTCCGTCGCCCCGATCGCGCCCTCCGCGGGCCGGGTCGTGGTGCGCTCGCTGGAGGAGGTCGACGTGCCCTTCCTTCGTACCCTGATCGCCTCTCCGGCGACCTCCTGACGCTCTCCGGGGCCCGGTTCCCTGGCCCCGGATCTGAGCTTTATTTGAGGTTCAATGTCCGAAAAGGGCCCTGCGTGACCTTGGTCACGCAGAGTGCCGACGGGTGGGTCGTTCTCGGCCGGGCCGTGTCCGGAACATGACGATTCCCGTGCGCCCATGTGTCCCGTTTCGATCGGTCACGCACGAAACATGCCGCCGCATGATTATCGATGCCGCCGCATTCATGATCACTGTGCGGTGATCGCGGCGCCCTCCGGCGTCCTCCGGCGGCAGCCCGGCGCACTAATCTCCTACGAGTACTCCGCCGCACCCTCCGCGTGCCCCGGCGCCCACCCGAGCCGCCGCGCACGCAGGACCGATCGCATCCCTTCCCGGCCCGATCGCCGCCGCCCCGACCGGGCGGCCCGGCGGAGCGAACGATGCCGCTGTACCCAGTGCCGGCCGTCACCCGGGGCCGGATGAGGAGAACGTCCCTGATGAACCGCAAGACCCTGGTGCTGCCGCTCACGGCCGCACTGCTCACCCCCCTGCTCGCCGCCTGTGGTGGAGGGGACAAGAGCGGAGCCATCGTCGTGGGCACCACGGACCAGTTCGTCGCGACCGAGGACGCGCCCGCCCCGCTCGACCCGGCGTTCGCCTACGACACCGGTGCCTGGAACGTCCTGCGGCAGACCGTCCAGACGCTCATGCACGTCCCGCGCGGCAGCGGCCAGCCGGTCCCCGAGGCGGCCGAGAGCTGCGGCTTCTCCGACAAGCAGAGCGAGAGCTTCCGCTGCAAGCTCCGCGAGGGCCTCAGCTTCGCCGACGGCACCGCGATCACCGCCGAGGACGTCAAGTTCTCCATCGACCGCGTGATCGCCATCAAGTCCGACAACGGCACCGCCGCCCTGCTCTCCAACATCGACACCGTCGAGACCCAGGGCGACCGCGAGATCGTCTTCCACCTGAAGACGCCCGACGCGACCTTCCCGTACAAGCTCTCCACCCCCGTCGCCGGCATCCTCAGCAAGGCCAAGTACGACGGCAGGCGGCTGCGCGAGGGCTTCGACGTCGACGGCTCCGGCCCGTACACGATGAAGGCCGAGCGCGACGGCGACACCGTCACGAAGTTCGTCTTCACCAAGAACCCGAAGTACAAGGGCGACATCACCCTGCGCAACGACAAGGTCGAGCTGCGCCCCTTCGAGGACGCCTCCCGCATGGACACCGCGCTGGAGAAGGCCGACATCGACATGATGGCCCGCACCATGTCGCAGTCGCAGATCAAGGACCTCACCGAGAAGCCGAAGGACGGCATCGACCTCACCGAGGTCCCCGGCCTGGAGATCCGCTACCTCGCCTTCAACACCAAGGCCCCCTCGGTCGGCGACAAGGCCGTCCGGCAGGCCATGGCCTCCGTCATCGACCGAGGTGCCCTGGTCAGCGAGGTCTACGGACCCACCGCGCAGCCGCTGTACTCGCTGATCCCCTCCAGCATCACCGGGCACTCCACCTCGTTCATCGACACGTACGGCGAGCCGGACAAGGCCAAGGCCGCCAAGATCCTGCGCGACGCGGACGTCAAGACGCCCGTCAAGATCACCCTGCACTACACCACCGACCACTACGGCGCCGAGACCGCCAAGGAGTTCGAGGCCCTGCGCGGCCAGCTGAACGCCACCGGCCTCTTCGACACGCAGATCCAGGGCACCGAGTGGTCCCGGTTCCGCCCGGCCCAGAAGCGCGGCGACTACGCCGTCTACGGCCTCGGCTGGTTCCCCGACTACCCGGACCCGGACAACTACGTCGCCCCGTTCCTCGACAGCGACAACTTCCTCAACACCCCCTACGTCAACCAGTCCGTCCGTGACCGGCTGATCCCGCAGTCGCGCCGCCAGGCCGACCGCACCGCCGCGGCCCCCGTCTTCGAGCAGATCCAGGAGATCGTCGCCAAGGACGTCCCCGTCCTGCCGCTGTGGCAGGGCAAGCAGTACGTCGCCGCGCGCGACGACGTCACCGGCGTCGAGTGGGCGCTGAACACCTCCTCCGACCTGCTCCTGTGGGAGCTCGGCCGCGGCACCGCCTGACCCCTTCGTTGTACCGGCCGCGCAGCCGTTGCGCGGCCGGCCTGGCAAGAGATCAAGAGGGCAAGTTCTGTGAAGGCACACAACAAGTGGCTGACGGCCCCGCTCGCCGCGGGGCTCGCCGCCGCGATGCTCAGCGGCTGCGGCACCGAACAGGGCGGCGGCACCGGCGGCTCCGGGGACTCCGTCCGCGTCGGCATGTCGGACGAGATCCTGGCGACCGACCCCGCCGCCGGCTACGACCCCGGCTCCTGGCTGCTGTTCAACAACGTCTTCCAGTCCCTGCTCGCCTTCCCCAAGGGCGGCTCCGAACCCGAGCCCGACGCCGCCGACAAGTGCGGCTTCGCCGCCGGCAGCAGGGTCTACACCTGCACCCTGCGCGAGGGCCTGAAGTTCTCCAACGGCAACCCGCTCACCTCCGAGGACGTCAAGTTCTCCTTCGAGCGCGCCCTGAAGATCGACGACCCCTCCGGCCCGGCGCCGCTGCTCTCGACCATCGACACCATCGAGACCCCCGACGAGCGGACCGTCGTCTTCAAGCTCAAGGTCCCGGACGCCACCTTCCCGAGCAAGATCGCCTCCGGCGCCGGCTCCATCGTCGACCACCGCGAGTACGCCGACGGCTCGCTGCGGACCGACGGCAAGGCCATCGGCTCCGGCCCGTACAGGCTCGACTCGATCAGCGACACCGAGGCCGTCTTCTCCGTCAACCCCGGCTACCACGGCGAGGCCAAGGCCAAGAACGACGGCGTCACCCTCAAGCTCTTCCGAGGCGACCGCGCCGCCCTCTCCAAGGCGCTCGCCGCCAACGAGATCGACGTCGCCTACCGGGGCCTCGCCGCCGCCGACATCGCCGCCCTCGAAACCTCCGAGACCACGGACGACAAGGGCATCGAGATCGTCCAGGGCAGCAGCGCCGAGGTCCACCACCTCGTCTTCAACGTCAAGGACCCGGTCGTCGGCAAGCTCGCCGTCCGCAAGGCCATCGCCCACCTCGTCGACCGCGAGGCGCTTGTCCAGGACGTCTACAAGTCGACCGCCACCCCGCTCTACTCGATCGTCCCGGCGGGCATCGCGAGCCACAACACCGCCTTCTTCGACACCTACGGCAGCCCCGACAAGGCCAAGGCCGAGAAGGCCCTGCGCGCCGACGGCGTCAAGGGCAAGGTCAAGCTCACCCTCTGGTCCACCCCCAGCCGCTTCGGCCCCGCCACCGACCAGGAGCTCAAGGCGATAGCCGGGCAGCTCAACGCCAGCGGCCTCTTCGACACCGACGTCAAGTCCGTCGAGTACGAGCAGTACGAGAAGGACATCGCCGCCGGCAAGTACGGCGTCTACGTCAAGGGCTGGGTCCCCGACTACCCCGACGCCGACAACTTCACCGCGCCCTTCTTCGGCAAGGACAACGTCCTCGGCAACCACTACGAGAACGCCGCCGTCACCGGCACCCTCATCCCGAAGACCGCCGCCGCGGCGGACCGCTCCGCCACCGCCCAGGACTTCGGCAAGATCCAGGACATCGTCGCCGACGAGCTCCCCATGCTCCCGCTCTGGCAGGGCAAGCAGTACGCCGTCGTCCGCGACAACGTCACCGGCCTGGAGTGGACCCTGGACGCCTCCACCGTCTTCCGCTTCTGGGAGATCAAGAAGAACTGACACCCGAACGGCGAGGGGCCCGGCACGCGTCAGGCGCGCCGGGCCCCTCCGCGTACCCCGCCGGGAGATCCGGGAGATCCGGGAGATCCGGGAATCCGGGGGACGCGTGCGGGAAGCGCTACTGCGCCCCGGGACGCACCAGACCGCTCTCGTACGCGTACACCGCCGCCTGCACCCGGTCGCGCAGCCCCAGCTTCGTCAGCACATGGCCCACATGGGTCTTCACCGTCGTCTCGCTCACGAACAGGTCCGCCGCGATCTCCGCGTTCGACAGACCGCGGGCCACCAGCTTCAGCACCTCGACCTCGCGGTCGGTCAGCGTGTTCAGCGTGTCCGGGACCTGCTCCTCGCCCGAGGGAAGATGCGCCGAGTACTTGTCGAGGAGCCGGCGCGTGATCGACGGCGCCAGCATCGCCTCGCCCGCCGCGACCACCCGGATCGCCTGCACCAGCTCCGTCGCCGGGGCGTCCTTCAGCAGGAAGCCGCTGGCCCCCGCCCGCAGCGCCTCCACCACGTACTCGTCCAGGTCGAAGGTCGTCAGCACCAGCACCTTCGCCGGCCCGTCACGGCCCGGACCGGTGATCTGCCGGGTCGCCTCCACCCCGTCCATCCGCGGCATCCGGATGTCCATCAGCACCACGTCCGGCTGCAGCGCCCGCACCTGGTCCAGCGCCTGCAGACCGTCACCGGCCTCACCGACCACCGCGATGTCCTGCTCCGCCTCCAGGATCATCCGGAAACCGGTGCGCAGCAGGGGCTGGTCGTCGACCAGGAGGACGCGGATGGCCACGAGGGAACTCCTTCACGGGACGGGCGGGACACGGCCCATTCTGCCCTGAGCCGCTACCCGGCCTCACCAGGTGCCTCCGGCGCCGCCGCACGCGCCGGGACCACCGGCAGCGGATACACCGGGGGAGTGCCGCCGAACTCCGGACACACCGCCTGGTGATCGCACCAGCCGCACAGCTTCGTCGGCCGAGGCCGCCAGTCGCCCGACTCCGTCGCCAGCCGGATCGCCTCCCACAGCGCGAGCAGCTTGCGCTCCACCCGCAGCAGATCCGCCTCCACCGGGTCGTACGTCAGCACGTCACCGCTGCCCAGATAGACCAGCTGGAGCCGGCGCGGCACCACCCGCTTCAGCCGCCAGATCACCAGCGCGTAGAACTTCATCTGGAACAGCGCGCCCTCGCTGTACTCCGGCCGCGGCGCCTTGCCCGTCTTGTAGTCGACGATCCGCACCTCGCCCGTCGGCGCCACGTCCACCCGGTCGATCACCCCGCGCAGCCGCAGCCCCGACTCCAGCTCCGTCTCCACGAACATCTCGCGCTCGACCGGCTCAAGACGCGTCGGGTCCTCCAGCGTGAACCAGCGCTCGACCAGCGCCTCCGCCTCCGTCAGCCAGCGCGCCAGCCGCTCGCCCCCCGGATCCTCCGCGAACAGCCCCGCCAGCTCGGGCCGGGAGCCCAGCAGCCGGTCCCACTGCCCCGGGACCAGCGCCTTGGCCCGCGGCGCCGTCCGCTCCACCGCCGGCGCGTCGAAGAGCCGCTCCAGCACCGCGTGCACCAGCGTCCCGCGCGTCGCCGCCTCGCTCGGCTTCTCCGGCAGCCGGTCGATCACCCGGAACCGGTACAGCAGGGGACACTGCATGAAGTCGCTCGCCCGCGACGGCGACAACGACGTGGGCGTCCGGGGCTCCGCCGGCGCCTGCTCGCTCGTACTCATGACTCAGACCCTACGACCCGCCACCGACAGCGAGCGGAATACCATCGACTCAGGCCCCCGTCGCGCTGCATGATCGATCCGTGACCGAGTGACGCGGGCCACGCAGCTCGGCGACGAAAGGAACCCGTGAACCAGGACGAGTCCAAGCCGCAGCGGACCGAGGAGCCGGGCGGCGGCATCCTCATGGGCCGGCCCTTCGGCGTGCCCGTCTACGTCGCGCCCAGCTGGTTCCTGGTCGCCGCCCTCATCACCTGGGTCTTCGGCGACCAGATCGAACGCGTCCTGCCCGAGCTCGGCGCAGCCCGCTACCTGGTCTCGCTGTTCTTCGCGATCGCCTTCTACGCCTCCGTGCTCGTCCACGAGCTCGCCCACACCCTCGCCGCGCTCCGCTTCAAGCTCCCCGTGCGCCGCATCCAGCTCCAGTTCTTCGGCGGCGTCTCCGAGATCGAGAAGGAGACCGAGACCCCCGGCCGCGAATTCCTCCTCGCCTTCGTCGGCCCGCTGCTCTCCCTCGTCCTCGCCGGGATCTTCTACCTCAGCCTCTACGCCGTCGAACCCGGCACCGTCCCCGGCGTCCTCCTCGGCGGCCTGATGATCTCCAACCTGATCGTCGCCGTCTTCAACCTGCTGCCCGGCCTCCCCCTCGACGGCGGCCGGATGCTCCGCGCGGTCGTCTGGAAGCTCACCGGCAACGCCATGACCGGCACCGTCGCCGCCGCCTGGATCGGCCGCGCCCTCGCCGTCACCGTCCTCATCGGCCTCCCGCTGCTCACCCGCACCGGCGCGCTCGGCAACTCCACCGAGGACATCTCCGGCTTCACCACCGTCACCGACGCCCTGCTCGCCGCCATCCTCGCCGCGATCATCTGGACCGGCGCCGGCAACAGCCTGCGCATGGCCCGGCTCCGCGAACACCTCCCCGACCTGGGCGCCCGCGCCCTCACCCGGCGCGCCGTCCCCGTCGAGTCCGCCACCCCCCTCTCCGAGGCCCTGCGCCGCGCCAACGAGGCCGGCGCCCGCGCGCTCGTCGTCGTCGACGGCCACGGCACCCCGACCGCCCTCGTCCGCGAGAGCGCCATCGCCGGCGTCCCCCAGCACCGCCGCCCCTGGGTCGCCGTCAGCGCCCTCGCCCAGGACCTCACCGAGGGCATGAAGGTCCCCGCCGAACTGGCCGGCCAGCCGCTCCTCGACCACCTGCGCGCCAGCCCCGCCACCGAGTACCTCGTCGTCGAGGACGGCGGCCAGATCTACGGCGTGCTCTCCACCGCCGACGTCGAGAAGGCCTTCGTCAAGGCCATGGCACGACCCTCCTCGTAACCCCGGTACTCTGTTCACATGTCCGAACCGACCGGTGCCGCCCGCCGACGCGGGCCCTTCAAGGTCGGGGACCAGGTTCAGCTGACCGACCCCAAGGGCCGTCACTACACGTTCACGCTCGAAGAGGGAAAGAACTTCCACACCCACAAGGGTTCCTTCCCGCACGACGAACTGATCGGCGCCCCCGAGGGCAGCGTTGTCCGTACCACCGGAAACGTCGCCTACCTCGCGCTGCGCCCCCTGCTCCCCGACTACGTCCTGTCCATGCCCCGCGGCGCCGCCGTGGTCTACCCCAAGGACGCGGGGCAGATCCTGGCCTTCGCCGACATCTTCCCCGGCGCGCGTGTCGTCGAGGCCGGTGTGGGCTCCGGCTCGCTCAGCTCCTTCCTGCTGCGCGCCATCGGCGACAGCGGGATGCTGCACTCCTACGAGCGCCGCGAGGACTTCGCCGAGATCGCCAAGGGCAACGTCGAGCGCTACTTCGGCGGCCCGCACCCCGCGTGGCAGCTGACCGTCGGCGACCTCCAGGACAACCTGTCCGACACCGAGGTCGACCGCGTCATCCTCGACATGCTGGCCCCCTGGGAGTGCCTGGAGGCCGTCTCCAAGGCCCTCGTGCCCGGCGGCATCCTGTGCTGCTACGTGGCCACCACCACGCAGCTCGCCCGCACCGTGGAGTCCATCCGCGAGTTCGGCTGCTACGCCGAGCCGCAGCCCTGGGAGTCCATGATCCGCAACTGGCACGTCGAGGGCCTGGCCGTGCGCCCCGATCACCGCATGATCGGCCACACCGGCTTCCTCGTCACCGCCCGCCGCCTGGCGGACGGCGTCGAGCCCCCGATGCGCCGCCGCCGTCCCTCCAAGGGCGCCTACGGCGAGGACTACGACGGCCCCAACAAGGGCTGACACCTCCGAACGCAGGCGTGCCGCCGCCGACTTCCCGCCCCCGGGCACGGAAGTCGGCGGCGGCACCTTCATGTTCGCGCCTCCCGGTCCGGTGCCCCGAGCCCGGCCCGCCCGCACGGCCCCGGCCCGTCCCACCCCGTCTGCCCCCGTCCGACCCCGGCTGTTCCGCCCTCCTGTGACGTGTGGCACGATGCCCGCAACTCCTTTCGCGCCGCCCTCACAGGAGACTTCTCGCGTGCAGCCCTCCGCCGTCCCGGACCTCGCGCACACCCGCGCCCGTCCGGTGCACTGGCTGGCCACCGCCACCGCGATGGCCGGAGTCGTCGCCCTCGCCGGACTGCTCCAGCCCGGCCCCGCCGGAGCCATCGCGGCCCCCGCCCCCAGACCCGCCCCGGACGCCACCACGGCGCACTTCCCCCTGGAGTGCGGGGGAGGTCCCAGCACGATCGCCCAGCGGGCCACCGGGGACCTCGACGGGGACGGGAACCCCGAGACCGTCGCAGTCGTACACTGCGAAGCCGGCTCCGGAACGCCGCCCAGCGGCATCTACGTACTGACCCACGGCAAGGGCGCCGGCACCCCCGCCGCACGCGTCGTCGCCACCCTGGTGGAGCCCGCGCAGCTCAAGACCGTCAGCGCCTTCGCCGTACGCGACGGAGTCGTACGCGCCACCCTGCTCGGCTACTCGTCACCCGACGTCCCGAGCTGCTGCCCCGACCAGAGCGAGGACGTGACCTGGCGCTGGAAGGGCGGAGTCTTCGTACGGGGCACCCAGGGGGAGCCCCGCGCGGCCTGAACCGCCGCCCCGCGCGGGACGGCGCCCCGGCCTCAGCGCGCCGTCACCCGGCGTCGGGGCCGTACACCTCGACGCCGTCCGCGACCCGCCGCACATGAATGCAGTCGCCCGGGCACTCCTTCGCGGAGTCCACGACATCGATCAGCAGCGGCAGCGGCACGGGGGTCGTCGCCCCCGGCTCCTGGAGCAGCTCGTCATCCGCGCTCTTCACATAAGCGAGCCCGTCGATGTCCAGCTCGAAGACCTCGGGCGCGTACTGCACGCAGATCCCGTCCCCGGTGCACAGGTCCTGGTCGATCCAGACCTCCAGCGCCTCGTCGGCGGCCGTGGCCGGGGCCTCGTGCTGCACGGTCATATCTCCTGCCGTTTCTGCGTCGCGCGGCCGGGCCGCGGGTAAGTCCGGCCAAGCCCGACGGGTGTTGACCACCCACGACGATACAACCGCCCGCTTTTGCATTGTCCGGCGGTGGGTATTCCCCTGGCGTGAGGGGAAGCGCAAGGGTGAAGATCGGACACACCCCGGAGTCTTTTTGATCTAGGGGTTTCAATCATCACCCACCCAGGTAGGGTCAGGAAGCGTCCAGCTCCCCTTGGAGGAGGTGAGGACCGTGGCAGCCCACGACGACGACATCAACCGCGGCATCCGGCCGGGGCGGGGGTCTGAGGACCCCGCCGGCCAGGTTGCCTATCTCGAGCAGGAAATCGCCGTCCTGCGCCGCAAGCTCGCCGACTCTCCGCGACACACGAGGATTCTCGAGGAGCGGATCGTCGAGCTGCAGACGAACCTGGCCGGTGTGTCCGCGCAGAACGAGCGGCTCGCCCATACGCTCCGCGAGGCCCGCGACCAGATCGTGGCCCTCAAGGAGGAGGTCGACCGGCTCGCACAGCCGCCGGCCGGCTTCGGTGTCTTCCTGCAGGCCAATGAGGACGGCACGTGCGACATCTTCACCGGGGGCCGCAAGCTCCGGGTGAACGTGAGCCCCGGCGTCGAGCTCGACGAGCTCAAGCGGGGCCAGGAAGTCATGCTCAACGAGGCGCTCAACGTGGTCGAGGCCATGGAATTCGAGCGCGCCGGCGACATCGTCACCCTCAAGGAGATCCTCGAGGACGGCGAGCGCGCGCTGGTCGTCGGGCACACCGACGAGGAGCGGGTGGTCCGGCTCGCCGAACCGCTCCTCGACATCACCATCCGCCCCGGCGACGCCCTGCTCCTGGAACCCAGGTCGGGCTACGTCTACGAGGTGGTCCCGAAGAGCGAGGTCGAGGAGCTCGTCCTCGAAGAGGTCCCGGACGTCGACTACGACAAGATCGGCGGCCTGGGCAACCAGATCGAGCTGATCCGCGACGCGGTCGAGCTGCCCTACCTCTACCCCGACCTCTTCAAGGAGCACGAGCTGCGGCCCCCGAAGGGCATCCTGCTCTACGGCCCGCCCGGCTGCGGCAAGACGCTGATCGCGAAGGCCGTCGCCAACTCCCTCGCCAAGAAGGTCGCCGAGGTGACCGGCCAGCCCGCGGGGAAGTCCTACTTCCTCAACATCAAGGGCCCCGAGCTCCTCAACAAGTACGTCGGCGAGACCGAGCGGCACATCCGCCTCGTCTTCCAGCGTGCCCGGGAGAAGGCGAGCGAGGGCACCCCCGTCATCGTCTTCTTCGACGAGATGGAATCCCTCTTCCGCACCCGCGGATCCGGTGTCAGCTCGGACGTGGAGAACACCATCGTCCCGCAGCTGCTCGCCGAGATCGACGGCGTGGAGGGCCTGGAGAACGTCATCGTCATCGGCGCCTCCAACCGCGAGGACATGATCGACCCCGCGATCCTGCGGCCCGGCCGGCTCGACGTGAAGATCAAGATCGAGCGTCCGGACGCGGAGGCGGCCAAGGACATCTTCGCCAAGTACCTGACCGCCACCCTCCCGCTGCACGCCGACGACCTCTCCGAGCACAGCGGCTCGAAGGCGGCGGCCGCCCACGCGATGATCCAGTCCGTGGTCGAGCAGATGTACGCGGAAAGCGAGGAGAACCGCTTCCTCGAGGTCACGTACGCCAACGGCGACAAGGAAGTCCTGTACTTCAAGGACTTCAACTCCGGCGCGATGATCCAGAACATCGTGGACCGGGCCAAGAAGATGGCCATCAAGGCCTTCCTCGACCACGACCAGAAGGGCATCCGCGTCTCCCACCTCCTCCAGGCCTGCGTGGACGAGTTCAAGGAGAACGAGGACCTGCCCAACACCACCAACCCCGACGACTGGGCCCGGATCTCCGGCAAGAAGGGCGAGCGGATCGTCTTCATCCGCACCCTCGTCACCGGAAAGCAGGGCGCGGACACCGGCCGCTCCATCGACACGGTGGCGAACACCGGTCAGTACCTGTAGGAACACGCACCGGCTGCGGGTGTCCGGAACCGGACGTCCGCAGCCGGTGCGTTCCACTCACCGAACCGCTTCTGATCTCCCCGTACACACGAGGCCGCTCCAGGCCCGTGGGTTCCGCCGTGACACGCATCCCGCGCAGCGCGGCGCCGGGCAAGGAGGGCCGCATGACCGTACGGCGAGTAATGGGCATCGAGACGGAGTACGGGATCTCCGTCCCCGGGCACCCCAACGCCAATGCCATGCTCACCTCGTCCCAGATCGTCAACGCCTACGCGGCGGCGATGCACCGGGCGCGGCGCGCCCGCTGGGACTTCGAGGAGGAGAACCCGCTGCGGGACGCCCGCGGCTTCGACCTCGCCCGCGAGGCCGCCGACTCCAGCCAGCTCACCGACGAGGACATCGGCCTCGCCAACGTCATCCTGACCAACGGCGCGCGGCTCTACGTGGACCACGCCCACCCCGAGTACAGCTCCCCCGAGGTCACCAACCCGCGCGACGCCGTGCTCTGGGACAAGGCCGGCGAGCGGATCATGGCCGAGGCCGCCGCGCGGGCCGCCCAGCTCCCCGGCGCCCAGCCGATCCACCTCTACAAGAACAACACCGACAACAAGGGCGCGTCCTACGGCACGCACGAGAACTACCTGATGAAGCGGGAGACCCCCTTCTCGGACATCGTGCGCCACCTGACGCCCTTCTTCGTCTCCCGCCAGGTCGTCACCGGCGCCGGGCGCGTCGGCATCGGCCAGGACGGGCGGGAGGACGGCTTCCAGATCAGCCAGCGGGCGGACTACTTCGAGGTCGAGGTCGGCCTGGAGACCACCCTCAAGCGCCCCATCATCAACACCCGCGACGAGCCGCACGCGGACGCGGAGCGCTACCGCCGCCTCCACGTGATCATCGGCGACGCCAACCTCTCCGAGATCTCGACCTACCTCAAGCTGGGCACCACGGCGCTGGTCCTCTCGATGATCGAGGACAACTTCATCACCGTCGACCTCGCCGTCGACCAGCCCGTGCGCACCCTCCACCACGTCTCGCACGACCCGACGCTCCAGTACCTGGTCACGCTCCGCAGCGGCCGGACGCTCACCGCGGTGCAGCTGCAGATGGAGTACTTCGAGCTCGCGCGCAAGTACGTGGAGGAGCGGTACGGGGCGGACGCCGACGAGCAGACCAAGGACGTCCTGGTCCGCTGGGAGGACACGCTCAACCGGCTGGAGAACGACCCGATGAGCCTGGCCGGCGAGCTGGACTGGATCGCCAAGCGGGAGCTCATGGAGGGCTACCGCCGTCGCGACGGCCTGGACTGGGACGCGGCCCGGCTGCACCTGGTGGACCTCCAGTACGCCGACGTGCGCGCCGAGAAGGGCCTCTACAACCGTCTGGTGGCCCGCGGACGCATGAAGCGCCTGCTGGACGAGCCCACGGTGGAGCGGGCGGAGACGAGCCCTCCCGAGGACACCAGGGCCTACTTCCGAGGGCGCTGTCTGGACCAGTACGCGGACGACGTGGCCGCCGCCTCCTGGGACTCGGTCATCTTCGACCTGCCCGGCCGGGACTCCCTCCAGCGGGTCCCGACCCTGGAACCCCTGCGGGGTACCAAGGAGCACGTGAAGGACCTCCTGGACCGCTGCCGCACGGCGGAGGAACTGGTCCGGGTGCTCTCCGGCGGCTGAGCGGCGCCCGGGAATTCCCGGATTCCCGGACGCGGCTGAAATGCCCGGGGACTGGGAATCATGGGAACAGTGCCCGGACGTTCTAGAAACTGCGGGGCCGATGTCAGTCCCGGCTTGTAGGGTCTGATCTTGTAGGGATCCGAACGAGCGGGCCGATTCGAGCGGGGTGAGGTTTATGGCGACCAAGGACACCGGCGGCGGACAGCAGAAGGCGACGCGTTCCACCGAGGAGGTCGAGGAGACCACCACGGAGGCGAGTTCCGACCTCAAGGAACGCCAGGAGAAGCTGAGCGACGACGTCGACTCGGTACTGGACGAAATCGACGACGTCCTGGAAGAGAACGCCGAGGACTTCGTGCGATCCTTCGTTCAAAAGGGCGGCCAGTAGCCTTCGGATCGAAGGCCGGGGGACCAGGGCGCCGGGAATGCGTCGCCGCTTACGCGTCCGAAGCGAGACGGTTACGCCGGCAGGGCACACGCTCTGCCGGCCGGGCGGCGAGATCAAGCCGCACGGCGAGTGGATTCGCCACGCCACGGCGTCGGACGACCTCGCCACCCGCTGCAAAGCCTCCCCGAAGAGGTCTCCGCGCGATCTGTCCCGCGGCTCCCGCCGCGCATGTGGATCACTGCCACAAGACGGGTAGGGTCCGTGGCGTACTGTGCTTCAACTGCAATTCGGCCATCGGCAAGTTGGGAGACGATCCCGACGTCCTTCGTCGGGCCATCGCATACCTGGAGGGACACGCGTGGAAGCCAACACTCGTAGCACGGGGCGACTGCCGGCGGCCTTCCTGACGCCGGGCTCGTCCTCGTTCATCGACTTCCTCTCCGACCACTCGCCGGAGCTGCTCCCGGGCAACCGGAGGCTCCCCGAGGGGATCGTCGAGGCGCCCCACGGCACGACCATCGTGGCCGCGACCTTCCCCGGCGGCGTGGTGCTCGCCGGTGACCGGCGGGCCACGATGGGCAACATGATCGCGCAGCGGGACATCGAGAAGGTGTTCCCGGCCGACGAGTACTCGGCGGTCGGCATCGCCGGTACGGCGGGCCTCGCGGTGGAGATGGTGAAGCTGTTCCAGCTGGAGCTGGAGCACTTCGAGAAGGTGGAGGGCGCGACCCTCTCCCTGGAGGGCAAGGCCAACCGCCTGTCCACGATGATCCGGGGCAACCTCGGCATGGCCATGCAGGGCCTCGCCGTCGTCCCGCTCTTCGCGGGCTGGGACGAGGGCCGGGAGAAGGGCCGGATCTTCTCCTACGACGTCACCGGCGGACGCTCCGAGGAGCACGGATACGCCGCCACCGGCTCGGGCTCGATCTTCGCGCGCGGGTCGATGAAGAAGCTCTACCGGGACGACCTGACCGAGCAGCAGGCCACCACGCTCGTCGTCCAGGCGCTGTACGACGCGGCGGACGACGACTCGGCGACCGGCGGGCCCGACCTGGCCCGAGGGATCTTCCCGATCGTCACCGTCATCACCGACGAGGGCTTCCGCAGGCTCACCGACGCGGAGTCCTCCGAGCTGGCCCGGTCGGTCACCGAGCGGCGCCTGGAGCAGCCCGACGGGCCGCGCGCCGCCCTGCTCTGACCCCTCGTCGCCTCCCTGTAGAAGCCCAGAAGAAAGGGACGGATAGCCGGTGTCCACGCCGTTCTATGTCTCACCCCAGCAGGCCATGGCCGACCGGGCCGAGTACGCCCGCAAGGGCATCGCCCGTGGCCGCAGCCTGGTCGTCCTCCAGTACGCCGACGGCATCGTCTTCGTCGGCGAGAACCCGTCCCGCGCGCTGCACAAGTTCAGCGAGATCTACGACCGGATCGGCTTCGCCGCCGCCGGCAAGTACAACGAGTACGAGAACCTGCGGATCGGCGGTGTGCGCTACGCGGACCTGCGTGGCTACACCTACGACCGCGACGACGTGACGGCCCGCGGGCTCGCCAACGTCTACGCCCAGACCCTCGGCACCATCTTCTCCAGCGCGGGGGAGAAGCCCTACGAGGTGGAGCTGGTGGTCGCCGAGGTCGGCTCGGAGCCGGAGGGCGACCAGATCTACCGGCTGCCGCACGACGGCTCGATCGTGGACGAGCACGGCTCGGTCGCGGTCGGCGGCAACGCGGAGCAGATCAGCTCCTTCCTGGACCAGCGGCACCGCGACGGCATGTCCCTCGCCGAGGCGCTCAAGCTGGCCGTGCAGGCGCTGTCCCGGGACACCAACGGCACCGAGCGGGAGATCCCCGCGGAGCGCCTGGAGGTGGCGGTCCTGGACCGCACCCGCCCGCAGCAGCGCAAGTTCAAGCGGATCGTCGGCCGGCAGCTGGTGCGGCTGCTCGGCGCGGACGACGCGGCGGTGACCAAGACGGACGATCCCTCCGACGAGGCCGACGAGGCCGACGAGGCCGCGGAGGAGTAGGCCGCCGCCCCCGACGCGTACGGGAAGGGCCCCGGGACCGATCCACTCATCGGTGCCGGGGCCTTTCCCGTACCCTCAGGCGGCCGGGGCGGGGCCGGAGGAGCCTCGGACGGCGAGTTCGACGGGGAGCACCGCCGGCTCGGGCCGCTCGCCCGAGAGGGCCGCCAGGAGGGCCGCCATGCCGCGCCCGCCGAACTCCTCGGCGGGCAGCCGGACGGTGGTCAGCTCCGGTTCGAGGGCGGTCGCGAGCGCCATGTCGTCGAAGCCGGTGACCGAGAGGTCCTCCGGGATCCGCAGTCCGAGCCGCCGGGCCGCCTTGTAGACCCCGGCGGCGAGGATGTCGTCGTCGCAGATCACCGCGGTGGGCCGGGGGCCCGGGCCGGTCAGGGCCCGGTGCGCGGCCTCCACGGCGTCGGCGGTGTTCAGCCGCGCGCGTGCGGTGCGCACCTCGGCGCCGCGCAGCTCCCCGGTGAGGACGGCGGCGCGCGCGTCGAAGGTCCAGGAGGGGACGGCGGACGCCAGGTGCAGGAAGCGGCGGTGGCCGAGATCCAGGAGGTGGCGGGTGACCCGGCGCATCCCGTCGGCGACGTCGAGGTTGACGTGGGCGGCGGCGCCGGGGTCGGCCGGGTCGCTGTCGAGCATGACGAGGGGCAGGTCGCCGCCCTGGAAGGCCGTGAGGGCGTCGGTGGCCATGGAGGAGGCGAGGACGCCGTCGAGGGCCGCCGGGGCGGAGGCGAAGGGGTCCCGGGCGGGGCCGATGCCGTCGGGGGAGGGGTAGAGGACCACGCCGAAGCCGTGCCGGGCGGCCTCGACGGCGGCGCCGGTGTAGACGTGCGCGAAGAACTCGTTGGTGAGCGCGGGGACGACGAGCAGGGCGGTGCGGGTGCGGCCCAGGCGCAGGTTCCGGGCGGCCAGGTTGGGCCGGTAGCCGAGTCCGGCGGCGGCCTCGCGCACGGCCAGGGCGGTGCGCTCGGAGACGCGTCCGCGCCACTTCTCGCCGAGCACGAGGGAGACGGTGGCCTGGGAGACGCCGGCCGCCCTGGCGACGTCCCGGCTGGTGGGACGGCTTCCGCTGAAGGGTTCCGGGCTCTGCACACGTGCCTCCGCGACGGCTGGTGGTCCGGCACGCGGGGTGGACCCGCGCGCTGCCGACATGGTACGTATGACCCGACACGTTATACGTAACACTTGAGAACCTGGGGCTGACGCCCGAGGAGGGGAGACGACATGGCCACCGAGGCCGGGGCGAGCGGCGGCTATCGCGACATCCTGAGGGCGCCGCACGCCGTCCGACTGCTGGCCGGCACGCTGGTCGGCCGGCTGCCCAACGGCACGGGCCCCATCGCCATCACCGTGTTCACGCGCGCGGAGGGCGGCAGCTACAGCCTGGCCGGCGGTCTCATCGCCGTGTACGGCCTGGCCACCGCCGTCGGCCAGCCGCTGCTCGGCCGCGCCGTCGACCTGAAGGGGCAGCCCCGCGTCCAGCTCCCGGCGGCCCTGATATCGGCCGTGGGCATGGCCGCCCTGGCCGTCGCGGGCATCGGGAACCTCCTCCTGGCCTATGCGGCCGTGCTGGTCGCCGGGCTCTTCACGCCGCCCCTGGAGGGCGGCCTGCGGGCCCTGTGGCCGAGCGTGCTGGGCCGCGAGGACCGGGTCCACCGGGCGTACGCCCTGGACGCCGTCGCCCAGGAGGTCATGTTCACCGTCGGGCCGCTGCTGCTGACCCTGCTGGTCTCGTTCTGGTCGCCCGCCGCCGCGCTGGTCGTCATCAACGTCCTCGGCGTCCTCGGCGCCCTGTCCGTGGTGCTCTCCGAGCCCTCCCGCACCTGGCGCTCCGCGCCCCGCGAGGCGCACTGGCTGGGCGCGCTGCGCTCCCGGGGGCTGCTGGCGCTGCTCGCCTCGTTCTTCTTCGTCGGGCTCGCCCTCGGCTCCATCACGGTCGCCGGCGTCGCCTACGCGGACGACCGGTCCAACGAGGCCGTGTACGGCTGGCTGATGGCCGCTCTGGGCCTCGGCGCCCTGATCGGCGGCGTCTTCTACGGCGCCCGCCAGTGGGCCGGCGCGCCCGAGCGCCGGCTGCGGGTCCTGGTGCTGCTGCTGGCGCTGGGCTACCTGCCGCTGATGCTGGTGCCCGGCCCGGTCGCGATGACCGCGCTCGCCGCCCTCGCCGGCGTGTTCCTGGCCCCCGCCATCGCCTGCGCCTTCCTGGTGGTCGACCGGCACGCCCCGGCCGGCACGGTCACCGAGGCCTTCTCCTGGCTCGTCACCACCTTCGGCGTGGGCGCCGCCCTCGGCTCGGCCGTCTCCGGACCGGTCGTCGAACTGGCCGGGACCCCCGCCGGATTCGCCGTGGCCGGCGTGGGCGGCTTCGTGGCCTTCCTGGTCCTGCTCGCCACCGGCCGGGTCCTGGGCGGCTCCCCGCCCGCGCGACACGCCGTCAGCGGGGGCGCGGTGAACGGCGGCCCCGGCGCCGCGGGGGCCGAAAACAACCCGCGCTCATCGGAAAATGATCGAAACGGGGCCGTCGAACCCGGTTTCAGCACAGGCCATCAGGCGTAATGTTCAGACATGGACCGCCGCATTTTCGGGCTGGAGAACGAGTACGGCGTCACGTGCACGTTCAGGGGACAGCGCCGACTGTCTCCTGACGAAGTGGCGCGCTACCTCTTCCGCCGTGTCGTGTCATGGGGCCGCAGCAGCAATGTCTTCCTGCGGAACGGCGCCCGCCTGTACCTGGACGTGGGTTCGCATCCGGAATACGCAACTCCCGAATGCGACAACGTGGTCGAACTGGTCACGCACGACAAGGCAGGCGAGCGCATTCTGGAAGGTCTCCTCGTCGACGCGGAACGCCGCCTGCACGAGGAGGGAATCGCGGGCGACGTCTATCTCTTCAAGAACAACACCGACTCAGCGGGAAACTCCTACGGCTGCCACGAGAACTATCTCGTCGCCCGGCACGGTGAGTTCTCCCGGCTCGCGGACATCCTCATTCCGTTCCTCGTCACCCGCCAGCTGATCTGCGGCGCCGGAAAGGTGCTGCAGACCCCGCGCGGGGCGGTCTACTGCGTCTCCCAGCGTGCCGAGCACATCTGGGAGGGCGTCAGCTCCGCCACCACCCGTTCGCGCCCCATCATCAACACTCGCGACGAACCGCACGCCGACGCCGAGCGCTACCGCAGGCTCCACGTCATCGTCGGCGACTCCAACATGTCCGAGACGACCATGCTCCTGAAGGTCGGCGCCACCGACCTCGTGCTGCGCATGATCGAGGCGGGCACCGTGATGCGCGACCTGACCCTGGAGAACCCGATCCGGGCCATCCGCGAGGTCAGCCACGACATCACCGGCCAGCGCAAGGTGCGGCTGGCCAGCGGCCGGGAGGCCTCCGCCCTGGAGGTCCAGCGGGAGTACTACGAGAAGGCCGCCGACTTCGTCGACCGCCGGGGCATCCGCAGCGGCGTCGTCGCCCAGGTCCTGGAGCTTTGGGGCCGGACGCTCGACGCGATCGAGCAGGAGCGGCTCGACCGCATCGAGACCGAGATCGACTGGGTCATGAAGTACCGGCTCATCGAGCGCTACCGGGCCAAGCACAACATGACCATGTCGCACCCGAGGGTCGCCCAGATAGACCTCGCGTACCACGACATCCACCGCCGCCGCGGGCTGTACTACCTGCTCCAGAAGAACGGCCAGGCGGCCCGGATCTGCAACGACGTCAAGATCTTCGAGGGCAAGTCGGTGCCCCCGCAGACCACCAGGGCCCGGCTGCGCGGCGATTTCATCCGCCGCGCGCAGGAGCAGCGCCGGGACTTCACGGTCGACTGGGTGCACCTCAAGCTCAATGACCAGGCGCAGCGCACGGTGTTGTGCAAGGACCCGTTCCGCTCCGTCGACGACCGGGTGGAAAAGCTGATCGCCGGGATGTAGGACCAGCTCCGACGCGCTCGTCGGCCCCGCACGTTTCACGTGCGGGGCCGACGGCATCACACGGTGGTCCCCTAGAGTGTCGGGACAACTACTGTGCCGTCTGAGATCTGAGGAACTAGTGCGCCGACTTGCCGGCCTGCTCGTCGTCCCGCTGCTGCTGCTCTCCACAGCGGCCTGCGGAAGTGACGACAAGGGCTCCGATTCCGCATCGATGAAGAACGGTCTCCCCGCCATCACCGCGGGCGAGAAGTTCGGGGAGAAGCCGACCCTCGCGAAGGGCGTCGGCGACCCGCCGAAGGCCCTGAAGGTCAACGTCATCAGCGAGGGCAAGGGCGCGGTCACGAAGAAGGGCGACGCGCTCCAGGTGAACTACCTGGGCCAGGCCTGGGACTCCACCACCCCCTTCGACAACAGCTTCGACCGGAAGCAGCCCTTCGACCTGACGCTGGGCGCCGGCCAGGTCATCAAGGGCTGGGACCAGGGTCTGGAGGGCCAGAAGGTCGGCAGCCGCGTCGAGATCGGCATTCCGCCGGAGCTCGGCTACGGCGCGCAGGGCCAGGGCGACATCAAGCCGAACGCCACCCTCGTCTTCGTCGTGGACATCCTGAAGGCCGTCACCATCCCGAAGTCCGCCGAGGGCACCCCGGTGGCCCAGGACGACAAGAACCTGCCCCAGGTCGGCGCCAACACCGACGGCAAGCAGCCCTCGCTGACGGTGCCGAAGGTGAACCCGCCGGCCAAGCTGGTCTCCAACTACATCCTGGAGTCCAAGGGCGAGACCGTCGCCGCCACCGACACCGTCGTCGTGAACTACGTCGCCGCCCTGTGGAAGGACGGCAAGGTCTTCGACTCGACGTACACCGCGGGCAAGCCGGTGAACTTCCCGCTGGCCAACCTGACCCTGAAGGGCCTGAAGGACGGCATGACCGGCAAGAAGGTCGGCAGCCGGGTCCTCATCGTGGCCCCGCCGTCCGAGGCGTTCGGCGCCGAGGAGAAGCAGGGCATCCCGAAGAACTCCACCCTGGTGTTCGCCGTCGACATCCTGGCGAAGATGTAAGACTGTCCTGGTCGTGCGGACCGTCGTCCGCGCGGTTCACGTTTTTCATGAGGAGCGCACTGCAGTGAGCATCGAGAAGCCCGAGGTCGACTTCCCGGGCGGCGAGCCGCCGGCCGACCTGGAGATCAAGGACCTCTGGGAGGGTGACGGCGCGGTCGCCGAGGCCGGCGACCTCGTCAACGTCCACTACGTGGGTGTGTCCTTCGACTCCGGCGAGGAGTTCGACGCCTCCTGGAACCGCGGCACGCCGCTGGAGTTCCAGCTCGGTGTCGGCATGGTCATCCAGGGCTGGGACAAGGGCGTCCAGGGCATGAAGGTCGGCGGCCGCCGCCAGCTCGTCATCCCCGCGCACCTCGCCTACGGTGACCGCGGCGCCGGCGGCAAGATCGGCCCCGGCGAGACGCTGATCTTCGTCTGCGACCTCGTGGGCGTGAAGAAGCCCTGACCCGCACCCCGGGTCACGCGCAGGGCCCCCGCCGTCACGGCGGGGGCCCTCGCTTTTGCCCGGACACCCCGGGGCGGTACGGTCGGACGTCCGGGAAGCGGATCCGGCGGGGATCCGGCGAAGAAGAGGGTGCGGGGCGTCGATGGCGATTGCCAAGGCCGAGCGGCTGATGAATCTGGCCCTGTGCCTGCTCGGAACCCGGCGCCCGCTGAGCAAGCGGGAGCTGCGCGGCTCCATCGAGGCCTATATGGAGGCCACCGGCGAGGACGCCTTCAACCGCATGTTCGAGCGGGACAAGGACGACCTCCGTGAGCTGGGCCTGGTCATCGAGACCGTCGAGAACCTGGACGGCGACACCGGCTACCTCGCCCGCCGCGACTCCAACCGCCTGCCCGCCATCACCCTCGACGCCGAGGAGGCCGCCGCCCTCGGGCTGGCCGCCAAGGTCTGGCAGCAGGCCCGCCTCGCCGGAGCGGCCAGCGGCGCCCTGCAGAAGCTGCGCGCGGCCGGGATGCCCGAGGCGGAGGACGCGTACGACGCCCAGCCCAGCGCCCTGGAGCCCCGCATCCCGGTGCACGAGGCCGCCTTCGAACCGCTGATGCTCGCCTGCCGCGACCGCCGCCCCGTCGTCTTCGACTACCGCAAGGGCAACGCCGCCCGCCCCGGCACCCGGCACGTCGAGCCGTGGACGCTGGAGTGCTGGCGCGGCCACTGGTACCTGGCCGGCTGGGACCGCGACCGAGGCGCCGAGCGGGTCTTCCGCCTCTCCCGCATCACCGGCAAGGTCCGCTCCCGGGCCGGCGCCTTCACCGCGCCCGTGCCCGACGCCGTCACCGTCCGGGAGACCGTCGAGAGCTGGGCGGGGGAGACCGCCACCCGCTCCGCCCGGATCCGGCTGCGGGCCGGCGCGGGCTACCCGCTGCGCTCCCGCGCCCAGTCCGTACGCGAGGGCGCGGACGGCTGGGACGAGCTGGAGATCCCGTACGGGCACGGCCTCGACGCCTGGCTCGTGGAGTTCGGCCCGGACGTGGTCGTGCTGGAGCCCGCCGACCTGCGGGCCGACGTGGTCGAGCGGCTGCGCGCCGTGGCCAAGGGCTGAGGGGAAGAGGACCATGGCGGCGAACGCGATCGACCAGACGAGGCGGATGCTCTCCCTCGTCACCTACCTCCGCGAGCGGCCCGGCGCGCACGTCGCCGACGTCGCCCGCGCCTTCGGGATCACCGAGGACGAGCTGATCTCCGACCTCGACGTGCTCCCCATGTGCGGCACCAGCTTCCGCGGCGGCGACCTGCTGGACATCGACACCGACGGCGACCGCATCTGGTGGCACAACCCCGACGACGTCGCCGCCCCGCTGCGGCTCGCCGCCGACGAGGCGACCGCCCTGCTCGTCGCCGCCCGCGCGGTGGCCACCCTGCCCGGTCTGCGCGAGGGCGACCGCGAGGCGCTGCTGCGCGCCACCGCCAAGCTGGAGGCGGCGGCCGGCGAGGCGGCCGGGGCCAGCTCCCGGCTCTCGGTGACCTTCGAGTCCGAGGGCGGGGTCTTCGCCGAGGTCGACCGGGCGATCTCCGAGCGCCGCCGGCTGTGGCTGCGCTACTACTCGCCGGCCCGCGACGAGCTGACCGAGCGCGAGGTGGACCCGATCCGTCTCTTCGCCGTCGGCCACACGTACATGGAGGCCTGGTGCCGCCTGTCCGAGGCGCGCCGCACCTTCCGGCTCGACCGGGTCGCCGAGATCCGGATCCTCGACGAGCACGCCGCCCCGCCGGAGCTGGAGCTGCGGGACCTGTCGGAGGGGCTGGTCCAGCCCTCCGCCGAGGACCCCGAGGTCGTGATCGAGGTGGGCCCCGGGGGCCGCTGGGTCGCCGAGTACTACCCGCACGACCGGGCGGAGGAGCTGCCCGACGGGGGCCTGCGGATCACCCTGCGCACCCCGGCCCCCGCCTCGCTGCGCCGGCTGGCGCTGCGGCTCGGCAGCGACGGGCGGATCGTCGCGCCGGGCGAGCTCGCGGACAGCGCGCGCGAGGCGGCGGCCGCCGCGCTGGCCGCGTACGAGGGCTGAGGGCAAGAGGGGCGGTACGTTCCGGGGGGACCGGGCACTGTTCCCAGTGACACGCACACCCGTACCGCAGTCACGCACATCCGTACCGCAGTGGGGAGAGCAGAAGAGAATGTCCGTGATGTCCTCGACGTCCGGTCTCGCGGCGACGGTCGCCCCGGTCCACTTCAAGGCCGCCTGCCCCGAGTGCCGCTCCCGCTTCGAGCTCTCCGCGGGAGCCCTGCGGCTCGCCATCGGCGCCAGCAGCCGCACCACCTTCTACTCCTTCACCTGCCCCGAGTGCGGCAGCTCCGTCCGCAAGCCCGCCAGCGAGCGGATCATCGAGCTGCTCACCGGTGGCGGGGTCAACACCCTGCGGCTCCACACCACCGGCTGACGGCCCCGGGCCGCGGGCGGTCTAGGCTCGGCACATGTTCTGGCCCATGCTCGCCATCGCCCTCGGCTTCCTCGGCATCGCCGTCCTCGGCGTCCTCGGTATCAAGGTCTTCCTGGAGGCCCAGCGCCTCGGCCGCCAGGTCGCCGACACCACACAGCGCATCAACCGGGCCGCCGAGGAGCTGGAGCGGGCCGCCGGAGACCTGGCCAGGACCGGTGAGACGCTGCGCTGAACCCGTGCCGTACGCTGCGAAGAGCTTCCGCGGGCCGGGTCCGCGGGACGAAATCGTGAGTATGCACGGGCATTGCCGCCCGTTTACCCCTGCGGGTTACGATCGCTTGCAGCGCGGCGGCCGGACGCATGTCCGACCGGCCGGGCACCGCACTCCAATGTCGCCTCGGTGAAGAAGGTAAACAGCTATGGGTAGGCTCGGCCCCACCGAGATCATTCTCATCCTCGTCGTGATCATCCTGCTGTTCGGCGCCAAGAAGCTCCCGGACATGGCCCGTTCGCTGGGCAAGTCGGCCCGCATCCTCAAGAGCGAGGCCAAGGCCATGAAGTCCGACGACCAGCAGAGCGCCCCGGCCGACCCGCCCCAGCCCGGCGCCCAGGACCAGCAGCCCGCGCCCCGCACCATCCAGGCCGCGCCCGGCGACGTGACCAGCTCGCGTCCCGTGACCGAGCCCACGGACACCACCAAGCGCTGACCCGGTCCGCCGCGGCCGTCGCGACCACGCGACGGCTGCCGCACGAGATGAGGACGTGGGTTGCTCAAGTCTGCCCGCAAGCAGGAGAAGGATCCCGAGGGCCGGATGCCCCTCGTGGAGCACCTGCGTGAACTCCGGAACCGCCTCGCGAAGGGCCTGCTGGCCATCGCGGCGGTGACCGTCGTGGCCCTCGTGTACAGCGAGGAGCTGATGCAGTTCCTGACCAAGTCGGTGCCCACCTGCGCCGCGGGCGTCACCAGCAGTGGCGGCAACTGCGCCATCGTGTCCTTCAACACGTTGATGGCGCCGTTCAGCACGACGATCCAGCTCTCCCTGACGGCGGGTCTCGTCGTCGCCAGCCCGGTCTGGCTCTACCAGCTCTGGGCCTTCATCGCGCCCGGGCTGCACAAGAACGAGAAGAAGTACACGTACGCCTTCGTCGGTGCGGCGGTCCCGCTCTTCGCGGCCGGCGCCTACCTCGCGTACCTCATCCTTCCCATCAGCGTGAAGGTGCTGATCAGCCTCACGCCGGAGGGCTCGGCCAACATCCTCGGGCTGAACGACGTCCTCGACTTCACCCTGCGCATGGTGCTCGTCTTCGGCCTCGCCTTCGAGCTCCCGCTCGTCCTGGTGATGCTCAACCTGACCGGCGTCCTCAGCGGCAAGCGGATGGCCGGCTGGTGGCGCGGCGTGATCATGGGCGTCTTCATCTTCGGCGCCGTCATCACCCCCACCACCGACCCCGTCGGCATGCTGGCCCTGGCCGGCCCGATCACCGTCCTCTACCTGGCGGCCGTCGGCTTCTCGCTGCTCAACGACAAGCGGCGCGCCCGGCGCGACGCGGACGCGGAGCTCGACGACGACGAGGCCTCGCAGCTCGACCTCACCCCCGAGCCGGTGACCGGGCCCGAGACCGTCAGGGCCGCCAAGGCCCTGCCCGAGCAGGCCACCGGAGAGTCGGACGGAGCCAGGTCGCACCGGCTGAACGGCTACGACGACATCACCTGAGCCCGGCCCCACCGGGGCCCGCCGGCTCATCCCACCGCGGCACGCGGCCGGGGCGCGCACACCGCGCCCCGGCCGCGCGCGCGTTCCGGGCCGCTCCCGGGCCCGTACCCGCCCCGCCGGACGAAGCCGGGCGAAGCCGGTCGATAAAGATCGCGTCACTGTCGGAGGTGGCGGGTAGGCTCGACGGCAAGATGACAGAGGACCTCACACCAGCCGAAGCGTACGCGGCCTCCCGCGCACGCAACGCCGAGCAGGCCACCGCCCTGGCCCCCTTCCGCGAGATGTACGAGTTCGGGCTGGACCCCTTCCAGATCGAGGCGTGCAAGGCTCTCGAAGCCGGCAAGGGCGTGCTCGTCGCCGCTCCCACGGGATCCGGCAAGACCATCGTCGGCGAGTTCGCCGTCCACCTCGCCCTGCTCCAGGGCCGCAAGTGCTTCTACACGACGCCCATCAAGGCGCTCTCCAACCAGAAGTACGCCGACCTCGTCAAGCGCTACGGCCACGACAAGGTCGGCCTGCTCACCGGCGACAACAGCGTCAACGGGGACGCCCCGATCGTCGTCATGACCACCGAGGTCCTCCGCAACATGCTGTACGCGGGCTCCCAGGCGCTCTCCGGCCTCGGGTACGTGGTCATGGACGAGGTGCACTACCTCTCCGACCGCTTCCGGGGCGCCGTCTGGGAGGAAGTGATCATCCACCTCCCCGAGTCCGTGACCCTGGTGTCGCTCTCCGCGACCGTCTCCAACGCCGAGGAGTTCGGCGACTGGCTCGACACGGTCCGCGGCGACACCGAGGTGATCGTCTCCGAGAGCCGCCCCGTGCCGCTGTGGCAGCACGTGCTGGCCGGCCGCCGGATGTACGACCTCTTCGAGGAGGAGACCGACCACGGCGGCCGGGGCGCCTCCCGCCGCGAGGTCAACCCCGACCTGCTCCGCCTCGCCCGCACCGAGAACTCGCGCACGTACAACCCGCGCGACCGGCGCCGGGGCAAGATGGTCCGCGAGGCCGACCGCGAGCGCGAGCGGCGCCAGCGCTCCCGCATCTGGACCCCGGGCCGCCCCGAGGTCATCGAGCGGCTCGACGCCGAGGGCCTGCTGCCCGCCATCACCTTCATCTTCAGCCGGGCCGGCTGCGAGGCCGCCGTCCAGCAGTGCCTCTACGCGGGCCTCCGGCTCAACGACGACGAGGGACGCCGCCGCGTCCGGGAGATCGTCGAGGAGCGCACCGCCGCCATCCCCGACGAGGACCTCCACGTCCTCGGCTACTTCGAGTGGGTCGAAGCCCTGGAGCGCGGCATCGCCGCCCACCACGCGGGCATGCTGCCGACCTTCAAGGAGGTCGTCGAGGAGCTCTTCGTCCGCGGCCTCGTCAAGGCCGTCTTCGCCACCGAGACCCTGGCCCTCGGCATCAACATGCCGGCCCGCTCCGTGGTCCTGGAGAAGCTGGTCAAGTGGAACGGGGAGCAGCACGCCGACATCACCCCCGGCGAATACACCCAGCTCACCGGCCGGGCGGGCCGCCGGGGCATCGACGTCGAGGGACACGCCGTCGTCCTGTGGCAGCGCGGTCTCGACCCGGCCCACCTCGCCGGACTCGCCGGCACCCGGACCTATCCGCTCCGCTCCAGCTTCAAGCCCTCGTACAACATGGCGGTCAACCTGGTCGACCAGTTCGGCCGGCACCGCTCGCGCGAGCTGCTGGAGACCTCCTTCGCCCAGTTCCAGGCGGACCGCTCGGTCGTCGGGATCTCCCGCCAGGTCCAGAAGAACGAGGAGGGCCTGGAGGGCTACCGCGAGGGCATGACCTGCCACCTCGGCGACTTCGAGGAGTACGCGCGGCTGCGCCGCGACCTCAAGGACCGCGAGACGGAGCTGGCCCGGCAGGGCGCCACCCAGCGCCGCGCCGAGGCCGCCGCCGCCCTGGAGCGGCTCAAGCCCGGCGACGTGATCCACGTGCCGACCGGCAAGTTCGCCGGACTCGCCCTCGTCCTCGACCCGGGCATCCCGGCCGGGCGGACCAACGGCCACCGCGGCTTCGAGCACCACGACGGGCCCCGCCCGCTGGTCCTCACCGCCGAGCGGCAGGTCAAGAGGCTCGCCTCGATCGACTTCCCGGTCCCCGTCGAGGCGCTGGACCGGATGCGGATCCCGCGCTCCTTCAACCCGCGCTCCCCGCAGTCCCGCCGCGACCTGGCCTCCGCGCTGCGCACCAAGGCCGGGCACCTCAACCCGGAGCGGCGCGGCAAGCAGCGCTCGGCCGCCGCCGACGACCGCGAGATCGCCCGGCTGCGCACCGAGATCCGGGCGCATCCCTGCCACGGCTGCGACGAGCGCGAGGACCACGCCCGGTGGGCCGAGCGCTACCACCGGCTGGAGCGGGACACCAAGCAGCTGGAGCGGCGCATCGAGGGCCGCACCAACACCATCGCCCGGACCTTCGACCGGATCGTCGCGCTCCTCACCGAGCTCGACTACCTGCGCGGTGACGACGTCACCGACAACGGCAAGCGGCTCGCCCGGCTGTACGGGGAGCTCGACCTGCTCGCCAGCGAGTGCCTGCGCGAGGGCGTGTGGGAGGGGCTCAGCCCCGCCGAGCTGGCCGCCTGCGTCTCCGCGCTCGTCTTCGAGGCGCGGCAGGCCGACGACGCCGTGCCGCCGAAGCTGCCGACCGGCAAGGCGAAGGCGGCGCTCGGCGAGATGGTGCGGATCTGGGGCCGGCTCGACGCCCTGGAGGACGAGTTCAAGCTCCACCAGGCCGAAGGCGTCGGCCAGCGCGAGCCCGATCTGGGATTCGCCTGGGCGGCCTTCCAGTGGGCCTCCGACAAGAGCCTGGACGAGGTGCTGCGCGAGGCCGAGATGCCGGCGGGCGACTTCGTCCGCTGGTGCAAGCAGGTCATCGACGTGCTCGGGCAGATCGCGGCGGCGGCTCCGAAGGAGAACAGCACGGTCGCGAAGAACGCCCGCAAGGCCGTCGAGTCGCTGCTGAGGGGAGTCGTGGCCTACAGCTCGGTCGGCTGAGCACCATCACCACTGCCACTGCCACTGCCACTGCCACTGCCACTGCCACTGCCACTGCCACCGCCGCCACCGCAGGCCGGCCTGACGGCGATCCGACAGGGATCCGGCGGCGGTCCGGCAGCGATCTGACGGCGCTGACGGTGAACTGACAAGGGTTTTCCACAGGGGTGGCGGACGGGGACGTCCTTCCGCTTCCATGAACTCGTACAGCGGAACGAGTACTTGGGGCACGTCACCACGCACCTCCTGCGGAAGGACACGCACGTGAGCACGCAAGCCGGTCCGTCCGCCGTCGCCACCACGACGGCGGACGGACGGAAGACAGTGCGGGGGCCGCGCGGCGTGCCCCTGCTGGGGAATCTGCCGGAGTTCGGCAAGGACCCCCTCGCCTTCTTCGAACGGCTGCGTGAGCGCGGGGACTTCGTCCGCTGGCGCTTCGGGAACACCCCGGCCCTGTTCATCGCCCACCCCGAGACCATCGGCGAGCTGCTCACCGAGGTCGAGCGGACTTTCGACCAGCCCGACCTCGGCATCGCCTTCCGCACCCTGCTCGGTGACGGGGTCGTCGTCGCCAAGGGTGCCGACTGGCGCCGCAAGCGCTCCCTCGTCCAGCCCTCCGTCCGTCCCCGGCAGGTCAAGTCGTACGCCGCCACCATGGCCGAGTGTGCCGTGGACCTGGCCGGGCGGTGGGGCGACGGACAGCGGGTCGACATCAAGAAGGAGATGGCGGCCCTCACCCAGCTCATCGCCGTCCGCACCATCTTCGGCGTCGACACGGCGGCCGACGCCGAGGCGATCGGGCGGGCCATGGACGTCGCCCAGCACGAGATCGGCGCCGAGTTCAGTGGCATCGGCGCCATGCTGCCCGACTGGGTGCCGACTCCGGGACGGGCCAGGATCAGGAAGGCCACGGCCGTCATCGACGCCGAGGTGGCCCGGGTCGTCGCCCGCCACCGGGACGGCGACACGGACCGGCCCGACCTGCTCAGCCGGCTGCTCGCCGCGCGGGACGAGACCGGCGCGCACCTCTCCGACCGGGAGATCCGCGACGAGACCGTCACGCTCTACATCGGCGGCCACGAGACCACCAGCTCCACCCTGGTCTGGGCGTGGTACCTGCTGTCCCGCAACCCGCGCGTGGCCGAGGCGCTGGGCGCCGAGCTCGACCGGGTCCTCGGCGACCGCGACCCCGGCTTCGACGACTACGCCGGGCTCGCCTACACCCAGGCCGTGGTGAAGGAGACCCTGCGGCTCTACCCGACGATCTGGCTGCTCACCGGAATCGCCAAGGAGGGCGCCGTGCTCGGCGGCGCCCCGGTCCCGGCCGGTACCCGTGTCTGGAGCAGCCAGTGGGCCACCCACCGGGACGCCCGGTGGTACGGGGACCCGCTGGCGTTCCGCCCCGAGCGCTGGCTGGAGCCGGGTGAGGGCGAGCCGGCGGAGGGGATACCGGAGTACGCCTGGTACCCCTTCGGCGGCGGGCCCCGGGTCTGCCTGGGCACCCGCTTCGCGATGGTCGAGGCCGTCCTCGTCCTCGCGGTCCTGGCCCGGCGCTTCCGCCTGGACCTCGACCCCGGCGAGATACGCCCGGTCCCGAGCCTGACCCTGCAGCCCGACCGGGAGGTCCTGGCTACGGTGCGGGCGCGGTAGGCGGGGAGCGCCATCAGGACGGGTGGTGGTCGGGGGTGGTGGGGGGCGGGGTGCGGAGGGCCAGGGCGGTGGCGGTCAGGGTGAGGAGGGCGATCGCCGCGGCGGTGCCGAGGGTCAGGGCGTCGGGGGAGAGCAGCGGCTGGCCGCGGAGGGCCTGCCAGGCGACCAGGAGGAAGGTGGCGGTGTAGGCGGCGGAGGCGACCAGGACCAGGCGGAGCCGGATGCGGTCGTCGGCGAGCCGGGTGAAGCGGGGGGCGAGCGCGGCGAGGACCAGCAGGAGCAGCGGGATGAGCTGGAGCGCGTGCATCCCGAAGAAGTGCGCGATGCGCAGGTCGCCGCCGGTGGTGGACCAGCCCATGAGGGGCAGCCCGGGGCCGCCGTCGGGTACGCCGACGCTGTGCGCGCCGACGATGGCGGGGTCGGCCTGGGCGAGTTGTGCGGGGGTGGGGCGGACCATCACGAAGCCGACGGCGGCGCCGGCGAGCGCGATGGCCGAGGATATTCGCACCGCCCAGGCGGTGGCGCGGTCCAGGATGCGGGCGCGCAGCAGCAGGACGGCGATGACCAGGGCGGCCAGCCAGAGCACGACGACGGTCGTGCCCATGGCCGAGAAGAGGGCGGTGTCGAAGGGCGTCGCGTTGTTGAAGTGACTCTGCTTCCCTCGGACGACCTGGGTGGTGATGAGCACCATCTCGCCGAGGCTCGCGAGGGTGACCACGGTCCCCGCCCACCAGCCGACGCGGCGGGCGCGGGCGCCGGGCAGCAGGGACAGCATCCAGGCGAGCGTCAGCGCGTACGCGACGAACGAGACCGCGAACTTGAAGGGCTTGGCCCAGATCGGGGCGCCGACGAGCACGCGGCCGTCGAGGAAGAGCCCGCCGAGGGAGACGAGGGCGAAGGCGCCCATCGACGCGGCGAACCAGACCAGGGGCCCGTGGAGGGTGCGGAGTCGGGGCGCGACGCCGGGTGCGGGCCCGGGTGCGACTGCGGGTGTCGATGCGGCTGTGGGCGAGTGTCCGGGCGTGGGTGTGGGTGTGGGTGTGGGTGAGTGTGCGGGCGTGGGTGTGGACGACATGAGGATCCCCCGTCATGACAGAATGGATAGTGGCACTGTCTGCTATCCGATAGCGCCACTATCTATGATGGTGAGGCCGGTGGCAAGGCCGGAGTGCGATGTGGAAGGTGAACACGCGGTGCGCATTGGAGAGTTGAGTCGCAGGGCTGGGGTGTCCGTACCGACGATCAAGTACTACGTGCGGGAAGGGCTGCTGCCTGCCGGGCGGCTCACGAGCCCGAACCAGGCCTCGTACGAGGAGACGCACATCCAGCGCCTCCGCCTGATCCGCGCGCTGCTCGATGTGGGCGGACTGTCGGTCGCGGGCGTCAAGGAGGTCATCGAGGCGATCGAGGACCCCGAGCGGCCCCTGCACAAGATGCTCGGGGCGGCGGCGGACCGGGTGGTGCCGCGCTACGAGGGGGAGCGGGGCGAGGACCTGTGCGCGGCCCGCGCCGCCGTGGCGGACCTGATCGCCCGCCGAGGCTGGCGGACCTATGCCGAGGCCCCCGCCGCCGAGGCCCTGGCTGTCGCCCTCGCCGCGCTGGAGAGCGTCGGCCACGGGGACTTCGCCGAGGTCCTGGACGCCTACGCCGATGCCGCTGAGCAGGTGGCCCGGGTCGACGTCGACTACGTCGCGCGCAATGTGCTCCGCGAGGAGCTGGTCGAGAGCGTGGTCGTCGGCACGGTGCTGGGCGACGCGATGTTCGCCGCCCTCCGCCGGCTGGCCCACGTCGAGGCCTCGGACCGGGTTTTCGGGGCGGGCACCTGAGCGGGCCTGACCGCACCTGATCGGGCCGGTACCGCCGGCCGTCTCCGGCCGCCCTGCCCCGCCCCGCCGAGTGCCCTTGGCGGCGCCCGGCGCCGTCCGCCGCCCGGCCCCATCCCGGGCGGCCCTACTCGCCCCCGCCCACGCCGAAGGGGCGGGAGCCGTTCGCTCCCGCCCCTTCGGGTGGTGTCATCCGGGCCGTCGGGCCGTTATCGGGCCACCGGGCCACCAGGCAGGCAGCCATCTGGCCACCCGGTCACCCGGGGCATCCGTTCACCCGGCCCTCGGGTCGCCGCCAGATCCCCGCGCAGGTGTCAGTTCTCCTGCTCGCGCTCCACCTGGTCGTTCCACTCGCGCTTGATCGCGCGCCAGGCCTCGTCCGTCTTGCCCGCGCGCCAGTAGCCCGAGATCGACAGGCGCTCGCGCGGGACCGCGCGGTCCATGCGGAGGTGGCGGCGGAGGTCCTTCACGAAGCCCGCCTCGCCGTGGACGAAGGCGTGCACGTCGCCCGCCGGGAAGTCGAGGTCCCGCACGGCCGTCAGGAGCGCCTCGCCCGTCGGGCGGTCGCCCCGGTGCAGCCAGGTGACCTCGACACCGGCCGCCGTCGCGAACTTCTGCTCCTCGGACGCGTCCGCGACCTCCAGGAAGGCGTGCACGACCGCGCCCTCGGGCAGCCGCTCCAGGGCCACCGCCACCGCCGGCAGGGCGCTCTCGTCGCCCACCAGCAGGTGCCAGTCGGCGGCCCCGTCCGGCGCGTAGCCGCCGCCCGGGCCCAGGAAGCGCGCGGTGTCGCCCGCCCGCGCCCCCGCCGCCCACGGGCCCGCCAGGCCCTCGTCGCCGTGGACCACGAAGTCGATGGTCAGCTCGCGGTGCACCGGGTCCCAGGCCCGCACCGTGTACGTCCGGGTCGTCGGCCACTGCTCGCGCGGGAACTCCGCGCGGATCCGCTCCATGTCGAACGGCTCGGGATAGCTCACGCCCTCCGGCGCGAAGAGCAGCTTCACGTAGTGGTCGGTGTACTCGCCGATCTCGAAGGCGTCGAGCCCCGGGCCGCCGAGGACCAGGCGCACCATGTGCGGGGTGATCCGCTCGGTGCGCACGACCTGGGCCTCGTGGGCCTTGGGCGCCTTGCGTGCGGGCTGTTCTGCCACTGCGGTCTCCCCGTGAACGGTCCAAAAACTTAGGTTTGCCTAAGTTAGCACTCCGGGTGGACCGGCTCCAGGGGGCCCCTCAGCCCCGCGCCGCCAGCACCGGCAGCAGCCGTCCCACCGCCCCGCCGAGCCCCCACCGCTCCACGAGTGCGGCCAGCGCCGCCGGGTCCCGCGGCGCGGCCGGCAGCGCCGCCGAGAACTCCGGCAGCGGCACGTCCCGCGCCACCCGGACCACCGTCGGCGCCACGTCCAGGTACTCCGCCGCCTCCACGATGCCCCGCCGCTTCGCCGGGGTGAGCTTCGAGCCCCGGTCGGCCGCGGCCGCGCGGACGCCCGCCAGGTCCCCGTACTCCGTGATCAGCTGTGCCGCCGTCTTCTCGCCGATGCCCTTCACCCCGGGCAGCCCGTCGCTCGCGTCCCCGCGCAGGGCCGCGAAGTCCGCGTACTGCCCGGCCCGCACCCCGTACCTCGTCAGGATCAGCTCGTCGTCCACCAGGTCGCAGTCGCCGACCCCCTTGCGCGGATACAGCACCCGCACCCCCCGCCCGTCGTCCACGAGCTGGAACAGGTCCCGGTCGCCTGTCACGATGTCCACCGGACCCCCGGCCCGCGCGGTCAGCGTCCCGATCACGTCGTCGGCCTCGAAGCCCTCGGCGCCCACCCGGGCGATGCCCAGCGCCGCCAGCACCTCCTCGATCACCGGCACCTGCGGCGACAGCGTGTCCGGGACCTCCTCCTCGTCCGGCCCCGACTCCGTCACCTCCGCCACCCGGTGCGCCTTGTACGAGGGGATCAGGTCCACCCGCCACTGCGGACGCCAGTCCTCGTCCCAGCAGGCCACCAGATCGTCCGGACGGTGGTCCTGGACGAGCCGGGTGATGAAGTCGAGCAGCCCCCGCACGGCGTTCACCGGCGTCCCGTCGGGCGCGCGGACCGAGTCCGGCACGCCGAAGTACGCGCGGAAGTAGAGGCTGGCGGTGTCGAGGAGCATCAGGCGTCGGGTCACACACCGATCATGCCGCACCCCACCGACAGCGCCCCCGAGTGACCCCGGTCACCTTCGCGTTTGCCCCGAAAGGGCCGGGGCAGGCGCCAGCTCGGAGCGGACCCGGTACGCCCTCCGGAGACGGAACGGCGTACGCGACGGGCCGCGCGGACCGATCCCGCCCCGCTCCAACGGCCCGGCCGCTGCGGGGGTGGCGGGCCGTTTCTCATCGCTACCCCTGAGGTGAATGTGTCCAGGCTCCAAGCCGACCATCTGTACAAGGTGTTCGGCAGGCGACCCGAAGAAGCCGTCCGCGCGCTCGCCGCCGAGGACGGTGCCGCCGACCGCGCGTCGCTCCGCGCCGCCGGCACCACGGCAGCCGTCGTGGACGCCTCCTTCACCGTCGAACCCGGCCAGATCTTCGTGGTCATGGGACTCTCGGGCTCGGGCAAGTCCACCCTCCTGCGGATGCTCAACGGCCTGCTCGAACCCACCGCCGGCCGCGTCCTGTACGACGGCGCCGACCTCACCGCGCTCTCCCCGCGCGAGCTCCGCGCCGTCCGCTCGCGCAAGATCAGCATGGTCTTCCAGCACTTCGCGCTCTTCCCGCACCGCAGCGTCCTGGAGAACGCCGCCTACGGCCTGGAGGTCCAGGGCGTCCCGCGCGCCGAGCGCGAGAAGCGCGCCGCCGAGGCCCTCGACCTGTGCGGGCTCGCCGGCTGGGAGTCCTCCTGGCCCGACGAGCTCTCCGGCGGGATGCAGCAGCGCGTCGGCCTGGCGCGCGCCCTCGCCACCGACGCCGACCTGCTGCTCATGGACGAGTCCTTCAGCGCCCTCGACCCGCTGATCCGCCGCGACATGCAGGACCAGCTCCTCGTCCTCCAGCAGAAGCTGAAGAAGACCATCGTCTTCATCACCCACGACCTCAACGAGGCCATGCGCCTCGGCGACCGCATCGCCGTCATGCGCGACGGCCGGATCGTCCAGCTCGGCACCGCCGAGGACATCCTGGTCCGCCCCGCCGACGACTACGTCGCCTCCTTCATCCAGGACGTCGACCGCACCCGGGTGCTCACCGCCGCCGCCGTCATGACCGACGGCGCCGTCGCCCCCGGCGACTGCCCCGCCGACTGCTCCTGCCGCGCCGTCGCCCCCGACACCCTCCTCGCCGAGCTGTGCGCCGTCTCCGCGCTCACCCCGCACCCCGTGGCCGTCGAGGACGCCGACGGCACCCTCCTCGGCGTCGTCCCCCAGGACCTCCTGCTGGCCGCCATGGGCAGCGCCAACGACACCGAGCGGGAGGTGACCACCCATGCCTAGACTCCCCCTCGGCGAGTGGGTCGACTCCGCCGTCGACTGGCTCCAGGCCCAGTTCTCCTGGCTCTTCGACGCCATCACCACGGCCGTGACCGGCCTCTACGACGGCCTCGACGCCGTCCTCTCGGCACCCCATCCGCTGCTCTTCGCCGGCATCCTCGCGATCACCGCCTGGTGGCTGCGCGGCCTGACCGCCGGCGTCCTCGCCTTCGCCGGTTTCGCCCTCGTCGACTCCATCCAGCTGTGGGACGAGGCCATGGCGACCCTCTCCCTGGTCCTCGTCGCCACCCTGGTCACCCTGCTCATCGCCGTACCCCTCGGCATCTGGGCGGCCCGCTCCAAGACCGTCAGCGCCGTGCTGCGCCCCGTCCTGGACTTCATGCAGACCATGCCGGCGATGGTCTACCTCATCCCCGGCATCATCTTCTTCGGCGTCGGCGTCGTCCCCGGCATCATCGCCACCATCATCTTCGCCCTGCCGCCCGGCGTCCGCATGACCGAGCTCGGCATCCGCCAGGTCGACGGCGAGCTCGTCGAGGCCGCCGAGGCCTTCGGCACCACCCCGCGCAACACCCTGCTGCGGGTCCAGCTGCCGCTCGCGCTGCCCACGATCATGGCCGGCGTCAACCAGGTGATCATGCTCGGCCTGTCCATGGTCGTCATCGCCGGCATGGTCGGCGGCGGCGGGCTCGGCGGCGCCGTCTACCGGGCCATCGGCAACGTCGACATCGGCCTCGGCTTCGAGGCCGGCATCTCCATCGTCATCCTCGCCATGTACCTGGACCGGATGACCGGCGCCCTCGGCCGCCAGGTCTCCCCGCTGGGCCGCCGTGCCGTCGCCAAGGCCCGCGCCGCGAGCGCCGCCCGCGCGGGAGCGCGCCTGTGGGACCACCGCCCGCAGCCCGTCACCGCCCTCGTCGGCGTCGTCGTGCTGGCCCTCGTCGCCGGCGGCATGGGCTTCCTCGGCTCCGGCGGCGCCTCCTCCACCTCCGCCTCCGGCCCGAACACCGGCCACGGCAAGAAGATCAGCATCGGCTACATCCCCTGGGACGAGGGCATCGCCTCCACGTACCTCTGGAAGGAGCTCCTGGAGCGCCGGGGCTACGAGGTCGACGCCAAGCAGCTGGAGGCCGGCGCGCTGTACACCGGTCTCGCCGGCGGCCAGATCGACTTCCAGACGGACTCCTGGCTGCCCGTCACCCACGCCCAGTACTGGGACCGGTACAAGAACGACCTGGAGGACCTCGGCTCCTGGTACGGCCCCACCTCCCTGGAGCTCACCGTCCCCTCGTACGTGAAGGACGTGAACTCCCTCGCCGATCTCAAGGGCAAGGCCGGGCGGTTCAAGGGCCGGATCGTCGGCATCGAGCCGAGCGCCGGGATGATGGGGCTCCTCAACGACAAGGTGCTCAAGGAGTACGGCCTGGCCGGCGAGTACAAGGTCGTCGACGGCTCCACCCCCGGCATGCTGGCCGAACTCAAGCGCGCGTACGACAAGAAGGAGCCGATCGTGGTCACCCTCTGGTCGCCGCACTGGGCCTACTCGGCGTACGACCTCAAGAAGCTCCAGGACCCCGCCGGTGCCTGGGGCAAGGGCGACGGCGTCCACACCCTGGCCCGCAAGGGCTTCGCCGCCGAGAACCCCGAGGTCGGCCGCTGGCTGAAGGGCTTCAAGCTCAGCGAGAAGGAGCTGACCGGCCTCGAAGCCGTCATCCAGGAGACCGGCAAGGGCAAGGAGCAGCAGGCCGTGCGCACCTGGCTCGACCGGAACCCCGGCCTCGCGGAGCGGCTCGCCCCGCAGTAGCCCCGCCGTCCCGTCCCGTCCCCATGACTCCGCTCCGAAAAGGTGTGGTCGCCGAACGTGTTCGGCGACCACACCTTTTCGCCACGACGCGAAACCCCGGCCCAAAGCTGCGTAAGGTTCAGTTAACCGACCAGTACGCGTAAGCCACGGGACACGAGGGAGGGGACCGACATGGACGACAAGGAGTCGCCGCGCGTGGGCGCGGCCGTCAAAAGGCGCCGCAGGACGCTCCAGCTCACGCTGGCCGTCGTCGCCCAGCGCAGCGGCCTGTCCGTACCCTTCCTCAGCCAGGTCGAGAACGACCGGGCTCGCCCCAGCGACCGCTCCCTCCAGCTCGTCGCCCAGGCCCTGGAGACCACGGCCGCCGAGCTGCTCGCCGCCGCCGAGGCCGCCCGCACGGTCGACGTCGTCCGCTGCGACGAGGAGCTGTGGGAGATGCCCCCCGGCGTCCGCCCCCTGGTCCGCGGCCGACACCAGCTCCAGGCCCTGGAGTTCACCGGCGAGCAGGACGCGGGCCGCGAATTCCTGCACCGCAACGACGAGTTGCTGTACGTGGCGGACGGCGCCGCCGAGATCGAGGCCGAGGGCCGCGCGTACCGCCTCGGGCGCGGCGACACCCTCTACCTCTCCGGCGGGGTGCGGCACCGCTGGCGGGCCACCCTCCCGGGCACCCGGCTCGTCTTCGTCTCCGTCGCCGACCACATCGAGGCCGCGGAGGCATGACCGGGACCCGGGTGGTCTCGCTCGTCCCCTCGCTCACCGAGGCCGTCGCCGTCTCCGCGCCGCCCGGCACCCTCGTCGGCGCCACCGACTGGTGCAGCCACCCCGCCGACCTCGGCGGGGCGGTGCGGATCGGCGGCACCAAGAACCCGGACCCGGCCGCCGTCGCCGCCCTCCGCCCCGATCTGGTGATCGCCAACGAGGAGGAGAACCGGGCCGAGGACCTCGACGCCCTGCGCGCCGCCGGGCTCGACGTCCTCGTCACCGAGATCCGCACCCTCGGCCAGGCTTTCGCCGAACTCGACCGGGTCCTCGCCGCCTGCGGGGTGCGCGCCCGGCCCGGCTGGCTCGACGCGGCCGAGGCGGCCTGGGCCGACGTCACCCCGGACGTGCCGCCGCGCACCGCCGTCGTACCGGTCTGGCGCCGCCCCTGGATGGTCCTCGGCCGCGACACCTTCGCCGGCGACCTGCTCGCCCGCCTCGGCGTCCGCAACCTCTACGCCGACCACCCCGAGCGCTACCCCCGCGTCCCGCTCGACGCGCTGAACGCGGCCGCGCCCGACCTCGTCGTGCTGCCCGACGAGCCGTACCGCTTCACGCGCGAGGACGGCCCCGAGGCGTTCCCCGGGGCCGCCGCCGCGCTCGTCGACGGGCGGCACCTCACCTGGTACGGGCCGTCACTGGCCGAGGCGCCCCGGGTGCTGCGAGCAGCGCTCCGCTGAACAGCCCGCGCGCGGTGTGGACCGCCGCCACCAGCCAGGCGGCCACCAGCAGCGCGTACAGCCCGACCGCCAGCCAGCGGAACAGCGCGAGCCCGGTGTGCTGCGCCAGGCCCTCGGCGCCGGTCACGCAGGTGCCGACGGGGAAGGTGAAGGCCCAGAAGGTCATCGCGAAGCCCATGCCCCGCCGCCGCGCCCGCACCACCAGCGCCCCGGCGAACACCAGCCACAGCAGCGCGAAGCCCATCACGGGGACGCCGTACAGCACCGCGAAGGCGGCGAAGCCCTGGGCGTACGGGGCGGGCAGCACGCCCGGGGCGGCGTCGGCGAACTTGTTGGCGGCGGTGGTCGACTGCCCCAGCGGCCCGAGGACCAGGAACAGGGTGGGGGTCAGCGGCAGGGGCAGCGGCCCGTGGGTGACCAGCCGGCCGAAGACCAAGGGGAGCATGACCAGGGTCGCGAGCAGGCTGACGCCGAACAGCGCGTAGCAGAGCAGCAGCAGCGTCTCCTGTGCCTGCCCGGCGGCCACATGGGGCACCAGCAGCGGGCCGACGGCGGCGGAGACCATGGGGGCCACCACGGGCAGCAGCCACACCGGGGTGGCGCCCTCTATGTGGTGACGGGCCACCATCAGATACGGAATCCCCGCGGCGGCGGCCAGTCCGATCACCGTGCCCGCGACGAACAGCACGCTGCACAGGGCGATCGCCGCCGTCAGCCCGATCCAGTCCCGCCCGACGACCAGCGCGCCGCCGCCGACCGCGAGCAGAGCCATCGACAGGCAGCCGTAGAAGGGGGCCACCGCCGGGTCGAGCAGATGCGCGCGGGCCTGGTCCCGGTGGTGGATCCAGTGCAGCGAGCGGGTGGTGAGCAGGGTCAGCAGCATGGCCAGGGACAGCGCCCAGAACGCGGTGCACACGGTCCGCAGTCCTGGGACGTCGACCGGGAGGGTCGCTCCCGCCGTGCCGACGATGGCGGTGCCCATCACGGAGGCGTACCAGTTGGGGCCGAGGTGACGGACCGAGGCCCACCGGGTGCCGGGAGCGGCGGTGCCAGGGGCCTGACGGTCCCGGCGGGCCTGACGGTCCTGGCGGGCCTGACGAGAAGGAGTGATGGTTGCCATGGTTCGAGCTTCTCTCCGTCACACGGCCCCCACCAGGGACATCGTGGCTATGAACCCATAAGCTGCCTTTATGAGCAGCGAGCCGTACGACATCCCGCACCCACTATCCCACCGGGTCCCCGACCTCGGCGCGCTCGAACTGCTTCTCGCCGTCGCCCGGCACGGCAGCCTCGGCCGGGCCGCCCGCGAGGTCGGCATCACCCAGCCCGCCGCCAGCAGCCGGATCCGCTCCATGGAGCGCCAGCTCGGCGTCGCCCTCGTCGACCGCTCCCCGCGCGGCTCGCGGCTCACCGACGCCGGGGCGCTCGTGACGGACTGGGCGCGCCGGATCGTGGAGTCCGCGGAGGCCTTCGACGCGGGCGTCCAGGCGCTGCGGGGCCGACGGGACTCGCGGCTGCGGGTGGCCGCGTCGATGACGATCGCCGAGTACCTGCTGCCCGGCTGGCTGATCGCGCTGCGCGCCGGGCGGCCCGACACCGCCGTCTCCCTTCAGGCCGGGAACTCCGCCGCCGTCGCCGAACGGCTGCTCTCGGGGGAGGCGGACCTCGGCTTCGTGGAGGGCCTGGCGATACCGGAGGGCCTGGACGGGGCGGTCGTCGCGCACGACCGCCTGATCATCGTCGCCGCGCCCTCGCACCCCTGGGCGCGCCGCCGCGAGCCGCTGGACCCGGCGGAGCTCGCCACGACCCCGCTGGTCCTGCGCGAGCGCGGCTCGGGCACCCGGCAGGTCCTCGACGCGGCCCTCGCCGCCCACGGGGGACTGGCCCAGCCGCTGCTGGAGCTCGCGTCCACGACGGCGGTGAAGGCGGCGGCGGTCTCCGGCGCGGGCCCCGCCGTCCTCAGCGAGCTGGCCATAGCGGAGGAGCTGGCCTCCCGCCGGCTGGCCGCGATCCCCGTCGCGGGCGTCCTGCTGCGCCGCGACCTCCGCGCGGTCTGGCCCACCGGCCACCGCCCCACCGGCCCGGCCCGCGACCTGCTGTCGCTGACGCGGGCCCGGGGATAGCGGGGGCGGAGGACGGGTCGGGGGAGGACGGGTCGGGGGAGGACGCCCGCGACGGGGATCGCGGCCGGCCGGGGGAGGGCCGGCCGGGGCTCAGCCCGTCGTCTCCGCGCGGAACGTGATCCGGCCGTCCACCGCCGTCAGCAGCACCGGAACGTCCGGCAGCTCCGTCGCCGGGGTCGCCACCGGGTCGGCGGCCAGGACGGTGAGGTCCGCGCGGTGGCCCACGGCCAGGCTGCCCGCCTCGCGCTCCTCGCCCGCCGCGTACGCCGCGTTCACCGTCATCGCGCGCAGCGCCTCCAGACCCGTCAGCGCCTGCTCCGGTCCGTGCGGCGGCTGGCCGAGGTCGCGGCTCGGGCGCCGGTGCCGGGCCCCGGCCAGCACGCCCAGCGGCGGGAACGGGGCGATCGGCCAGTCCGAGCCCAGCACCACCGTGGCCCCCGCGTCCCACAGGTCACGGCAGCGCCAGGCGCGGGACGCGCGCTCCTCGCCCAGCCGGCGCGACCAGTTGTCGGTGTGGTCCGCGCGCGTGAAGTCGCAGCAGTGCGTGGGCTGCATCGAGGCCAGCACGCCCAGCTCCGCGAAGCGGGCGAGCGTGTCGTCCGGCACCGTCTCGATGTGCTCGACCCGGTGCCGCACCGCCGGCCCACCGCCCGCCGCCGCCCGCTCCACCGCGTCCAGCGCGTGCCGCACCGCCGCGTCGCCGATCGCGTGCGTCGCCGTCGGCACCCCGGCCCGGTGCAGCTCGCCGATGATCCGGGTGTACGCGGCCGGATCCGGCCAGAAGGCGTGCGTGGACTCGCCGTGGCAGTCGGGCCGCTCCAGCCACGCCGTGCCGTTGTCGATGGTGCCGTCCATGAACAGCTTCACGCCGTCCACCCGCCACAGCGCCCCGCCCGTGCCCTGCAGCTCGATCAGTTCCCGTACGCCCTCCGCGTCCGTGCCGGGCTGGCACCACGGCGCCACCCGCAGCCGCAGCGGCAGCTCGCCCGCCGCGTCGAGCTCGCCCAGCAGCTCCAGGCTCTCGCCGTTCGCGTCCATCACGTGCCCGCCGGTCAGACCGGCCGCCGCCATCGAGCGCAGCGCCACCGCGAGCCGCTCCCGCTGTTCCTCGCGCGTCGGCTGCGGCGCGACCCGCTCGACCAGCTCGCAGGCGGCGTCCTCCTGGAGCAGGCCGGTCGGGCGCCCCTGCGCGTCGCAGACGACCTCGGCCGACGCCTGGTCGAAGGTGCGCGGCCCGTCCACCCCGGCCAGCTCCAGCGCCCGGCGGCTGGCGAGCGCCGAGTGCGCGTCGAAGAGCAGCAGGAAGGCCGGGACCCCGTCGAGCACGGCGTCGAAGGGGGCGATGCCCACGGGGGCGTCGCCGAACACGTTCGGGTCGAGGCCCCAGCCGAACAGCCAGTCGCCGCGCCCCAGTTCGCGTACCGCCTCGGCCAGTGCCGCCCGTACGTCCGCCACGTCGGCGCAGTGCGAGAGGTCGAGCCCGCTGGTCAGCGCGGCCCCGATGACCGGGTGCAGGTGCCCGTCCACGAGCCCGGCGGTGACCACCGCCCCCTGGAGGTCGACCACCTCGGTCGCGGAGTCCGCGAGCCCGCGCATCTCGCGGTCGTCGCCGAGCGCCGAGATCCGGCCGTCCTCGGACACCGCGAGCGCGGTCTGCGGCAGGAACGTGCCGGTGCCGGGGTCGAGCAGCCGGGCGGAGGACAGGACGAGGCGCGTGCGCACAGGGGCTCCAGGAGGGAGGTGGTACGGGCAGAGAAAGATACGTCGGGCACATCGAGCACGCCGTATACGCCACACGTGACGCAGACGACGGACAGGCCGGACGGAACAGATAGGTCGAACAGGGCGGACAGGGTAGACGGGGCAAACAGGGCAGACAGGGCGGACAGGCCGGATCCAGCGAACCCCCGCAGGGCGTCTAAGGCCCCAACGCCCCTCTCTCAAGACCCAGTTCGCGCTCCGCCGTGGTGACGGCCATGCGGCTCACCACCGCCGGGCGGTCGGTGCGGTCGGAGTTCGCGTGGGAGCCGAGGCCGTCCAGGACCACCAGGATCTGGATGGCCGTGGCCCGGGGGTCGTCGGTGCGGAACTCGCCGCGCTCGACGCCCTCGCGGATCAGGCCCTCCAGCCGGTTGTCGGAGGCCAGCTCCATCTCGGTGACCCGGTCGCGCAGGACCGGACGGTAGCGGCTGAGGTGGCGGGCGTTGATCCAGAGGCGGCTGATGTCGTCGTACGCCTCGCCCGCCGAGAGCGCGAAGTACCGCGCGAGGTGCCGCGTCGGCGTCCCGTCCGGGCGCTCCGCGGGCAGCAGGGACTCCAGCTCGCCGAGGGCCGCGACGGCGAAGGCCTCGGCCACCAGCTCCTCCGCGGAGGGGAAGTAGTGGCTGATCAGGCCGGGCCGCACGGAGAGCTCCTCGGCGACGCGTCGCAGGGTCACGCATTCGAGGCCCTCGGTCAGGGCGACCCTGGCCGCGACCTCCACGATCTCGGCCCGGCGGGCCTCGGGAGATTTGCGAACTCGTTTGAGTTGAACGCTTGACGACATAACGGTGATGCTATTGAGTGTGCGACCAATAAGCAACGAGGTGTGCACGACACGTTCACTCGGAGGGCCGTATGGCTTCCACGTTCCCCGACCCGCGCGCCAGCGCCCCCGCCGCGCGGCCGGAGGCGGACCGGCCCACCAGGATCGAATCCCACGGCATCGACCACATCCCCGACGAGGACCGCCACGGGCATCCCCGCGAGCTCTTCTCCGTCTGGGCCGCGGCCAACGTCAACTACCTCAGCCTCGTCATCGGCGGCGCCCTGGTCCTCATGGGGCTCAGCCTCTGGCAGGCCTTCGGGGTGATCGTCGTGGGCAATCTGTTCTGGCTGCTCACCGGCGTCCTCGCGGTCTCGGGACCCGCCGCCGGCGCGCCCAGCGAGGTGATCACCCGGGCCCTGTACGGGGTGCGCGGCAACCGGGTGAACAACGCCGTCACCGGCTGGACCATCTCGGTCTGCTACTTCGCCCTGAACCTGGCCGCCGCGGCCGGCGCCGCCTTCGCCCTGGTCGAGAAGACCGGCATACACGCCGGCACCGGCGTCAAGATCGTCGTGGTGCTGCTCATCGCCACCGCCACCCTCACCATCGGCGTCTACGGCCACGCCCTGATCATGCGGCTCTACCTGCCGATCACCATCACGCTGGCCGCCGCCTTCGGCGTCGTCGGCTACGCGGTGCTGCGCCACGCCGACTTCGGCTACACGCCCGCCGCCCCGCTGACCGGCGGCGCCCTCTGGGCGGCCCTGATCGGCGGCGTCACCCTCATCGCCGCCGGCCCCCTCTCGTACACCACGAGCGCCGACTTCTCCCGCTATCTCCCGGTCACGACCTCCAAGCGGGCGGTCGTCGGCTGGACCGCGCTCGGCGGCTTCCTGCCCAGCGTCGTGGTCTGCTCGCTCGGCGCGCTGGCCGCCACCGTCGTCGACATGACCGACCCGCAGTCGGCCCTGCAGACCATGCTGCCGGGCTGGTTCACCCCGGTCTTCCTGCTCTCGCTGGTCCTCGGCACCATCGCCATCAACGCGATGACCGCCTACAGCGCGGGCCTCGCGCTCCAGGCGGTCGGCCTGCGGATCCGGCGCTCCGTGAGCGTCCTCGCCGACGGCACCGTCGCGGTCTCCCTCACCCTCTACGCGCTGCTGGTCTCCAACTTCCTGGACACCGTCAGCAACGTCCTGCAGCTGACCGTCATCCTGCTCGGCCCCGCCACGGCCGTGTACGCCATGGACATCCTGCTGCGCCGCAACCGCTACGACGGCCGGGCCCTCATGGACGAGAGCCGGGACAGCGCCTTCTGGTACACGGCGGGTGTCAACCCGGCGGGCGCGCTGGCCGTGCTCGGCGGGGCCGTGGCGGCGGCGCTGTGCGTCGACACCGTCTACACCGGCCCCGTCGCGCACGCCCTCGGGGGAGTGGACCTGACCCTCCCGGCCGGCCTTGCGGTCTCGGCGCTCCTGTACGCCGTCCTCATGCGCGGCCGGATCCCCGCCGTCCCCGTCCCCGCCCTCGCCGTCACCGGCTAGCCGCCGCCACCAGCTCCCGCGTCAGCCGCAGGTCCTCGCCCATCTCGGGGTGCCACTGCACCCCGAGGACCCAGCCGGGGCCCGGGAGTTCGACCGCCTCCACCGTGCCGTCCGCCGCGTGGGCGGAGGCGGTCAGCCCCTTGCCGAGGATGTCCACGCACTGGTGGTGGTACGTCGGCACCTCGGTCCGCTCCGGGACCAGCGCGGCGTACCGGGTGCCGGGGACCGGCTCGACCGGGTGCCGGCCCATGACGCCGACCGGCCCGGTGTGCCCGTCCAGGTGCTGCACGAGGGTGCCGCCGAGGGCCACGTTGAGCAGCTGCATCCCCCGGCAGATCCCGAGCAGCGGGGTGCCGGCGGCGAGCGCGGCGTCGATCAGGGCCAGCTCCCAGGAGTCCCGGGCCCGCGCGGGCGGCCCGGTCCGGGGGTCGGGCTCGGCCCCGTACCGTACGGGCTCGACGTCGGCCCCGCCCGCGACGACCAGGCCGTCGAGCCGGGCCACCGTCTCCGCCGCGGCCGAGGGTTCGTCCGGCGGCAGCATCACCGCGAGGCCCCCGCTCGCCCGCACCAGTCGCGGGTAGGCGGCCGGCAGCAGCGCCGCCGGCAGGTCCCACACCCCCCAGCGGGCCTGGTCCAGATAGGTCGTCACGCCGATGAGCGGCTTGGGCATGGGCTCCTCTTCCGGTACGGATTCCAGGTCGGCGGCGGCCCCGGGGCCGCCGCCCTCAGCGTTCGAGCTCGGCCTCGGCCGCCGCCAGCGCGGCGAACTCCTCCTCCGGCGCCTTCGCCACCAGGTGGTGGCGACTGTAGAACGCGAAGTAGGCCAGGGCGATCACATAGACCCCGAGGGCGATGAGCGCCGCGTCCTTGTCGACGAGGAAGGTCGCCACCAGCGCCGACAGGGCCAGCACGAAGGCCACCGAGGAGGTGAACTGCCCGCCCGGGGTGCGGTACGGCCGGGCGAGCCCCGGCTCCCGGCGGCGCAGCACGATGTGGGAGAGCGCCATCAGGGCGTACGAGATGGTGGCGCCGAACACCGCGATGTTCAGCATCCGGGCCCCGTTCCCGGTCCCGGCGGCGAGCGCGAAGCCGAGCGCGCCCGGGATCAGCAGCCCCAGGTAGGGGGACTTGCGGCGGCTGGTCAGGGAGAGGAAGCGGGGCAGGTAGCCGGCCCGGGAGAGCGCGAAGAGCTGCCGGGAGCCCGCGTAGATGAGGGAGAAGAAGGAGGCGACCAGGCCGGCGAGCCCCGCGTAGTTGACGAAGCGGCTCAGCGCGGTCGGCTCCCCGTCACCCTGCAACGCCACCACCAGCGGGTTTCCGGCCTCCTGGATGGCGGCCGAGCCGCGCGCCCCGGTGGCCGCGATGAAGGTCACCACCGCGAGCAGCGCGAGGACGCCCATCGACAGGGCGAGCGCCCGGGGCATCGAGCGCACCGGGTCCTTCGCCTCCTCGGCGGCCAGCGGCACGCCCTCGACGCCGAGGAAGAACCACATGCCGAAGGGGAACGCGGCCCAGATGCCCAGCAGCCCGAACGGCAGCCAGGAGTTGGCGCCGAGCGCGCCCTCGTCGACCGGGATGTCGTTGAGCCCCGACACGTGGAAGTCGCTCAGCGCGCCGAGCGCGAAGACGACCAGCGCCGCCACCGCGACCGCGGTGACGATCAGGCTGAAGCGCAGCGCCTCGCCGACGCCCCACAGGTGGATGCCGATGAAGAGGGCGAAGCAGACCAGGTAGACCGGCCAGCCCGACTCCAGTCCGAAGAGGCCGAGGGACTCCACGTAGTCGCCGATGAAGATGGAGATGGCCGCGGGCGCCAGCACGTACTCGATGAGGATCGCGGTGCCGGTGAGGAAGCCGCCCCAGGTGCCGAGGGCGCGGCGGGCGAAGCCGTAGCCGCCGCCCGCGGTGGGCAGGATGGCGGAGAGCTCGGCGAGCGAGAAGACCAGGCACGCGTACATCGCGCCCATCAGCAGGGTCGCGATCGCCAGACCGCCGAAGCCGCCCTTGGACAGGCCGATGTTCCAGCCGGAGAAGTCGCCGGAGACGACGTAGGCGACGCCGAGCCCGGTGAGCAGCAGCCAGCCGGCGCTGCCCCGGCGCAGGGTGCGCCGGGCGAGGTAGTCGTCGGTGGTGTTTCCTGTGGTGCCGTTGGTGCCTGAAGTGTCTTCCAGCGTCATGGCAGCGGTCAGCTCCCCGCAAGGTTCCCAATGGATTGGTGCCATACCTTTGCGTCGGGCGAGCGGGCAGCGCAAGCCCCCTGCGTTACTTTCCGGTTACGCGGCCGCCGAGGCCCTCAGGTCAGGAAACCGCGCAGCAGCGCCGCCGTCCCCCCGCAGTGCTCCCGCATCACCTCGCGCGCCGCGTCCGCGTCCCCGTCCAGCACCGCCTCCACCAGCGCCGTGTGCTGGTGCTGCGAGTGCTCCAGGTTGCGCACCAGCAGCGGGATGCAGTCGAGGAGGTCGTTGACGGTCGCCCGGACCGCCGCGTACTGCGCGGTCAGCGTCGGCGAACCCGACAGCTCGGCGAGCGTCAGGTGCAGCAGCGTGTCCTGTCGCCGGTAGTCGCCGAGCGGGGCGTCATGGGTGGCCGCCAGCGCCGCGCGCAGCCGCCCGGCACCCTCCTCGTCCAGCCCGTGGGCCGCGCAGAGTCCGGCCGCGCCCACCTCCAGGACCTCGCGGAAGCGCAGCGTGTCCTCCACGTCCACGGCCGCGATCCGGCGCCGCAGCTCGGCCTCGTCGGCGGTCTGCGGGCGCTGGAGCACGAACGTCCCGCCGTACCGGCCGCGCCGGCTCTCCACCAGCCCCTGCTCCTGGAGCACCTTCAGCACCTCGCGCAGGGTGACCCGGCTGATCCCCATCCGGTCCGCCAGCTCCCGCTCGGCGGGCAGCCGCTCGCCGCCCGGCACCAGGCCGAGCCGGACGATCTGCAGGATCTGCTCCAGCGCCTCCTCGAAGCCGTTGCCCGCGCGCACCGGCCGCAGCACCGGCGTCAACCGGTCAGCCGATTCATTCGTCTGGGTCACCTCGCTGTCCCCCCTTCCCAAGCAATGGTCCTGAGCAATACCTTATGGCTCCCGGCAGGCCCAAGGAGGAGTAATCCCGTGGCAGACCGCAAACCCCCGCTCGCCGTCGACGAGCTCCGCGCGCTCGTCGCGAGCGGCGAGATCGACACCGTCGTCCTGGCCTTCCCCGACATGCAGGGGCGCCTCCAGGGCAAGCGGTTCGCCGCACCGTTCTTCCTCGACGAGGTCCTCGGCCACGGCACCGAGGGCTGCAACTATCTTCTGGCCGTCGACGCCGAGATGAACACCGTCGACGGCTACGAGATGTCCTCCTGGGACCGCGGCTACGGCGACTTCGCCATGCACCCCGACCTCTCCACCCTGCGCCGCGTCCCCTGGAACGAGGGCACCGCGATGGTCATGGCCGACCTCGCCTGGAGCGACCGCACCCCGGTCGTCGCCGCCCCCCGCCAGATCCTGCGCCGCCAGCTCGACCGCCTCGCCGCCCTCGGCCTCACCGCCCAGGTCGGCACCGAGCTCGAGTTCATCGTCTTCAAGGACACCTACGAGCAGGCCTGGGACGCGAACTACCGCGGCCTCACCCCCGTCAACCAGTACAACATCGACTACTCCGTCCTGGGCACCGGACGCGTCGAACCGCTGCTGCGCCGCATCCGCAACGAGATGGCCGGCGCCGGCCTCACCGTCGAGTCCGCCAAGGGCGAGTGCAACCCCGGCCAGCACGAGATCGCCTTCAAGTACGACGAGGCCCTGGTCACCTGCGACCAGCACGCCGTCTACAAGACCGGCGCCAAGGAGATCGCCGCCCAGCAGGGCTGCTCCCTCACCTTCATGGCCAAGTACAACGAGCGTGAGGGCAACTCCTGCCACATCCACCTCTCGCTCCAGAACGCCGACGGCGTCAACGTCATGGCCGGCGACGGCCCCGACGGCATGTCCGACGTCATGCGTCACTTCCTCGCCGGACAGCTCGCCGCCCTCCGGGACTTCTCCCTCCTCTACGCCCCGAACATCAACTCCTACAAGCGCTTCCAGCCCGGCTCCTTCGCCCCCACCGCCGTCGCCTGGGGCTTCGACAACCGCACCTGCTCGCTGCGCGTCGTCGGCCACGGCCGCTCCACCCGCTTCGAGAACCGCCTCCCCGGCGGCGACGTCAACCCCTACCTCGCCGTCGCCGGACTCGTCGCCGCCGGACTCCACGGCGTCGAGCAGGGCCTGGAACTCCCGGACGCCTGTACGGGCAACGCGTACACCGCCGCCTACGAGCACGTCCCCACCACCCTGCGCGAGGCCGCCGAACTGTGGGAGAACAGCGAGATCGCCAAGGCCGCCTTCGGCCCCGAGGTCGTCGCCCACTACCGCAACATGGCCCGCGTCGAACTCGACGCGTACGACGCCGCCATCACCGACTGGGAACTGCGCCGCTCCTTCGAACGCATGTGAGGAAAGACTTGCTCCAGGTACTGAACCCGGCGACCGAGGAGGTCGTCGCCACCGTCCCCGCCGCCACCCCCGCCGACGTGGCCGCCGCCGTCGCCCGCGCCACCGCCGCACAACGCTCCTGGGCCGCCGCCGCACCCGCCGAACGCGCCCGGATCCTGCGCCGCTTCGCCTCCGTCGTCGACGCCCACATCGAGGAACTCGCCCTCCTGGAGGTCACCGAGGCCGGCCACACCCTCGGCAACGCCCGCTGGGAGGCCGGCAACGTCCGCGACCTGCTCGACTACGCGGCCGGGGGAGTGGAGCGCCTCAACGGGCGCCAGATCCCGGTCCCCGGCGGCCTCGACGTCACGATCCTCGAACCCCTCGGGGTCGTCGGCGTCATCGCGCCCTGGAACTTCCCCATGCCGATCGCCGCCTGGGCCACCGCCCCCGCCCTCGCCGCCGGCAACGCCGTGATCCTCAAGCCCGCCGAGACCACCCCGCTCACCGCGCTGCGGCTCGCCGAACTCGCCCTGGAGGCCGGCCTCCCCGAAGGACTCTTCCAGGTCCTCCCCGGCGAAGGCCCGGTCGCGGGGAACGCGCTGGTCGAACACCCCGGCATCGCCAAGATCGTCTTCACCGGCTCCACCCGCGTCGGCAAGTCCATCATGGCGAGCTGCGCCGACCAGGTGAAGCGCCTCACCCTCGAACTCGGCGGCAAGAGCCCCAACATCGTCTTCGCCGACGCGGACCTGGAGGCCGCGGCGGCGGCCACCCCGATGTCCTTCCTCGACAACAGCGGCCAGGACTGCTGCGCCCGCACCCGCATCCTGGTCCAGCGCGAGGTCTGCGACCGCTTCCTGGAGCTCCTCACCCCCGCCATCGAGGAGATCGTCGTCGGCGACCCCCTCGACGAGCGCACCCAGATGGGCCCGCTCATCTCCCGCGCCCAGCTCGACCGGGTCCGCTCGTACGTCACCGCCGCCGAGGCCACGCCCGGCGCCGAGGCCATCCGGGGCAAGGCCCCCGAAGGCCCCGGCTTCTGGTTCCCGCCCACCGTCCTCACCGGCCTGCCCGAGGACGCCCCCTGCGCCGTCGAGGAGGTCTTCGGCCCCGTCGCCGTCGTCCTCCCCTTCACCGACGAAGCCGACGCCATCCGCCTCGCCAACGCCACCGACTACGGCCTGTCCGGCTCCCTCTGGACCCGCGACGTCGGCCGCGCCCTGCGCGCCTCCCGCGCCGTCCGGGCCGGCAACCTCTCCGTCAACTCCCACTCCAGCGTCCGCTACTGGACCCCCTTCGGCGGCTTCCGCCAGTCCGGACTCGGCCGCGAACTGGGACCCGACGCCCTGACCGCCTTCACCGAAACCAAGAACGTCTTCATCAGCACGGAGGGCCCCGCACTGTGAGCACCAACGAGACCATCTGCCGCCGCCTCGTCGGCCGCACCGCCGTCATCACCGGAGCCGGCAGCGGCATCGGCCTCGCCACCGCCCGCCGCCTCGCCTCCGAAGGCGCCAACGTCGTCTGCGGCGACATCGACGAGCGGGCCGGCAAGGCCGCCGCCGACGAGGTCGGCGGCACCTTCGTCAAGGTCGACGTCACCGACCCCGACGAGGTCGAAGCGCTCTTCAAGACCGCCTTCGACACCTACGGCTCCGTCGACATCGCCTTCAACAACGCCGGTATCTCGCCCCCCGACGACGACTCCATCCTGGAGACCGGCCTGGAGGCCTGGAAGCGCGTCCAGGACGTCAACCTCACCTCCGTCTACCTCTGCTGCAAGGCCGCCCTCCCCTACATGCGCCGCCAGGGCAAGGGCTCCATCATCAACACCGCCTCCTTCGTCGCCCTCATGGGCGCCGCCACCAGCCAGATCTCCTACACCGCCTCCAAGGGCGGCGTCCTCGCCATGTCCCGCGAACTCGGCGTCCAGTTCGCCCGCGAGGGCATCCGCGTCAACGCGCTCTGCCCCGGACCCGTCAACACCCCGCTGCTCCAGGAGCTGTTCGCCAAGGACCCCGAGCGCGCCGCCCGCCGCCTCGTGCACATCCCGGTCGGCCGCTTCGCCGAGGCCGACGAGATCGCCGCCGCCGTCGCCTTCCTCGCCAGCGACGACTCCTCCTTCGTCAACGCCACCGACTTCCTCGTCGACGGCGGCATCGCGGGCGCGTACGTGACCCCGCTCTAAGCGTTCACCCGCCATCCATCCCCCCGACAGCCGGGCGTCGCGAGGCGCCCGGCTGTCGTGCGTACACCCAGGAGAGTGTTCATGACCAACAAGCTCCGCACCCCCGCCGTCGCGGCCGCCCTCGCCCTCGCCGCGACCGGCCTGCTGCCCGCCGCCGGTGCCCAGGCCGCGCCCCACGAGCCCCGCGCCCCCCGCGCCTGCGCCGGACTCACCGTCTCCGAAGGCTGGTACGGCGACAACAAGGCGCGCCTCGACGACCTCATCGCCGACCACTGCCGCACCAAGGGCGGCAAGGGCGGCAAGGGCACCAAGCCCGTCGCCGTCTTCGACTGGGACAACACCGTCATCAAGAACGACGTCGGCGACGCCACCTTCTACTGGCTGCTCCGCAACGACCGCGTCCGGCCCCCGCGCCACGGCGACTGGTCCACCACCAGCCGCTACCTCACCCCCGAGGCCGCCGGCGCCCTCGCCGCCGCCTGCCCCGCCGCCGGCCGCACCCTCCCCACCAGCACCGACACCCGCTGCGCCGACGAACTCCTCGCCGTCTACGGCAACGGCACCACCACCGGCGGGAAGAAGGCCTTCGACGGCTACGACCGCCGCCGCATCGAGCCCCAGTACGCCTGGCTCGCCCAGCTCCTGCACGGCTGGACCACCCGCCAGGTGAACACCTTCGCCGCCGCCGCCCGCGCCGAGAACCTCGCCGCCCCCCAGGGCGCCACCCAGCGCGTCGGCAGCTCCCAGGTCACCGGCTGGGTCCGCTACTACGACCAGCAGCGCGACCTCATCCGCGCCCTCAAGGGCGCCGGCTTCGACGTCTGGATCGTCTCCGCCTCGCCCGAACCCGTCGTCGACGTGTGGGCCCAGGGCGTCGGCGTCGCCCCCGACCACGCCGTCGGCATCCGCAACACCACCGAGCACGGCCGCCTCACCAGCCACCTCAAGGGCTGCGGCACCGTCCGCGACGGCGAGGACCGGATGATCACCTACATCGACGGCAAGCGCTGCTGGATCAACCAGGAGATCTTCGGCGTCCGCGGCCCCGCCGCCGAACGCGTCCAGCCCCCCGCCCGCCGCCAGGTCCTCGCCGCCGGCGACTCCGACACCGACATCTCGTTCCTGCGCGACGCCACCGGACTCCGCCTCGTCCTCAACCGCAACAAGAACGAACTCATGTGCCGCGCCTACGACAACGGCGACGGCCGCTGGCTCGTCAACCCCATGTTCATCGAGCCCAAGAAGCGCAAGACCACCGCCTACCCCTGCGCCACCACCGGCTACACCGCCCCCGACGGCACCCCCGCCCCCGTCCGCCGCACCGACGGCAGCGTCATCGCCGACCAGCAGGACAGCGTGTACTGACCCCCGCCGGAGGCTAGAGAAAGGTCCGGCCCTCGCCCCGGTACGTCGGGACGGCGGCCGCGACCCGGTCACCCGCCACCAGGTGCAGGGTGTCGAACCGCTCGCACAGCTCGCCGGCCTTCGCGTGCCGGAACCACACCTTGTCGCCGATCCGCAGATCGTCGGCCGGCGAGCCCAGCAGCGGCGTCTGCACCTCGCCCGCACCCTCCCGCGGGTCGAAGCGCAGCCCCTCCGGCAGATACGGCACCGGCGACCGGTCCGCGCCCGCCACCCCCGACGCCGGGTAACCGCCGCCCAGCACCGTCACCGCGCCCACCCCCGGCCGGCGCACCACCGGCAGCGCGAACAGCGCCGCCGGACGCCCCGAGAACGACGAGTAGTCGTCGAACAGCCGAGGCTGGAACAGCCCCGAACCCGCCGCGACCTCCGTCACCGCGTCCTCGGCCACCGTGTGCTGCACACTGCCCGTGCCGCCGCCGTTCACGAACTCCAGCTCCGGCGCCACCGCCCGCACCGCCCGGACCACCGCCGCCCGCCGCGCCGCCAGCTCCCGGCGCGCCGCCGACTGCATCAGCCGCACCGCCCGCGACCGCAGCGGACGCCCCGCCACCGCGTCCCCGACACCCGCCACATGCCCCTCGTACGCCATCAGCCCCACCAGCCGGAACCCCGGCCGCCGCGCCACCGAACGGGCCAGCTCCGCCAGCTCGGCCGGCTCCCGCAGCGGCGAACGGCGCGCCCCGAACCGGACCCGGCCCCCCAGCAGGTGCAGCGCGGTGTCCAGCTCCAGACAGACCCGCACCTCCTCCGCACCACCCGCCCGCGCCGCGTCGATCAGCTCCAGCTGCGCCACGTCGTCGACCATCACCGTCACCGCCGCCGCCAGCTTCGCGTCACCCGCGAGCTCCGCGAACCCGGCCCGGTCCGCCGACGGATACGCCAGCAGCACGTCCTCGAACCCCGCCCGCGCCAGCCACAACGACTCGCCCAGCGTGAACGCCATGATCCCGGCGAAACCCTCCCGGGCCAGCACCCGCTCCAGCAGCGCCCGGCACCGCACCGACTTGCTCGCCACCCGCACCGGCTTCCCGCCGGCCCGCCGCACCAGATCGTCGGCGTTCGCGTCGAAGGCCTCCAGATCGACGATGGCCAGGGGCGCGTCGAGCGAGGCGGTGGCCCGGTCGTAACGGGCACGGTCAGCCGCACGGGGAGTCATGGCCCGAGCTTGCCAGACCGGTTTCCACGTGGGTAGCCCCTGGGTTCCCGCCCCGGAGGGAACTGCCCGTAGAGTGGCCGCCATCGCTGTGACGGAACGACCAGGGGTACCAGGGGGACGGGGATGAGCACCGAGCCGCAGCGACCCGCGTCCCGCATCACCGACGCCCTCCTGCCCCCCGAGCGCCCCGGCCCCCCGCCGCGGCCGCCCCGCCCCACCCCGCCGGCCCCCACCGCGCCACCGCCCCCGGCCCGGCCGCCCGCGCCCCCGGCCGCCCGCCCCCAGCCGCCCGCGCCGCGGTACCCGGCCGCCCCCGCCCAGCCCCCGCACGCCGCCCCGCCGCCCCCCGGCCCCGTGCGCCCGCTCCCGGCCACCGAGACCACCGCCCGCCTCCGCCCGGTCCCGCCCGCCGGCCCCGCCCCGGCCCGCCCGGCACCCCCCGCCGCCGCCCCGCACCCCTACGGCGGCCCCGACCGCTGGGCCCTGCCCGACGAACTCCCCGCCGAGACACCCGCCGAGACCACCGCCCGGCCGCACCCCGTCCAGGACCGGCACACCGGACGCGTGCTCGCCGCCGCCGGCTGCGCCGTCCTCGGGATCGGCCTCATCGGCGGCGCCCTCGCCGGCGCCGTCCTCGCCGAGAACGGCGCCGGAACCCCCGCCGAACCCCCCGGCTACTCCCGCGCCCAGGCCCTCTGGCACGACGCCCCCGTCGACACCCTCTTCCCGCGCACCCTCAGCGGCGCCACCGCCGGACCCGGCGGCGCCGCCCGCACCTGGACCCGCGTCGTCGTCGCCCCCGACGCGCCCTGCACCGCGGCCACCCTCCCCACCGGGCTGCTCACCGCCCTCAAGGAGCCCGGCTGCGCCCGCGTGCTGCGCGCCACCTACACCGACGCCACCGCCTCGTACGTCACCACCGTCGCCCTGGTCTTCACCCAGGCCGAACCCGACACCATGCGCACCCTCGGCTCCCGCGCCGAGGACGAGCCGCCGCCCGCCCTCGCGGGCCCCGGCACCGTCGCCGCCCGGTTCGGCGCCCCCCAGCGCGGCAGCTGGTGGCGGCACGTCCTGCCCGATCTGCCCGTCGTCGTCACCTCCGTCTCCGGCTTCGCCGACGGCCGCCCCGTCGCCGAGGCCGAACCCGCCACCCGCGCCATGACCGCCAAGCGCACCACCGCCGTCGCCCAGGCCGGCCTCGGCCACGAGGCCAAGGGCGTCGGCGACGGCGTCGAGCGCGCCCTGCGCAAGACCGTCACCGCCACCGCCCCCGGAGCCGACCGGTGAACCGCCGCCCCCGTGCCCTGGCCGCCGCCCTGCTCGCCGCCGCCTTCGCCGTGCTGCCCGCGGCCACCGCCCCCGCGTACGCCGACACCATCCGCGCCCGCCAGTGGGGCCTCGACGCCCTGCACACCTCCCGCGCCTGGCAGACCACCCGGGGCGAGGGCATCACCGTCGCCGTCCTCGACACCGGCGTCGACGCCACCCACCCCGACCTCGAAGGCTCCGTCCTCACCGGCACCGACCTCGTCGGCTTCGGCGCCGGCCGAGGCGACCGCGCCTGGGCCCGCCACGGCACCGCCATGGCCGGCATCATCGCCGGGCACGGCCACGGCGCCGGAGCCCAGGACGGCGTCCTCGGCGTCGCCCCCAAGGTCCGGATCCTGCCCGTACGAGTGATCCTCGAAGGCGCCGACAAGGCCCGCGACAAGGCCCGCAAGACCCGCGGCACCGCGCTCGCCGAGGGCATCCGCTGGGCCGCCGACCACGGTGCCGACGTCATCAACCTCTCCCTCGGCGACGACTCCGAGTCCGCCCACCCCGACGCCGGCGAGGACGCCGCCGTCCAGTACGCCCTCGCCAAGGGCGTCGCCGTCGTCGCCTCGGCGGGCAACGGCGGCGAGAAGGGCGACCACATCTCGTACCCCGCCGCCTACCCCGGCGTCATCGCCGTGACCGCCGTCGACCGCTACGGCACCCACGCCTCCTTCTCCACCAGCCGCTGGTACGCCACCGTCAGCGCCCCCGGCGTCGACATCGTCATCGCCGACCCGGACCGGCGGTACTACGAGGGCTGGGGCACCAGCGCCGCCGCCGCGTTCGTCTCCGGCGCCGTCGCCCTCGTCCGCGCCGCCCACCCCGACCTCACCCCCGCCCAGATCAAGCGGCTCCTCGTCGACACCGCCCGCAACCGCCCCGAGGGCGGACGCAGCGACCAGAAGGGGTACGGAACGGTCGACCCGGCCGCCGCGATCGAGGCCGGGGGCGCGATCAAGGCGGCCGACCCCAAGGCCGCGACCGCCGGATTCGGCGGGCGCCACTTCGGCCCCGGACCCCAGGCGGAGCCCGACGAGGGCCGCCCGCTCGGCCTGCTCGCCCCCATCGCCGGCGGCGTCGGCGTGCTGCTGCTCGCCGCCGCCGGAGCCCTGTGGCGGGGCAGCCGCAGCCGCTGACCCACCGGGCGGTTAGGCTCGTGGGGTGGCGCTCAAGAACATCCCGGACCCCGGTTTCTCCGACGACGACGGCACCGCCGACCCGAGGCTCGACGCGGCGCTGGCCGCCTGGGCCGAGGACCGGACCGCACACGGCCCCGTCCTCACCGCGCTGAAGGACGCCCGGCTGCTCGTCCCCGTGGTCGCTGTCCTCGGCGAGGTCGAGACCGACCCGGAGACCGGGCTCAAGCGGGAGAAGACCAGCGACATGGCCGTCCCCACGCTGACCGCGGGGGACCGGCGGGCGCTGCCCGCCTTCACCTCGATCGCCTCGCTGGCGCTCTGGGACCCGGCCGCCCGCCCCGTCGCCGTCCCCCTCCACCAGGCGCTGGCCGCCCTCGCCCACGAGAAGGCCGACACCCTCGTCCTCGACATGGCGGGCCCGGTGCCCTACCAGGTGACCGGCTCCGCCCTGCTCGCCCTCGCCGAGGGCCGCAGCAGCACGGACCCGCTGGACGACCCGGCCGTCCGGGACGCGGTCCGCGCCGCCGTCGCCGCCGAGCCCGCCGTCCTCCGCGCCCACCTGGGCCCCGGCACCGCCGACGGCACCCTCGCCCTGGTCCTCGCCGGGGACGCGGCCCCCGCCGAGGCCGCCCAGCGCGTCGCCCGGCTGCTGGCCGCCGACGAAACGCTGAGGGCCCGCCTGGTGCGGGGCCTCGACCTGGCACTCCTGCCGGCCTCGGCCACGCCTCCCGGCGAGCCCTTCTACGTAAAAGACTGATCCTCGGCGGCCGCTAGCCGTACACGGGGCCCGTGTACTTCTCGCCCGGGCCCTGGCCCGGCTCGTCCGGCACGAAGGACGCCTCGCGGAAGGCCAGCTGCAGGGACTTCAGGCCGTCCCGCAGCGGGGCCGCGTGGAAGGAGGAGATCTCCGTCACGCCCGCGTCCAGCAGACCGGCGAGGGCGTGGATCAGCTTGCGGGCCTCGTCGAGGTCCTTGTGCTCGTCGCCCTCCTCGGTGAGCCCCAGCTTCACCGCGGCGGCGCTCATCAGGTTGACGGCGACGGTCACGATGACCTCCACCGCGGGGACCTCGGCGATGTCGCGGGTCATGGCTTCGAAGTCGGGGGTCTCGGGAGACTCGGTGTCGGGCGTTTCGCTCATGCCCACACGATAAGCGGACGTACGGTTCGCGCCGACCGGCGGGTCCTGCTAACCTTGTGTAACGACCGGCCGGACACCTATGTGCCCGGCCCACAAGTGGAGGCTCCTTTTCTCCCACCTGACCGTCCTCACGGGCGGCGGGTCACCGGTCAGGTGGCGCCCATCGTTCCGTACGGACGATGGAGGCCACCCGATGTACGCCCCGCGGTAGACCGCGGCGGTGTTCCGGTTTTTCATGGAGCCCCGCCTGTGTCCCGTCCGGGGCTTTTTTCATGTTCCGGCTCGGTTGGTCTCAACAGTTCTACCGTGAACGTGTCCGTCCGCCAGGCGGTCGCGTGGTGCTACCGAGGAGGATCCATCAGCGCCGAGCCCCGCATCAACGAGCGGATTCGCGTTCCCGAGGTGCGTCTTGTCGGCCCCAGTGGCGAGCAGGTCGGCATTGTGCCGCTTGCCAAGGCCCTGGAGCTCGCGCAGGAGTACGACCTCGACCTGGTTGAGGTTGCGGCGAACGCCCGTCCGCCCGTGTGCAAGCTCATGGACTACGGGAAGTTCAAGTACGAGTCGGCCATGAAGGCCCGTGAGGCGCGCAAGAACCAGGCGCACACGGTCATCAAGGAGATGAAGCTCCGGCCGAAGATCGACCCGCACGACTATGACACCAAGAAGGGTCACGTCGTCCGGTTCCTCAAGCAGGGCGACAAGGTCAAGATCACGATCATGTTCCGTGGTCGTGAGCAGTCCCGCCCCGAGCTGGGCTACCGACTGCTGCAGCGCCTTGCCGAGGACGTGCAGGAGCTTGGCTTCATCGAGTCCAACCCGAAGCAGGACGGCCGGAACATGATCATGGTTCTGGGTCCGCACAAGAAGAAGACCGAGGCCATGGCCGAGGCCCGCGAGGCCCAGGCCGCGCGCAAGGCCGAGCGTCAGGGCGTCACCGCCGACGCGGCCGAGGCCGCGCCGGTCGAGACCGAGGCGCCCGTCGCCGAGGCCCCGGCCGAGGAGGCTCCGGTCGACACGTCGGCCGAGAACGCCGAGGCGTGATCCCGCGGGGCTGCCGCTCCGGCAGCCCCAGGGGTTCCGCCCGGAACCACTCAAACGAAGAATTGACGCTCCCGGTTGTCCGGTGCCCGCACCGGGGGAGCGCCACTGACGAGGAGATAACGGCGCTATGCCGAAGAACAAGACGCACTCCGGTGCCAAGAAGCGCTTCAAGGTCACCGGCACCGGCAAGATCCTGCGCGAGCGCGCCGGCAAGCGCCACCTGCTCGAGCACAAGTCGTCCAAGCTGACGCGTCGCCTCACCGGCAACGCCGAGATGGCCCCGGGTGACTCCGCCAAGATCAAGAAGATGCTGGGCATCTGATCTGATCTCCCGCCCTCGGCGACGAGGGCTTCCGGTCGACACCGGGACCCATCCGATTTCCGGGTCGTGTGAGCACCACCGCGACCCCGCTACAAGGAGTTAAGAAGTGGCACGCGTCAAGCGGGCAGTCAACGCCCACAAGAAGCGCCGGGCGATCCTCGAGGCGGCCTCCGGCTACCGCGGTCAGCGTTCGCGCCTGTACCGCAAGGCCAAGGAGCAGGTCACCCACTCGCTGGTCTACAACTACAACGACCGCAAGAAGCGCAAGGGCGACTTCCGTCAGCTGTGGATCCAGCGCATCAACGCCGCTGCCCGCCAGAACGGCATGACGTACAACCGCCTCATCCAGGGTCTGAAGGCCGCCAACATCGAGGTGGACCGCAAGATCCTCGCCGAGCTGGCCGTCAACGACTCCAACGCGTTCGCCGCGCTGGTCGAGGTCGCGCAGAAGGCCCTCCCGGCCGACGTCAACGCCCCGAAGGCCGCCGCCTGATCTTCCGGGCAGCAGCACCTTCCGCCGGACCCGCAGGCCTCGCGCCTGCGGGTCCGGTGCGTTGCCCCCCCGACGCCCCGCCGCCCCCCGCCGAACCCGACGAGTCAGAGAGCCGCAGGCACATGTCCACCCCCGAGCTGATCTCCCCGCGTTCCCCGCGCGTCGTCGCCGCCCGGCGGCTCGCCAAGCGCACCTTCCGGGGCAAGGACCGCCTCTTCATCGCCGAGGGCCCGCAGGCCGTCCGCGAGGCCGTCGAGCACCGCGGCGCCGGCGGACAGCCCACCCTCGTGGAGCTCTTCACCACCGTCGAGGCCGCCGAGCGCCACGCGCCCATCATCGACGCCGCCCGCGCCTCCGGCGCCCGCGTCCACCACGCCTCCGACGCCGTCCTCGCCGAGGTCTCCCAGACCGTCACCCCGCAGGGCCTCGTCGGCGTCTGCCGCTTCCTCGACTCGCCGTTCGAGGACATCCTGGCCGCCCGCCCCAAGCTCGTCGCCGTCCTCGCGCACGTACGCGACCCCGGGAACGCCGGCACCGTGCTGCGCTGCGCCGACGCCGCCGGAGCCGACGCCGTCATCCTCACCGACGCCTCCGTGGACCTCTACAACCCCAAGTCCGTCCGCGCCTCCGTCGGCTCCCTCTTCCACCTGCCCGTCGCGGTCGGCGTCCCCGTCGAGCAGGCCGTCGCCGGCCTCAGGGGCGCCGGGGTGCGCATCCTCGCCGCCGACGGCGCCGGCGAGGACGACCTGGACGCCGAACTCGACGCCGGCACCATGGGCGGCCCCACCGCCTGGGTCTTCGGCAACGAGGCCTGGGGGCTGCCCGAGGAGACCCGGGCGCTCGCCGACGCCGTCGTCCGCGTCCCGATCCACGGCAAGGCCGAGAGCCTCAACCTCGCGACCGCCGCCGCCGTGTGCCTCTACGCCTCCGCGCGCGCCCAACGCCCCCGAACCACCGCCTGAGGACTCCACCGGAGCCGCCGCGCCCAGGGCCTGTCGTCACACTCCCGTCTGCCTCGCGACGAGGCCGCCCTCCGGGCGACGACGGGACTTTGACGACAGGCCCTAGTAGGGTGGCGCACTCGGGGCCCACTGCGTGACACGGAGGGGTGGCATTACGGGGATGACGGTCGGCACGGGCAGTCCCGCACAGACACGGAGCAGCGCACCGGGCGCCTCGCGGACGCCGCCCCCGCCCGACCCCGCCGCGCCCCCGTACGGCGCGGACCCCGCCGCCGGGCTCGGGATCGACCCCGACGACCTGCCCGACGGGCTCGTCGTCGCCGACGGCACCGGCCGGATCGTCTGCTTCAACGCCGCCGCCGCCCGCATCACCGCCGTCCCCCGCGCCGAAGCCCTCGGCCGCCCCCTCGACCAGGCCCTGCCCCTGGAAGACCTCAAGGGACACCGCTGGTGGGCGCTGACCGACCCCTACGGCGGCCTCGCCACCCGCCGAGGCCAGCCCGAGCGGAACCTGCTGCTCCCGGGCGGCCGGGAGGTCCTGGTCTCCGCCCGCTACCTCCGCGACCACCCCACCGGGCCGGTCCGCCGCGTCGTCGTCTCGCTGCGCGGCACCGAGGCCCGGCGGCGCAGCGAACGCAGCCACGCCGAGCTCATCGCGACCGTCGCCCACGAACTGCGCTCGCCGCTCACCTCCGTCAAGGGCTTCACCGCCACCCTCCTCGACAAGTGGGAGCGGTTCACCGACGACCAGAAGCGCCTGATGCTGGAGACCGTCGACGCCGACGCCGGCCGCATCAAGCGGCTCATCGCCGAGCTCCTCGACATCTCCCGGATCGACTCCGGTCGCCTTGAGGTCCGCCGCCAGCCCGTCGACATCGCCGCCGCCGTCGGCCGGCACATCCAGGCCCACACCACCGGCGGCCAGTCCCCGGACCGCTTCTTCGTCCGGATCCGCCCCGACCTCCCCGACCTGTGGGCCGATCCCGACAAGATCGACCAGATCCTCGGCAACCTGCTGGAAAACGCGGTGCGCCACGGCGAGGGAACCGTCACCATCGAGGTGGCACCCACCACGGCCACCGGCGACGGAGAGAAGGGGACGGAGGTCACCGTGAGCGACGAAGGCCCCGGCATCCCCGAGGAGTCCATGGGCCGCGTCTTCACCCGCTTCTGGCGGGGCAGCAAGCGCGGCGGCACCGGACTCGGCCTCTACATCGTCAAGGGCGTCGTCGAGGCCCACGGCGGCACCATCACCGTCGGACGGGGCCCCCGAGGCGGGGCCGAGTTCCGATTTATCCTGCCCGTCGGCACCCCGGCCCACCTCCTCTGAGGTTCGCCCTCCGGTCTCAGCAGACGAGATCGCACGGCGTCAGGAGCCGCCCGGGCCGCCCACGGGCTCATTCGCGTCCCCGCGCCCCGTTAGACTCGTCCTTTGGCACGTTTGCGCCCTTGACGTCGAGCGGGGCCGCCCAGCCAGCCAACGGAAGCACGGGAAGAGATGTCGGCACCCAATAAGTCGTACGACCCGGTCGAGGTCGAGGCCTTGAAACCGGAAGAGATCGAGCGGATGCGCGACGAGGCGCTCGCGGCCTTCGCCGCCGCGGCCGACCTCGACGAGCTCGCCCAGGCGAAGACCGCGCACACCGGCGGCACCTCGCCGCTGGCGCTCGCCAACCGCGAGATCGGCGCCCTGCCCCCGCAGGCCAAGGCCGCCGCCGGCAAGCTCGTGGGCCAGGCCCGCGGCGTCGTCTCCAAGGCCCTGGCCGCCCGCCAGACCGAACTGGAGGCCGAGCGCGACGCCCGCGTCCTCGTCGAGGAGGCCGTCGACGTCACCCTGCCGTACGACCGTGTCCCGGCCGGCGCCCGCCACCCGCTGACCACCCTCATGGAGCGCGTCGCCGACGTCTTCGTGTCGATGGGCTACGAGGTCGCCGAGGGCCCCGAGGTCGAGGCCGAGTGGTTCAACTTCGACGCCCTGAACTTCGTGCCGGACCACCCGGCGCGGCAGATGCAGGACACCTTCTTCGTCCAGGGCCCCGAGGGGACCACCGGCGACGAGTCCGGTGTCGTGCTCCGCACCCACACCTCGCCGGTCCAGGCCCGCACCCTCATCGACCGGGAGCCCCCGGTCTACGTGGTGTGCCCCGGCCGCGTCTACCGCACCGACGAGCTCGACGCCACGCACACCCCGGTCTTCCACCAGATCGAGCTGCTGGCCGTCGACGAGGGCCTCACCATGGCCGACCTCAAGGGCACCCTCGACCACATGGTCCAGGCGCTCTTCGGGGCCGACATGAAGACCCGGCTCCGCCCGAACTTCTTCCCCTTCACCGAGCCGTCCGCCGAGATGGACATGCTCTGCTACGTCTGCCGGGGCGAGTCCGTCGGCAACCCCGACCGCCCCTGCCGCACCTGTGGCAGCGAGGGCTGGATCGAGCTCGGCGGCTGCGGCATGGTCAACCCGAAGGTGCTCGTCGCCTGCGGGGTGGACCCCGAGAAGTACAGCGGATTCGCCTTCGGGTTCGGCATCGAGCGGATGCTGATGTTCCGCCACAACGTCGAAGACATGCGAGACATGGTCGAGGGTGACGTCCGGTTCACCCGGCCGTTCGGGATGGAGATCTGATGCGGGTCCCGCTTTCCTGGCTGCGGGAGTACGTCGACCTGCCGGTCACGGAGACCGGCCGTGACGTGCAGGCCAAGCTCATTTCGGCCGGCCTCGAGGTCGAGACCGTCGAGCGGCTCGGCGCCGGCCTCACCGGCCCCCTGGTCGTCGGCAAGGTCCTCACCATCGAGGAGCTGACCGAGTTCAAGAAGCCGATCCGCTTCTGCACCGTCGACGTCGGTCAGGCCAACGGCACCGGCGAGCCGCAGGAGATCATCTGCGGCGCCCGGAACTTCGCCGAGGGCGACAAGGTCGTCGTGGCGCTGCCCGGCGCCGTGCTGCCCGGCGACTTCCGCATCGCCGAGCGCAAGACGTACGGCCGCGTCTCCCGCGGCATGATCTGCTCGGGCGGCGAGCTCGGCATGGGCGACGACGGCTCGCACGGCATCATCGTGCTGCCGCCGGAGCACGAGGTCGGCCTCGACGCCACGGTCCTCCTGGAGCTCTTCGACGAGGTCCTCGACATCGCCGTCACCCCGGACCGCGGCTACTGCCTCTCGATGCGCGGCGTCGCCCGCGAGCTCGCCATCGCCTACGGCCTGCCGCTGCGCGACCCGGCGCTGCTCGACGTGCCCGCGCCGAACTCGTACGGCTACCCGGTCCAGGTCGCCGACCCGCTCGGCTGCGACCGCTTCACCGCCCGCACCGTCACCGGCCTCGACCCCGAGGCCCGCAGTCCGATCTGGCTCCAGCGCCGCCTCCAGAAGGCCGGCATGCGCCCGATCTCGCTCGCCGTCGACATCACCAACTACGTGATGCTGGAGCTCGGCCAGCCGCTGCACGCCTACGACCGCACCCGCGTCGACGGCCCCCTCGGGGTCCGCCGCGCCGCCGCCGGCGAGAAGATCACCACGCTCGACGGCGCCGCGCGCGTCCTCGACCCCGGTGACCTCGTGATCACCGACAACCGCGGCCCCATCGGCCTCGCCGGTGTCATGGGCGGCGCCGACACCGAGATCGCCGACCCGGTCACCGACCCCGAGACCGGCGCCGTCACCGGCACCACCGAGGTCGTCATCGAGGCCGCGCACTTCGACGCGATCTCGATCGCCCGCACCGCCCGCCGCCACAAGCTGTCCTCCGAGGCGTCCAGGCGCTTCGAGCGCGGCGTCGACCCGCAGGCCGCCGCCGCGGCCGCGCAGCGGACCGTCGACCTGCTCGTGCTGCTCGCGGGCGGCACGGCCGAGGCCGGTGTCACCGAGGTCGTCGCCCCGTCCGCGCCCCGGACCATCAGCATGCCGGCGAACCACCCCGACAAGGTCGCCGGCGTCGCCTACGGCCGCGAGACCGTCGTCCGCCGCCTCCAGGAGATCGGCTGCGACGTCTACGGGCAGGACGAGCTCGTCGTCACCGTCCCGTCCTGGCGCCCCGACCTCAACGTGCCGAACGACCTGGCCGAAGAGGTCATCCGGCTGGAGGGCTACGAGAACCTGCCCTCCACGCTGCCCAAGCCGCCCGCCGGCCGCGGCCTCACCGAGCGCCAGCGCACCCACCGCCGGGTGGGCCGCGCCCTGGCCGGCTCCGGTTACGTCGAGGCGCTGAACTACCCGTTCATCGGCGAGCAGGTCTTCGACCAGCTCGGCCTCGACGCGGACGACGCCCGCCGCCGGGTCGTCACGCTGGTCAACCCGCTCTCCGACGAGGAGCCCGCCCTCCGCACGACGCTGCTGCCGGGCCTGCTCGGCGCGCTGCGCCGCAACGACGGGCGCGGCAGCCACGACCTGGCCCTCTTCGAGACCGGCCTGGTCTTCCGGCCGACCGAGGGCCAGCCGGGCATCGCCGTCCGGCTCGGCGTCGACGGACGCCCCACCGACGAGGAGATCGCCCGCGTCAACGCCGCGCTGCCCGCGCAGCCGCGCCGCGTCGCCGTCGTCCTCGCCGGCGCCCGCGAGCAGGCCGGCTGGTGGGGCAAGGGCCGCCCGTCCGACTGGGCGGACGCGATCCAGGCCGCCCGCACCGTGGCCGCCGAGGCCGGCGTCGGGCTGCTGGTCGACGCCGACCAGCACGCCCCCTGGCACCCGGGCCGCTGCGCCGCCTTCCACGTGCTGATCGACGGCGTGAAGACGCTCGTCGGCCACGGCGGCGAGCTGCACCCGCGCGTCGTCAAGGCGCTGGGCCTGCCGGCCCGCACCTGCGCGATGGAGCTGGACCTCGACCTCCTGGAGCAGGCGAACGAGGGCCCCGTGAAGGCCCCCCGGATCTCCTCCTTCCCGGTCGCGACCCAGGACGTCGCCCTGGTCGTCGACGAGGCCGTCCCCTCGGCCATGGTCGAGTACTACCTGGCCGGCGGCGCGGGTGAACTCCTGGAGTCCATCCGCCTGTTCGACGTCTACACCGGCGACCAGCTCGACGCGGGCAAGAAGTCCCTCGCGTACGCGCTGAAGTTCCGCGCCCCCGACCGCACCCTGACGGTCGAGGAGGCCACGGCCGCCCGCGACGCCGCGGTCGCCCTGGCCGCGGAGCACACCGGAGCGGTACTGCGCGGCGCCTGACACCCGCCCAGCGGTACGGAAGGGGCCCCGCTCCGGGTCGAACGACCCGGAGCGGGGCCCCTTCCCCGTCCTGCCCCTTCCCCGTCCTGCCCCTTCCCCGTCCTGCCCCTTCCCCGTCCTGCCCCTTCCCCGTCCTGCCGTTGGCCCGTTCTGCCGTTGGCCCTTCTTCCCGTTGGCCCTTCTTCCCGTAGGCCCTTCCGGCCGTAGACCCGTCCTCCCGTACTCCCGTACGGCGGTGTTCATCCCTTCGGGTGAGATCTCCGGCGGATGTTCCCGCGTGTCCCCCACCCCCGCGAGAATCGACCCGGTCACAGGGGCGGGCCTGTGTGCCACAGGGTCTTCGGGCGCTGGCGGGCCTCGGGAAGGGCCGTGGATGTTCCGTGACAGGACACTGGCCGCCGAGGGCTCCCCGCTCCGGCGGATGGCACCGCTGGCCGCTCCGGTCGCGTGGGGGATCGTCGCCGTCGCCTGGAAGCTCGGCTGCCCCCTCGCCCGGCACCCCGGCCTGCCGGCCCGGATCACCGTCAGCGCCGTCTTCCTCACCGTCGGCACCGCCCTCGTGCTCGGCGCCCGGCGCGGCCTCAAGCGCGAGCTCGCCCGGGTCCGCGCCGTCGCCGACGCCACCCAGCAGGTCCTGCTCCGCCCGCCGCCCGCCCGCCTCGACGGACTCTCCGTCGCCGCCGGCCAGCTCTCCGCCTCCCGCGGCGCAGTCGTCGGCGGCGACCTCTACGAGGCCACGGCCACCCCCTACGGAGTACGCCTCGTCATCGGCGACGTCCGAGGCCACGGACTCGCCGCGCTCGGCGCCGTCGTCGCCGTCCTCGGCAGCTTCCGCGAAGCCGCCCACGACGAACCCGAACTCGCCGGCGTCCTGCGCCGCCTCGACCGGGCCCTCGACCGCCACCTGTGCGAACGGGCCCGGGACGAACACCCCGCCGCCGAGGAGTTCGTGACCCTGCTGCTCCTGGAGATCCGCGACGACGGCCAGGTGTACGCCCTCGACTGCGGCCACCCCGGCCCGTACCGCCTCGGCCCGCGCGTCGAAGCCGTCCCGGTCGGCGAGCCGCTGCCCCCGCTCGGCGCCTTCCCGCTCCCCGCCGAGCTCGTGCCCCATCGCGCGGCCCGGCTCCGCCCCGGCGACACCCTGGTCCTGCACACCGACGGCGCCGCCGAGGCCCGCGACCACCGGGGCCGCTTCTTCCCCCTGGAAGCCGTCCTCGCCGCGGCGGCCGGCGAGCCGCCCGCGGCCCTCGTCCGCACGGTCCACGCCGCCCTGCTGCGCCACACCGGAGGCCGGCTCACCGACGACGCCGCCCTGCTCGTCGTCCGGGACGACCGGATCCGGGTACCGGCGCAGCCCGCCGAACCCGGGCTGCGCCGCACCCGGCCCGCGCCCTCCCCCCACTAGTGGGGAGGGCCTGGAGGCCGGCGCCGCCCGCGCCGCCGCGGAGTGTCGGGCAGATCAGCGGCGCGGTCGGCGCGATCCGGGCGACCGCACTGTTCGAGGGGGAGCCGGCGGCCCGGGCCTCGCCCTGCGGCGAGGGAGTTCAGTCAAGCGGTCCGGGCGCCGCCGGGGCAGTGCGCACGGGCCGCCGGCACGAGCACTCCGTTCACACCCCGTGCGAAAGCCCCCCCCGATCCACCGGAGCGGTCCCATGCAGTCCCACCCCCCGTCCGATCCCTCGTCCCACTCCCCGTCCCACCCCCCGTCCCCCCTCCAGCCCAACACCCTGCTGGACGCCCTGCTCGACGAAGCGGGCATGTCCCACACGGGGCTCGCGGCCCGGGTCAACCAGGCCGGCCGGGCCCGCGGCCTCGCCCTGCGCTACGAGCACACCGCCGTGGGCCGCTGGCTCAAGGGGCAGCGGCCGCGCGGCCAGGTCCCCGACCTGATCTGCGAGGTGCTCGCCGCCCGGCTGCAACGGGCCGTCACCCTCGACGACATCGGCCTCGGCGTCCCCGGAGCCGGGCTGCCCGCCGCCGGCTGCCCGCTCTCCGGCTTCGTCGAACGGGCCACCGCCCTGTGGCGGTGTGACGAACAGCAGCGCCCGCACGTCCTCGGCGCCCAGGCGGTGACCGGGACCCCCGCCGTCATGCCGGTCTGGGAGTGGGAGAACCCCCCGGAGGACGGCGATGTCTCCCGCGACGGGCGCACCCGGGTCTCCGTCGCCGACGTGCAGCTGCTCGGCGCAGCCCGCACGCACTACGAACAGATGTACCGCAAGGCCGGCGGCATGACGACCCGCTCCCGGATCATCGGCTTCCTCAGCGCCGAGACCGCGCCGCTGCTGCGCGGCGCCTACAGCGACTCCCTCGGCCGGCGGCTGCACCGGGCCATCGGCGGCCTGGTCGCCGTCGCCGGGATCTGCGCCTACGACTCCGACGCCCAGGGCCTCGCCCAGCGCTACTTCCACCAGGCGCTGCGGCTCGCGAAGGCGAGCGGCGACCGGGGCCTCGGCGCCTACGTCGTCGCGCTGCTCGTCAACCAGTCGCTGTTCATGGGGGAGTACCGGCAGGCGGTCGCCTTCGCGGAGGCCGCGCTGCGGTCGGCCGGGCGGCAGATCACGCCCGCGCTGGCCGCCGACCTGACGGCGATGCAGGCCAAGGCCTACGCGCACCTGGGCGACGGCACGGCGGCGCTCGCCTGCATCCGGCGGGCCGAGAGCGAGGCGTCGCGGATCACCCCGGGCGCCGAACCGGCCGAGACCGGCTACGTCCAGCCGGGCCTCGTCAACGTACAGGTCGCCGAGGCCCTCCTCAGTCTGGGTGATCTCAGCGCCGCCCACGAGCACGCGGCGGCGGCCGTCCGGACCCCCGCGCACGACCGGGGGCGGGTGCACCGGCTCGCCATGCTGTGCCAGATCGAACTGCGGCGGGGCGAGACCGAGCGGGCGGCGCGCACGGCGGTGGAGATGACCGAGCGGGCCCGGGGGATGGAGTCGCAGCGGCTGCGGGACCGGCTCCGCGAGGTGCGCGAGCACCTGCTGGCCAGCGGGGGAGGGGATGCCAGGGAGGCGGCCGAGCTGATCGACGGTGCGCTGCGCGTGCCCCTGTGAGCGGGTCCGTGAGCCGTCCCGGAGGCCGCTGAGCTTTGCCTTCGCGGCCGGACCCTGCTGCGATGTTGCCACCAACCCATCCCCGAACGGTCGGAAGGTGGCAGAAACGTGCAGTGGACGAAACTAAGTGAACAGTCCGTCTATGAGAACCGCTGGTTCCGGGTGAACCTCGCCGACGTCGAACTCCCCGACGGCCGCCGCCTCGACCACTACCTCATCCGGCTCCGCCCCGTCGCCGTCGCGACCGCCGTCAACGACGCCGACGAGGTCCTGCTCCTGTGGCGTCACCGCTTCATCACCGACAGCTGGGGCTGGGAGCTCGCCGCCGGCGTCGTCGAGGACGGCGAGGACACCGAGACCGCCGCCGCCCGAGAGATGGAGGAGGAGACCGGCTGGCGCCCCGGCCCCCTGCGCCCACTGCTCACCGTCGAACCGTCCAACGGCCTCACCGACGCCCGCCACCACCTCTACTGGACGGACCGGGCCACCTACACCGGGCCGCCGCAGGACGCCTTCGAGTCCTCACGGGTCGCATGGGTCCCGCTCAAGAGCGTCCCCGACCTCATCGCCCGGGGCGAGGTGCCCGCCGCCAACATGGCCGCCGGGCTGCTCATGCTGCGCCACCTGCGGCTCGGCTGAACCGCGTGCGGGGGAACGCCGGACGGCCCGTACCTGTGCGGTGTACGGGCCGTCCGGGGGCGCGCCGGGCGCGCGGGGGTCAGGAGTACGGGTAGAAGCCCGAGCCCGTCTTGCGGCCCAGCCGGCCCGCGTCCACCATCCGCTGGAGCAGCGGCGGCGCCGCGTACAGCGGCTCCTTGTACTCGTCGTACATCGAGTCCGCGATCGACGCGATCGTGTCCAGACCGATCAGATCCGAAAGCTTCAGCGGGCCCATCGGGTGGGCGCAGCCGAACTCCATGCCGTTGTCGATGTCCTCACGGCTCGCGATGCCCGACTCGAACATCCGGATCGCCGACAGCAGGTACGGCACCAGCAGCGCGTTCACGACGAAGCCCGAACGGTCCTGCGCACGGATCGCGTGCTTGCCCAGGGCCTTCTCCGCGAAGAGCTGCGCCCGGCCGATCGTGCCCTCGGAGGTGGTGAGGGCGGGGATCAGCTCGACCAGCTTCTGCACCGGAGCCGGGTTGAAGAAGTGGATGCCGATGACCTGGTCCGGGCGCGAGGTCGCCACGGCCAGCTTCACCAGCGGGATGGACGAGGTGTTCGAGGCCAGGATGGCGTCCGGCCGGGTCACCACCTGGTCGAGCACCTTGAAGATCTCGGTCTTGACCTGCTCGTTCTCCACGACCGCCTCGATCACGAGGTCACGGTCGGCGAACTCGCCCAGGTCCGTGGTGAAGCTGAGCCGGGCCAGCGTGGCGTCGCGCTCCTCCTCGCTGATCTTGCCGCGCTCGGCGGCCTTGGACAGCGAGTTGTAGAGCCGGGTGCGGCCGATCTCCAGCGCCTCGCCGGTGGTCTCGGCGACCTTCACCTCGAGACCGCTGCGGGCACACACCTCCGCGATGCCCGCGCCCATCTGGCCGCAGCCCACCACTCCGACGCGCTCAATGTCGGCCATGGAGTCCGTCACCTCGTGCCTTTCGCTCTTTCCTGGCGGCGGGCCCCGTGTGATTCCGGTGCGACCGCCTCGACTCCACGACGTTACTCCGGGCGGGGCGGATGATCGATCGTTCTCCGGAGGGCATCCTCTTCCTGAAGCTGTGACGTATCCGATAGCGAGGGGCGACAAATGCCGCTGATCGGCAGAAGAGGGTTCGTGGCGGGGCTGGCCGGACTGGCCGGACTCGGCGAGGCGGGCGGCAGCGCCCGGGCCGCCACGGCGGGCGGGCGCGGCGCGGAACGGCCCGGCGGGCGCACCCCCGGCGCCTTACGGGGCATGTGGATCGCGACGATCTTCAACCGCGACTTCCCGTCCCGCACCGGGCTCACCGCCGCCCAGCAGCACGCCGAGCTGACGGCCCTGCTCGACCTGGCCGTACGGCGCCGGATGACCGCCGTCATGCTCCAGGTCCGCCCCTCCGCGGAGACCCTGTGGCCCTCCCCGTACGAGCCGTGGGCCCGCTGCCTCACCGGCGTCCAGGGCGGCGACCCCGGCTGGGACCCGCTCGGCACCGCCGTCGAGGAGGCGCACGCCCGCGGCCTGGAACTGCACGCCTGGTGCAACCCGTACCGCGTCTCCACCCAGCCCGACCTCGGCAAACTGGCCCCGAACCACCCGGCCCGGCTCCACCCCGAGTGGGTCGTCACCTACAACGGCGCGCTCTGTTACGACCCCGGCCTGCCCGAGGTCCGCCGCCACGTCCAGGACGCCATGCTCGACGCCGTGCGCCGCTACGACATCGACGCGCTCCACTGGGACGACTACTTCTACCCGTACCCCGTGGCCGGTCAGGCCTTCGGCGACGACGCCTCCTACCGGATGTACGGGGGCGGCTTCGGCGACCGGGCCGCCTGGCGGCGGAACAACGTCGACCTGCTCGTCTCCGAGACCTCCGCCCGGATCAAGCGGCTCAAACCGCACGTCGCCTTCGGCATCAGCCCCTTCGGCGTCTGGCGCAACGCCTCCGCCGACCCCCTCGGCTCCGACACCCGGGCCGGCGCCAGCTACGACGACCAGCACGCCGACACCCGCAAGTGGGTCAAGGAACGCTGGCTCGACTACGTGGTCCCCCAGCTCTACTGGAACATCGGCTTCGCCGCCGCCGACTACGCCAAGCTCGTCCCCTGGTGGGAGGCCGTGGTCCGGGACACCGGCGTACGCCTCTTCATCGGCGAGGCCCTCTACAAGGTCGGCGACCCCGCCCAGCCCGCCGCCTGGCAGGACCCGCAGGAGCTCGCCCGGCACGCGCGGCTCGCCCGGGAGCACCCCGGCGTCGGCGGGCACGTCTACTTCGCGGCGCGCGAGGCCGCCAAGGACCCCCTCGGGGCCCTCACCGCCGTGCTCGCCGACGACCCGCCCCGGCGCGCCGGGGGCGGGACGTGACGCGGGGGACGTGACCCGGCGGGGCCCTCAGCCGGTCCCCGCCTCCGGGTGACGGACGACGGTGTCGGGCCCCGGCGATATCAGGGACTCGTGACCGTCGTCCTCGTACGTGACGCGGTAGGGGGGAGTGCCGTTCTCCCCCAGCACCTGGTCGACCCGGGCCGTACGGTCGTGCTGACCTACGGTCCGGCCGTGCACCAGCAGTCTGTCGCCCACGCTCGCACGCATCGGGGTGACCTCCTCGCGGCCGGGCCGCTCCCGCGCGGCCTCCGGGCGGAGGCCGCTGACGTCCGGGAGCCTCTGGCTGCCATTGTCGCCCCGGTCGCCCCCCGCCGTCAGCTCCTCGCCCGCTGCGTCACCGCGATGCACACCAGCACCCCCGCCGCCGCGGCCGGCGCCGCCGGGGACAGCTGCTCGCCCAGCACCGTCACCGACCAGAACAGCGTCAGCAGCGGCTGCGCGAGCTGGAGCTGGCTCGCCTTCGGGATGCCGATCTCGGCCATGCCCCGGTACCAGACGTACAGGCCGAAGAACGTCGATCCCGCCGCCACCCAGACCAGGCCCGCCACCCCGTGCGCGGTCAGCCGCACCGGCTCGTGCGCCAGCGCCACCGCCGAGCCCACCGCCGTCAGCGGCAGGCACAGCACCAGCGCCCAGCCGATCACCTGCCAGCCCGGCATCAGCGCCGCCAGCCGACCCCCCTCCGTGTACCCGGCGGCACACACCAGCAGCGCCCCGAACAGATACAGATCGCCCCGTGACAGCGCGCCGCCGCTCTGCTGGAGCGTGAACGCCAGCACCACCACCGCCCCGGCGACCGCCGCCAGCCAGAACGTACGGGACGGGCGCCGGCCGGTCCGCACCGCCGCCAGGGCCGCCGTGGTGAGCGGCAGCAGCCCCACCACCACCGCGGCGTGCGAGGTCGTCGAGGTCCGCAGCGCCAGCGTCGTCAGCAGCGGGAAACCGATCACCACGCCGCCCGCCACCACCGCGAGCCCGGCCCAGTGCCGCCGCTCGGGCGGCGCGACCCGGCCCGCCAGCAGGAAGGCGCCCGCGATCAGCGCGGCCAGCACCGAGCGGACCGCCACCAGTGACCAGGGGCCGAAGCTCTCCAGGCCCCAGACCGTCGACGGGAAGGTCAGCGAGAAGGCGACCACCCCCAGGGCCGCCATGAGCGTCCCTCGGCGGGGGGTCCGCGCGGTCCGGGTGACCGCTATCGTCGTCGGCAGGGTAGCGCTATTCTGTGCTCTCATGAACGAGAGTAGCAGTGTCGGCGAACTGGCGAAATCCCTGCGCGAAGGGCTCAACCGCTACTCCGTAGGGGAGAAGCTGCCGTCCAGTCGGGCCCTGGTCGAGCGCTACCGCGTCTCGCCCGTCACCGTCACCCGCGCCCTCGCCCAGCTCGCCGCCGAAGGCCTCGTGGTCACCCGCCCCGGCGCCGGCGCCTACCGCGCCGCACCCCGCGCCACCCCCGCCGTCGGCGACACCTCCTGGCAGCAGCTCGCCCTCAGCGCCGACACCGCCACCGAACTCGTCCCCCGCGCCGTCGACGCCTCCGGCGTCCTCGTCACCCTCTCCGCGCCCCAGCCCGGCGTCATCGAGTTCAACGGCGGCTACCTCCACCCGTCCCTCCAGCCCGAACGCGGCCTCGCCGGCGCCCTCGCCCGCGCCGGCCGCCGCCCCGGCGCCTGGGGCCGGCCCCCCACCGACGGCCTCCCCGAACTCCGCGAATGGTTCGCCCGCGCCATCGGCGGCGGCGTCACCGCCGCCGAAGTCCTCATCACCGCCGGCGGCCAGCCCGCCCTCACCACCGCCCTGCGCGCCCTCGCCCCGCCCGGCACCCCCGTCCTCGTCGAATCGCCCACCTACCCCGGCATGCTCGCCGTCGCCCGCGCCGCCGGACTGCGCCCCGTCCCCGTCCCCACCGACGCCGACGGCGTCCGCCCCGACCTCCTCGAAGCCGCCTTCCGCGCCACCGGCGCCCGCGTCCTCGTCTGCCAGCCGCTCTTCCAGAACCCCACCGGCGCCGCCCTCGGCGCCGAACGCCGCACCGCCGTCGTCCGGATCGCCCGCGCCGCCGGCGCCTTCGTCGTCGAGGACGACTTCGCCCGCCGGCTCGTCCACGAGGACGCCGGACCGCTCCCCGCCACCCTCGCCGCCGACGACCCCGACGGCGTCGTCGTCCACGTCTGCTCCCTCACCAAGCCCACCTCCCCGAGCCTCCGCGTCGGCGCCCTCGCCGCCCGAGGCCCCGTCCTCGAACGGCTCCGCGCCATCCAGGTCGTCGACAGCTTCTTCGTCGCCCGGCCGCTCCAGGAGACCGCCCTCGAACTCGTCGGCTCACCCGCCTGGAGCCGCCACCTCCGCTCCACCGCCGCCGAACTCCGGCTCCGCCGCGACACCATGACCGGCGCCGTCACCCGGCACCTGCCCGAACTCGCCCTGCCCCACATCCCCTCGGGCGGCTACCACCTCTGGCTCCGTCTCCCCGACACCCTCCCCGAAGCCGCCCTCGTCCCCACCGCCCTGCGCTGCGGCGTCGCCGTCGCCCCCGGACGTCCCTACTTCTGCGCCGAGCCGCCCGCCGGCCACATCCGGCTGAGTTTCGCGGGTGTCGCGGGGCCCACGGAGATCGTCGAGGGCGTGCGGCGGCTGCGGACCGCCCTCGACGCGCTCCTCGGCTGAGCGACCCGGGCTCCGCCCCCTCGGTTCTCGCCCCCGGCAAATTCGCCTGACAACCCGCGACCGGGCTGCCAGCCTTCGCCCATGAGCGACACCACCACCGCGGACGGCTCCGTCATGCACGGGGCGTACGAGATCTCAGCCGACCCCGCCCGGATCGACGCCGCCCGCGTCCACCACTGGCTCTCCACCGACGCGTACTGGGCCCTCGGCCGACCTCGGGAGAAGCAGGACCGGGCCATCGCCGGCAGCCTCAACTACGGCGCCTACCACCAGGAGACGGGCGAGATGGGCGCCTACGCCCGCGTCGTCACCGACTACGCCACCTTCGCCTGGCTCTGCGACGTCTACGTCGACCCCGCCGCCCGCGGCACCGGGCTCGGCACCGCGCTCGTCACCGCCGTCCGCGACGACCTGGAACAGTACGGACTCCGCCGGATCATGCTCGCCACCGCCGACGCCCACGGCGTCTACGAGAAGGTCGGTTTCACGCCATTGCGGAATCCGGACAAGTGGATGGCACTCGGACAGCAGTGAACGCGCCCCCCTTCCCGACTCCTCGATGAACCCTTGACCTGCGAGGCCCCCGGCCTCACGATCGCCGCCATGGGTCTTCGGGTCACGCTCGTCGCGGCGGCACGCAGCTCCTCCCTGCTCGCCGAACGCTTCGACGACGACCGGCCGCTCGACGAGGCCGGCTGGTACGAGGTGCAGCTCGCCGCGCCCCGGCTGATTCCGCTCGGCGCGGCCGAGCTGCGCTACTGCTCCCCGACGCCCCGCAGCCGCGCCACCGGCACGGCCCTCGGCTACGCCCCGCTGGTCCAGCCCGCGCTGCGCGACTGCGACATGGGGCGCTGGCGGGGGCTCACGCTGGCCGAGGTCGCCGCGCTCGAACCGGGGGCCGTCGACGCGTGGCTGCGCGATCCTCGGTCGGCGCCGCACGGGGGAGAAACGCTTCTCTCCTTCATCACGCGGGTCGGCGGGTGGCTCGACACCCGGCCCGCCGATGGCGGGGCCATCGTCGCCGTCGCCGAGCCCGCGGTCGTGCGGGCCGCCCTCGTCTACGCGCTGAAGGCGCCGCCCGGCACGTACTGGAACGTCGACGTCCGGCCGCTGTCCACCGTCACGCTGACCGGGCGGGCCGGGCTGTGGCATCTACGGTTGGCCGCCGCTGTCGGGTGACGGACGCGGGGGGTGGGGAGCGGGTCTCCTCACCCCCGGCTCCCGCCGTCGTCCGTCGGCCGCGTCCGTCCGACCGGCTAGCCTGGGTGCACGATGAACCGTCTGATCACGTCCTGGGGAGACTTCCCCCTCACCCGCTTCCCCTCGGACCCGCGCGACCCCCTGCGCGCCTGGGACGCCGCCGACGAATACCTGCTCGCCCACCTCGCGGAGAGCGGCACCGACCTGTCCGGCACCGTCGCCGTCGTCGGCGACCGCTGGGGCGCCCTCGTCACCGCGCTCGCCGCCGAGGCCGGTGACCTCGTCCAGATCTCCGACTCGTACCTCGGCCGCCGCGCCACCGGTGCCAACCTGGAACGCGCGGGCGTCACCCCCGGCACGGTCCGGCTGCTCACCACCCAGGACCCGCCGCCCGAGCGGATCGACGTGCTGCTCGTCCGCGTCCCCAAGAGCCTCGCGCTCCTGGAGGACCAGCTCCACCGGCTCGCCCCCGCCCTCCACGACGGCACCGTCGTCGTCGGCACGGGGATGGTGAAGGAGATCCACACCTCGACCCTGACGCTCTTCGAGCGGATCCTGGGGCCGACCCGGACCTCCCTCGCCGTGAAGAAGGCCCGGCTCATCCACACCGTCCCCGGGGGAGGGGAAGGCGGATCCGGGAACCCCTGGCCGTACCGGTACGAGCTCCCCGCCGACGCCCCCGCAGGGCTCGCCGGACTCGGTGTCGTCAACCACGCAGGCGTCTTCTGCGCCGACCGCCTCGACATCGGCACCCGCTTCCTGCTGGAGCACCTGCCGCGCGGCCTCGGCGACGCCCGGGTGGTGGACCTCGGCTGCGGGAACGGTGTCGTCGGCCTCGCCGTCGCGCTCGCCGAGCCCGAGGCCGAGCTGCTCTTCACCGACGAGTCGTACCAGGCCGTCGCCTCGGCCGAGGAGAACTTCCGCGCGTACGCCGGACCCGCCCGCACGGCGGAGTTCGCCGTTGGCGACGGGCTGGCGGACGCCGAGCCCGGCTCCGTGGACCTGGTGCTCAACAACCCGCCGTTCCACAGCCACCAGGCCACCACGGACCGCACCGCCCGCCGTATGTTCGCCGAGGCCCGCCGGGCCCTGCGGCCCGGCGGGGAGCTGTGGGTGGTCGGCAACCGGCACCTCGGCTACCACGTCACCCTGCGCCGCATCTTCGGCAACAGCGAACTCGTCGCCGGAAACCCGAAGTTCGTGGTGCTCCGGGCCGTCAAGCGCTGATCACGCCAGGGCCACCAGGTCCCGGTACTCCTCGTGCCACAGGTCCTCGTGCGCGTCCGGCAGCAGCAGCACCCGCTCCGGGCGCAGCGCGTCGATCGCGCCCACGTCGTGCGTGACCATCACGATCGCGCCCGGGTACGTGCCGACGGCGGCCAGCACCTCGTCCCGGGAGGCCGGGTCGAGGTTGTTGGTCGGCTCGTCGAGCAGCAGGACGTTCGCGCCCGAGTGGACCAGCCCGGCCAGGGCGAGCCGGGTCTTCTCGCCGCCCGACAGGACCCGGGCGGGCTTGTCGGCGTCGTCGCCCCGGAACAGGAACGCCCCCAGCACCCGCCGCACCTCGCCGTCCGTGAGGTGCGGGGCCGCCGCCGCCAGGTTCTCGCGCACGGTGCGGGCCGGGTCGAGCGTCTCGTGCTCCTGCGCGAAGTAGCCGAGCCGCAGCCCGTGCCCGTGCACCACCCGCCCCGAGTCCGGCGCCTCCGCGCCCGAGAGCAGGCGCAGCAGCGTCGTCTTCCCGGCTCCGTTGAGGCCGAGCACGACCAGCCGCGAGCCCCGGTCCACCGCGAGGTCCACCCCGTCGAGGACCGGGCGCCCGCCCCCGTACCCCTTGGTCAGCGACACCGCTCCCAGGGGCGTCCGGCCGCAGGGCGCGGGCTCGGGCAGCCGGATCCGGGCGACCTGCTCGGCGCGGCGCACCTCCTCCAGGCCGTCCAGCATCCGGTCGGCGCGGCGCGCCATGCTGCGGGCGGTGACGGCGGTCGCCGAGCGGGCCTTCATCCGGTCGGCCTGGGCGTGCAGGGCGGCCGCCTTCCGCTCGGCGTTGGCGCGCTCGCGGGTCCGCCGCCGCTCGTCGGCGTCCCGCTGGGCGAGGTAGCCCGCCCAGCCGGTGTTGTGGACGTCGACCGTCATCCGCCGCGGGTCCAGGTGGAAGACCCGGTTGACGGTGGCGGCGATCAGGTCGAGGTCGTGACTGATGAGGACCAGCCCGCCCTGGTGGGCGGCGAGGAATCCGCGCAGCCAGCCGACCGAGTCGGCGTCGAGGTGGTTGGTCGGCTCGTCGAGCAGCAGGGTGCCCTCGCGGCCGTGCCCGGCGAAGAGGATGCGGGCGAGCTCGACGCGGCGCTTCTGTCCGCCGGACAGCGTGCCGACGGCCCGGCCCATCAGCTCGGCGGGCAGCCCGACACCGGCGGCGACCCGGGCGGCCTCGGCCTCCGCCGCGTAGCCGCCGCAGGTCTCGAAGGCGGCCTCGGCCCGCGCGTACGCGTCCATCGCCCGCTCGTCGGCCCGCTCGCCGAGCCGATCGGCGGCGGCCCGCAGCCGGCGGACGGCCTCGTCCATGCCGCGCGCGGACAGGATCCGGTCGGTGACGGAGACGGCGGGGTCGGCCGCGCGCGAGTCCTGCGCCAGATAGCCGAGGGCCCCGGTCCGCAGCACGCTGCCGGCGGCGGGGGCGCGCAGCCCGGCGAGAGTGTCGAGGAGGGTGGTCTTCCCGGCCCCGTTGCGGCCGACCAGGCCGATCCGGTCGCCGGGCGCGATGTGGAAGGAGAGGTCGGACAGGAGGAGACGGGCGCCGACGCGCACGTCGGCACCACGAAGGGTGATCATGAGGAAACGCTCCGAACAAGCTGAAGGACACACGGGTGGCGTGGAAGCGGTCCTTGAGCTAAGAGATTCGGGGCGTAGACATGAACCCGAGGTTACGGGAGACACCTCGACCGCCGCACCCGGATTTACCGGCCCGGGTCAGCCGGCCGACGGCGGGAGCACCCGGCCCCGAACCCCGGACCCCGAACCCCGAACCCCGCCCCACCCCCCATGGGATGCTGAGGAACATGAACCTGGAGGACCTAGCCCGCCTGCGCCGCGCCAAGGACGCCATGGACCGGGACTACGCGGAGCCGCTGGACGTCCCGGCGCTCGCGAGGGTCGCGCTGATGTCCGCCGGGCACTTCTCGCGCAGTTTCCGGGCCGCGTACGGGGAGACCCCGTACAACTACCTCATGACCCGCCGCGTCGAGCGGGCGAAGGCGCTGCTGCGCCGGGGGGACCTGAGCGTGACGGAGGTCTGCTTCGCGGTGGGCTGTACGTCGCTGGGCTCGTTCAGCTCGCGTTTCACGGAGCTGGTGGGGGAGACCCCGAGCGCCTACCGGGCGCGGAGCCACGAGGCGGGCGCCCCGATCCCGGCGTGCGTGGCGAAGGTGGTGACCCGCCCGCTGAAGAACCGGCGGCCGGCCGGGGAGACGGTCAGGATCGGAGAAGCGGAATCCTCGGGGCCCTCGTAGGTTCGGAGGCATGAACAGCATCAGCCTCTCCCAGTGCTTCATCGCCGTCGACGACCACGACAAGGCGCTCGTCTTCTACCGTGACGTGCTCGGTCTGGAGGTCCGCGACGACGTCGGTTTCGAGGGGATGCGGTGGGTGACCGTCGGTTCCCCGGACCAGCCGGACGTGGAGATCGTCCTGGAGCCGCCGCTCGCCGACCCGAACGCCCCGGAGGCCGACCGCAGGGTCATGTCCGAGCTGCTCGCGAAGGGGATGCTGCGGGGCGTGATCTTCTCGACGGACGACGTGGACGCGACGTTCGAGCGGATCCGCGAGGCCGGCGGCGAAGTCCTCCAGGAGCCGGTCGATCAGCCGTACGGTGTACGGGACTGCGCCTTCCGCGACCCGGCCGGCAACATGCTCCGCTTCACCCAGCCGCGTCGGCGATAGCGCGCGTCCGCCCGTCCGCCAGTCCGCCAGAGTTCCGAGGAGAGACGAGACGATGAGCAAGGCCAGCGTGCCGCACGCCGCCGACAGCCACGAGGTGATCCGCGTGCTGGGCGCGCGCGAGAACAACCTCAAGGACGTCAGCATCGAGATCCCGAAGCGCCGCCTCACCGTGTTCACCGGGGTGTCCGGTTCGGGGAAGAGCTCGCTGGTGTTCGACACGATCGCGGCGGAGTCGCAGCGGCTGATCAACGAGACGTACAGCGCGTTCGTGCAGGGTTTCATGCCGACGCTGGCGCGGCCCGAGGTGGACGTGCTGGACGGGCTGACGACGGCGATCACGGTGGACCAGCAGCGGATGGGCGCGGATCCGCGCTCGACGGTGGGTACGGCGACGGACGCGAACGCGATGCTGCGGATCCTGTTCAGCCGGCTCGGCGAGCCGCACATCGGCCCGCCCGGCGCGTACGCGTTCAACGTGCCGTCGGTGCGGGCGAGCGGTGCGATCACGGTGGAGCGCGGCGACAAGAAGACGGTGAAGGCGACGTTCAATCGCACCGGCGGGATGTGCCCGCGCTGTGAGGGGCGGGGCAGCGTCACGGATCTGGATCCGGCGCAGCTGTACGACGCGACGAAGTCGCTGGACGAGGGCGCGCTGACGATCCCGGGGTTCAAGCCGGGCGGCTGGAACTACCGCCTGTACAGCGAGTCGGGGCTGTTTCCGGCGGACAAGCCGATCGGCCGGTTCACGAAGAAGGAGCTGCGGGACTTCCTGCACCACGAGCCGGTCCGGATGAAGATCGCCGGGATCAACATGACGTACGAGGGTCTGGTCCCGCGGATCCAGAAGTCGATGCTGTCGAAGGACCGGGAGGGGATGCAGCCGCACATCCGGGAGTTCGTGGACCGGGCGGTGACGTTCACGGCGTGCCCGGAGTGCGAGGGGACGCGGCTGAGCGCGGAGGCGCGCTCGTCGAAGATCCGGCGGGTGAGCATCGCGGACGCCTGCGCGATGCAGATCAGCGATCTGGCGCAGTGGGTGCGGGGCATCGAGGAGCCGTCGGTGGCTCCGCTGCTGGCGGCGCTGCGGCAGACGCTGGACTCGTTCGTGGAGATCGGGCTGGGCTATCTGGCGCTGGACCGTCCGGCGGGCACGCTGTCGGGCGGCGAGGCGCAGCGGGTGAAGATGATCCGGCACCTGGGGTCGTCGCTGACGGACGTGACGTACGTCTTCGACGAGCCGACGACGGGGCTGCACCCGCATGACATCCAGCGGATGAACGATCTTCTGCTGCGGCTGCGGGACAAGGGCAACACGGTGCTGGTGGTCGAGCACAAGCCCGAGGTGGTGGAGATCGCGGACCATGTCGTGGACCTGGGTCCGGGCGCGGGCACGGCGGGCGGCCAGGTCTGTTTCGAGGGGTCGGTCGAGGGGCTGCGGAAGAGCGGCACGGTGACCGGCCGCCACCTGGGGGACCGGGCGGGGCTGAAGGACGCGGTGCGGGAGCCGGCGGGCGCGCTGCGGATCCGGGGCGCGCGGACGCACAACCTGAAGGGCGTGGACGTGGACGTCCCGCTCGGGGTGCTGGCGGTGGTGACGGGGGTCGCGGGTTCGGGGAAGAGCTCGCTGGTGCACGGTTCGATCCCGGCGTCGGAGGGCGTGGTGTCGGTGGACCAGGCGCCGATCCGGGGTTCGCGGCGGTCGAATCCGGCGACGTACACGGGGCTGCTGGAGCCGATCCGCAAGGCTTTCGCGAAGGTCAACGGCGTGAAGCCGGCGTTGTTCAGCGCCAATTCGGAGGGTGCGTGTCCGACGTGCAACGGCGCCGGGGTCATCTACACCGATCTGGGGATGATGGCGGGCGTGGCGACGACGTGCGAGGACTGCGAGGGGAAGCGGTTCGACGCCTCGGTGCTGGAGTACCGGCTCGGCGGCAAGGACATCAGCGAGGTCCTCGCGATGCCGGTGAGCGAGGCAGAGCGTTTCTTCGGGGAGGGCGAGGCGCGGACCCCGGCGGCGCACCGGATCCTGGAGCGCCTCGCGGACGTGGGTCTGGGCTATCTCACGCTGGGCCAGCCGCTGACGACGCTGTCGGGCGGTGAGCGGCAGCGGCTGAAGCTGGCGACGCACATGGCGGAGAAGGGCGGGGTGTACGTGCTGGACGAGCCGACGGCCGGTCTGCATCTGGCGGATGTGGAGCAGCTCCTCGGTCTGCTGGACCGGCTGGTGGACTCGGGCAAGTCGGTGATCGTGGTGGAGCACCACCAGGCGGTGATGGCGCACGCGGACTGGATCATCGATCTGGGTCCGGGGGCGGGTCACGACGGCGGTTCGGTGGTGTTCGAGGGCACGCCGGCGGAGCTGGTGGCGGCGCGTTCGACGCTGACGGGCGAGCATCTGGCGGCGTACGTGGGGGCCTGACCCCCCGCGCGGAGCGCGAGACGGCCGGCCCCGGGGAGTCCCGGGGCCGGCCGTCCGCGTCGGGCCGTCCGCGTCGGGCCGTCCGCGTCGGGCCGTCCGCGTCGGGCCGTCCGCGCGCGGGCCCGTCGGGCGTGGGCGGGAACCGCACAAGAGGTCTAGGCCAATACGCCACCGGCGGTACATTGCATAAAACTGCGACTCTGCGTATAGTCATGCCATCCATGAGGAGGGTTTCGATGACGGTACGAGCAGCGGTCGCCGGTGCGAGCGGATACGCGGGCGGGGAACTCCTGCGCCTCCTCCTCGCCCACCCCGAGGTCGAGATCGGGGCCCTCACCGGCCACTCCAACGCGGGCCAGCGCCTCGGCGGCCTCCAGCCGCACCTGCTGCCGCTCGCCGACCGGGTGCTCGCCGAGACGACCCCCGAAGTCCTCGCCGGCCACGACGTCGTCTTCCTCGCCCTGCCGCACGGACAGTCCGCCGCCGTCGCCGAACAGCTCGGACCGGACACCCTCGTCGTCGACATGGGCGCCGACTTCCGGCTCAAGGACCCGGCCGACTGGGAGGCCTTCTACGGCTCCCCGCACGCCGGGACCTGGCCCTACGGCCTCCCCGAACTGCCGGGTGCCCGCGCCGCGCTGGAGGGGTCCAAGCGCATCGCGGTGCCCGGTTGCTACCCCACCGCCGTCTCGCTCGCGCTCTTCCCCGCGTACGCGAACGGGCTCGCCGAGCCCGAGGCCGTCATCGTCGCCGCCTCCGGCACCTCCGGCGCCGGCAAGGCCGCCAAGCCGCACCTCCTCGGCTCCGAGGTCATGGGCAACATGACCCCGTACGGCGTCGGCGGCGGCCACCGGCACACCCCCGAGATGATCCAGAACCTCAGTGCGCCGGCCGGCGAGCGGGTCACCGTCTCCTTCACCCCCACCCTCGCTCCGATGCCCCGAGGCATCCTCGCCACCTGCTCCGCCGCCGCCCGGCCCGGCGTCACCGCCGAGACCCTGCGCGCCGCGTACGAGAAGGCCTTCGCCGACGAGCCGTTCGTCCACCTCCTCCCCGAGGGACAGTGGCCGGCCACCGCGTCCGTCTACGGTTCGAACGCCGTTCAGATCCAGGTCGCCCACGACCCGGCCGCACACCGGATCATCGTCGTCAGCGCCATCGACAACCTCACCAAGGGCACCGCGGGCGGCGCGGTGCAGAGCATGAACATCGCCCTCGGCTTCCCCGAGGAGACCGGACTTTCCACGATTGGAGTCGCTCCGTGAGCGTCACCGCAGCGCAGGGATTCACGGCCGCGGGCATCGCGGCCGGGATCAAGCAGAACGGCAAGCCGGACCTGGCCCTCGTGGTCAACACCGGGCCGCGCCGCGCCGCCGCGGGAGTCTTCACCTCCAACCGCGTCAAGGCCGCCCCCGTCCTGTGGTCCCAGCAGGTCCTCGCCGACGGCGAACTGACCGCCGTCGTCCTCAACTCCGGCGGCGCCAACGCCTGCACCGGCCCCCAGGGCTTCCAGGACACCCACGCCACCGCCGAGAAGGCCGCCGAGGTCCTCGGCATCGGCGCCGGCGAGGTCGCCGTCGCCTCCACCGGCCTCATCGGCGTCCCGCTCCCGATGGACAAGCTGCTCCCCGGCGTCGAGAAGGCCGCCGCCGAGCTCTCCGGCCACGGCGGCGAGAAGGCCGCCCTCGCCATCAAGACCACCGACACCGTCCACAAGACCGCCGTCGCCGCCCGCGACGGCTGGACCGTCGGCGGCATGGCCAAGGGCGCCGGAATGCTCGCCCCCGGCCTCGCCACCATGCTCGTCGTCCTCACCACCGACGCCGACGTCGACGCCCCCGGCCTGGACGCGGCCCTGCGCCGCGCCACCCGGCTCACCTTCGACCGGGTCGACTCCGACGGCTGCATGTCCACCAACGACACCGTCCTCCTGCTCGCCTCCGGCGCCGCCGGGACCACCCCCGCCGAGGACGAGTTCGCCGCCGCCGTCCAGGAGGTCTGCGAGGACCTCGCCCGCCAGTTGATCGGCGACGCCGAGGGCGCCAGCAAGGACATCCGCATCGAGGTCGTCAACGCGGCCAGCGAGGACGACGCCGTCGAGGTCGGCCGCTCCATCGCCCGCAACAACCTCCTCAAGTGCGCCATCCACGGCGAGGACCCCAACTGGGGCCGGGTGCTCTCCGCCATCGGCACCACCTCCGCCGCCTTCGAGCCCGACGAGCTCAACGTCGCCATCAACGGCGTCTGGGTGTGCCGCAAGGGCTCCGTGGGCGAGGACCGCGCCCTCGTCGACATGCGCTTCCGCGAGGTCGTCATCACCGCCGACCTCGCCGCCGGGTCCGCGTCCGCCGTCATCTGGGCCAACGACCTCACCGCCGACTACGTCCACGAGAACAGCGCGTACTCCTCATGAGCGACGACTCCCAGAACACCGCGCGCAAGCACACCGCGCTGCCCAAGGCGCAGATCCTCATCGAGGCGCTGCCCTGGCTCACCCGCCACCACGGCAAGACCGTCGTCATCAAGTTCGGCGGCAACGCCATGATCGACGACGAGCTCAAGGCCGCCTTCGCCCAGGACGTCGTCTTCCTGCGCCACGCCGGCCTCAAGCCGGTCGTCGTGCACGGCGGCGGCCCCCAGATCAGCGCCGCCCTCGACCGGCACGGGATCGTCAGCGAGTTCAAGGCGGGCCTGCGCGTCACCACCGAGGACGCCATGGACGTCGTACGGATGGTGCTCGCCGGCCAGGTCCAGCGCGAACTGGTCAACCTCCTCAACCAGCACGGCCCGCTCGCCGTCGGCCTCACCGGCGAGGACGCCCGCACCCTCACCGCCGTCAAGCACCTGCCCACCGTCGACGGCGAACGCGTCGACATCGGCCGGGTCGGCGAGATCACCGCCATCGACACCGGTGCCATCCAGGCCCTCCTGGACGACGGCCGCATCCCGGTCGTCTCCTCCATCGCCCGCTCCCAGGACGACGACCATGTCTACAACGTCAATGCTGATACGGCGGCTGCGGCACTCGCTGCGGCGCTGGGCGCCGAAACGCTGATGGTCCTGACCGACGTCGAGGGCCTCTACGAGGACTGGCCGCACAGCGACGAGGTCATCAGCCGGCTCACCGCGAGCCAGCTGGAGAAGCTGCTGCCCGAGCTCTCCAGCGGGATGGTCCCCAAGATGGAGGGCTGTCTGCACGCCGTACGCAACGGGGTCACCACGGCCCGCGTGATCGACGGCCGGGTCCAGCACTCGATCCTGCTGGAGATCTTCACGGACGAGGGCATCGGCACCATGGTCGTGCCCGACGACACCACGGGGGAGACGTCATGACGCAGCAGACCAACGCCGCACTCACCGAACGCTGGCAGCAGGCGCTGATGGACAACTACGGCACGCCCCGGCTGCCGCTCGTCCGGGGCGAGGGCGCCCGCGTCTGGGACGCCGACGGCACCGAGTACCTCGACTTCGTCGGCGGCATCGCCGTCAACGCCCTCGGCCACGCCCACCCCGCCGTCGTCGAGGCCGTGACCCGGCAGATCTCCTCCCTCGGCCACGTCTCCAACCTCTTCGTCGCCGAACCCCCGGTCGCCCTCGCCGAGCGGCTGCTCCAGCTCTTCGGCCGCCCCGGCAAGGTCTTCTTCTGCAACTCCGGCGCCGAGGCCAACGAAGGCGCCTTCAAGCTGGGCCGGCTCACCGGCCGCCCCCACATGGTCGCCACCTCCGGCGGCTTCCACGGGCGCACCATGGGCTCCCTCGCCCTCACCGGCCAGCCCGGCAAGCAGACCCCGTTCCTGCCGCTGCCCGGTGACGTCACCCACGTGCCGTACGGGGACGCCGAGGCGCTGCGCGCCGCCGTCACCGAGGACACGGCCTTCGTCATCATCGAGCCGATCCAGGGCGAGAACGGCGTCGTCGTCCCGCCCGCCGGCTATCTGCGGGCGGCCCGCGAGATCACCCGCGCCACCGGCACCCTCCTCGTCCTCGACGAGGTGCAGACCGGCATCGGGCGGACCGGCCCGTGGTTCGAGCACCTGGCCCACGAGGGAGTCGACCCCGACATCGTCACCCTGGCCAAGGGCCTCGGCGGCGGCCTCCCGATCGGCGCGACCGTCGCCTTCGGGCCCGCGGCGGAGCTTTTCACACCCGGCCACCACGGCACCACCTTCGGCGGGAACCCGGTCGCCTGCGCCGCCGGACTCGCCGTGATCGACACCCTCGCGGCGGACGGCGCGCTCGACCAGGTCAAGCGGCTCGGCGAGAAGCTGAGGGACGGAATCGAGTCCCTGGGCCACCCCCTGGTCTCTCATGTCCGCGGTGCGGGCCTCCTGCTGGGTATCGTGCTCACCGAGCCCGTCGCGCCGCAGGTGCAGCAGGCGGCTCAGGACGCCGGCCTCCTGGTGAACGCGCCCGCCCCCGATGTCGTACGGATCATGCCGCCGCTGGTGATCGGCGACGCCGAGGCGGACGCGTTCCTCAGGGCCCTGCCAGCTGTCCTGGGCGTGGTGGTGGACGGAGCAGGACGAACCGGAGAATGAGACGACGATGACCGACGCGCAGGAGAACACGGCCTGGGGTGCCGCCCAGGCGGACCCTGGGGGAGGGCCGTCCGTTCCGCAGACCCGCACCGCACGCCACCGCAGGATCGTCGACATCCTCAACCGGCAGCCGGTGCGCTCGCAGAGCCAGCTCGCCAAGCTGCTCGCGGACGACGGGCTGAGCGTCACCCAGGCGACGCTCTCCCGCGACCTCGACGAGCTCGGCGCGGTGAAGATCCGCAACACGGGCGGCGAGCTGATCTACGCGGTGCCCAGCGAGGGCGGCTTCCGCACCCCGCAGGCCCCGCTCGGCGAGTCCGCCAAGGAGGAGCGGATGCGGCGCCTCTCCGGGGAGCTGCTGATCTCCGCGGAGGCCTCGGCCAACCTGGTGGTGCTGCGCACCCCGCCGGGCGCCGCCCAGTTCCTCGCGTCGGCCATCGACCAGGCCGAGCTCCACGCGATCCTCGGCACGATCGCGGGCGACGACACCCTGCTGCTCATCTCCCGCGACCCGGCCGGCGGCCAGGCCCTCGCCGACCACCTGCTGCGCCTGGCGCAGAAGGACCGCTGAGCCGTCTCAGTACGCCGTGATCGCCGTCGGCCCGCCGCGCGTGCCGACGGCGATGTGCGGGCGGCGGGCCGGGTCGGCCCAGGCGAGCACCCGGCGCATCGCCCCGGCGGGCACCGAGACGCAGCCGGCCGTCGCGCCGCGCCCGTTGACGTGCAGGAAGATCCCGGCGCCCCGGCCGCGGACCGGCCGGTCGTAGTTGAAGCCGATGACCAGGGCGTGCGCGTACTGCGCCCGGTAGTCCACGAGGTGCTCGGCCTCCCCGGCCCGGCAGTCCCGGGGCAGCCCCTCCACCCAGCGGTTGTACGCGCGCGAGGCGTTGTCCTGGCACCACCACGAGCGGTCGGTGACCCGGACGTAGCGGTACGCGGTCCCGGCCGGCGCCCGCTCGGTGCCGAAGGCGTAGGGCAGCCGGTACAGCCCGGTGGGCGTGGTGTTCGTGCCCTGCCGCCGCGCCGCCCCCTCGGCGAGCCCGTTCGCGCCGAACCGGGCGGGCGCCGTCCCCGCCTTCACCCACCGCCCGCCGCGCCGGTCCCACCAGGTCAGGGTTCCGGTGGTGGCGTCGAGGCCCCGGGCCTCGGCGGTGATCAGCTGGCTGCCGCCCCCGGTGTCCGCCATCCGCTCGGGCAGGGCGGGCGGCGGTGCCGGGGGCGCGAGCGGTCCGGCGAGGACGGCGCCGAGGACGAGGAGGATACGCATGGCGCGACGCTAGGCGCCGGGCCCGCGCCCCGCCACGCTACGGAGCCGACCGGGGGAGCGGCGGCAGCGGGAGCGGCAGCGCGGGCAGCCCGTCGAGGCTGGTGGCGATGTGCTCCTTGCCCTCGCAGTACGCGTTGAACTCGGCGTCCGTCTTGCGGTTGAAGTACTCGGCGTGCAGCCCCCGGTCCTCCTGGTACGCCATCAGCGGGACGGCGAAGCCGCAGGCGTCGCTGACCCGGCGGGCGTGCACGACGACGATGGCCCGCGCGCTGCCCTGCCCCTCGACCGCCTCGGCGGGGAACCGCGCGAACAGCTCGCCCCAGCGCGGGTCGTCGCGGAGCACGACCTCGCCGGCGCCGTGCACCCGCACCACGGTCGGCGGCCCGGAGAAGGCCGTCCACATGAGCGTGATCCGCCCGTTGCCGGGCTCCCGCAGGTGCGCCACCACCTCGGCGCTGCTGCCGCCGAAGTCGACGTAGGCGAGGGTCAGTTCGTCGAGGACGACGAGGGTGCCCCGGCGCCCCTTGGGCGAGAGATTGACGTGACCGTCGCCGGAGAGGGGCGCGGTCGCCACGAAGAAGACGGGCTGGTTCTCGATGAAGGTCCGGAGCCGTCCGTCGATGCGTTCGTATGTTTTCCCCATGGGGCCATTCTCCGCCGGGGGCGGCCCGCCGTGTCGGCCCGTCTCAGCAGGGAGCCGTCCGCCACGCCGCGTGCGCCGCGCACGGGCCGCCGGGGGAGGGGTCCCCGGCGCGTGCCGCCCGGTTCCGCCGCGTCCGCTCGGCCCGCCAGGCGCCGATCCGTTCCGCGTTCGCCTCGGCGAGGGCGCTGATCCCGGCCGCGTGCGGGCCCTGGCGGGCATCGCGGTCCCACACCACCCGCGGCGCCTGCGCGCGGGCGGCCGCGCGCACCTCCCGCTGCGGGTCGTCCAGCAGGCGCAGCGCGTTGAGCAGCCCAGTAGGGGGCGGTGTCCCAGTCCGCGACCTCGCGGCTGTCGAACCAGTGGGCGCCGAGCCGGAACCTCGACGCGTTCCGCCATCCGTCGACGCGGGGCCGGGTGCCGCCGTGGACGTCGGAGTCGAGTGCCACCCAGTCCGCCGCCCGGCCGGCGCCCACCGCCGAGGCCGTGCCCTTGCCGAGCAGCAGGCGTTCTCCCGGGCGAAGGTGTCGAGTGGAGCACAGGAGTGGTGCTCGGTGTGTCATGCGGCGGACTGTATCCGGGTGCGTACGAGGGTGAGCGGGGATTCTTCCCGGTGGACCATCAGCCGATTGACGAAACATGCGGAGTTCTGCATACTCATGCAAGAGGTCGGTCATCAAGGCGAGGAGCAACCAGAAGTGAGCAGCAACAGCGGTGACGTCCGGCTCTGGGGCGGCCGGTTCGCCGACGGTCCCGCCGAGGCCCTGGCGAAGCTGTCCGCGTCGGTCCACTTCGACTGGCGCCTCGCCCCCTACGACATCGCCGGCTCCCGCGCCCACGCCCGCGTCCTGCACAAGGCCGGGCTGCTGACCGAGGACGAGCTCGGCCGGATGCTCGACGGGCTCGACCGGCTCGAAGCCGACGTCGCCGACGGCTCCTTCGTCGGTACCGTCGCCGACGAGGACGTGCACACCGCCCTGGAGCGTGGCCTGCTGGAGCGCCTCGGCGCCGAGCTCGGCGGCAAGCTGCGCGCCGGCCGGTCCCGGAACGACCAGGTCGCCACCCTCTTCCGGATGTACCTGCGGGACCACGCCCGGATCATCGGCGGCCTCGTCGCCGAGCTCCAGGACGCCCTGGTGGGCCTCGCCGAGGCGCACCCCGACGTCGCCATGCCGGGCCGCACGCACCTCCAGCACGCCCAGCCGGTGCTCTTCGCCCACCACGTCCTCGCCCACGTCCAGTCCCTCTCCCGGGACGCCGAGCGGCTGCGCCAGTGGGACACCCGGACCGCCGTCTCCCCGTACGGCTCCGGCGCCCTGGCCGGCTCCTCGCTCGGGCTCGACCCGCAGGCGGTCGCCAGGGACCTCGGCTTCGAGCGGGGCTCGGTCGGCAACTCCATCGACGGCACGGCCTCGCGGGACTTCGTCGCGGAGTTCGCCTTCATCACGGCGATGATCGGGGTGAACCTCTCCCGCGTCGCGGAGGAGATCATCATCTGGAACACGAAGGAGTTCTCCTTCGTGACCCTGCACGACGCCTTCTCCACCGGCTCGTCGATCATGCCGCAGAAGAAGAACCCCGACATCGCCGAGCTCGCCCGGGGCAAGTCCGGCCGGCTCATCGGCAACCTGACCGGCCTCCTCGCCACCCTCAAGGCCCTCCCGCTCGCCTACAACCGCGACCTTCAGGAGGACAAGGAGCCGGTCTTCGACTCCTGCGACCAGCTGGAGGTCCTGCTGCCCGCCTTCACCGGCATGATGGCGACCCTCACGGTCAACCGGGAGCGCATGGAGGAGCTCGCCCCGGCCGGCTTCTCCCTCGCCACCGACATCGCCGAGTGGCTGGTCAAGCAGGGCGTCCCGTTCCGGGTGGCGCACGAGGTGGCCGGCGAGTGCGTGAAGGCCGCCGAGGCGGAGGGCAAGGAGCTGGACGGGCTGACCGACGAGCAGTTCGCCAAGATCTCCGAGCACCTCACCCCCGAGGTCCGCACGGTCCTCAACGTCCCCGGCGCCCTCGCCTCCCGCGACGGCCGGGGCGGCACGGCCCCCTCGGCGGTCGCCGCCCAGCTCGTCGAGGTCAAGGCCGACCTGGTCATCCAGCACGCCTGGGCCGACGCCAAGAAGTAGCCCGCAGGGCCCACGGCCCCCGGCCTCCGGCTCCGGCTCCCCACCCCGGCCTCAGGCCCCCCGGCCCACCCGGCCCCCGACCTCCGCGCCCCGTCCCCGCCGCCCGCGCCGTCGTCCTCCGCACCCCGGAGGGCGGCGGCGCGGGCGTTTCGGTGGTGATTCCTCGTGTTCCGTGAGTCTCCCAGCTCCCGAGTGAGACATTGATGTCTCACTCGGTGTATTGTCGTCTCATGTCAGTCGACCGCACCGAGGTGCTCCGCTGCGCCGCGGCCCTGCTCTCCCGCAAACCGACCGCCACCATGGACGAGGTCGCTCGCGGCGCCGGGATCGGCCGCGCCACCCTGCACCGGCACTTCGCCGGGCGGGACGCGCTCGTCCGCGCGCTGGAGCAGCTCTGCATCGAGGAGACCGAGGCCGCCCTCGACGGCGCCCGGCTCGACGAGGGCCCGGCCGACGAGGCCGTACGCCGCCTGATCGGCGCCTCCGAGTCCGTCGCCCCGCTGCTCGCCTTCCTCTACACGGAACACCAGCTCTTCGAGGGCGAGCAGCAGAACGAGGGCTGGACCCGCCTCGACGAACGGCTCGTCACCGTCTTCCGGCGCGGCCAGGAAGAGGGCGCCTTCCGGATCGACCTGACCCCCGCCTGGCTCTGCGAGGCCTTCTACGGGCTCATCGGCTCGGGTGCCTGGGCCGTCGCCGACGGGCGGGTCGCCGCCAAGGACTTCCAGTACATGATCGCCGAGCTGCTGCTCGGCGGAGCACGCAGGAGCGTGGAGAAGTGATCACCGACACCGTCAAGCCCGAGAGCCATATCGAGGGCGTCCGCCGCCCCGGCCGGTGGCTCGCCCTCGCCGTCCTCGTGCTGGCCGTCCTGCTGGTGGCCGTCGACGCCACGGTGCTGGGCCTGGCGACGCCGTTCCTCTCCGAGGACCTGAAGCCCTCCGGCACCCAGCTGCTGTGGATCGGCGACGTCTACTCCTTCGTCATCGCCGGTCTGCTGGTCTCCATGGGCAGCCTCGGCGACCGCATCGGCCGCAAGAAGCTGCTGCTCGTCGGCGCCGTCGCGTTCGGCGCCGTCTCGGTCCTGAACGCGTACGCGACCAGCCCCGAGATGATGATCCTGGCCCGCGCCCTGCTCGGTGTCGCCGGTGCGACCCTGATGCCGTCCACGCTGGCCCTGATCCGCAACCTCTTCCACGACCCGCGCGAGCGCAGCCTCGCCATCGGCATCTGGGGCGCCATGGCCTCCGCCGGTGCCGCCGTCGGCCCGGTCGTCGGCGGATTCCTGCTGGAGCACTTCTGGTGGGGCTCGGTCTTCCTCATCAACCTGCCCGTCATGGCCGTCCTGGTCGTCGTCGGCGCCAAGCTGATCCCCGAGTCGAAGAACCCGAACCCGGGCCCCTGGGACCTGCCCAGCGTCGGCCTCTCCCTCATCGGCATGATCGGCGTCGTCTACGCCGTCAAGGAGCTCGCGGCCAACGGCGTCGCCCTCGACGTGACCCTCGCCGCCCTCGTCGGCGTCGGCGCCCTGAGCTGGTTCGTCCGCCGTCAGCTCACCCTGCCGGCCCCGCTCCTGGACATGCGCCTGTTCCGCAACCGGGGTTTCTCCGGCGCCGTCCTCGCCGACCTGCTGACCATCCTCGGCCTCTCCGGCCTGGTGTTCTTCCTGTCCCAGTACTTCCAGCTGGTCCAGGGCCGCCAGCCGCTGGAGGCCGGCCTCGCCGAACTGCCCGCCGCCGTCGGCGCGGTGACCGCGGGTCTGCTCGCCGGCCGGGCCGCCCGCCGGTACTCCGTACGGGCCGTGGTCACCGGCGGTCTGGCCGCGATCGGCCTCGCCCTCGCGGCGCTGACCGCGATCGGCCAGACCACCGGCTACCCGCTGCTCGGCGCCAGCCTGCTGGTCGTCGGCCTCGGCGCGGGCCTCGCGTTCACCGTCACCGCCGACGTGATCCTGTCCACGGTCCCCAAGGACCAGGCCGGTTCCGCGTCCGCCGTCTCCGAGACGGCGTACGAGCTCGGCGCGGCGCTCGGCATCGCGGTCCTCGGCTCGATCGTGACCGGCGTCTACCGGGGCTTCACCGCCCCGGCCGGCATCCCCTCGCAGACGGCCGCCGCCGCCCACGACTCGCTGGGCGGCGCCGTCGAGGCCGCCAAGGCCCTCGACCCGGCCCAGGCCGCCCCGCTGGTCTCGGCGGCCCAGGAGGCCTTCGTCGACGGCCTGCGGATCGCGGCCGGCGTCGGCGCGGCGGTCCTCCTCGCGACCGCGGTCGCGGCCTGGTTCCTGCTGCGGGGCCAGAAGCTGGAGGACGGCGTCGAGCACTGAGGCGCCGGCCCCGCCGAAGACCGGGCCCCGACCGGGGCCCGGTGACGCCGAAGGGCGCCCCCGTCACCGGGGGCGCCCTTCGGCGCGTACGCGGGCGGCCGACGAGGCCGCGTCCGCGCACCGCCGCTACGCGGCCTTGGCCTTCGTGGCGTACATGTCGACGTACTCCTGGCCGGAGAGCCGCATGACCTCCGCCATCACCGAGTCCGTCACCGCCCGCAGCACGTACCGGTCGCGGTCCATCCCGTCGTAGCGGGAGAACTCCATCGGCTCGCCGAAGCGGACCGTCACCCGGCCCGGCCGGGGGAAGCCCGCGCCGCCCGGCTGCAGCTTGTCCGTGCCGATCATCGCGAACGGCACCACCGGGGCGCCCGTCATCAGGGTCAGCCGCGCGATGCCCGTACGGCCCCGGTACAGGCGTCCGTCGGGGGAGCGGGTGCCCTCCGGATAGATGGAGAAGATCTTGCCCTCCTCCAGCACCCGACGGCCCGTCATCAGGGCCGCCACACCGCCGCGTCCGCCGTCGCGGTCCACCGGGATCATGCCGACGCTGGTGAAGAACCAGGCCATCAGCCTGCCCTTCACGCCCTTGCCCGTCACGTACTCGTCCTTGCCGATGAAGAAGACCTGGCGGTCCAGGCAGATCGGCATGATCATCGAGTCGATGAAGGTCAGGTGGTTGCCCGCGAGGATGACCGGACCCGTCCCCGGGATGTTCTCGGCGCCCTCCACGCGGGGGCGGAACATGAGGCGCAGGGCCGGCGTGAGAGCCGCCTTCATGAGCGCGAGACGGGACAACGCTTCCTCCGGTGTCGGGGCGGTTCTGGCGAGTGCGGCCCACAGGGGCGGCACGTGCAGGTGTGGACGATACTCGCGAGTCACCCCCTGTCGCACATCGGGTTCACGGAGTGGATACGCGGTGTTGACGTGTGTTTCCGCCATGTTCCGCCGAGGTCTGCCGCCCGTAGGGCGGCACTGCCTAGCGTCGGGACAGCGCTTGGCAGGTGCGGGACATCACATCGAAGGAGTGGACATGACACAGGGTGAGAGCAGGACCCCGGCGCGCCGCGCCGTCCTCGGCGCGGCCGGCGCCGCGGTCCTGGGCGGCTCGGCCGTCCTCGGCGCCGGCACCGCGCAGGCGGTCCGGTCGGCCGTCGCGCCGGACGCCGGCGCGGCCGACGCCGCCGGTGCCCTCGGCGCGGACCGGGGCAGGGGGCACGGGGGCGGCTACCGCTCGCTGCCCTTCCCCACCGTCATCGGCCACCGGGGCGCCAGCGGCTACCGCCCCGAGCACACCCTCGGCTCCTACCAGCTCGCCCTCGACCTCGGCGCCCACGTCATCGAACAGGACCTCGTCCCCACCAAGGACGGGCACCTGGTCTGCCGCCACGAGAACGACATCACCGGCACCACCGACGTCGCCGACCACCCCGAGTTCGCCTCGCGCAGGACCACCAAGAGCGTCGACGGCACCTCGATCACCGGCTGGTTCACCGAGGACTTCACGCTCGCCGAGCTCAAGACCCTGCGGGCCAAGGAGCGGATTCCGGCCACCCGGCAGAAGAACACCCTCTACGACGGGCGCTGGGACGTGCCCACGTTCGAGGAGGTCCTCCAGTGGGCCGAGCGGGAGGGCCGCCGCCGGGGCCGCGAGGTCTGGCTGCACGTCGAGACCAAGCACCCCACCTACTTCCGCGCGCTCGGCCTCGGCCTGGAGGAGCGCCTGGCCCGGCTGCTGCGCCGCCACGGCCGCCACCGCGCGAACTCGCCCGTCTTCCTCCAGTCCTTCGAGCCCGGCAGCATCCAGCGGCTCGCCCGGCTCGTGGACAGCCCGAGGGTGGTCCTGCTCTCCGCGGCGAACACCCGCCCCTGGGACTTCGTCGTCTCCGGCGACCCGCGCACCGTCGCCGACCTGGTCAGGCCCGAGGGCCTGCGCTGGATCGCCTCGTACGCGCAGGGCATCGGCCCGACGATCGACCTGATCCTGCCCCGCGACGCGAGCGGCCGCCTCGGCGCCGAGACCACCCTGGTCCGCGACGCCCACGCGCGGGGCCTGGTCCTCCACCCGTACACCCAGCGCAACGAGAACGCCTTCCTGCCGGCCGAGTACCGGCGCGGCACCGACCCGAACGCGTACGGGGACGCCTTCGGCGCGCTGAAGCGGTACTTCGCGACCGGGATCGACGGCCTGTTCTCCGACAACGCCGACACCGCCCTGCTGGCGGCCGAGGAGGTCACGGCCCGCCGCTGACGCGGGGCGCGGCGGGCGCCCCGTACCCCCGACCGGGTGGATTCCGCCGTCCGCCGGAACCGGGCCCGCCGGGAGCCGCATCGTGGCGGGCATGACCTCTCCCGAAGTCCTGCTCGCCACCCTCGGCCCCCTGCTCGCCGCCGAGTCCCGCGCCGAGGCCCCGGCCGCCGGGGTCGAGCCGGGGGACCTCGAACAGGCCGTCTGGGTCCGCCTCCTGGAACGCCTCCGGGACGACGGCGCCCCCGACCGCCCGGCGGACTGGCTGCGCCGGGCGGTCCGCGCCGAGGCCCGCCGGGCCCGCCGCTCCTCCGCCCGGGAGCAGCGCTACGGCCCCGGGGCCGAGCCGGGAACGCCGGACTCGCCCGAGGGCTCGGTGCTGGTCGCCGAACGCCGCCGGGGCATCCGCAACGCCGTCAGCCGTACCCCGGGCCCCTGCCCCCGGGTGCTCGCCGCGATGCTCGACCCCGCGGACCCCACCTACCGTGAGATCGCAGGAACGTTGGGTATCTCACAGGGGAGTCTGGGCCCGACACGTTCCCGTTGCCTGGGATGCCTGCGCAGAATGCTGGCTGCGGAGGTTCCCCTGCCCGGCGTACGGGGAAGGGTGCCGTAGACCGACGGCGGACCAGGTGAGCGGGAGGGCCCACGAATGGGCATGAGCGTGACCATCTCAGCGGCAGACGCGCAGGACGCGGAGCACATCCTCAAGCTGCAGTACCTCTGCTATCAGCGCGAGGCCGAGATCTACCAGGACTGGTCGATCGAGCCGCTGACCCAGTCGCTCGACGCCCTGCGGGCCGAACTCGGCGAGGGCAAGGCCTTCGTGGCCCGCCTCGGCGACGAGATCGTCGCCTCCGTGCGCGGCCGGCTCGACGAGGACGGCACCGTGCGCATCGCCAAGCTCATCGTGCACCCCCGCCTCCAGCGGCACGGCCTGGGCGGGCGGCTGCTGGACGCGATCGAGGGGCACTACGCCGAGGAGCCGGCGCCCGCCGCCAAGCGCTTCCAGCTCTTCACCGGCCACCGCAGCGAGGGCAACCTGCGCCTGTACCGCAGCAAGGGGTACGCCCAGGTCGGCACCCGCGAGGTCGGCCCGAGCCTCACCCTCGTCACGCTGGAGAAGGCGGCCTAGCCGCCGCGCCGTCCGGGGCCCGGGGGCCGGTCAGCCGGCCGCTCGGGACCGCCGCAGCCACCAGATGCCGGTCAGCGGCAGCAGCACCGGGATGAAGATGTAGCCGTAGCCGTAGTCCGACCAGACCGTCGCGTCGGGGAAGGCCGAGGGCTCGACCAGCGTCCAGGTGCCCACGGTCAGCACGCCCGCCAGCTCGGCGGCGCAGCACACCAGCGCCGCCCTGCGGGCCGTCTCCCCGCCCCGTACCAGGGTGTACGTGATGAAGGCGTAGACGACGGCGGCGACCGCCGACAGCGAGTACGCCAGCGGGGCCCGGTCGAACTCGGTGGCGATCTGGTAGACCGAGCGCGAGACCGCGCCCACCGACATCACGCCGTACAGCCAGACGAGCAGCATCCCGGGGCCCTTGACCAGCCGGCGGGTGCCCTCCTCGCGGGTCTCGGTCGCGGTCATGGTCAGCCCACCGTCCAGATGTCGTAGAGACGCACTTCCAGCACGGCGAGGACGACCGCTCCGGCCGCCACCGTCGCCGAGCCCCACTTGCTCCGCTCGGTCAGCGACATCAGGCCCGCCGCGGGCACCGCGCACAGCGCGCCCAGCAGATAGGCGATGAAGATCGTCGTGCCCTCCTCGGCCTTCTCGCCGCGGGCCAGCTGCACGATCCCGACGATCAGCTGCACCAGGGCGAGCACGGTCACCACGGCCATGCCGATGAAGTGCCAGTCCTTGGTGGGCTGGTTCCGGGTGAAGGCGAAGCCGCACCAGGCGGCGAGCGCGAGCGCGGCCACCGAGACCACGACCGTGAGGGCGTCAAGCATGGGCCCGAGGGTATTACGGGCCGAATGGCCCGATGCGCGCGCCCCCCGCCGCCGTAGGGTCGGTCCGTATGAAGACGCACGCCGAAGCCCTCCTGTTCGACAACGACGGAACCCTCGTCTCCTCCCTGGACTCCGTGGCCCGCTGCTGGCACCGGTGGGCGGGGGAGCAGGGGCTGACCGCCGAGGACTTCGCGCGGGTCGAGCTGCACGGCCGCCCCGCCGCGGAGATCGTCGCCGACCTGCTGCCCGCCGAACGGGTCGCCGAGGCCCTCGCCCGCATCGAGGACCTGGAGGTCGAGGACGTCGCCCACGGCGTCGAGGTGCTCCCCGGCACGAAGGAGCTGCTCGCCGCCCTGCCCGAGGGGCGCTGGGCCGTCGTCACCTCCGCGACCCGGCGGCTCGGCGAGGCGCGGCTGCGCGCCGCGGGGATCGAGGCGCCGCTGCTGATCGCCGCCGACGACATCACCCGGGGCAAGCCCGATCCGGAGCCGTTCCTGCTCGCAGCCGCGAAGCTGGGCGTCGACCCGTCCCGCTGCGTGGTCTTCGAGGACGCCCCCGCCGGACTGGCCGCCGGCCGCGCCGCGGGGATGCGGACCGTGGCCTTGGCCACAACGCACGAGCGCGCCGAGCTCGACGCGGACGCCGTGGTGACCGATCTGTCCGAGGTATCCGCGCAGGCCATCGAGGGCGGAGTGGAGATCACCGCGGGCCGCTGAGCCGGCCGTACCGTCCGGATACCGTCTCAGGGCTGTCCGCTATACGGACAGCTCCGTTTCGTTCGCACGTTTGCATGGTTTACTTGCAGACATGACCACGACGAGCAGCCGCACCCTTGCGACCGAGGCGGACACGACGCCCGGTGCTCGTTGTATGTGTCGAATGTGCGCCCTCTGAGGGCCCCCGACCGAGACTCGCGCCCCGAAGCGAGCCCCGACGGCCAGCCGTTCCGCCACGCCTCCCGGCGCCGGACCGTGCCGCCCCGCGCACCCGCCGCCCCGGCCACCGGCCGCGACGACGACCGCCTGCGCCTGACTGTCCGAACGACGTATGCCCCGTGCACGGCGGACCCCGCGCCGCGCACTCGACAGTGACGGAAACCCTGTGATCACCACTTCGGGCCTGACCAAGGTCTACGAGTCGAGAGGCCGCCAGGTCACCGCCCTGGACGGCGTCGACCTGCACGTCCGCGAGGGCGAGGTCTTCGGCGTGATCGGCCAGAGCGGCGCCGGCAAGTCCTCCCTCATCCGCTGCGTCAACCTGCTGGAGCGCCCCACCTCCGGCACCGTGACCGTCGACGGCGTCGACCTCACCGCCCTCGCCGGCCGGAGCCGCCGCGCCGGCAAGGACCTGCGCCGCGCCCGCAGCAGCATCGGCATGGTCTTCCAGCACTTCAACCTGCTGTCCTCGCGCACCGTCAAGGACAACATCGAGCTCCCGCTGGAGATCCTCGGCGTCTCCGGCGCCGAACGCTCCCGCCGCGCCCTCGAACTCCTCGACCTGGTCGGCCTCGCCGACAAGGCCAAGTCCTACCCCGGCCAGCTCTCCGGCGGTCAGAAGCAGCGCGTCGGCATCGCCCGCGCCCTCGCCGGCGAACCCAAGGTCCTCCTCTCCGACGAGGCCACCAGCGCCCTCGACCCGGAGACCACCCGCTCCATCCTCCAGCTCCTGCGCGACCTCAACCGGCAGCTCGGCCTCACCGTCCTGCTCATCACGCACGAGATGGACGTCGTGAAGACCATCTGCGACTCCGCCGCCCTGATGCAGCGGGGCCGCGTCGTCGAGTCCGGCACCGTCGGCGAACTGCTCGCCACCCCCGGCTCCCAGCTCGCCGCCGAACTCTTCCCGGTCAGCGGCACCGCCAGCGCCCCCGACCGCACGGTCGTGGACGTCACCTTCCACGGCGAGACCGCCACCCAGCCGGTCATCTCGCAGCTCTCCCGCACGTACAACATCGACATCTCGATCCTCGGCGCCGCGATGGACACCGTCGGCGGCCGGCAGATCGGCCGGATGCGGATCGAACTGCCCGGACGCTACGAGGACAACGTCGTCCCGATCGGCTTCCTGCGCGAACAGGGCCTCCAGGTCGAACCCGTCGGCCACGCCCCCGCGCAGACGCCCGCACTGGTGAAGGAAGGTGCCAAGTGACCTGGTCCGAGATGCAGCCGCTGCTCCAGCAGGGCACCATCGACACCCTCTACATGGTCCTGTGGGCCACCGTCGTCACCATCGTCGGCGGCCTCCCCCTCGGCATCCTCCTCGTCCTCACCGACAAGGGCGGACTGCTCCAGAACCGGCCCGTGAACAAGGTCGTCGGCGCGATCGTGAACGTGGGCCGCTCGCTGCCCTTCATCATCCTGCTGATCGCCCTCATCCCCTTCACCACCTTCGTCGTCGGCACCTTCATCGGCCCCACCGCGATGATCGTGCCGCTCGCCATCGGCGCCATCCCCTTCTTCGCCCGGCTCGTCGAGACCTCCATCCGCGAGGTCGACCACGGACTCGTCGAAGCCGTCCAGGCCATGGGCGGCGGCATCCCCACCATCGTCCGCAAGGTCCTGCTCCCGCAGGCCCTGCCCTCCCTGGTCTCCGGCGTCACCACCACCGTGATCGTGCTCATCGGCTACTCCGCGATGGCCGGCGCGGTCGGCGGCGAAGGACTCGGCTCCAAGGCCGTGACCTACGGATACCAGCGCTTCGACACCACCTTCATGCTCGTCACCGTCGTCGTCCTGGTCGCCATCGTCACCGTCGTCCAGCTCATCGGAGACGGCGCCGTCCGCCTCCTCGCCCGCCGGGGCCGCACCGCGTAACCCGCCGGGCCCACCGACTTCGTCACCCGAAGAAAAAGCCAGGACTCGTTGTCCAGGCGTCCACCGCTCCACCGGAAAGAGGCACTCTTCGTGCGCACCAACATCAAGCTCACCGCGGGCATCGCCGCCACCGCCGCCCTCGCCCTGGGCCTCACCGCCTGCGGCACCTCCTCCGACCCGTCCACCGCCAAGGACGCCGCCGGAGCCGCGGACAAGCCCCTCGTCGTCGCCGCGTCCCCGACGCCGCACGCCGACATCCTCAACTTCGTCAAGGACAAGCTCGCCGCCAAGGAGGGCCTGAAGCTGGAGGCGAAGGAGTTCACGGACTACGTCCTGCCGAACACCGCCACCGAGTCCGGCCAGGTCGACGCCAACTTCTTCCAGCACAAGCCGTACCTCGACGACTTCAACAAGAAGAACAACACCCACATCGTCCCGGTGGTCAACGTCCACCTGGAGCCGCTGGGCCTCTACTCCAAGAACGTCAAGTCCCTCAAGGACATCAAGGCCGGCCAGACCATCGCCGTCCCCAACGACACCACCAACGAGGGCCGCGCCCTCCACCTGCTCGCCGACAACGGGCTCATCACCCTCAAGCCGGGCATCGGCACCGACGCCAAGCTCTCCGACATCACCGACAAGAAGGGCCTGGAGTTCAAGGAGCTGGAGGCCGCCACCGTGCCCCGCGCCCTGAACGACGTCGACGCCGCCGTCGTCAACGGCAACTACGCCATCGAGGCCAAGCTGGAGCCCGCCAAGGACTCCCTCGCCCTGGAGAAGGCCGACGGCAACCCGTACGCCAACTTCCTCGCCGTCAAGGAGGGCAACGAGAAGGACGCCCGCGTGCAGAAGCTCGTCAAGCTCCTCAACTCGCCCGAGGTGAAGAAGTACATCGAGGACACCTACAAGGGCTCGGTCATCCCGGCCTTCGGCGCCCCCGCCAAGTAGCCCCCGAGCACCACCCCGTCCAGAAGGCCCCCGCGCCCCAACCGGCGCGCGGGGCCTTCGGCCTCACCCGCGTATGCGCACCGCCCGCCCCATGCGCCATGCTGTGCGTTCACGGTCATTCACGTATGGAGCTGCGCATGACTACCTTCCCGTCCATCTCCATCAGCACGGACCGGTTGGTGCTGCGCGCGCTCGAAGTCGAGGACGCCCCCGCCCTCGCCGACATGATGAACGACGAACTCGTCGGCGCCTGGACCGCGGTGCCCCAGCCCTACACCGAGGCCGCGGCCCTCGCCTGGATCACCGAGCACGCGCCCGCCGAACGCGCCTCGGGCCGCGGCATCGACCTCGCCGTCACCGAATTCCTCACCCAGCGCCTCGTCGGCGTCATCCAGCTGACCAAGACCGACTGGCGCGTCCGCAGCAGCGAGATCTCCTACATCGTCGCCCCCTGGGCCCGTGGTGAGGGCTACGCCTCCGAAGCCGCCCTCGCCACCGCCCAGTGGCTCTTCGGCGACCAGAAGTTCGAACGCCTCGAACTGCGCACCGCCGCCGACAACACCGCCTCCCAGCAGGTCGCCCAGAAGATCGGCTGCATCAGCGAGGGCGTCCTGCGCAACGCCTGCATAGCGCGCACCCGCACCGAAGACGGCACCTGGACCGACCTGCGCACCGACTTCATCGTCTGGGGCCTCCTCCCCGAAGACCTCGACGGCGTCGCCGACCAGCTCGCCGACGCGGGCTACTCCGCCTACGCCGACTGGAGCTGACCGCGCGGGTACGCTGATCGCCCCCCGACCCGCACACCCAGGGAGACACAGACAGATGGCCGACCGGGTCACGGTGATCGGCTGGGACGGCTCGCCCCTCACCGAGGCGGCCCGGTCCGCCCTCGCCGCCGCCACCCTCGTGGCCGGCGCCGCGCACCACCTCGCCCTCGGCGAGGTGCCGCCCCGGGCCGAACGCGTCCGCCTCGGCAGCATCGACCTCGCTGCCCGCCGGATCGCCGGCCACCGGGGCACCGCCGTCGTCCTCGCCGACGGAGACCCCGGCTTCTTCGGCGTCGTCCGCACCCTGCGCGCCCCCGAACACGGCCTCGAAGTCGAGGTCGTCCCCGCCGTCTCCGCCGTCGCCGCCGCCTTCGCCCGCGCCGGTATGCCCTGGGACGACGCCCGGATCGTCGTCGCCCACCAGCGCACCCTGCGCCGCGCCGTCAACGTCTGCCGCGCCCACCCCAAGGTCGCCGTCCTCACCTCGCCCGGCGCCGGACCCGCCGAACTCGCCCTCCTCCTCGACGGCGTCCACCGCACCTTCGTCATCTGCGAGGAGCTCGGCACCGCCCGGGAGCAGGTCAGCGTCCTCACCTCCGACAAGGCCGCCGACCACGTCTGGCGCGACCCGAACGTCGTCATCGTCATCGGCGGCACCCCCGCCCCCGGCCGCGCCGGCGGCTGGCTCATGGGCGACGACACCCCCGCCGTACGCGGCTGGGGACTGCCCGGCGAGGAGACCGGCGGCCGCGCCGGACAGGACCCGTCCCTGCGCGCCGCGCAACTCGCCCGGCTCGGCCCCCGCACCGGCGACCTCGTCTGGGACATCGGCTGCGCCGACGGCGCCTTCGCCGTCGAGGCCGCCCGCTTCGGAGCCGCCGTCATCGCCGTCGACGCCGACCCGGGGGCCTGCGCCCGCACCGAGGCCGCCGCGCGCCGCGCGGGCGTCCTGCTCCAGACCGCCGCCGGACCCGCCCCGCACATCCTGGAACGCCTGCCCGAACCGGACGTCGTCCGCATCGGCGGCGGGGGAGTGCCCGTCGTCACCGCCTGCACCGACCGCAGGCCGGACCGGATCGTCGCCCACGCCACCACCCGCGACGAGGCCGAGGCCGTCGGCGCCGCCCTCGCCGACGGCGGCTACGCCGTGGAGTGCCGCCTCCTGCAGACCGTGGACCTCGACCCGGACGACTGGACCGAACGCGAGCGCACCGTCGCCTTCCTCCTCAGCGGCAGCCGGACCCACCGCTCCCCGTGATCGCGGGGCCCGCCGGGGAAGGTAGGCTGGCCGATTGTTGTACCGCACCGGGATGTTCGGCGTTTTGTTCGCCAATGTCCCGAACCGGAGGCCGCTTTGGCCCCCGATGTGGTACGGGCCGCGAGGGCCGCGCGACGTGGCGCAGTCCACAGCGAACCGTGCCGGATCCGCCTGCCAGGATGGCACAGGGCCGGGACAATGCATGGGTGACCGCGCGTCCTTCGTGCCGCACGGCGCGCACGCTCGTTCTTGTTGGGCGGGCGAAGGTCTGAAGGAGCACAACCGATGGGCGAGGGGTACGCAGCATGACGGACACCGGCCAGATCCCGGGCGAGGGGCTGCCGGAGAACGCAGGCATGGTCGAGCAGCCGGGCGTCCCCGCCCCGGGCGCCTACACCTTCCTGGACCCCTCCGAGCACGCAGCCGAGGACGACGAGATTCTCCTGATGCCGGGCGCCCAGGGCGCCTGGAGCGAGCTCCAGCCGGGCGTGCAGCCCGCCCCGCCGGTCGCCGTGCCCGCCCCGATGCCGCAGGCCGAGCAGCTCGTCGACCCGCTGACGGCCCCGCTGGACCAGGTCACCTCGACCCCGCCGCGGGGCGTTCCGCTGCCCCCGCACCCCGAGTACGCGTACGAGCCCGGCGTCCTCGACACCGGCGCCCACGAGGCGGCCGGCCGCGACACCGGCTCCGTCGACCTCGGCGGCGTCCGGGTGCCGCCGGTCGCCGCCCCGACCCCGCCGCCGGCCCGCCGCCCGCTGCACATGGGCCCGCCCGTCCCCGAGGGCACCGGCCCCGCGGTCCGCTCCCTCGCCGACCGAGGCCCCGCCGCCCCGGCCCCGCAGCCCGTGCCCGCCCCGCTCGCCGCGACGACGCCCGCCCCGATGCCGGTCCGCACCCCGGGCCCGCCGACGACCGGCCCCGAGTACCTGGACATCGCGCAGGACCAGCAGACCGCCCCGCAGGGCGCCGTGCCGTGGACCGCGCAGCCCGAGGTGGCCCCCGCAGAAACGGTCGTCCCTCCGGCCGCCCGGTTCGTCCCGGTCGAGGGCACCGTCCCGACCACCCCGCACCTGGCCCCCACGCCTCCGGCCGGGGTGCCCGTGCCCGCGCGGGAGGACCCCGTGGTCCCCGCCCCGCGCGACCCGGAGCCGGTGGCGGCGGAGGAACCGAGCCACCCCGGGCCGACGCCCGCCGCCGAGGAGCCGGCCGCCCAGGAGCCCGAGGCCCCGGCGGAGCCGCAGGCCGTCAAGGAGCCCCAGGAGCCCGCCGCGCCCCAGGAGCCCGCCGCGCCCCAGGAGGAGCCCCAGGCCCCGGCCGAGGCGGCGCCCCCGGCCCCGGAGGAGACTGCGGCACAGCCCGCGGCCCAGGCCCCGGAGCAGCAGGCGGAGGACCTCCCGCCGCAGCAGGCCCCGGAAGAGCCCCAGGAGCAGCTCCAGCCCCAGGCCCCGGAGCAGCCGGCGGAGGACCTCCAGGCACCGCAGACCCTGGAGCCCCCCCTGCCGCAGCCCGCCGAGGAGCCCGAGGCGGAGGCCCCGGCCCACCCCACGGCGGACCTCCCGGCCGAGCCCTCGGAGCAGCCGGCGCCGACGGATCTCCCGGCCAAGTCCCCGGAAGCCCCCCAGGCGCAGCCCGTGGCGGACGCCCCGGCCCAGCCCCTGGAAGTCCTCCCGGCCGAGGCCCCGGAGGAGCCCCAGCCCCAGGCCCAGGCCCAGGGGGAGCAGCCGACGGCAGACCTCCCGGCGGAGCCGCAGGAAGAGCAGCCGAAGCCGGAAGAGCGGCAGCAGGAACCCCGGGAAACCCCCGAGGCACCCTCGGCAGCCCAGGCCACCCCGGCAGCCCAGGCCACCCCCGAATCGCAGACCACCCCCGAAGCCCAGGCCACCCAAGACTCCCCGGCTCCCCAAGCCCCTCCGGTTCCCCCGGCTCCCCAAGGCCCCCCGGCCCCCGGCTACGACGAGGCGGAGCGGGAGGCGGTCCTGCGGGTGATGCGCGAGCGCCGCGACATCCGCAACGGCTTCCGCTCCGACCCGATCCCGCACGAGGTGCTGCTCCGCGTCCTGGAGGCGGCCCACACGGCGCCCAGCGTCGGCCACTCGCAGCCCTGGGACTTCGTCGTCATCCGCAGCGCCGAGACGCGCCGCACGATGCACGAGCTCGCCGCGCACCAGCGCGAGGCGTACGCGAAGTCCCTCCCCAAGGGCCGGGCGAAGCAGTTCAAGGAACTGAAGATCGAGGCGATCCTCGACACCCCGGTGAACATCGTGGTGACGGCCGACCCGACGCGCGGCGGCCGGCACACCCTCGGCCGCTACACGCAGCCGCAGATGGCCCCGTACTCCTCGGCCCTGGCCGTGGAGAACCTGTGGCTCGCCGCCCGCGCCGAGGGCCTCGGCGTCGGCTGGGTCAGCTTCTTCGACGAGCGCGAGATGGTCCGCGCCCTCGGCCTGCCCGAGCACCTCGAAGTGGTGGCGTACCTCTGCGTCGGCTACGTCGACGAGTTCCCCGAGGAGCCGGAGCTGATGCAGGCGGGCTGGTCCAAGCGCCGCCCGCTGTCCTGGGTCGTCCACGAGGAGACGTACGGCCGCCGCGCCCTGCCCGGCGAGGAGCCGCACGACCTGCTCCAGGAGACCGTGGCCAACATCCGCCCGCTCGACGCCAAGGCGCTGGGCGAGGCGTGGGAGCGCCAGAAGCGCATGACGAAGCCCGCCGGGGCGCTGGGGATGCTGGAGATCCTCTCCGCCCAGCTCTCGGGCCTCTCCCGCACCTGCCCGCCGCCGATCCCGGAGCCGGCCGCGGTCGCGATCTTCGCGGGCGACCACGGCGTGCACGCGCAGGGGGTCACGGCCTGGCCCCAGGAGGTGACCGGCCAGATGGTCGCGAACTTCCTCGGGGGCGGCGCGGTCTGCAACGCGTTCGCGAGCCAGGTGGGCGCCGAGGTCTGCGTGATCGACGTGGGCGTGGCGAGCGAGCTGCCGGCGACGCCGGGCCTGCTGCCGCGCAAGGTCCGCGCCGGTACGGCCGACTTCACGATCGGCCAGGCGATGACCCACGAGGAGACGATCGCCGCGATCGAGGTGGGCATCGAGACGGCCCGGGACCTCGTGGCGGCCGGGAACAAGGCGCTGCTCACGGGCGAGATGGGCATCGCGAACACGACCGCGTCCGCCGCGCTGATCTCGGTGTACACGGGCGTGGACCCGGTCGAGGTCACCGGCCGAGGCACGGGCATCAACGACGAGATGCACGCCCGCAAGGTGGACGTCGTCCGCCGCGCCCTGGACCTCCACAAGCCGGACCCGGCGGACCCGATCGGGGTCCTCGCGGCGGTCGGCGGTCTGGAGCACGCGGCGCTGGTCGGCCTGATCCTGGGCGCGGCGTCGCTCCGTACCCCGGTGATCCTGGACGGCGTCTCCACCGGGGCCGCGGCCCTGGTCGCGCGGGCCATCGCGCCCGAGTCGCTGGCGGCGTGCATCGCGGGCCACCGCAGCGCCGAGCCGGGCCACGTGGCGGCCCTGAACAAGCTGGGCCTGCGTCCCCTGGTCGACCTGGACCTGCGCCTCGGCGAGGGCACGGGCGCACTGCTGGCCCTCCCGCTGGTGCAGAGCGCGGCGCGCGCCATGCACGAGGTGGCGACCTTCGACTCGGCGGGCGTGACGGAGAAGTAGAAGTGAAGGACGGCCCGTCCCCCCGCACGGCAGCGGGGGACGGGCCGTGGGCCGACCCGCGCGGGGGAGTGGGGGCCGCGTTCGGGACGTCAAGCGTGATGCGCGGCGCGGAACAAGCGCCCGCACGCTCCCGGCTCCCGCTCCGCGCCCGTACATCACGCGGTCCCGAACACGGCCCCCGGAGCGGCCCCCACGTCGCCTGCCGAGCCCCCGCACCTCGCCTGCGCACCACCCGCGGGACATCCGTCACAGCGTGACAAGCTCTGGTCACCGATATCGTGGGTGCTCACGCACCGACCTCCGAGGAGCCGCCCGCACATGGCCGAGCAAGCCGTCCCCGCCGAGCACCCCGCCTACCCCGTCGGACTGCGCCTTTCGGGCCGCCGCGTCGTCGTACTCGGCGGCGGCCAGGTGGCGCAGCGCAGGCTTCCGGCGCTGATCGCGGCGGGCGCGGACGTCACGCTGATCTCCCCGTCCGCGACCCCGTCGGTCGAGGCGATGGCCGAGGCCGGCGAGATCACCTGGACCAAGCGCCGCTACCAGGACGGCGACCTCGCCGACACCTGGTACGCGCTCGTCGCGACGACCGACCCGGCCGCGAACGCCGCCGCGTCGGCGGAGGCCGAGCGCACCAGGACCTGGTGCGTCCGCTCGGACGACGCCGAGGCGGCCACCGCCTGGACCCCGGCGACCGGCCGCAGCGAGGGCGTGACCGTCGCCGTCCTGACGGGCCACGACCCGCGCCGCTCCGCCGCCGTCCGCGACGCGATCGTGGAGGGCCTGCGCGACGGCTCGATCGCGGCGCCGGCCCACCGCGCCCGCACCCCCTTCGTCGCCCTGGTCGGCGGCGGTCCGGGCGACCCGGACCTCATCACGGTGCGGGGCCGCCGCCTCCTCGCGGAGGCGGACGTGGTGATCGCGGACCGGCTCGGCCCCCGCGACCTCCTGAACGAGCTGCCGCCGCACGTCGAGGTCATAGACGCGGCGAAGATCCCGTACGGCCGTTTCATGGCCCAGGAGGCCATCAACAACGCGCTGATCGAGCACGCGAAGGCCGGCAAGTCGGTCGTCCGCCTCAAGGGCGGCGACCCGTTCGTCTTCGGCCGAGGCATGGAGGAGGCCCAGGCGCTGGCCGCCGAGGGCATCACCTGCACGGTCGTGCCGGGCATCTCCAGCTCGATCTCGGTCCCGGGCGCGGCGGGCATCCCGGTGACGCACCGGGGCGTGGCGCACGAGTTCACGGTGGTCAGCGGCCACGTGGCGCCGGACGACCCGCGCTCGCTGGTGGACTGGGCGTCGCTGGCGAAGCTCACCGGGACCCTCGTGATCCTGATGGGCGTCGACAAGATCGGAAAGATCGCCGAGGCGCTGGTCGCGCACGGCAAGTCGCCGGACACCCCGCTGGCCCTGGTCCAGGAGGGCACGACGGCGACGCAGCGCCGGGTGGACGCCACGCTGGCGACGGTGGCGGAGCGGGTGCGGACCGAGGAGGTCCGCCCGCCGGCGGTGATCGTGATCGGCGACGTGGTGGGAGAGTCGCCGAACAAGCTGACGACGTAACGGGAAGCCCCGAGCCGTCAACGCCCGGGCCGCCCCGCCCGGCCCCACACATTGGCACCACTCTCCGGACAAGGCAGTATCACCCCGTGGCCGAACTCATCACGATCGACGACCCCGACGACCCCCGTCTGAGCGACTACACGGGACTGACCGACGTGGAGCTCCGCCGCAGGCGCGAGCCCGCGGAGGGCCTGTTCATCGCGGAGGGCGAGAAGGTCATCCGCCGCGCCAAGCAGGCGGGGTACGAGATGCGGTCGATGCTGCTGTCCGCGAAGTGGGTCGACGTCATGCGGGACGTGATCGACGAGGTCCCGGCACCGGTGTACGCGGTGCAGCCGGACCTCGCGGAGCGCGTGACGGGCTACCACGTGCACCGGGGCGCGCTGGCGTCGATGCAGCGCAAGCCGCTGCCGGGGGCGACGGAGCTCCTGAGCACGGCCCGCAGGGTCGCGGTGATGGAGTCGGTGAACGACCACACCAACATCGGCGCGATCTTCCGGAGCGCCGCGGCGCTGGGGATGGACGCGGTGCTGCTGTCGCCGGACTGCGCGGACCCGTTGTACCGCCGCTCGGTGAAGGTGTCGATGGGGGCGGTGTTCTCGGTCCCGTACGCGCGTCTGGACACCTGGCCGAGGGGCCTGGAGGCGGTACGGGAGGCGGGCTTCAAGCTGCTGGCGCTGACTCCGGCGGACCGGGCCACGTCGATCGACGAGGCCGCGCCGCACCGGCTGGACCGGGTGGCGCTGATGCTGGGCGCGGAGGGCGAGGGCCTGTCGACGCAGGCGCTGCGCGCGGCGGACGAGTGGGTCCGCATCCCGATGGCGCACGGGGTGGACTCGCTGAACGTGGGCGCGGCGGCGGCGGTGGCGTTCTACGCGGTGACGAGCGGCAGGCCGCAGTAGCGACGGGGCGCCCCGGCCCGCCCCGGCCCGCCGGCCGGGCCGCGCCTCACCCCTGCAGGGCCTGCGCGGCGGCGATCCCGAGCGCGACGATCAACGTCACGACGACGAAGACGAAGAGCCGCTGGCGCAGCAGCCGGGGGTTGGCGGGCCGCCGCCCGGTGGAGGTGCCGCGTGCCCCGGGCCGGGTGCCGGGCCGGGAGTGCGGGACGCCCGCGCGGGAGGACGAGGGCCGGGGCCCGGCACCGCGCCCCTGCGTGCCGGTGGACCGCTCGGTGGGCCGGTCGGCGTGCGACCGCTCCCCGTGGCGCTCGGCGGTCCGCTCGGTGTACCGCTCGGTGGGCCGGACGGCCCCGGGCCGGGCGGAAGCCCGCTCGTCCCCACGCTCCCGCTCCCTCTCACGATCCCGCTCCCGCTGCCCCGGCGGCCGGGTGGCGGCGGCGGGCAGCCCCTGGGCCTCACGGGCGGCGATCTCCTTGAGCCGCATGGAGAGCTGGAGGGTGCTGGGACGTTCCTCCGGATCCTTGGCGAGGCAGGCGCGGACGAGCGGGGCGAGGGCGTCGGGGACGCCGTGGAGCTGGGGCTCCTCGTGGACGACCCGGTAGAGCATGACCTCGGAGCTGCCGTGCCCGAAGGGGGAGTCGCCCATGGCGGCGTACGCGAGGGTGGCGCCGAGCGAGAAGACGTCGGTGGCGGGGGTGACGGCGGCCCCGCGCACCTGCTCGGGCGCGAGGAAGCCGGGGGAGCCGACGGCGGTGCCGACGTGGGTGAGGGTGCTGGCGCCGGTGGCCCAGGCGATCCCGAAGTCGATGATGCGGGGGCCCTTGGGCGACAGCAGGATGTTGGAGGGCTTGAGGTCGCGGTGGACGACCCCGGCCTCGTGGACGGCGACGAGCCCTTCGGAGAGCGCGGCCCCGATCGCGGCGACGTCGGCGGCCCGCAGCGAGCCCTCTTCGGCGACCCGGTCGTGCAGCGAGGGCCCGGGGACGTACTGGGTGGCGAACCAGGGCCGCTCGGCCTCCAGGTCGGCGGCGACGAGCCGGGCGGTGCAGCCGCCTCGGATGCGCCGCGCGGCGGACACCTCGCGGGCGAACCGCGACCGGAACTCCTGGTCCTCGGCCAGATCGGGCCGGATGACCTTGAGCGCCACGCGCTGTCCGCGCCGGTCGGAGCCCAGGTACACGACTCCCATCCCGCCGGCCCCGAGCCTGCGGTGGAGCCGGAACGACCCGACGATCCGCGGGTCCTCGCGCCGGAGCCGCATCATCGCCATGTCCGTCCCCTCGTCCGTTCGACGTGGCACAGCTTACGTACCCCCGCCCCGGCGCGCTCACAGGCCGCGCCCTCGGGGCCGCATCGATTGTCAGTGCTGAGGGGCACACTTGAGTGCGGGTCAGCCAAGAAGGTCCCCAACACGGGCCCCTGTCACCCCAGTTGAGGGAAGCCCCGCAAGCCCGCCGAGACCCCGCCGGGGGACGTGAGGGAGGTCACGCGACCCCTCAGGGAAGACCCCGAGCCGGGAGGAGGCGTCTCCACCCAGGGGAGTACGCCGGGCGGAGGGGCGTCATCCTCCCGGAGGCCCGGAAGTCGGTACGCGGGCATGACGCCGGGGGCGTCCCGGCTGCCTAGTGTTGAGGTCAAGCGGCGGGTGCAGCACTCGTCCCCCGAGGTCACCGCACCCGCCGCGTCAGACACGACAGGAGAGGATCCATGGCGCTTTCGGCCCCGCGGGCCACCACCCGCCCTTCCAGCCGCCGTCACCCGCTGGTGGCGACCGCCATGGTCCTCCCTCTCGCGGCCCTGCTCGTGGTCGTCTTCGGCGGCTGGGACGCGGTGGTCACTCAGGCGTCGTCCGTGGGCGTGATGCTGGGGCGCTGAGCGGCGCCCCGGACCCGGGTGAGCGGCCCGGGTCGGGGACATCCGGCCGGAAACCCCGTGGGGACGGGGGTGCGGCGGACGGCAGCGTGTGGCCGGTCAGCTGGGGAGCTGACCGGCCCTCGCGCTTTCCGGGCAGGTCCTAGGCTCCTCCCCATGGACGAGAAGGGCATACGGCGGCTGCACGCCCTCGCGCGGGACGCGGCGCATCCGGGAGACCCGGCGGGCTGCCGCTGCCCGGTGGGGGTGCCGGCGGACCGGGACGACGGCACGGTCGTACGCCACGGGGTCCTGGTCCTGAAGTCGCACGCGCTGGACGCCGACCCGCGCGCGCTGGCCGCGCGGGTGGCGACGGCGGCCCGGCCGGAACTGGCGGGGATCCTGCTCCAGCCGCTGCCGCCCCTCCCGCCGGCCCCATGTCCAGGCGGGCGCGCGCTGACGGCCTGGCCGTACGGGACGCCGGTGGACCCGGAGCACCCGGAAGCCGCCCCGTGGGAGGAGGCCGGCCGCCTGCTGGCCCTGCTGCACCGGACCCCGCCGCCGAGCGGCCTCCCGGAGATGCGGGCGCCGCTGAAGGCGGCGCTGGCGGTGGAGCGGATGCGGCGGACGGCGCCGGACCACCCGGGCACGAGCACGGTCCTGCACGCGTGGCGGACGGTCACGGACTCCCCGGACTCCGGCCGCGTCGGCTACACCGGCCGGGGCGGCGCCTCAGGCCCTCTGTCCCTCTGCCACGGCGACTTCCACCTGGGCCAGCTCGTCCGCTCCCCGGACTGGCTCCTGATCGACGTCGACGACCTGGGGCCGGGCGACCCGGCGTGGGACCTGGCCCGCCCGGCGGCCTGGTTCGCGGCGGGCCTGCTGCCGCCAGAGGTGTGGTCGCGCTTCCTGGGCGCGTACGAGGGGGCCGGCGGCCCGGCCACGGGCGCCGGCGACCCCTGGCTCCGCCTGGACGTCCCGGCGCGCGCCCTGACCGTGCAGACGGCGGCGCTGGCGCTGGCCAAGTCGACGGCGGCGGGCCGCCCGCTGGACGAGGTGGAGGAGGTGATGGTGGACAGCTGTGCCCGAATCGCCTCGCTCCGAACCGAGTTGGCTCCGGAGGCGTCCCCGTAGGGTGAGAGCACCATCCGAACGGCAGGGAGTTGAGCCGACCATGCAGTGTCCCAAGTGCCACGCACCCATGCACACCTACAACCGCAACGGCGTCCAGATCGAGCAGTGCAGCGGCTGCCGGGGCATATTCCTGGACTACGGCGAGCTGGAGGCACTGACCCGCCTGGAGTCGCAGTGGGTGCAGCAGGCGCCGCCGCCGGCCTACCCGGCCCAGCCCGCGGCTCCGGCATGGGGCGCCCCGCAGCACGGCGGACACCACGGGGGTCACGGCCACCACGGCGGCCACCACCGGGGCTTCGGCCGGATGCTGTTCTCGTCCTGACCCGGAGGTACCGGCCGGGGCCGGGGCACATGGCCCCGAGCCCGGCCCCACCCCGGAGTACGACACGAGGAAGCCCCCGTCCGCGAACTGCGGCCGGGGGCTTCCGATGGTGCGCGATACTGGGATTGAACCAGTGACCTCTTCCGTGTCAGGGAAGCGCTCTCCCGCTGAGCTAATCGCGCGGGACGGTCAGAATCGTACAGGACGATTCGGGACCAGTAGTACTGCGTGCGCGATACTGGGATTGAACCAGTGACCTCTTCCGTGTCAGGGAAGCGCTCTCCCGCTGAGCTAATCGCGCGGGGGATCCGAAGACCCAGGACCCTAGGGTCCAGTGGACGATACTGGGATTGAACCAGTGACCTCTTCCGTGTCAGGGAAGCGCTCTCCCGCTGAGCTAATCGTCCTTGGAGGTGGAGACGGGATTTGAACCCGTGTAGACGGCTTTGCAGGCCGTTGCCTCGCCTCTCGGCCACTCCACCAGGAGTGAATACAGGGGTTCGGGAAGATCCCCCACATCGAGCGGACGACGAGATTCGAACTCGCGACCCTCACCTTGGCAAGGTGATGCTCTACCAACTGAGCCACGTCCGCTTGTCGTTTCCGTTTCGCTTGCGCGTCCCGGCGACGTGTTGAACTCTAGCGGATTCCTGGGCCAGTACAAAAACGCGTTTCCGCAGCGTGCTGACCTGCGCCCCCGTCGAGGGGTCCGGGAGCGTTCGCGAGCCGTTCACTCCGCGTGCCCCCGGAGTGGCGCCGAGCACTCGCCCGCGCGCACCTCGCGCCGGGCGCGCGCTCCCCGCCCCCGGCCCGCCCCCCTCCTCTCGCGCGCGAGAGGAGCCCAGCCCCCCGCCCGCCTAGACTCGCAAGCGTGCACCCCCTCGCTCCCATGGCCCGCTTCGGCGGCCTCCTCGCCACCGATCTGCGGGACGTCACCCGTGACCCCGAGGCCCTGGACTCCTCCGGTTTCTGGGCCGTCTGCGCGGACTTCGAGGGCCGTCTCACCTGCGCCCGCTTCGGCGACGTGCGGCCGGACCCGGTCCCCGCGCCCGTCCCCGGCGCCTGGCGCGGTCCGGCGGCCGGCGACTGGACGTCCTCCCTCGACCGCGCCGCGTACACGGCGGGCGTGCGCCGCGTGCGCGAGCACATCGCGCGCGGCGAGGTGTACCAGGCGAACCTGTGCCGGGTGATGTCCGCGCCGCTGCCCGACCCGGCCCTCGCGGACGTGGACGCGCTGACCGCGCTCCTCGCGCGCGGCAACCCGGCCCCGTACGCGGGAACGGTCCGGCTGCCCGCGCACGGCGTGGAGATCGCCACCGCGTCCCCCGAGCTCTACCTGCGCCGCGAGGGCGCCCGGGTGACCTCGGGGCCGATCAAGGGCACCGGGCGGACGGCGGACGACCTGCTCCCGAAGGACTTCGCGGAGAACGTGATGATCGTCGACCTGGTCCGCAACGACCTGGGCCGGGTCTGCGAGACCGGCAGTGTGAGCGTCCCGGCCCTGTGCGCGGTCGAGGAGCACCCCGGTCTCGTCCACCTGGTCTCCACCGTCGGCGGGCTGCTGCGCGAGGACGCGGGCTGGCCGGAGCTGCTGGCCGCCTCCTTCCCGCCCGGTTCGGTCACGGGCGCGCCGAAGTCGAGCGCGCTGCGGATCATCGAGGCGCTGGAGACCGCCCCGCGCGGCCCCTACTGCGGGGGTGTCGGCTGGGTGGACGCGGACGCCGGCACCGCCGAGCTCGCCGTCGGCATACGCACCTTCTGGATCGACCGGGCCGAGGGCGTGCTGCGCTTCGGCACGGGAGCCGGGATCACCTGGGGTTCGGACCCGGAGGGCGAGTGGGCGGAGACCGAGCTGAAGGCGGCGCGGCTGGTCGCGATAGCGTCGGGCGCGTACGAGGCGAGCGGAAGGGCCATTTCTCGATGAAACTCTGGGTCAACGGCGGACTGCACGACGCCCAGGCCGCGCGGGTGTCCGTCCTGGACCACGGTCTGACCGTGGGCGACGGCATCTTCGAGACGGTGAAGGCCGAACGTGGTGAAACGTTTGCTCTCACCCTCCACCTGGAGCGGCTGACCCGCTCCGCACGCGGTCTCGGGCTGCCCGACCCGGACCTCGACGAGGTCCGCCGGGCCTGCGCCGCGGTCCTGGAGGCGAACCCGATGGAGCTCGGCCGGCTCCGCATCACGTACACCGGCGGGCTGTCCCCGCTCGGCTCGGAGCGCGGCGACGCGGGGCCGAGCCTGGTCGTGGCGCTCGGCGGGACGAGCAGGCGCCCGGACTCCACCGCGGTGATCACCGTCCCGTGGACGCGCAACGAACGCGGCGCGCTGACGGGCCTGAAGACCACCTCGTACGCGGAGAACGTCGTCGCGCTCGCGCGGGCGCGGGAGCGGGGCGCCTCGGAGGCGCTGTTCGCGAACACCGTCGGGCAGCTCTGCGAGGGCACCGGCTCCAATGTGTTCGTGGTCCTCGACGGGCGGGTGCACACCCCGCCGGTCGCCTCCGGCTGTCTCGCGGGCATCACGCGCGCGCTGGCCGTGGAGTGGACCGGGGCGGTGGAGACCGATCTGCCGCTGGACGTCCTGGAGAGCGCCGAGGAGGTCTTCCTGACCTCGACCCTGCGCGACGTCCAGGCCGTGCACCGGGTGGACGACCGGGAACTGCCGGGGGCGCCGGGCCCGGTGACCGCCAAGGCCATGCGGGTCTTCGACGAGCGGGCCGCCCAGGACCGCGATCCGGGGCTCGGCTAGGACCGGCGCGCCCGACGGGATGACGGGCGGGCGTCCGGTGGGTAGAAATGCCGTGATGACCACCACCCTGCGGCCGTCCGAGCCGCTCCAGCAGTCCGCCGACGGCGGCCGTTCGCGCGGCTACGACATCTGCGTGAACAGCCGCCGGGTCGGCTCCGTCCGGCTGGCCACCGACGCCGCCTTCCGAGGCGCCGTGGGCGTGATCGAGGACCTCCGGGTCGACGATCCGGACCGCGGCAGGGGCCGGGGGACGGTGGCGGCGCTCGCCTCCGAGGAGGTGCTGCGCGGCTGGGGCTGCGGCGAGGTCCGGATCTCGGTGCCGGCCGGGGCGGCGCCCGCGCGGCGGATGGCGGACGCGCTCGGGTACACCGAGCGCAGCCGCAACATGGTCAAGGACCTCGACGCCGGGATGCCGGAGCTGCCGCGCGGCTTCGCGTTCCGGCCGGTCACCGAGCCGGAGTTCGAGGAGTGGCAGGCGCGTTCCCTCGCGGGCTTCGCGCAGAGCTGGATCGACCGGGGGATGCCGGAGGAGCTGGCCCTGGCCAAGGCCGAGGACAGCCGCCGCAGGTTCCTGCCGCAGGGCCTGGCGACGCCGGGCGTCTCGGTGGTCGTCGCGGTGCGCGACGGCGAGGTCCTGGGATACCTGTGGACCGGCGGGATCGAGCTGGAACGCGGCGAGCGCGCCGCGTACGTCTTCGAGATCGAGGTCGCCGAGGGGCACCGGGGCGAGGGGCACGGCCGAGGGCTGATGCTGCTGGCGGAGCGCCTCTCGCTGGCGGCCGGGGAGCGCCTGCTCGGACTGCACGTCTTCGCGGGCAACACCCCGGCGATCCGGCTCTACGAGTCGCTGGGCTACCGCACGACCCACGTCAACAGCGCCAAGACGCTGCATTAGGGAGCGTTCGGGAGCGGGGCTCAGTCCTTCAGGAGGCGGTCGGCGATCTCCTCGACGCGCTCGCGCAGGCCGTCCTGGCTCTGGCCGCCGTCGAGCCGCTCGCCGTCGATGACGTAGGTCGGGGTGCCGGTGATCTTGATCGCCTTGCCCTCGGCCTCGTCGGCGTCGACCGTCAGCAGGTGCCGGCCGTCGATCAGGGCGGTGTCGAACTCCTCCGCGTCCAGGCCGAGTCCGGCCGCGGTCTCCAGCAGGACCGGCTCGCCGCGCTCGCCCAGCTCCTCGGTCCTGGCGAGCAGCGCCTCGGCGTACTCCCAGCCCTTGCCCTGGTCGGTGGCCTCTTCGGCGGCCTGGGCGGCGGCGTAGGCGTGCTTGTGCTTGGCCAGCGGGAAGTGCCGCAGCCGTACGTCGAGGCGGTCGCCGTACTTCTCGCGCAGCGCCCGCACGTCGTCGAGCGCCGTGAAGCAGTCGGGGCACTGCAGGTCGAACCAGGCCTCCAGGACGACGGGGGAGGCGGGGGTGGTGGACTCACTCATGGGAAGAGTCTCCCATCCGCCCCTTTCTGGGGGACGACCCGGAGATCTCCCTGATCCGGGACCCGGGGCATGGCCGGGAGGGCCCCCGGCAGTGCAGGATGGAAGGGACGTATCGGCCGGGACCTGGAGGAACACATGCTCGCCGAGACCATCTGCTCCGCGGTGTCCGTGGCGGGCCTCGGCATCGCCGCGGTCGCGGCGTACCGCAAGCGGTTCGTGTCGGCGGCCCGGATCGCCGCCTACGCGCTGGTGCCGCTGGGCCTGGTGATGACCGGTGCCGTGGGCTGGTTCGCGAGCACCGCGTTCAGCCCGACGGCCTGGGCCGGGTTCGGGGTGCTCGGAGGCGCCTGGCTGTTGTTCTCGACCACGCGGGCGGTCGAGCGGCGGCGGGCCGGGCGCGCGGAGACCGGCGCGGGGGAGCCCCCGAGGGCCGTCGCCCCGCAGGCGTCCGCCCCCTCGCTCGGCGGCGGCCGGCGCGCGGCGGCGGCTCCGCAGCCGCAGCCCGCCAAGGCGGCGAAGGCGCCCGAGGAGGACTTCAGCGACATCGAGGCGATCCTGAAGAAGCACGGCATATGACGGGCGGCCTGGCCGGTGCGCCGAGGCGGCGGCCGTCCGGGCCGGGGGTCCGGGCCGGGGCCGCGCGCGCCCCGGGGCGGGATCCGAATATGACCGGGATCAGACGGTGAGCTGACCGCTTCTGGTCGTTCCCGGCGCTTCTCGACCCCCGCCGCCACGGGATGGAGTGAACGCGCGCCGCCGCGGGGCGTTTTACGCGATCTTGGGGGCCGCCGTGCGCGATCATCCCCCCGATGCTGGATACCTCGCGGGACACCGCCCCCGCCCCCACGCCCCCGGCGAGCGCCCCGGACGAGCCGCGCGGCTGCCTCTTCGCGCTCTCCCAGCCACCGCTGATGATCTTCCTCGCGGTCATCGGAGCCCTGCTGCTGATGGCCGCCCTGCACGATCTCTACCTGCTGTGAGGCGGGCGCCGCGGCCGGGTGCGGCCGGGCTCAGCCCGCGGCCTCCTTGCGGCGGGCCCGGTAGGCCGCGACATGGAGGCGGTTGCCGCAGGTCCGGCTGTCGCAGTAGCGGCGGGAGCGGTTGCGGGAGAGGTCGACGAAGGCCCGGCCGCAGTCCGGTGCCTCGCAGCGGCGCAGCCGCTCCTGCTCGCCGGCCACGACGATGAAGGCGAGCGCCATGCCGCAGTCGGCGGCCAGGTGGTCGGAGACGGTGGCGCCCGGCGCGAAGTAGTGGACGTGCCAGTCGTAGCCGTCGTGGTCGGTGAGCTGCGGCGTCGTGCCCGCGGAGGCCACCAGCTGGTTGATCAGGGAGGCCGCGATCCGGGCGTCCGGCGCGGAGAAGACGGAGGTGAAGCGGTCGCGCACCTCGCGCACGGCCCGCAGGTCCCCGGCTCCCAGCTCGCCCACGTCGCTGATCTTGTGGTCGCGGACGAAGCTCCGCAGCGCCGGGATGTCGGCCAGTTCGTCCTCGCGGTCGCCCTGGGGGGCGGTGTTCATCAGATCGACGACGGTGTCGAGCGCGATCCGGGTGTCGTGGGGGATGAGCACGCTTCGCTCCCTGGCCGGCTGCGGGCGGGCGCCCGCGAATTGCGCTGACTCTAGCGCGACCCGGAAACGGGCATCGGCGCCCCGCGCCACGCCGGCTGCGTGGTGCGGGGCGCCGATGCCCTGCGTATGCGACTGCCCGCGCGGCGCCGTCTCCCCGAGTCGGACGGCGCCGTGCGGCTCTCGGCCTGGCTCAGCTGTCCGCCAGGATGTGGGAGAGCTCCGTGTCGAGATCGAAGTGCCGGTGCTCGGTGCCCGGTGGCACCGCGGCGTCGGTCCGCTTCAGGAACGACTCCAGGGCCCTCGCCGGGGCCTCGAGCAGGGCTTCGCCCTCGGGAGAGCTCAACGCGATGCAGACGACTCCCTGGCCATGGCTACGGGACGGCCAGACCCGGACGTCGCCCGTGCCGGTGGGCCGGTGCAGCCCCTCGGCGAGAAGGTCGCGGGCGAAGACCCACTCGACCGTCTCCTCGGCTCCGGTGTGGAAGGTGGCGTGCACGGCATACGGATCGGCCGTGTCATACCGCAGGCCCGCGGGTACAGGCAGTGAGGACTCGCTCGACACAACGAGGCGCAGGTGCAGCTCGCAGCTGACCGTGGTGTTCATAAGCGCCAGGGCCTTTCGCTCAGTGTGCGCTCGGGGATTCGCACGTCGGCGAAATCGACATGCCACCTACGGTGCCGTTGTAAACCCCTCTGTCTGTTTTGTGATCGTTCAGGTAGCTCGTATGGACGCGTGTAACTTTGGGTAATACCGCCATTCCGGCCGGGTCGGGCGGTCCGGTAGGTTGGGGCCATGAACGCGGAGAGTGACGAGCGCACGGGGGAGTCCGCCGTGAACGGGGAACGTGTGCCGGAGGGGCCCGGGGTCGAGGGATCCGACGGGCCCGGGGGGTCCGGGAGGTCCGAGGGGACGGACGGCGGGGGCAAGGCGGCCGAGTCCGAGCTGGGCTCCCGGGCGCCCGCCTTCATCAAGGCCCGCCGGTCCCTGCACCTGAGCTGGCAGGTCGGCGTCTTCGTCGTCGGCCTCGCCGTCGTCGGCGCCGGTGTCCTGATGCTGGTCCTGCCCGGCCCTGGCTGGCTGGTGATCTTCGCCGGCATGGCGATCTGGGCGACCGAGTTCGTCTGGGCGCAGCTCGTCCTGCGCTGGACCAAGCGCAAGGTCACCGAGGCGGCCCAGCGCGCCCTCGACCCGAAGGTCCGGCGCCGGAACATCATCCTCACCACGGTCGGCCTGGTGATCGTCGCCGTGCTCTGCGGCATCTACCTCTGGAAGTTCGGCTTCGTCATGCCGTGGAAGATCGACGAGTGACCCACGGATGGTGCGGGACCACCGCTGACATGGGGTAATGTTTGCGGTGCGCCGGGGCGATTAGCTCAGCGGGAGAGCACTTCGTTCACACCGAAGGGGTCACTGGTTCGATCCCAGTATCGCCCACCACCCGGCCCGAAGGCCCGGAGACGATCACCGTCTCCGGGCCTTCGGCGTTCCCCGGGCCGGCCCGGGGAACGCCCGGGACTCAGCGCATCCGTCCCAGCCGCTCCCGCAGCCTCCGGGCGTCCCGCAGCCGCTGCTCGTACGTCGCCCCCACCGCCAGCAGCAGCAGACCCGCCAGGGCCGGCGGCAGCCAGCGCGGCAGCGCCCCCGCCACCTGCGCCACGTACGGCGCCAGCTCGTGCAGCCCGTCCAGGGCCAGCACGGTGCCGCCGAGCAGCAGCAGCGCCTGGAGCCGGAACCGGGCGCCCAGCAGCGTCACCGCCAGCGCCCCGAGCCCCAGCAGCAGCGGGCGGGTCCACCCCGGGTCCGTCCACGCCGCCATCAGGCTCGGCAGCAGCGTCACGGCGAGCCCGGGACCGTACGCCGTCCAGGACGAGGCCTCCGGGTCCCGGCGCCGCCGCAGCACGCCCACCGCGAGGGCCGGGACCGTCACCGGCAGCGTGTACGCCTCCGGAGCCGTCACCTCCCAGGCCGCCAGCCGCACCCAGGACGCCGCGAGGAACAGCCCGGCCGCGGTCCAGGAGGCCGCCGGACGCCGCTCCGGGCGCACCGCCGTCGCCGCCGCCAGCACCCCGCCGAGGGCCAGCGCGAGCGCGAGGAGCGCGGGACGGCCCGCCGTGAGGCCGAGCGCGCCGAGGCCCACCGCGGCGCCGGTGGCCTCCACTGCCACCGCCACCGGCCGGCGGCGCAGCCACGCGCCCAGGCCGGCCGTCCCCGCGGGCACGGCCAGCAGCAGCAGGCCGGCCGTCGCGGGAGCCGCCTGCGCCGCCGCCGCGCCCGCGCCGACCAGCCCGGCCGCCGCGAGCACCGCCCCGCAGGCGCCGACGAGCCGCACGGTCCCCGCTCCGAGCGCCGCCACCCCGGCGAGCAGCGCCAGGGCCACGCCGAGCACCGTGAACGTCGCCGCCCGCGTGTCCAGGCCCAGGGCGACCGCCGAGAGCGCGGAGGCAAGCCCGAGGCCGAGGCCGAGCCACGCCACGGTCCCCGTCGGCCCGGCGCCCGGCCCGGGCAGGCCGCGGACCAGGAGCGCCGGGCGCACCGCCGCCGTCAGCGCCGCGGCGGCGGTCAGGAGCGTCAGCGCGAGCGTCGCCGGGTACGGCAGCCCCGGAGCCACCGGCAGTCCGGTGAGCAGCGCCCAGGCCAGCACGAGCGCGCCGCTCCGGGCCCACGGGCGGGGGAGGGCCGCCAGCGCGGCGGCCGCGAGCAGCACGACCAGCGGTGCGGTCGCCGGATAGCCCGCGAGGACCGGGCCGGCGTGCTCGCCCGACCACGGAGCGGTGGTGCGGGCCAGCGGCGCCAGCAGCCCCGCCGCCGTCGGCGGCAGCGCCCACGTCAGCGCCTGCGCGAGGACCAGGCCACCGGCACCGGCGAGACCGCGCCGCAGCGCCTCGGGCACGCGCGGCAGCCGCGGCGCGGCCGTCGCGAGGAGCACCGCGCACACCGCGTACCCCGGCACCGTCCACCCGCCCGGCGGGAGCGCCTCCCGCAGGAGCCCGCCGGCCGCGGCGGTCAGGGCGAGGCCCGCGAGGCCCGCGAGCCCCGTGGCGGGCACGGCCGCCGGAGCGGTGCGGACCGCCGCGTACAGCAGGACGGCCGCGCAGGCCAGCAGCAGCGGGGCCGCGCGCAGCGGCGTCCCGGCCGACAGGACGAGGCCCGTCACCAGCGCCGCCCCGCCCAGCACGCCCGCCGTGACCAGCGCGGTGATCCGGACCGGGGCCGGCGAGGTGCGCCGGGCCGGCGCCAGGTCGAGGACGGCCGTGGCGAGGGCCGCCCAGGCCAGTGAGAGCGGTCCGCCGTCCAGGGCCAGCGCCCCGAGGGGCAGCGGCAGTTGGGCCGCCGCCACCGCCGCCGGCAGCGGGATCCGCAGCCGGGGCAGGGCGGCCCCGTACCCGGCCCAGCCGCCGGCCAGGACGCCCGCCGCGATCGCCGTGTAGGCGAGCACGCCGGTCTCCGGGAGCGCCGCCCGGTGCAGGGCGTACGCGTCGAGCAGGGTCAGCGCCAGGCCGAGGGCCGCCACCGACTCCGCCGTGGAGCGCAGCCCCTTGCGCAGCAGCGCCACCGGCGCGAGGAGTGCCGCCGAGGTCACGGCGCCCAGCACGGCCGCCCGGCCGCCGATGCCCATCGAGCCCCAGCTGACCAGGGTGAAGGCGACGGCGGCGACGGTCAGCAGCACGCCGCCGAGGGTCAGCAGCACGTTCTGCGCGCCGCGCGGGCTCGCCTCGGGGCGCGGCGCCGCCGGGGGAGCGGCGGCCACGGGGGTGTACAGCACCCGCAGCAGCCAGTCCCGGCGCGCCAGCAACCGGGCCCGGTGGGCGTCGAGTCGGGCCAGTTCGCGGTCGAGGAGCACCAGCTCTTCCGCGGGAGGCAGGGAGGAGTCCATAGCCGGAGTGTGCGGCCGGGGCCCGGGCGCGGGGATGGGTGCGGCTACTCAGATCCGCCCCTGAGTAGCCCACACTGGAGACATGGACTGGTGCCGCTACCGCTTCCGCAGCGTCTGGCGCCTCGCCGCCCCGCCCGACGCCGTCTACGCCGTGCTGGAACGGGCCGAGGAGTACCCCCGCTGGTGGCCGCAGGTGCGCGAGGTCGTCCCGCTCGACGAGCGCTCCGGCACCGCCCGCTTCCGCTCCCTCCTCCCGTACGACCTCGTCGTCACCGCCGAGGCGCGGCGGCGCGACCCCGGCGCCCGGGTCCTGGAGGCCGCGCTCGGCGGCGACCTGGTCGGCTGGGCCCGCTGGACGCTGCTGCCGGACGGGGCCGGCACCCGGGCGCTGTACGAGCAGGAGGTGGAGGTCCGGGCCCCGCTGATGCGCGCGCTCGCCGTCCCCGCGCGGCCCGTCTTCCGCGCCAACCACGCGCTGATGATGCGCGGCGGACGGCGCGGACTGGCGGCGCTGCTGCGCGCGGTTTGAACGAGACCCCGAAAGCCCTGTATGGTTCAACCCGTTCCCGGGCGATTAGCTCAGCGGGAGAGCACTTCGTTCACACCGAAGGGGTCACTGGTTCGATCCCAGTATCGCCCACCGGGAGAGGCCGGTCCGTCAGCAGACGGACCGGCCTCAGCCTTTTCCGGAGCCCGTCGCGGCGAAGCTACGCCGCCGTCCGCAGCTCCGGGCGCAGCGGCCACGCCGGGTCGACCGTCTCCGGGGTGCCCTGCCGGGTGAACCACGCCTGCAGTCCCCGCGCCTGGGCCGCGTGCCACACCGCCTGCAGGGTGTGCAGCTCGGGCGGCGACAGGCGTTCGAGCCGGGAGGCGAAGCGCCGCCCCACCGACCGTACGACCTCCAGCGCCGCCGAGGCGTCCGCCGCCGCGTCGTGGGCGCCGTCCAGCACCACCCCGTACTGCTCGCACAGATCCGTCAGCGTCCGGCGGCCCTTGCGGTAGCGGTCCAGGTGCTTGTCGAGGACCCGGGGGTCCAGCACGCAGAGCGGGACGCCGTCCATGTAGGTGCCGAGCGAGGAGGCGCGGTGCCGGCGCAGCTCCCGGTCCAGGATGGTCAGGTCGAAGGGGGCGTTCATCACCACCAGGGGCCGCCCCGCCGCGGTCTGCTCGGCTATCGCGCGGCCCAGCTCCTCGACCACCGGCGAGGGCCAGCGCCCGTTGCGCTGGAGGTGATCGTCCGTCAGCCCGTGCACGGCGGTGGCCGCCGCGGGCACCGGGATGCCGGGATTCACCAGCCAGCGGGTCACCCTCGGCCGCATCCCGGCGGCGTCCTGGACGACGAGGGCGGCGGACACGATCCGGTCCTCCTCGACGTCGACTCCCGTGGTCTCCGTGTCGAATGCGGCCAGGGGCCCATCGAACCAGTGCGTCGTCATCCCCGAACTCCTCGCACGTGCGCGGCAGATGGCCAACCCCCTGCCCGAAACGGTGATACCCGGGCTGTTTGCACCGTACGCAAACCGGTCACAACAGAGCTGACGGGGAAGGGATTTCGACATGGCGATCGCCCAGCCCGAATGGGGAGGGCCGCCGGCTCGGGAGGCGGCACCGCTGCGCGGTTCGCTCGCCACCACCGCCTGCATGGAGACCCTCCAGGTGGGGTACCTCCACGCGGTCGCGGCGGCGGCGGGCTGCTCGCTGTCGCAGCCGTTCCCGGACAACGGCATCGACTGGCACGTGAGCCACGGCGCCCCCGGGCACACGGTCGACGACGAGGTGACCATCAAGGTGCAGCTCAAGTGCACCTACCAACTGCCGCCGCGGACCCCTGGCGGGTCCCCGGCGTTCTCCTTCACCCTGGACAACGAGCACGTGGTGAAGCTGGCCCGGACCCCCGTGGCCGTGCACAAGATCCTGGTCGTGATGCTCGTGCCGCGCGACCGGGAGGACTGGCTGCGGGCCGGCCACGACCGGCTGGACCTGCGGCACTGCTGCTACTGGATCAACCTGGCCGGTCACCCGGTCACGGGACGGCGCAGGACCACCGTGCGCGTCCCGACGACGCGGATCTTCGACGACCGGGCGCTCTGCGAGATCATGGCCCGGGTCGGCGTGGGAGGGAGTCCCTGATGCGGCCGATCGACGAACCCGACCCCGGCGCGGTGGACCCGAGGGTGCTCGGCGCGCTGCTCGCCCGGCACGGCTGGCGGCGGCACGGCGGCGCCAACGGCCGCTACACCCGCTGGGCGCCGCCCGGACCCGAGACCGGCTCCCGGGGCACCAGCCTGTTGCTGCCGGAGAGCCGGGCCTTCCCGGACTGCGAGGACCTGGTCGGCGAGGCGCTGACCGCGCTCGCCCGCAGCGGCTCGCCCTCGGCCCGTGAGGTGCTGACCGGGCTCGCCGCCCCCGGCGACGAGATCCGCTGGTGGCGCGATGTGCCGCCGGGGCCGACCGGGGCCGTGCCCTGGCCGGTGGAGGAGCGGCTGCGCTCCGCCGCGCGCGCGACGCTGCTGGCCGGCGCCCTCGCCGTGCGGGCCCGGGCCGGCTACCACGGGGCGCGGCACCGGCGGCGGGCCGAGGCCGCGCTGGACGAGGTCGTCGTCCACGGCACCCCCGGCGGCGGGCTCACCGCCTTCCTGCCCGTGGACGCCGGCCGGGCCGTCGCCACGCGGCTCTACCACGCGCTGTACGCGGCCCGGGAGGCCGTGGACTACCAGCGGGCGACCGGCGGCATGGAGGCCTTCGACTCCGCCGTCGAGGCCGGGGTGAGCCGGGAGCTCACCGAGGCCCTGGTGGCGCTGGTGCGGGGGACCGAAGGCGCCGGGATCGTGCTGGCCTGGTCCCCGGCGGCCGGCACCCCGGCCGGCTGCGCCGTCCGGCCGGAGCCCGTCGAGTTCTCGCCCGGCGACCTGCCCGCGCTGCGCGCGGCCGGCGCGCGCTATCTGGCCGACGAGCCCTCCGTACCGGTGCGGATCACCGGCAGCGTGGTCCGGATGCGCCGCTCCGGCCCGCACGGCGAGGGCACCGTGCGGCTGCGGGTGCTGGCCGGGGCGGACGTGCGGCACGTCCGGGTCGGCCTCGACGAGGACGCCTACCGGACCGCCGGGCACGCCCATCTGGTCGGGCTGCCGATCCGGGTGGCGGGCCGGCTGGAGAGCCGAGGTGGCTTCCGGCGGCTCGTCGACCCGAGCGGGGTGGTCCCGGTGCGGGTGGACGAGGCGGTGCGGGAGCGCCTGATGAAGTCGACGGGGGAGACCCGGGAGACGCTCGGTGGCGAGGAGGACGACCTCTTCGGGGACGGCGGGGAGGGCTGCGGCGGGGACGGCTGAGGGCCTCCGGGCTCAAGGGGGGCGCGGCTGACCTGGGCCAGGACGCCGGGCGGCGGGAAATGCGGAGGGGCCGGGGACGCGGGTCCCGGTAGGATCGGGGTCCTGCGCGGCACCTCGTCTCTGCCGCGCACCGCCGGCGCCGGCACCTCGTGTCTGCCAGCGCCCCTATGTATGGAGCGTTTCGTGTCTGAAGTCCGTGTGACCGTCCAGTCCGCCTCGGGAGCAGAGGAGAGGGCGGTGAGCGCGGGCACCACGGCCGGCGCCCTGTTCGCCGACGACCGCACCGTGATCGCCGCCCGGGTCGCGGGCGAGCTGAAGGACCTGGCGTACGAGCTCGCCGACGGCGATGTCGTCGAGGGGGTGGAGATCTCCTCGCCGGACGGTCTCGACATCCTGCGCCACTCCACCGCGCACGTCATGGCCCAGGCCGTGCAGGAGCTCTTCCCCGAGGCCAAGCTGGGCATCGGCCCGCCGGTCCGGGACGGTTTCTACTACGACTTCGACGTCGAGAAGCCCTTCACTCCCGAGGACCTCAAGGTCATCGAGAAGAAGATGCAGGAGATCCAGAAGCGCGGCCAGCGCTTCTCCCGCCGCGTGGTCACCGACGAGGCCGCCCGCGAGGAGCTCGCCGCCGAGCCGTACAAGCTGGAGCTCATCGGCATCAAGGGCTCCGCGTCGACCGACGACGGGGCGAACGTCGAGGTGGGCGGCGGCGAGCTGACCATCTACGACAACCTGGACGCCAAGACCGGCGAGCTGTGCTGGAAGGACCTGTGCCGCGGTCCCCACCTGCCGACCACCCGGAACATCCCGGCGTTCAAGCTGATGCGCAACGCCGCCGCCTACTGGCGCGGCAGCGAGAAGAACCCCATGCTCCAGCGCATCTACGGCACCGCGTGGCCGTCGAAGGAGGAGCTGAAGGCCCACCTCGACTTCCTCGCGGAGGCCGAGAAGCGCGACCACCGCAAGCTCGGCAACGAGCTGGACCTGTTCTCCATCCCGGACGAGATCGGCTCCGGCCTCGCCGTCTTCCACCCCAAGGGCGGCATCATCCGCCGGGTCATGGAGGACTACTCGCGCCGCCGGCACGAGGAGGAGGGCTACGAGTTCGTCTACTCCCCGCACGCCACCAAGGGCGCCCTCTTCGAGAAGAGCGGTCACCTGGACTGGTACGCGGAGGGCATGTACCCGCCGATGCAGCTCGACGGTGGTACCGACTACTACCTCAAGCCCATGAACTGCCCGATGCACAACCTGATCTTCGACGCGCGCGGGCGCTCCTACCGTGAGCTGCCGCTGCGCCTGTTCGAGTTCGGCACCGTGTACCGGTACGAGAAGTCCGGCGTCGTGCACGGTCTGACCCGGGCCCGGGGCTTCACCCAGGACGACGCGCACATCTACTGCACCCGCGAGCAGATGGCCGAGGAGCTCGACCGGACCCTCACCTTCGTGCTCAACCTGCTGCGCGACTACGGTCTGACCGACTTCTACCTGGAGCTGTCCACCAAGGACCCGGAGAAGTTCGTCGGCTCCGACGAGGTCTGGGAGGAGGCCACCGCGGTCCTCCAGCAGGTCGCCGAGAAGCAGGGCCTGCCGCTCACCCCCGACCCGGGCGGTGCCGCGTTCTACGGCCCGAAGATCTCGGTGCAGGCGCGCGACGCCATCGGCCGGACCTGGCAGATGTCGACCGTGCAGCTGGACTTCAACCTGCCGGAGCGCTTCAACCTGGAGTACACCGCGCCGGACGGCTCCCGCCAGCGCCCGGTCATGATCCACCGTGCGCTGTTCGGCTCCATCGAGCGGTTCTTCGCTGTGCTCCTGGAGCACTACGCGGGCGCCATGCCGCCGTGGCTGGCCCCGGTGCAGGCGGTCGGCATCCCGATCGGCGACGCGCACATCGAGTACCTGCAGGAGTTCGCCGCCGAGGCGAAGAGGAAGGGCCTGCGGGTCGAGGTGGACGCGTCCTCCGACCGTATGCAGAAGAAGATCCGCAACCAGCAGCGCCAGAAGGTGCCGTTCATGATCATCGTTGGTGACGAGGACATGGCGGCGGGCACGGTCTCGTTCCGCTACCGCGACGGTTCGCAGGAGAACGGAGTCCCGCGCGACCAGGCGCTGGCCAAGCTCGTCGAGGTCGTCGAGAGCCGCGTCCAGGTCTGATCCGAGGACGCCGAGGCGGGCTAAGGGGCCCCCGGGGTACTCCCCGGGGGCCCCTTCTCGTCCTCCCGGGTGAACGCCTGGATCAGCCAGGACGAGAAGGAGCCCGTCACCGCCCCCAGCAGGGCCAGGCCCACGCCCATCAGCCCCACCGCCGTCAGCCGGCCCATCGGGGTCACCGGGGTCACGTCCCCGTAGCCGACCGTCGCCAGCGTCGCGCAGGTCAGCCACACCGCGTCGCCGAAGGTGCGGATCGAGGCGTCCGGGGCGGCGTACTCGAAGTGGTAGACGGTCAGCGCCCCCGCGAAGCCCAGCAGCCCCGCCGTCATCCCCGCGTACGCCATGACCCGGGCGTACAGGCTCAGGCGCGGCTTGTCGCGGCGGCGCTGCACCCGGTCGTAGACGCTGACGATCCGCAGCGGGCGCAGCAGGGGCAGGACCACGACCACCGTGTCGAGCAGGTGGTGGCGCACGAAGCGCAGTACCCCGGTGCCGCTCAGCCGGACCCGCACCACGTAGTCGACGAGGAAGACCGCCCAGGCGGCGAAGGTCAGCGCGAGACAGAGGTCCTTCACCGGCCCCGGCAGGTGGTGGCCGAGGATCCGCACCGCGTAACCGGCGAGGTAGACCAGGGCCATCACCGTGAGCGGGGTCTCCATCCGGCTGTCCCAGCGCTCCTGGGCGGGCGGTACCGGCGGCCTGTCTCTCATCGGTTCAGCATGGCCCCTGGACGGATCCCGCGCCCCGGCGACACGATCCGAACGGGCGAAGCAATATGCTGCACAGCATGACGACTGAGCCGGAGCAGCAGATCGGAGTGGGGACGCAGGACGCGTTCCAGCGCCTGTGGACGCCCCACCGGATGGCCTACATCCAGGGGGAGAACAAGCCGAGCGGACCGGGCGCCGAGGACGGCTGTCCCTTCTGTTCGATCCCCGCGAAGTCGGACGAGGACGGTCTGGTGATCGCGCGCGGCGAGAGCGTGTACGCGGTCCTCAACCTCTACCCGTACAACGGCGGGCACCTGATGGTCGTCCCGTACCGGCACGTCGCCGACTACACCGACCTCGACGCGGCGGAGACCGCGGAGCTCGCCGAGTTCACCAAGCGGGCCATGGCCGCGCTGCGTGCCGCGTCCGGCGCGCACGGCTTCAACATCGGCATGAACCAGGGCTCGGTCGCGGGCGCCGGCATCGCCGCCCATCTGCACCAGCACGTCGTGCCCCGCTGGGGCGGCGACACCAACTTCATGCCGGTCGTCGGGCACACGAAGGTGCTGCCGCAGCTCCTCGCCGACACCCGGAGGATGCTGGCCGACGCCTGGTCGGCCGGGGCCTGATCACGGGCCGGTCCCCGGCCGGGCGCCCGCCCGGCCGGGGACCGGACGTCCCGCTACGCGTCGTACTGGTCGGCCCGCTTCGGGCCGGGGTCCTGGATGCCGCCGCTGAGGGCCAGCGAGCGGTTGGTGAAGCGCTCGGTGTCGACGCCGTGGTCGTCGAGCACCTTGATGGTCGCGGCGTGGACCGCGCGCAGCACGGGCGTCGCGGTGCGGATGGCGTCGTCGGCCATGAAGCGGTTCTTCCACGGCGCGCCCGCCCAGGAGTGCCGCAGGCCGAAGGGCTCGGGCAGGACCAGCTTGCCGCCGAGGAAGTCCAGGACCGGCGGGAACCAGGTCAGCGGGGCGCGGACGGCCTGCCGGACCACCTCGTCGGTGCCGGTCAGCGGCAGCTTGATCTCCCGGGTCTCCCAGAACCTGACGGTCTTGGAGACCTCCTTCGTCTTCGCCTTGGGCTTGCTCATGAAGAGGCCGTGGACCGGGCCGAGGGCGTGGCCCGTGACCTCGACGCGCAGGGTGTGGTGCAGCGAGGTCACGGTGACCATCATGGTGAGGACCAGCTGCCCGTCCCAGAGCGTGAACTGCACGCCCAGGTAGTGGCGGTTGCCGCTGCCGAACTGCTGGTCGTTGCAGATGCGCTGTATCTCGTGCGGCTTCACCTGGAAGGCGACGATGTTCTCGCCCTCGGGGCGGCCGACCTCGTCGGCGCCCTCGCCGACCGGCGAGACGATCCAGTGCTTGACGGTCGGCTTGGGGAAGCCGGTCTTCAGCGAGCCGCGCTCCAGCAGCGTCAGCTGGGTGTGGATCTCGCGGACCACGTCCCAGGCGCGGAAGTCGTGGATCTCCTTGCCGTTCTTCGGGACCAGCTCCTCGGCGAGGGTCCAGCTGCCCCAGCGGGTGCCCATGCCCAGTATCCCCTTGGGGCCCGCGTAGAAGACGACGTTGGACTGCTGCTCGGCGGAGAGCTTCTCCAGGTTCTGCCGGAGCTCCTCGGCGGTCTTCTCGCCCGGGTCCTGGGGCACCGCCTCGGGAATCTTGGCGCCGATGCCGCCGCCGCCGAGCAGCGCGGTCCAGCGCTCGCGCAGGTCCACGGCGGTGTTCTCGCAGATCCGGCGGGCCAGGTACCAGCCGATCACCGGGGCCACGATCATGGCGCGCAGATAGTTGGGCAGCACGCCGTCGAAGGGCAGCTTCAGGAGCACCAGGAAGGCGAAGACGCCGGCGGCGACCAGCACGGCCGTCCCGATGGCGCTGGTGCGGCGGTTGTCGGAGCCGGCGGCGATCCGGCGCAGCTGGATGACGCCCAGCCAGAGCAGCAGCCCCGGCAGGAACAGCACCCCGCACACCAGGGTGACCAGGGTGAGCTTCACGTCCCGCCGCCTGCGGATGCCGCTGGCGGCGAGGCAGTGCTCCACCACGGGCTGCGGGTCGGCGCCGAAGGACTGGATGAGCGGCTTGCGGGCGCCGCCCAGCATCCGCACCTGCACGGCGCGGGAGAACGCCTCGCCGAGGTCGGGGTGGAAGAGCTTGTGCCACTTGCCTTCCTTGACGGCGGACTTGTGCCACTCGCTGTTGGCGTCCAGGATCGCCCCGACCGGGCTGTCGCGGTACGCGGCGGACGCGAGGGCGGCGGTCGCCGCCGTCTGCGCGTCCGAGCCCTGCAGGGGAATCTGCGCCCCGATGCCGAAACTGCCGATCGTCACTGCCGCCCCCATCACCACGGTCCCTGTGCGGGCTGTTCCCAACTGCCGCGCCCCGCACACCTTCTGAGCTGGGCACCACAGCGTAACCGGGCGGCGACTCGTGCGTCACCGGACCGGACGAAGGCGGCCGAATGCCGTCCGCCCGGAGGGAGTTGGGCGGGCGGCGTTCGGGGCGCGGCGGGCCGGCGCGGGGCGGTGCCCGGGCGGGCGGGGCCGTGCGGGGCTGGACGGGGCCGTCAGGTGTTACCCCTTATCCGCCTGTTCGCGCAGCTTGTCCGCCACCTGCGGGGGCATCGCCTCGTGCCGCGCGTACGCCCGGCCGAAGCTGCCCGTGCCGTGCGAGACCGAGCGCAGGTCCACCGCGTACCGCCCGATCTCGATCTCCGGCACCTCCGCCCGCACCAAGGTCCGCCCGGTGCCCGCCGGTTCGGTGCCGACCACCCGGCCGCGCCGCCCCGACAGGTCGCCCATCACCGGGCCCACGTACGCGTCCGGCACCAGCACCGACACCTCCGCGACCGGCTCCAGGAGATGGATCGGCACCTCCTCCGCCGCCTCCCGCAGGGCCAGCGCGCCCGCCGTCTGGAACGCCGCGTCCGAGGAGTCCACCGCGTGCGCCTTGCCGTCGCGCAGGGTGACCCGGACGTCCACCAGCGGATGGCCCAGGGCGACCCCGCGCGCCGCCTGCGCCCGGACCCCCTTCTCCACGGAGGCGATGAACTGCCTCGGCACCGCGCCGCCGACCACCCTGTCCACGAACTCGATCCCGCTGCCCGGCGGCAGCGGCTCCACCTCGATCTCGCAGACCGCGTACTGGCCGTGCCCGCCGGACTGCTTCACGTGCCGCCCGCGCCCGGTCGCCGCCCCGCCGAAGGTCTCCCGCAGCGCCACCCGGTGCGGAACGGTGTCCACCTGCACGCCGTAGCGGCCCCGCAGCCGCTCCAGGGCCACCTCCGCGTGCGCCTCGCCCAGGCACCACAGCACGAGCTGGCGGGTGTCCCGGTTCTGTTCGAGCCGCATCGTCGGGTCCTCGGCCACCAGCCGCGCCAGCCCCTGCGACAGCTTGTCCTCGTCCGCCTTGCCGTGCGCCTCGATCGCCAGCGGCAGCAGCGGCTCCGGCATCGCCCACGGCTCCATCAGCAGCGGCAGGTCCTTCGCGGACAGCGTGTCGCCGGTCTCCGCGCGCGCCAGCCGGCCCACACAGGCCAGATCGCCCGCGACGCACTGCGGGACGGGCCGCTGCTGCCTGCCGAAGGGCGAGGTCAGCGCGCCGATCCGTTCGTCGAGATCGTGGTCCTCGTGGCCCCGGTCGGCGAGCCCGTGCCCCGACACGTGCACGGTCTCGTCCGGGCGCAGGGTGCCGGAGAAGACCCGGACCAGCGAGAGCCGCCCCGCGTACGGATCCGAGGAGGTCTTCACCACCTCGGCGACCAGCGGCCCGTCCGGGTCGCAGGACAGGGCCGGACCCGGCGCGCCCTCCGGGGTGGTGACCCGGGGCGCCGGGCGCTCCAGCGGGGTGGGGAAGCCGCCCGTGACCAGGTCGAGCAGCTCGACCGTGCCGAGCCCCTGCCGGCCGCCGTCCGCCGCCGGGGCGGCGGCCAGCACCGGGTGGAAGGTGCCCCGCGCGACCGCCTTCTCCAGGTCGTCCACGAGGGTCTTCAGCTCGATCTCCGCGCCGCCGAGGTAGCGGTCCATCAGGGTCTCGTCCTCGCTCTCCGCGATGATCCCCTCGATCAGGCGGGCGCGGGCCTCGGCGAGCGCCGGGCGCTGCGCCTCGTCGGGCGGGTCCTCGCGGCGCTCGCCCGTCGCGTAGTCGAAGATCCGCTCCGTGAGCAGCCCCACCAGGCCGGTGACCGGGGCGTGCCCGTCGGCGCCCTCGGGGCCCCGCACGGGCAGGTAGAGCGGGAGGACGGCGTCGGGGTCGTCGCCGCCGAACAGCTCCGCGCACACCTCCGTGAGCCGTCCGAAGTCGGTGCGGGCGGTGTCCAGGTGGGTCACCACGATCGCCCGGGGCATCCCGACGGCGGCGCACTCCTCCCAGACCGCGCGGGTCGCCCCGGCGACGGCGTCGGCCTCCTGGGCCGCCGAGACGACGAAGAGGGCCGCGTCCGCCGCGCGCAGACCGGCCCTCAGCTCCCCGACGAAGTCGGCGTACCCGGGGGTGTCGAGGAGGTTGATCTTGTACCCGCCCCAGGCGAGGGGGACGAGGGAGAGCTGTACGGAGCGCTGGCGGCGCCGCTCGATCTCGTCGTGGTCGGAGACCGTCCCGCCGTCCTCGACGCGCCCGGCCCGGTTGACCGCTCCGGCGGTCTGGGCCAGGGCCTCGACGAGGGTCGTCTTGCCCGATCCGCTGTGGCCGACCAGCACCACGTTCCGTACGCCCGAGGGCCGGTCGGCCGTCGGGGCCCTGCCCGCGGCTCCGGTGTGCGCGTTCGCCTTGTCGCCCATGATGTCTTCCTCCCGGCTGTGAGAGGGGTGCCCGTGGTCGTCCTTCGAGCTTTGCACCGACGTCACGGTGCGTCCATACGTCGTACGCCGGCGGGCCGGGCGGCGGGCGGGGCGGTGGGCCGACCGTGCGGAATCCGCGGCACGGGCGCCGCGGGCGGGTGCCGACGCTCCCGAGGGGGCGCGCGTGGCTACGATGGGTGAGCCGGTGGTCGTAGGGGCCGCGCGGCCCACCGAACCTCGGGAAGGCCATGCTGAACAAGTACGCGCGTGCCTTTTTTACGCGTGTCCTCACACCGTTCGCCGCGTTTCTGCTCCGTCGGGGCGTCAGTCCCGACGCCGTGACGCTCATCGGTACCGCCGGGGTGGTGGCCGGCGCGCTGGTCTTCTTCCCGCGCGGGGAGTTCTTCTGGGGCACGATCGTCATCACGCTGTTCGTCTTCTCGGACCTCGTCGACGGCAACATGGCCCGCCAGGCGGGCATCTCCAGCCGCTGGGGCGCGTTCCTCGACTCCACGCTCGACCGGGTGGCCGACGGCGCCATCTTCGGCGGCTTCGCGCTCTACTACGCGGGCTGGGGCCACGACAACGTCCTGTGCGCCGTCGCGATCTTCTGCCTGGCGAGCGGCCAGGTCGTGTCGTACACCAAGGCGCGCGGAGAGGCGATCGGCCTGCCGGTCGCCGTGAACGGCCTGGTCGAGCGCGCCGAGCGCCTGGTGATCTCGCTGGTCGCCGCCGGACTCGCCGGACTGCACGCCTTCGGGGTGCCCGGCGTGCAGGTCCTGCTGCCCATCGCGCTGTGGGTCGTGGCCGTCGGCTCGGCGGTCACCCTGGGCCAGCGCGTCGTGACGGTCCGCCGGGAGGCCGCCGAGGCGGACGCCGCCGCGCGCGGGAGCGAGGCGGCCGGATGAGCGGGGACGCCACCGCCGGGAAGAGCGGTCTCAAGGACCGCGTCTCCGACGGGCTCTACGGGCTCGGCTGGGCCACCGTGAAGAAGCTGCCCGAGCCGGTCGCCAAGGCCCTCGGGCGCACGATCGCCGACTTCGCCTGGAAGCGGCGCGGCAAGAGCGTCCTGCGCCTGGAGTCCAACCTCGCGCGGGTCGTGCCCGACGCCTCCCCGGAGCGCCTGCGGGAGCTCTCCCAGGCCGGGATGCGCTCGTACATGCGCTACTGGATGGAGTCGTTCCGGCTCCCCGCCTGGAGCAAGGAGCGGGCCGCCGGCAGCTTCGACCCCAAGGACGTCCACCACCTCAAGGACGCCCTCGCCTCCAAGCACGGCGTCATCGTCGCCCTGCCGCACATGGGCAACTGGGACCTCGCCGGGGTCTGGGTCACCCGCGCCCTCGGCGTGCCCTTCACCACCGTCGCCGAGCGGCTCAAGCCCGAGTCGCTGTTCGACCGGTTCGTCGCCTACCGCGAGTCCCTCGGCATGGAGGTGCTGCCGCACACCGGCGGCTCCGCCTTCGGGACCCTGGCGCGGCGGCTGCGGGCCGGCGGGCTCGTCTGCCTCGTCGCCGACCGCGACCTGTCGGCGTCCGGCGTCGAGGTCTCCTTCTTCGGCGAGCCGGTCCGGATGCCCGCGGGGCCCGCGATCCTCGCCCAGCAGACGGGGGCGCTGCTGCTGCCCGTGACCCTCTGGTACGACGACACCGACGTCATGCGCGGACAGATCCACGCACCCGTCGACGTGCCCGAGTCAGGTACCCGGGCCGAGAAGACGTCCTCCATGACACAGGCCCTCGCGGACGTCTTCGCCGGGGGCATCGCGGACCACCCGGAGGACTGGCACATGCTGCAGCGGCTGTGGCTCGCTGACCTGGAGGAGCGGCGGGAGGACCGGGCGGCGTGAAGATCGGCATCGTCTGCCCGTACTCCTGGGACGTGCCGGGCGGCGTCCAGTTCCACATCCGCGACCTCGCCGAGCACCTCATCCGGCTCGGCCACGAGGTCTCCGTGCTCGCGCCCGCCGACGACGAGACGCCGCTGCCGCCGTACGTCGTCTCCGCCGGGCGCGCGGTGCCCGTGCCGTACAACGGCTCCGTGGCCCGGCTCAACTTCGGCTTCCTGTCGGCGGCCCGGGTGCGGCGGTGGCTGCACGACGGGACCTTCGACGTCGTGCACATCCACGAGCCCACCTCGCCCTCGCTCGGGCTGCTCACCTGCTGGGCGGCGCAGGGGCCGATCGTGGCCACCTTCCACACGTCGAACCCGCGCTCGCGCGCGATGATCGCCGCGTATCCGATCCTCCAGCCGGCGCTGGAGAAGATCAGCGCGCGGATCGCCGTGAGCGAGTACGCGCGGCGCACCCTCGTCGAGCACCTCGGCGGCGACGCCGTCGTCATCCCCAACGGCGTCGACGTCGACTTCTTCGCCCGCGCGGAGCCGAAGAAGGAGTGGCAGGGCGGCACGCTCGGGTTCATCGGGCGCATCGACGAGCCGCGCAAGGGGCTTCCGGTGCTGATGCGGGCCCTGCCGAAGATCCTCGCGGCCCGGCCCGGGACGCGGCTGCTCGTCGCCGGGCGCGGCGACGAGGAGGAGGCCGTGGCCTCGCTGCCGCGCGAGATGCGCTCGCGGGTCGAGTTCCTCGGCATGGTCAGCGACGAGGACAAGGCGCGGCTGCTGCGCAGCGTCGACGTGTACGTGGCGCCCAACACGGGCGGCGAGAGCTTCGGCATCATCCTCGTCGAGGCGCTGTCGGCGGGCGCGCCCGTGCTCGCCGCCGACCTCGACGCCTTCGCGCAGGTCCTCGACCAGGGCGGGGCGGGACAGCTCTTCGCCAACGAGGACGCGGACGACCTCGCGGAGCAGGCGATCCGGCTGCTGGGCGACGAGGCGCGGCGCGAGGAGCTGCGGGAGCGCGGGTCCGCGCACGTGCGGCGGTTCGACTGGTCGACGGTCGGGGCGGACATCCTCGCCGTGTACGAGACGGTGACGGACGGGGCGGCTTCGGTGGCCACGGACGAGCGGGCCGGCGGGGGGCTGCGGGCGCGGCTGGGGCTGTAGGGCCCGCTCCGTCGCGGCTCCGCAGCCGGTCGGCCGTGGTGACCGGCGTCGTGCCGCGACGGCCCCCGGTACCTCCGCGTGGGGGTGTCCGGACCGCGACCTCCGCTGCGCTGCGCTCGCTCCGGGCGCCGACACGTCCGGACACCGCCACGCTCCGGCACCGGGGGCCTCCCCGCCGTTGTCGGCCGTCGGTGCGTCGTGGGAGCGTGGGGCGATGATCTCTGTGGAGACGCTCGATCTCGGGTACTTCGTCCGGCCCGCCGAGGAGTGGGGCGGTGACCGGGAGCGGGTGGAGCCCTCGCTGGCCTATGTGGTGCGGTGGGAGGGCGGGTCCCTGTTGTTCGACAGCGGGATGGGGGAGGGGTCCGCCGAGACCGATGCCCACTACCGGCCGGTGCGGCGGGCCTTGGACGTCGCGGTGGACCTGGTGGTCAACTGCCATCTGCACTTCGACCACATCGGCGGCAACCGGGCCCTCGGGCGGCCCGTGCTCGTGCAGCGGGGGGAGCTCGCCACGGCCCGGGGCGGCGGGTACACGATCGACGCGCTGCTCGACGGCGTGCGGTACGTGGAGGTCGACGGCGAGCACGAGGTCGCCGACGGGGTGCGGCTTCTGCCCACGCCCGGTCATGTCGACGGGCACCAGTCGCTGGTGCTCGACCACGGGGACCGGGTGACGGTGCTCGCGGGGCAGGCGTACGACGTCGCGGCGGAGTTCGGGCGGCCCTGGCGGCCCTGGCTCGGGCGGCTGGGGGAGCTCGGCGCGGGGCGGCCCGCGCGTGTCCTGTTCGCCCATGACCGGGAGGTTTGGGAAGGGGTGCTGCCGCCGTCCCGGTAGCCTGTGCGCCCGTGACCGAAACCCTGATCTGGACCGTCGCCGCGCTCATTCTGATCGGCGTCTACCTGAGTTGGACCGCCGGCCGGCTCGACCGGCTGCACACCCGCATCGACGCGGCGCGCGCCGCGCTCGACGCGCAGTTGCTGCGGCGGGCCTCGGTCGCCCAGGAGCTCGCCACCTCGGGGGTGCTCGATCCGGCGGCGTCGATCGTGCTGTACGAGGCGGCGCACGCGGCCCGGCAGTCGGAGGAGGACCACCGGGAGGTCGCCGAGAGCGAGCTCAGCCAGGCGCTGCGGGCCGTGTTCGGGGAGGCCGAGCAGGTCGAGGTGGTGCGGGCGGCGCCCGGCGGAGAGGAGGCCGCCGGGGAGCTGGCCGCGGCCGTGCGCCGGGTGCCGATGGCGCGCCGCTTCCACAACGACGCCGTACGGGCCGCGCGGGCGCTGCGCCGCCACCGCAAGGTGCGCTGGTTCCGGCTGGCGGGCCACGCCCCGTTCCCGCTGGCCTTCGAAATGGATGACGAGCCGCCCGTGGCGCTTGCGGATCGTCCCGCCTGAGCCCTTGGCGCCTTCGTTACCTGCGAAAACGATCCACCGGCTGCACATTGGCCCTTGCTGTGGCCCCTAGATGGCCGGTTTCCTCGTCTCGTCAACAACCCCCGTTGTCACCGAGTGAGGTACCCATGTCCAGCACCCCGCAGTCCGCCGACGCGATCGGCACCTCCCGCGTCAAGCGCGGCATGGCCGAGCAGCTCAAGGGCGGCGTGATCATGGACGTGGTCAACGCCGAGCAGGCGAAGATCGCCGAGGACGCCGGCGCCGTGGCCGTCATGGCCCTGGAGCGGGTCCCCGCCGACATCCGCAAGGACGGCGGCGTCGCGCGGATGTCCGACCCGAACATGATCGAGGAGATCATCGGCGCGGTCTCCATCCCGGTCATGGCCAAGTCCCGCATCGGCCACTTCGTCGAGGCGCAGGTCCTCCAGTCGCTGGGCGTCGACTACATCGACGAGTCCGAGGTCCTCACCCCGGCCGACGAGGTCAACCACTCCGACAAGTGGGCCTTCACGACCCCCTTCGTCTGCGGTGCCACCAACCTGGGCGAGGCCCTGCGCCGCATCGCCGAGGGCGCGGCCATGATCCGCTCCAAGGGCGAGGCCGGCACCGGCAACGTCGTCGAGGCCGTCCGCCACCTGCGCCAGATCAAGAACGAGATCGCCAAGCTGCGCGGCTTCGACAACAACGAGCTGTACGCCGCCGCCAAGGAGCTGCGCGCCCCGTACGAGCTCGTCAAGGAGGTCGCCGAGCTCGGCAAGCTGCCGGTCGTGCTGTTCTCCGCCGGTGGCGTCGCCACCCCGGCCGACGCCGCGCTGATGCGCCAGCTCGGCGCCGAGGGCGTCTTCGTCGGCTCCGGCATCTTCAAGTCGGGCGACCCGGCCAAGCGCGCCGCCGCCATCGTGAAGGCCACCACCTTCTACGACGACCCGAAGGTCATCGCGGACGCCTCCCGCAACCTGGGCGAGGCCATGGTCGGCATCAACTGCGACACCCTGCCCGAGGCCGAGCGCTACGCGAACCGGGGCTGGTAAGCACCCATGAGCACTCCCGTGATCGGTGTCCTGGCGCTCCAGGGCGACGTACGGGAGCACCTGATCGCCCTGGCCTCGGCGGACGCCGTGGCCAGGCCCGTCAGGCGCCCCGAGGAGCTCGCCGAGGTCGACGGTCTCGTCCTCCCCGGCGGGGAGTCCACCACCATCTCCAAGCTCGCCGTGCTGTTCGGCCTGATGGAGCCGCTGCGCGAGCGGATCGCGGGCGGCATGCCCGTGTACGGCACCTGCGCCGGCCTGATCATGCTCGCCGACAAGATCCTCGACCCGCGCTCGGGCCAGGAGACCTTCGGCGGCATCGACATGATCGTGCGCCGCAACGCCTTCGGGCGGCAGAACGAGTCCTTCGAGGCGGGCGTGACCGTGGCGGGGATCGACACCCCCGTCGAGGGCGTCTTCATCCGCGCCCCGTGGGTCGAGTCGGTCGGCGCGGACGTCGAGGTGCTCGCCGAGCACGACGGCCACATCGTCGCCGTACGGCAGGGGCGGGCCCTCGCGACCTCGTTCCACCCCGAGCTGACCGGTGACCACCGGATCCACGAGCTGTTCGTGGCGATGGTGCGCGCCGAGGGGTGACACGATCCTTGTAGGATCTCTGGGGTTCGTTCAGTAATGGGTTACGCGAAGGAGACAGGCAGATGTCCGGCCACTCTAAATGGGCTACGACGAAGCACAAGAAGGCCGTGATCGATGCCAAGCGCGGCAAGCTCTTCGCGAAGCTGATCAAGAACATCGAGGTCGCGGGACGCACCGGCGGTGCCGACCCCGAGGGCAACCCGACGCTCTACGACGCCATCCAGAAGGCCAAGAAGGCGTCCGTTCCGAACAAGAACATCGACTCGGCGATCAAGCGTGCCGCGGGCCTTGAGGCCGGCGGCGCCGACTACGAGACGATCATGTACGAGGGCTACGGCCCGAACGGTGTCGCGGTGCTCATCGAGTGCCTCACCGACAACCGCAACCGCGCCGCCTCCGACGTGCGCGTCGCCATGACCCGCAACGGCGGCTCCATGGCCGACCCGGGCTCCGTCTCGTACCTGTTCAACCGCAAGGGCGTCGTCGTGCTCCCCAAGGGCGAGCTGACCGAGGACGACGTCCTCGGCGCGGTCCTTGACGCGGGCGCCGAGGAGGTCAACGACCTCGGCGAGTCCTTCGAGGTCATCAGCGAGGCCACCGACCTGGTCGCGGTCCGCTCCGCGCTCCAGGCGGCCGGCATCGACTACGACTCGGCCGAGTCCAGCTTCGTCCCGACCATGCAGGTCGAGCTCGACGAGGACGGCGCGCGCAAGATGTTCAAGCTGATCGACGCGCTGGAGGACAGCGACGACGTGCAGAACGTCTTCGCCAACTTCGACGTCAGCGACGAGGTCATGGAGAAGGTCGACGCCTGAGCGCGACCCATCCCGGCAGCGGGGGGGGGGGGGGGGGGGCCCCCCCCCCCCCCCCCGGGGGGGGGGGGGGGGGGGGGGGAAGCGGAAAAAAAGTGAGAGTTTAGAT
>NZ_JBVJDK010000011.1:0-34887 GCF_055582325.1 Streptomyces sp. NPDC042100
GAGTTCTCAAGGTGCGGACGCTTCCTTTGTACTTACCCTCTCGGGCTTTCCTCCGGGCGCTTCCTTCGTTCTTGCGTTTCCGACTCTATCAGATCCTTTCGGGCCTGATTCCCAGTCGGCGGGATTTTGTCTTTCCGGCTGTTGGGCCGTTCCGACGTCTCAAACTCTAGCGGATTTTCCCGGCGACTCATAATCGAGTCTTTCGAAATGAATTTCGGCATGCCGAAATTCTTCCCGGTTGGGAGATCGTGCTGAGTTGAGGTTGCCGCTTTCGCGGCGGGATGGCTGCCCTGGAACCTTCCGGCTCCGTGACAACTCGGAGAACACTACGCGTCCCGGCGGGTCGCGTCAACCCTCAGTCGAGGTCGGTCAGCCGGCCGCCGGCGTCCGGCTGGGTCAGCTCCACGCGGCGGAGGAGACGGATCAGCATCTCGCCCAGGACCCCGCGCTCCTCGGTCGACAGGTCCTGGAGGAGCTCCTCCTCGAAGTCCGTCGCCATCCGCATGGCCTCCAGCCACTTCTGGCGGCCCTCGTCGGTCAGCTCCACGATCACCCGCACCCGGTTGTTCTCGTCGCGGTCCCGGGTGACCAGGCCCTCGCCCGCCATGCGGTCGATGCGGTGGGTCATCGCGGCCGGGGTGAGGCCGAGGCGCTTGGCGAGCTCGCCGGGGCCGAGGCGGTACGGGGTGCCGGAGAGGACGAGGGTCTTGAGGACCTCCCACTCCGCGTTGCTGATGCCCAGGTCGGCGACCTGGCGGCCGTACGCCACGTTCATCCGGCGGTTCAGTCGGCCCAGCGCGGAGACCACCTGCTCGACCTGGGGGTCGAGGTCGCGGAACTCGCGCTGGTAGGCGGCGATCTGCTCGTCGAGGGTCGGCTCCTGCGGGGACCGCGTGCCGGACTGCTCGGGGGTGTCGGACATGCGGCCGAGTATTCCACGGAGCTCGTTGGCGTTGAAGTCCTTCTATGTGTATTGTTAAGGATCGAATTTTAGTGTTGAAGTCTTCAGGGTTCACAGCTACAAGCCTGTAACCCGCGACCGAAGTGGGTGAAGTGTGACCAAGGCGATGGGCGCCGCGATGCGCCGGATTCAGGCAGGAAGCGCACTGAGCTCCTTCGGGCTCGGCTTCACCGTGCCGTACCTCTATGTCTACGTCGCTCAGGTGCGGGATCTGGGCGCGGCCACCGCGGGCATCGTGCTGGCCGTCTTCGCCATGGCCGCGCTCGTGGTCCTCCCCTTCAGCGGCCGGGCCATCGACCGGCGCGGGCCCGTGCCGGTGCTGCTCGTGGCCTCCGGCCTCGCCTCGGTCGGCGCGCTCGGGATGGGCTTCGCCTATTCCGTGCCCGCCGCCGTCGGCGCCGCCGCGCTGCTCGGTGCCGGTGCGGCCGTGATGCAGCCCGCGCTCGCGACGATGATCGTCTGGTGCTCGACGCCGGAGACCCGTACGCGCTCCTTCGCCACGCAGTTCTTCCTGCAGAACCTGGGCCTGGGTGTCGGCGGCCTCATCGGCGGCCAGATCGTCGACGTGAACCAGCCGAGCAGCTTCCTGCTGCTCTTCTCCATCGAGTCCGTGATGTTCCTGGTCCTCGGCGCGATCGCGCTGACCACCCGGATGCCCGCGGCGGCGGCCTTCCAGGGCGCGCGGCCGGCCGGTGAGAAGGGCGGCGGCATCAAGGCGCTGCTCCGGCACAAGGCGATGGTGCAGCTGTGCGTGCTGGGCTTCGTGCTCTTCTTCGCCTGCTACGGACAGTTCGAGTCGGGTCTCGCGGCCTACGGCACCGAGGCCGCCGGCATCGCGCCGTCGACGCTGGGCATGGCGCTGGCCGCCAACACGGCCGTCATCGTGGCCGCGCAGTTCCTGGTGCTGAAGTTCGTCGAGCGCCGCAAGCGGACCCGGGTCATCGCCGCGGTCGGCCTGATCTGGACCCTGGCGTGGCTGATCGCCGGGTACGCGGGCCTGGGCCACGGCAGCCAGGCGATGGCGACGGCGGCGTTCATCTCCACGTACGCCCTCTTCGGGCTCGGTGAGGCGATGTTGTCGCCGACCGTGGCACCGCTGGTGGCGGACCTGGCGCCGGAGTCCATGGTCGGCACGTACAACTCGGCGTTCGCGCTGGTCAAGCAGCTCGCGCTGGCGGTCGGGCCGGCCGTGGGCGGGCCCATGGGGGCCTCGCTGCACGGGCCGTACATCGTGACCTTCGTGCTGTTCTCGCTCGGGATCACCTTCCTGGCCGTGCGGCTCGGGAAGCAGCTCACGCCGGTGCAGAACCAGCCGTCGCTGGCCGCGAAGACCTCGCGGGTGGTGGCGAAGCACCAGCCCGCGAAGGAGACCACGGCCGTCTGATCCCCCGTACCGGGATCAGTCGGGCAGGGCGAACTCGCACCACACCGCTTTACCGCCGCCGGGGGTCCGGCGGCTCCCCCAGGACGAGGCGATCGTCGCGATGATGGAAATCCCGCGACCCGCCTCGTCCTCCGTTTCCGCCCGGCGGCGGCGCGGCAGGTGGTCGTCCCCGTCGGTGACCTCGATGATCAGGCGCCGGTCGGTGCGGCGCAGCCGCAGGCGCATGGGCGGGCTGCCGTGCTGGAGGGAATTCGCCACCAGCTCGCTGGTGGCGAGGACGCCGAGGTCGCACAGCTCCACGGGGAAGCGCCAGCTCGCGAGGACGCCGGAGGCGAAGGCCCGCGCGCGCGGGGCGGCCTCGACGCCGCCGAGCAGTTCGAGCGCCGCGTTGTGGAAGAGCTCGGCGACGGCTCCCTTGCGGGCGGGGTGCTGGACGACGAGGACGGCGACGTCGTCGTCGTGCTCCGCGGTGACGCCGAGGGCGCGGAGCAGCCGGTCGCAGACGACCTGCGGGGTGCCGGTGGCGCCGGAGAGGGCGCGCTCCAGGGCGGCGACGCCCTCGTCGATGTCCTCGCGGCGGCGCTCGACCAGGCCGTCGGTGTAGAGGACGGCGGTGGAGCCGGGCGGCAGGGCGATGGTGCCGGAGGTGTGGAGCCAGCCGCCGGTGCCGAGCGGGGGTCCGGTGGGGTCGGCGGCGCGGCGGACGGTGCCGTCCTCGTGGCGGACGAGGATCGGCAGGTGGCCGGCGGAGGCGTAGACGAGCTTGCCCTCGTTGGGATCGTGGACCGCGTAGACGCAGGTGGCGATCTGGCTGGCGTCGATCTCGGCGGCGAGGCCGTCGAGGAGCTGGAGCACTTCGTGCGGGGGCAGGTCGAGGCGGGCGTACGCGCGGACGGCGGTGCGCAGCTGGCCCATGACGGCGGCGGCGCGGACGCCGCGGCCCATGACGTCGCCGATGACGAGCGCGGTGCGGCCGGCGCCGAGGGTGATGACGTCGTACCAGTCTCCGCCGACGGCGGCGTCGGCGACGCCGGGCTGGTAGGTGGCGGCGAGGCGCAGGTCGTCGGGCTGCTCCAGCTCCTGCGGGAGGAGGGAGCGCTGGAGGGTGACGGCGGTCTCACGGTGGCGGCGCTCGCTCGCGCGCAGCCGCTCGGCGGCCTCGGCGTGGTCGGTGACGTCGGCGGCGTGGACGAGGACGCCGCCGTCGGGGAGGCGGGGGCTCTCGACGGGCAGGCAGGTGACGGTGTAGGAGCCGCCGTCCTGGGTGCGGCGGGACTTGACCGTGCGGGGCTTGCCGCTGCGCAGGACCTGGTCCATGAGGGGGAGCAGGCCGAGCTCCTCCGCCTCGGGGCAGGTGTCGGCGACGGTGGCGCCGGCGGGGCGGGGGCCGAAGGCGGCGGCGTAGGCGTCGTTGACGTACGCGATGCGGTGCTCCGGGCCGTAGACGAGGGCGACGAGGCCGGGGAGGCGGCCGACGATCTCGCGGACGGTGAAGTCCTCCAGGGCGGGCACCCCGGTGGGGTCGGCGGGCCCGGTGTCCGGGGTGTCGGCGTGCTCCAGCTGCGGCCCGTACTCCCCGCGGGCCGCGGGCACGGAGCCTTCGGTGCCCCGCGCCGCGCGGCGCTGCGTGCCGGGAAGCCGGGCGCTCCAACGGGTGAAGTTCACGGATCTCTATGCCTCGTGGTGTCGTTGCCGTGCAGAGTCACTCTGTGCAGGTGTGAGCCCACCTATGGTCACACGTCCAGTGTGGACGAGTGCACTGACAGTGATGTCAGCCCGAGGGCTCGTCCTCGCCGGACGGCTTGGGCGCGGGCGGTGGTGCGGCTGCGAGTTCGAATTCGGCACGCGGGTGTTCGAGTGAGCCGAGGGACACGATCTCGCGTTTGAACAGGCCGGAGAGGGTCCATTCGGCCAGGACGCGGGCCTTGCGGTTGAACGTGGGGACCCGGCTGAGGTGGTAGGCGCGGTGCATGAACCAGGCCGGGTAGCCCTTGAGCTTGCGGCCGTAGACGTGGGCGACTCCTTTGTGGAGCCCGAGCGAGGCTACGGAGCCGACGTACTTGTGTGCGTATTCCTTGAGCGGTTCGCCACGCAGCGAAGCGGCGATGTTCTCCGCCAGCACTTTGGTCTGGCGGACGGCGTGCTGGGCGTTGGGCGCGCAGTCGCGGCCGGGCTCGGCGGCGGTGAGGTCGGGGACGGCGGCGGCGTCGCCGGCGGCCCAGGCGTGTGCGACACCTTCGACGGTGAGGCGCGCGGTGCAGCGGATACGGCCGTGCTCGGTGCGGGGCAGGTCGGTGGCGGCGACGAGCGGCGCGGGTTTGACACCGGCGGTCCACACGACGGTGCGGGTGGGCAGGCGGGTGCCGTCGCTGAGGACGGCGACGCGGTCCGCGCAGGAGTCGAGGCGGGTGCCGAGGCGGACGTCGATGTTCCGGGCGCGCAGCTCGCGGACGGCGTAGCGGCCCATCTCCTCGCCGACCTCGGGGAGGATCCGGTCGGAGGCCTCGACGAGCACCCAGCGCAGGTCCTCGGGCTTGATGTTGTGGTAGTACCGCGCGGTGTAGCGGGCCATGTCCTCCAGCTCGGCGAGGGCCTCGACACCCGCGTAGCCGCCGCCGACGAAGACGAAGGTGAGGGCGGCGTCGCGGATCGCGGGGTCGCGGGTGGAGGAGGCGATGTCCATCTGTTCGATGACGTGGTTGCGCAGGCCGATGGCCTCCTCGACGGTCTTGAAGCCGATGCCGTGGTCGGCGAGGCCGGGGACCGGGAGGGTGCGCGAGACGGAGCCGGGGGCGATGACCAGTTCGTCGTAGCGGAGCCGGACGTGCCCGGTGCCCTCCTCTTCGGTGGCGAGGGTGGAGAGGGCGACCTCCCGCTTCGGGTGGTCGACGGCGTGGACCTCGCCGATGACGATCCGGCAGCGGCCGAGGACCCGGCGGAGCGGGACGACGACGTGACGCGGGGAGAGGGAGCCGGCGGCGGCCTCCGGAAGGAAGGGCTGGTACGTCATGTACGGCTCGGGGGTGACCACGACGATCTCGGCCGTGCGGCTTCTGAGCTCGGCCTTCAGCTGCCGCTGGAGGCGCAGCGCGGTGTACATCCCGACGTAGCCACCGCCGACAACGAGAACGCGCACAGGTTCGGTCACCGTCCCATGACGCAACGCCGTCCGGGGTTTGTCCACAGGCCCGGCAAATTGTGTGACCGGAGCGGTGCGGAGGCGCGGGGTGGCGAAAGGCGCGTGCGTGTGGTGAACCACGCAGGTCAGGGTGGGGACGGGCGGTGGGACGGGGGGTCGGAATCGGGAGGGTTCCGGGCCTTGCTCCGATCGGGGGGCGCACCGTACGGAACTGCCCCTTCTGAATTGACCCGGACTCAACTATGTTCGTACCTCGTCGGAGTGTCGGATCGTCGTGCGTGGACCACGGGCGCGGCACGGTTCGAGCTCCGTGTCAGGGCGGGGAGTCTCCGGGGGGAGACATCATGAGCGGGGGAACGCTTATGCAGATTCAGGATTCGTATGGGCAGGTCCGTACGGCGCAGAGCACGGTGAACGGGCGGTCGGCGCCGCTGCGCGTGGACGCGCAGCGCAATCTGGAGCATGTGCTCCGCGCCGCGCGCGAGGTCTTCGGCGAGCTGGGCTACGGAGCCCCGATGGAGGACGTGGCCCGCCGCGCCCGCGTCGGTGTCGGCACCGTCTACCGCCGCTTCCCGAGCAAGGACGTGCTGGTCCGGCGGATAGCCGAGGAGGAGACCGCGCGGCTCACCGACCAGGCGCGGACGGCCCTCGGCCAGGAGGACGAGCCGTGGTCGGCGCTCTCCCGCTTCCTGCGCACCTCGGTTGCCTCGGGCGCCGGTCGGCTGCTGCCGCCGCAGGTGCTGCGGGTGGGCGTGGACGAGGTGCTGCTCCCGGCAGGCGCGCCGGAGGACGCGGCACGGGTTCCGGCGCAGCGGGTCTCGGTGGCGCCGGGCGCTCCCGCGGTGAACGGCTTCGGTGACCTGGGCGAGCAGCGGGTCGTCGGGCCGCGCGCGGTGCCGGCGGCGGAGCAGGACGACGCGGGGGCCGCGGAGCTCCTGGAGGTCGTCGGCCGGCTGGTGGACCGGGCGCGTGAGGCGGGCGAGCTGCGGCCGGACGTGACGGTGTCCGACGTGCTGCTGGTGATAGCCACGGCCGCGCCCGCGCTGCCGGACGCCGCGCAGCAGGCGGCGGCCTCGTCGCGGCTGCTGGACATCCTTCTGGAGGGTCTGCGCTCGCGGTAGGCGGACGCTCGCGCGCACGACGGGCAGGCCGTCGAGTCGAACACCGGGGTGACGGGTCGTTGGTCCGAGTGACCACCGGCCCTCACACGAACGGATGACCGGTTACGCCCGGGGACGGTAAGTCGCCCCGGACGAGTGGTAAGTGGACGCGGGGGTTCGGCATGCCCGCGCTCTGTGGCAGGCTTGGCCGGTGTTCGGGTCCGAGCGTGCATACGGGGGCTTCCGCGATGAGCGGTGACAGTCGGGACGAGACGCCGGGCGCCGGTGGCACCACGGAGGCCGGGAGCCCGTCCTCCGCCCAGGTGCCCAGCCAGGGCCGACCCGTCGGGGCCCCGGGCGGTCCGGGCGCGGGCGGCGGGCCGGCCTCGGAGGCCAGCGTTCCGCAGCAGCGCGAGGGCGGGGCCTTCGCCGCTCACGGTTCCGCTTCCGTACCGGCTTCCGGGTCCACTTCCGGATCGCCCGCCGGCGGTCCGTCCGGTGCCGTCTTCGACGAGCACGAGGGCGTGCTGCCGCCGAACGACCTGCCGCCGTCCGACGCCGAGCTCGTCCAGCTGATGCGGGACGGCGACGACAGCGCGTACGAGGAGCTGTTCCGGCGCCACTCCGAAGCCGTGCGCCGCTACGCCAGGACCTGCTGCCGCGACGGGCACACCGCCGACGACCTGACCGCCGAGGTCTTCGCCCGCACCCTCCAGGCGGTGCGCGGGGGCGCCGGGCCCGAACAGGCCGTGCGCGCCTATCTGCTGACCACCGTCCGCCGGGTCGCCGCGAACTGGACCAAGACGCAGAAGCGCGAGCACCTGGTCGAGGACTTCGCGGTGTTCGCCGCCGAGGCCGCCCGCGGCTCCGAGGTCTCCGACCAGGACACGCTCGACCTCGGCGCCGACGTGCTCGCCATGCACGAGGCCGAACAGTCGCTGGCCATGCAGGCGTTCCGCTCGCTGCCGGAGCGCTGGCAGGCGGTGCTGTGGCACACCACCGTCGAGGAGGAGTCGCCCAGCGAGGTCGCCCCGCTCTTCGGCCTCACCGCCAACGCCACCGCCGTACTCGCCAGCCGGGCCCGCGAGGGGCTGAAGCAGGCGTATCTCCAGGCGCACGTCAGCCAGTCCCTCACCGCGGGCGGCGACTGCGCCCGCTATGCCGACCGGCTCGGCGCGTTCGCGCGCGGCGGGCTGCGGATGCGGGCGGAGCGGGGGCTGCGCAAGCACCTCGACGAGTGCGCCAAGTGCCGGCTCGCCGCCGGTGAGCTGGCACACGTGAACGCCGGGATCCCCGCGATCCTGCCGATCGCGGTCATCGGCTGGTTCGCCGCCGGCTACTCGCTCAAGGCGGCAGGCGTCGTCGCGGGCGGGGTGGCGGGCGCGGGCGCCGCCGGTGCCGCCGCCGCAGCCACCGGCGCCGGGACCGCCACCGGTTCGGCCGGGGCCACGTCCGCCGCGGCCGCCGAGGGGCTCGGCATCCCCGCGAAGGCGGGCATCGCCGCCGTCGCCGCCGTCGCCGCGACCGCCGGTCTGGTCTGGGCGCTGACCGGGGCCGAGCCGGAGCCGGTCGCCCAGCCCACGGCCACGCCCTCGGTCGTCGCCCCCGTCGTCCCGGCGCCGCCCCCGCCGAAGCCCAGCCCGAAGCCGACCCCGCCGCCCGTGCAGGCGCCGCCCCCGCCGCCGAAGCCCGCGCCGAAGCCGACCCCGTCGAAGACCGTCCGGCCGAGCCCGAAGCCGACGCCGTCCCCGACCCCGAAGCCCAAGCCCTCGCCCACCCCGCCGAAGCCCTCGGCCACGCCGTCCCCGAAGCCGCCCCCCAGCCCGGCACCGGCCGTCTACCAGATCAACCGGCTGGAGTACGGGATCTTCGGCGACGGCACCAAGCCGGAGGTCCGGCTGGGCGAGAGCAGCTGGATGTGGCAGCGCTCCCGGCTGTCCATGGGCGGCACGCCGTACGCGCACGGAGTGAGCGTGCACGCCCCGTCCTCCCTGCTGATCGACCTCAACCGGCAGTGCACCGCCTACGACGCGGTCGTCGGCATCGACGACATCACCCTGCCGCTCGGGGTCGGCGGCGTCCGCTTCGCGGTGTACGGGGACGACGAGCGGCTGTGGCGCTCCGAGGTGATCCGCCCCGGCGACGCGCCCGTCCCGGTGCACGTGGACATCGAGGGCCGCAAGCAGCTCCGGCTCGTCGTCGAGGAGCACACGCCGTTCGGCCGGGCGGCGGTCGCGGACTGGGCCCGGTCGCAGATCAGCTGCTCCTGAGGGCCCCGCCCCCCGGCCGCTCCGCCGCGTACGGCTCCGCCAGGGCCAGCACCTCGTCGGTGCCGAGGCCGCGGCCGGCGGCCCGCTGCGCCGCGCAGACCTCCGCGCCGAGGGCGGCGCGGGCCCGGGCCATGACCTCCTCGGTCTCGCGGATCTCGGACACCGCGCGCGGGATCTCCGTACGCCAGCCGTCGCAGGCGCCCAGGATCCGTACCGCCGCCGTCTGCTCGCCCGCCAGGGAGAGCGCGGTGGCCAGGCCCTCGGCGAGACCGGCCGTGATGAACTCGGAGCACTGCGCCAGCAGGGCGTCGCGCAGCGCCGCCGCCGCCGCGCCGACCGCGAGCCGGCCACCGCCCTCGTACGCCTCGATGCGGGCGCCCAGCCCGGACACCACGGCCACGAAGTGCGGCGGCGGGGTGCCCGAGCCGATCAGCGCGCCCGCCTCCTCCACATGACGGCGTGCGGCGGCCACGTCCCCCTGGTCCAGGGCTATGTAGGCGCGCAGGAAGCCCACGTACGTCCCGGTGTCGCCGGTGCGCAGGCTCTCGGCCTCGGCCGCCGCCCGGTCCAGGCCCCGCGCGGCGGCGGCCGGGTCGCCCTCGCGGAAGTCGAGCTCGGCGAGCCGGGCGAGCAGGAACGGTGCCTCGGCGTGCGCGCCGACCTCGCGGGCCAGCGCCAGCGCCTCCTCGTACGCCTCGCGGGCCCGCGCGTACCGGCCGCGCATGATGGCGGCCTCGCCGGTGGCGCTGGCGACCTGGGCGCGCATCCAGCGGTCGCCGACCTCGCGGGAGAGGACGTGCAGCTCGGCGAGGTCGGCGTCGATGCCGGTCAGACCACCGGGCATGTCCACGGCCATGTGGGCGCGGAACATCAGGCTGACGCCGATCTCCCACTCCCCACCGTGGCGGCGGGCGTTGGCGACGGCGAGGTCCATCAGGGCACGGACGTCGGCGGGCGTGTCGGTCAGATACGCCGTGAACGGCCACAGCAGCCCCGGGAAGCGGGCGGACTCGGGGCCGGGCTCGACGGCGAAGGCGGCCCGCAGCCGGGCGATGGTCGCGGCGGTCTCCGGGGCCTCGCGGTAGTCGGCGACGACCTGGCTCTCGATCGCGAGGAAGAAGTGGAGCATCCGCAGCCGCATCCGGGGCCAGTGGCGCGGATCGGCCGGGTCCTCGGGGTCCGTGCCGAGGGCGAGGGCCCGTTCGGCCCAGGCGAGGCCCTCGGGGCGGTAGTTGCGCAGCCACCAGAACCAGCCCATGGCGAAGACCAGCCGGTGGGCGGCGGCCTCGTCGGGGGCGGTGGCGGTGGTGCGGTGCAGGGCCGCGCGGATGTTGTCGAGGTCGCGCTCGATCCGGGTGATCCAGGGCAGCTGCTCGCCCGAGCGCAGCAGCGGCTCGGCGGTCTCGGCGAGGGCCGTGAAGTGGGCGGTGTGCGCGGCCTCGGCGGCGGCGCGCGGCTCCGGGGTCTCGGCGGCACGCTCGGCCGCGTACTCGTGGATGGTCTCCAGGAAGCGGTAGCGCATCTCGCCTTCGTCCGTCGGGGTGGCGACGACGAGCGACTTCTCGACGAGGGCGCCGAGGACCCCGAGGGTGTCGGCGGCGGGGTCCGGGTCGAGGGCCTCGGCGGCGGCCAGGTCCCAGCCGCCCGCGAACACGGCGGCCCGCCGCAGCAGCGCGCGCTCCCGCGCGTCCAAGAGCTCCCAGGACCAGTCGACGACGGCCCGCAGGGTCTGCTGGCGGGGCAGCACGGTGCGGGAGCCGGAGGTGAGGAGGCGGAAGCGGTCGTCGAGGCGGTCGGCGATCTGGCGCGGGGTCAGCAGCCGCAGCCGGGCGGCGGCGAGCTCGATGGCGAGCGGGAGGCCGTCGAGGCGGCGGCAGATCTCGTCGACGGCGGCCAGGTCGTCCTCGACGCGGAAGCCGGGCCGCACCGCGCGGGCGCGCTCGGCGAAGAGCCGGTGGGCGGGGCGGGCGGGGAGGGGCTCGACGGGGCGGACCGACTCGCCCGGGACGCCGAGGGGTTCACGGCTGGTGGCGAGGATCCGCAGCCCGGGGCAGTGGGTGAGGAGGGCCTCGGCGAGCGCGGCGGCGGCCCCGATGACGTGCTCGCAGTTGTCGAGGACGAGCAGCAGCGGGCGGTGCGCCAGGTGCTCGACGAGGCGGGCGGTGGGGTCGTCCTGGACGGGCTGGCCCTCGCGGGTGATGAGGTGGGTCTCGCGCAGGCGCAGGGCGGACAGGACGGCGCCGGGTACGGCTCCGGGGTCGTCGAGCGGGGCGAGCTCGGCGCTCCAGGCGGCGGGGCCGACGGCCTGCCGGGCGGCCTCCTCGGCGAGCCGGGTCTTCCCGGAGCCGCCGGGGCCGGTGAGCGTGACGAGCCGGGAGCGGCCGAGCTCCGCGCGGAGCTCGGCCAGCTCGGGCTCGCGGCCGACGAAGGAGGTGAGGCGGGGGCGGATGTTGCCGGGCTCGGGGGCCGGGGCGGCGGGCGCCCGGGTGCCCGGCGGGGCGTCCCCGGCGAGGAGCTCTGCGTGCAGGGCGGTGAGCTCGGGGCCGGGGTCGGCGCCGAGCCCGTCCGCGAGGGTGCGGCGGGCCTCCTCGTAGGCGGCGAGGGCGTCGGCGGGGCGGCCCTCCGCGCGGAGGGCGCGGATGAGCTGGGCGTGGAAGGTCTCGTCGTAGGGGTGCGCGGCGGTGAGCTCGGTGAGCTCCGGGACGAGCCCCGCGGTGGCGCCGCGCAGCAGGTCGGCCTCGACGCGCCGGCGGAGCGCGGCGAGCCGCTGCGCCTCGGGGCGCACACCGGCGTGCGCGGGGAGGTCGGCGAGGGCGGGGCCTCGGAAGAGGGCGAGGGCGGTGCGGAGCAGCTCGGCGGCGGTGGCGGGGTCGCCCGCGTCGAGCCGGGCGGTGGCGTCCCGGACCCGGCGCTCGAAGACGTACAGGTCGATGTCGTCGGGCTCGGCGACCAGCCGGTAGCCGCCGGGGCCCGAGGCGACGGCGTCCTTGCCGAGGGCCCTTCTCAGCCGTCCGACGAGGGCCTGGAGCGCGGCGGGGGCGTCGTGCGGCGGCTCGTCCCCGTACACGTCGTCGACGAGCTCGCCGACTGACGCCGTCCGTCCGCCGCGCACCGCGAGCGCGGCGAGCAGCGCCCGCAGCCGGGCCCCTCCGAGGGGCAGCGGGGCGCCGTCGCCGTCGAGGGCGTCGGTGGTGCCGAGGATGAGATACCGCACCGGGCCATTGTCGCGGCTGGGGGTACGGGACGCCTCGGGGTTTCCCCGGAGAGGGGCGCTCGGGGGGGGGGCGGGCGGGCCGGGGAGGTCAGAACGCCGAGGTGTCGAGGTCGAAGCCGAGGGGGTCCGGGAGGGGGACGACCGCTCCCGGCTGGTCGGAGGAGGTGTGCCGGTACGCGTCCACGGAGGGCTCCCAGCAGACGACGACCTGAGCCGCCTCGCGGTCGATGAGCAGAGAGACGGGGATGTCCGCGTTGGCGTATCCCCGGATCTTCTCCACGCGGTCCCGGCCGGCGGTGGAGGGCGAGGTGACCTCCCGGGCCGACCTCCCGGGCCGTCCGCCGCTGCGCCGCTACGCCGGGAGGGAGCGTGCCGCCGGGATCAGGGGGCCCGGTACCGCGCGGTGGCGGGGGGCGGCGGTGCCGGTCCAGCAGGAGCCTCGGCGGGCGAGGAGGCGGCGCAGCCAGAGCTCGGTGGAGACCAGGTCGGCGAGGCCGTCGAGGGGGACCTGCTCGCCGTCGGCGGCGGCGCGCAGGGCGCGGCGGACCACGCGCGCCTCGATCAGGCCCGCGTCGGCGAGGAGCGGCGCGTCGAAGAGGGCGATCAGGTGCGGGAGCGCGGCGCGCAGTCCCGCGCGGGTGGTGGCCGCCGGCACGGCCGGGTGGGGGGCGCCCCAGCCGCTGGGGAGGTCGCGGATGCCGGCGCCCGCGAGGACGGTGCGCAGGACGGTGGCGCGGGCGTCGGGCTGGACCCGCAGGGACTCGGGGAGCTCGCGGCAGGCCCGGACGACCTGGTTGTCCAGGAACGGGGCGTGCAGGCGCTGGCTGCGGATCTCGGCCGCCTGTTCGAGGACGCGGTGGTCGGCCGCCGCGCGCGCGAGGGCGGCGCGGGCGCGGGCCTCGCCGGGGCGCTGGACGGCGGCGGGGAGGGTCGCCGCCCGGTTCAGGCGAACCGATACTTCGGCCAGCGCCTCCCCCGTCAGCCAGCGCGCCGCCGGGCCGGGCCGGGACCAGGCGAGGGCCGAGAGCGAGGCCTCCAGGGGGCCGTAGGAGCCGCCGGGCGCCCGGTTGGCCTCCAGGACGCGGGTGGCGGCGGCCTCCAGGCCGGTGCGGTAGGGCGTACGGGCGAGCCTGCGGGCCGCGCGGTAGACCTGGAGCGGGACGAGGAGCGAGCCCGCCGAGGGGCCGGTGGCCTTGGCGAGCGCGGTGACCGGGCGCACCAGGGAGCGGCGCCTGCGGTCCATCAGGAGGTCGGCCAGGCGCGCCGGGTGGGCGTCCAGGACCTGGCGGGCGCCGAAGCCGGTGAAGTGGTCGGCGCTGCCGCCCGCGAGCCGCCTGCGGTGGCGGTCGGCGGAGACGAGCGCGGGGCCCGGCTCGTCGGTGAGCGGCCCGTCGAGCTCCGCGTACGGGAGGGCCTCCTCCCCGGCGGTGACGACCACGTGGTGGAGGCGCGGGTTGGCGGCGATCTCCCCCGCGCGGGCGAGCTCTTCGCGGCTGCCGGCGCCCGCGAGGTCGTTGAAGGTGACGGCGAGCAGCCGCTCTCCCGCCCCGGTGCCGTGGCCGAGGACGGTGCCGGGGACGCCGGGGAGCCCGGCGGCGAGCAGGGCGAGGGTGCCGGAGGCGCTGCCGCCGGAGAGGTCGGCGCCGATGCCGGGGGCGGGGCCGCCGCCTCGGGCCGCGCGCCGGTCGGCGGGCCCCATGCCGGGCACCGGCCCCGGGTCGGGCAGCGGCGCCTCGGGCGCGTGCCGGGGCGCGGTGAGCCGGGCCCGTACCGCCTCGACGAGCGCGTCCCGGACGCCTTCGACGGCCTGCCGGGGGTCGGCCTCGGGCGCCGCGACGGCGAGGGAGGCGACCGGGTCGTAGCCGGTGATCTCGCGCGAGCCCTCGCGCAGGATGAGCGCGTGGCCGGGCGGCACCCGGCGCACGCCCTCGTACGGGGTGGAGTCGCGCAGCGCCTCGGGGGTCTCGGGGCAGGCCAGCAGCGCGGCGAGGTGGCCGATGTCGAGCTGGGCCTCGGTGAGGTCGGCGAGCGGCAGGGCGGCCGTCCCGTAGGCGGTGCCGCCGGCCCAGGGGGTGTGGAAGACGGGGCGGGCGCCCGCGAGGTCGCCCGTGACGGTGACGCGCCGGCCGACCTTGACGACGGCGGTGTAGCCGCCCGGCCACGCGGTCAGGTGCCGCAGTGCGCCCCCGCGCGCGGTGAGGAGTCCGCGGCGCAGTTCGTCGTCGCTCGCGGCGCAGCAGCCGAGGACGGCGAGGCGGGTGTGTTCGTCGAGGCCGACCACGCGGACCTCGTCGGGGCGCCAGTCGCCGACCGCCCACAGCGGGTCGGGGTCGCCCCACAGGAGCTGCGCGCCCACCGGGTGCACCGTGCGTCCCTCGGCGGGGTCGCCGACGGTCCCGGCAGAGCCGGGCGGGGCGCCGTACCGCGCGGCGACACTGCTCCAGCCCACCAGCCACCGCATCGCCGCCTCCACAAAGGTCGAGTGGAGGACATGCTGCCATGCCGGAGGCGCGCGGGAGGCATCACAGCTGCGCGAATGCGCCCCTGGCATGGGCCAGTTGCGAGCGGCCGGGTGCCGTGCCCGGCGATGCGGCGGCGGCCGGCCGGTGGTCCTCCGGCGGTCCGTCCACAGCCGAGGGCGACCGTCGATTTTCAGCCATTCTCGGGTTCCGGGGCGACCATCGACGGCCCCCGGCCGTCCGGGGCCGCCCCGCGCGGACCTGCCGGGGCCCGGCGCCGCCGCCCCGGGTCGCACACCCCAACCCGGCGCGTACTCGCGGCAGTCCGGGAGGCGGTCGCCTCCCGGAGCCGTCCGCCGCCCGCGGGGAATGGGGCGGCGGTGTCCCCCAGCCCACCGGACCCGGACAACGGTCCTCGGCCAAGTGGGCCGACCCACGCAGCACTCATGGAAGCGCTCCCCCCGGGGGACCGGCGAGAGCGCACGGGCGGGCGCACGGCCACACGCCGGGAGCACGGGCGGCGCCCGCGCGGGGACCGCTCAGTCCATCACACAACAATCTCGCCATACGGAACTCCGCCCCTTAACGGTAGGGATGCGGCGAACTACGCTGTGTTTACGAATGCCGCACGCCTATGCCCGGCGTCGTGGCGGCCGTCCGGGTGGTCGTGTCGAGGGGTGGCGTCATGTCCAGGGAGCAACGCGGGCCGAACGAAAAGCTCGGCACGGTTCTCGCCCTCGCGGGAATCAGCAATGCCGGGCTCGCCCGGCGCGTCAACGACCTCGGTGCGCAGCGGGGCCTGACGCTTCGGTACGACAAGACGTCGGTGGCCCGGTGGGTGTCCAAGGGCATGGTGCCGCAGGGCGCCGCCCCGCACCTGATCGCCGCCGCCATCGGCCAGAAGCTCGGGCGGCCCGTGCCGCTGCACGAGATCGGGCTCGCCGACGCCGACCCCGCGCCGGAGGTCGGGCTCGCCTTCCCGCGCGACGTGGGCGAGGCGGTCCGCTCGGCCACCGAGCTGTACCGACTGGATCTCGCCGGCCGCCGCGGCGGCGGCGGGATCTGGCAGTCGCTCGCCGGCTCCTTCGCCGTGAGCGCGTACGCGACGCCCGCCTCCCGCTGGCTGATCACGCCCGCCGACCCCTCGGTCGAGCGGCAGGCCGCCCGGCCCCCGGCGGCCGGCGAGCCGGGCGGCCACGCGCGGGTGGGCCACAGCGACGTCGCCAAGCTGCGCGAGGCCGCCGAGGACGCGCGCCGCTGGGACTCCAAATACGGCGGCGGGGACTGGCGTTCCTCGATGGTGCCCGAGTGCTTAAGGGTGGACGCCGCGCCACTGCTGCTCGGCTCCTACTCGGACGAGGTGGGGCGCGCCCTGTTCGGCGCGACCGCCGAGCTGACCCGCCTGGCCGGCTGGATGGCCTTCGACACCGGCCAGCAGGAGGCCGCCCAGCGCTACTACATCCAGGCGCTGCGGCTCGCGCGCGCGGCGGCCGACGTCCCCCTCGGGGGGTACGTGCTGGCGTCCATGTCGCTCCAGGCGACCTACCGGGGCTTCGCCGACGAGGGCGTCGACCTGGCGCAGGCGGCCCTGGAGCGCAACCGGGGCCTGGCCACCGCCCGCACCATGTCGTTCTTCCGGCTCGTCGAGGCCCGCGCGCACGCCAAGGCGAACGACGGGGCCGCCGCGGCGGCGGCCCTGAAGGCGGCCGAGGGCTGGCTGGAGCGCTCCCGCGCGGGCGACGCCGACCCGACGTGGCTGGGCTTCTACTCGTACGACCGCTTCTGCGCGGACGCCGCCGAGTGCTACCGCGACCTGAAGCTGCCCCGGCAGGTGCGGCGCTTCACCGAGCAGGCGCTGTCCCGCCCGACGGAGGAGTACGTGCGCTCGCACGGCCTGCGGCTGGTGGTGTCGGCGGTGGCCGAGCTGGAGTCGGGCAACCTGGACGCGGCCTGCGCCGCCGGCACCCTGGCGGTGGAGGTCGCCGGACGGATCTCCTCCGCCCGCACCACCGAATACGTACGAGACCTGCTGAACCGGCTCGAACCGTACGGAGACGAGCCCCGGGTCATGGAGCTCCGGGAGCGCGCCCGCCCGCTCCTCGTGGCTCCGGCGTGACGCGCGTCCCAGACCCGGGCGGTTTAGCGGGATTGTCAGTGGGCCAGTGCACTATCAGGGGTGGGAGGTGGCGCTGGTGTCTGTCCGCTATGACTACGACTGTGACGTGCTGGTGATCGGCGGCGGGATCGTCGGTCTGTCGACGGCGTACGCGATCACGCGCGCCGCGCCGGGCACCCGGGTCACCGTCCTGGAGAAGGAGCACGCCCCGGCCCGCCACCAGACCGGGCGCAACAGCGGCGTGATCCACAGCGGCATCTACTACCGGCCGGGCTCCCTCAAGGCCAGGTTCGCCGTCGAGGGCGCGGCCGAGATGGTCAAGTTCTGCGCCGAGTACGGCATCCCCCACCAGGTCACCGGCAAGCTGATCGTCGCCACCGACCGCGAGGAGCTGCCCCGGCTGCACGCCCTCGTCCAGCGCGGCCGGGAGAACGGGATCCCGGTCCGCGAGCTCGGCCCGGCGCAGATCAGCGAGTACGAGCCGCGGGTGCGGGGCGTGGCCGCGATCCACGTCGGCTCGACCGGCATCGTCGACTACGGGGCGGTGGCGGCGAAGCTGGCCGAGGAGTCGGGGGCCCGGATCCTGTACGGGTCGGCGGTGACCGCCGTGGACCGGCGCCCCTGGGGCGTGGCCGTGCGCACGGCGGCCGGGCGGGTGGTGCGCGGGCGGGTCCTGGTCAACTGCGCGGGGCTGCACTGCGACCGGGTGGCGCGGCTCGCGGGCGACGACCCGGAGATGCGGATCGTCCCCTTCCGGGGGGAGTACTACGAGCTGGCCGACCCCTCCCTGGTGCGCGGCCTGGTCTATCCGGTGCCCGATCCGGCCTTCCCCTTCCTCGGGGTGCACCTCACCCGGGGCATCGACGGCGGCGTCCACGTCGGACCGAACGCGGTCCCGGCGCTCGCCCGCGAGGGATACGGCTGGTCGGTGGTCCGCCCCCGCGAGCTCGCCGGCACCCTCGCCTGGCCGGGCAGCTGGGCCATCGCCAAGGCGCACTGGCGGTACGGGGCGGGCGAGCTGCACCGCTCGCTGTCCAAGCGCGCCTTCACCGAGGCGGTGCGGCGGATGCTGCCGATCGTCGAGGAGCGCGACCTGCGGCGGGCCACCCCTGGTGTGCGGGCGCAGGCCGTGCTGAAGGACGGCACCCTGGTCGACGACTTCCTGATCCGCGAGTCGGTCCGCACGGTCCACGTGCTGAACGCCCCGTCCCCCGCCGCGACCGCCTCCCTGCCGATCGGCCGTGAGGTCGCGGGACGGGCGCTGGCGCTGCTGTAGGCCCCGGCAGGCGGGCGCCCGCGGCCACGACGGGCGTGCCGGGCTCCCCGTAGAATCGGGGCATTGTGTCTGAGCAGCCTGAGATGACCCCGCCGACCGCCCCCGCGGTCCCCGCCGGTCCCGCCGGGACCACCCCGGCCGACCGCGCCCTGGCCGAGCAGCGCGCCGCGCGGCTCGGCAGCCGGATGTTCGCGCCGGGCGAGGGCCCCTCGCCCGACCCGGCCGGCTCGCACTTCGAGCGGCGGATCCGCAGCTTCCAGCCCCGCCGCAGCCGCGTCACCGCAGGCCAGGCCGAGGCCATGCTGAAGCGGTGGCCCGACTGGGGCCTCGACATCGACGGGATGCGCCTGCTCGACCTGGACGAGATGTTCGGCGGGCTGCCGGTCGTCCTGGAGATCGGCTTCGGCATGGGCGAGGCCACCGCGCAGATGGCCGCCGCCGACCCCGGCACCGGCATCCTCGCCGTGGACGTGCACACCCCCGGCCAGGGCAACCTGCTCGGACTCGCCGACCGCAACGGCCTGGAGAACGTCCGGGTCGCCAACGGCGACGCGATCATCCTGCTGCGCGAGATGCTCACGCCCGAGTCCCTCGACGGCTGCCGGGTCTACTTCCCGGACCCCTGGCCGAAGAAGCGGCACCACAAGCGGCGGCTGATCCAGCCCGACTTCCTCACCCTGCTCGCGCCCCGCCTCAAGCCCGGCGGCGTGCTGCACTGCGCCACGGACTGGGAGCCGTACGCGGAGCAGATGCTGGAGGTGCTCGAAGCGCACCCCGACTTCGAGAACACCCAGGCCGACGGCGGCTACGCGCCCCGGCCCGGCCACCGGCCGCTGACCCGCTTCGAGGGGCAGGGCCTCGACAAGGGGCACGTCGTCCACGACCTGCTGTTCCGGCGGCGCTGACCCCGGCGGGCCGGGCGCTGCCCCCGGCGGGCGGGTGCCACTCCGGGCGAAGGGCCGGGGCCCGCGCCGGGCGGGGGGCCGGGTTTTCCACAGGCTGCGAGAACCCCCTCGCCGCTGTCGGTGGCGCTCGTTAGGGTCGGTCCGTGTCATCGAACCCGATCGCCGGATCCGCCACCTCCGCCACCGAGCCCGCCCCCGCGCCCGCCGGGGCGTTCATCCCCGCGCCCGCGCCCGTGCCCGCCCTGGAGACGGACCAGCCGGACTTCACCGCGGTCCCGGAGCGCGCCAAGTGGCGGTACAAGCCGCGGCGCGCGTTCTGGCGCAGCAAGCTGCTGCGGGCCATCGTCCTGATCACCCTGCTCGTGCTGTGCGCGCTGGCGATCCTCGCGCTGGTGCGGGAGGAGACCGGCACCGAGGGCTTCCTCGTCGGGCTCGGCCTCGCCGTGCTGCCCGTGCCGCTGCTGCTGGCCGCGTTCCGCTGGCTCGACCGGGTCGAGCCGGCCCCCTGGAAGAACCTGCTGTTCGCCCTGGCCTGGGGGGCCTTCGCCTCCACGCTGGTGGCCATCCTGGCCAACTCCCTCGCCGTGGAGTGGATCAGCGGCGCCACCGCCGACCCCGGTTCGGCCGACACCCTGGGCGCGACGGCCGTCGCCCCGGTCGTGGAGGAGACCGCCAAGGGCGCGGCGCTGCTGCTGCTCTTCCTCTTCCGCCGCCGGGACTTCACGGGCCCGGTCGACGGCCTGGTCTACGCCGGGTTCACCGCCACCGGCTTCGCCTTCACGGAGAACATCCTCTACCTGGGCAACGCCTTCGGCGAGGACCAGGAGATCGGCTCCGCCGGCCTCGGCTCCACGACCATCGGGACCTTCCTCGTCCGGATCATCATGTCGCCGTTCGCCCACCCCCTCTTCACCTCGCTCACCGGGCTCGGCCTGGGCTTCGCCGCCCTGCTCGCGGCCCGCGCCCGCTTCCGCCGCACACGACTGGTGCTGCTGCCGCTCACGGGTCTGCTGCTCGCCATGGGCCTGCACGCCCTGTGGAACGGGTCGGCGTCCTTCCACCCGCTGGCGTTCCTCGCGGTGTACGGGATGTTCATGGTCCCGGTCTTCGCCCTGCTGACCTGGCTCGCGATATGGAGCCGGCAGAGGGAGCTGCAGACCATATCCGGCGAGCTCCCGGCCTACGCGGCGGCCGGCTGGCTCGCCCATGACGAACCGCTCGCGCTCTCCTCGATGCGGGCCCGCTCGCTGGCCCGCGGCTTCGCCGCCCGGACGTTCGGGAAGCAGGGCGCGCAGGCCGTCGGCGAGTACGAGGCCTTCGCCACCACCCTCGCCTTCCTGCGCCACCGGGCCGGGCTCGGCCAGGCGGCCCCGGACTTCGCGGCCCGCGAGCAGGAGCTGCTGCACCACCTGTGGCAGCGCCGCCAGGTGGCCTCCCCCGCGCTGAGCCACGCGGCACGGGCCACCGGCCGCGTCTGGGCGCCGCCGCAGTATCTGGACTACGGCGGCTACAACCCGTACCGCAGCTAGGGCGTGTCGGGCCCGGCGGATCAGACCGCCGAGGCCTCGTCGAGCGCGGCGAGCTCGGCGCCGGTCAGCTCCAGGTCGGCGACGGCGACGAGGGCGGGCAGCTGCTCGACCGTGCGGGCCGACGCGATCGGCGCGACGACGGTCGGGCGGGAGGCCAGCCAGGCGAGGGCGACGGTGGCGGGCTCGGCGTCGTGCGCCTCGGCGACCGTGTCGAGCGCGGCGAGCACCCGGCGGCCCCGCTCCGTCTCCAGGTGCTGCCCGGCGCTGCCGGCGCGGACGCTGGCGACGGCGGTGCCCGGGCGGTACTTGCCGGTGAGGAAGCCGGAGGCGAGCGAGAAGTACGGCACGGCCGCGAGCCCGGCCCGCTCGGCGGTCTCCAGGAGCTCGCCCTCGTAGGTCTCGCGGGAGACCAGGTTGTAGTGCGGCTGGAGGGCGACGTACCGGGCGAGGCCCTCGGACTCGGCGAAGTCGAGCGAGGCGCGCAGCCGCTCCGGGGAGATGTTGGAGGCGGCGACGGCCCGGACCTTGCCGTCCTTCACGAGCTGGTCGAGCGCGGTGACGATCTCCTCGACGGGCACGGACTCGTCGTCGAAGTGCGTGTAGTAGAGGTCGATGTAGTCGGTGCCGAGACGGCGCAGCGACTCCTCGGCGGCGGCCTTGATCGTGGGCGCGGCCAGCCCCTTGAAGCGCGGGTGGGCGCCGGCCTTGGTCGCGACGAGGACGTCCGCGCGGTTGCCCCGGGAGGCCATCCAGCGGCCGATGACGGTCTCGGACTCGCCGCCCTCGTTGCCCTCGACCCAGGAGGAGTACGTGTCGGCGGTGTCGACGAAGTTGCCGCCCGCGGCGGCGTAGGCGTCGAGGACGGCGAAGGACTGCGCCTCGTCGGCGCTCCAGCCGAAGACGTTGCCACCGAGGGCGAGCGGGAAGACGTGCAGGTCGGAGGAGCCCAGTGCGCGGAGAGAAGTCATGAGGTGATCAACCCCCCGCGCCGCCGGGCCTATTCCGTCACGGCGGACCGACCGCCCGGGACCCCGGCACCACCGGACCCGCCGCCCGCGACGCCGGACCGGCCACCGGACCCGCCGCCCGGGCCACTCGACCCGCCGCCCGACCGGCCACCAGCCCCGCCGCCCGCGACGGCGGTCAGACGCTCAGGCCCTTCGACCGCAGCCAGCCGGCCGGGTCGATGCCGCCGCCGGACGGGGTGTGGACCTCCAGGTGGAGGTGGGGGCCGGTGACGTTGCCGGTGGCGCCGACGCGGCCGATGGTGTCGCCGGTGCCGACGGACTGGCCCGCGCCGACCGTCATCGAGGAGAGGTGGCAGTACCAGACCTCGGTGCCGTCGGCGAGCTCCAGCACGATCCGGTAGCCGTAGGAGCCGGACCAGCCGGCCGACTTCACGGTGCCGCTGTGGACGGCCTTGACCGGGGTGCCGGTGGGCGCGGCGAAGTCCAGGCCGGTGTGGTAGCCGGAGGACCACATGGAGCCGGACTCGCCGTAGGTGGAGGTGAGGGTGTACGACGAGGTGGGCAGCGCGTAGCTGGCGGCCAGCTTGGCCAGGCGCTCGGCCTCGGCCTTCGCGGCGGCCTCCGCCTCGGCCTTCTTCTTCGCCTCGGCCGCCGCCTTCTCCGCCGCCTCGGCCTTGGCCGCGGCCTCCGTCGCCGCCTTCTCGGCGGCGGCCTTCTGCGCCGCCTCCTTCTCCGCGGCGTCGGCGGCGGCCTGCTGCTGCTCGGCCTGCTGGAGGATGCGGGCGCGCAGCGCCTCACCGGCGTCGGCCTGCTGCTTCGAGCCGGCCGGGGCGTCGGCGGTGGTGCCGTCCTCGGGGGTCGTGTAGGTGAGGGCGGTGAGCGGCTGCGGGGCGTTCGCGGTCCCGGTGCCCTCGTCGGAGCCCTTGGCGTCGCCGCCGCCGATCAGGTCGCCGATGCCGGGCAGCTCGGAGGCGGCGGGCAGGCCGAGGTCGGGCAGCGCTATCGAGACCTTGGGCTTCTCCTGGGCGGTGGCCAGGCCGCCCGCCCCGACGGCGGCGATGACGCCGACGCCGAGGACGGTGGAGGAGCGGGCGAAGTTGGAGCGCTGCTTGACGACCCGGTGCCGGCCGCCGGCGCGGTTCTGGGCCCGCATCGATTCCTCGGTGGGGTTCCATTCCTCCCCGCCCGTGCCCGCGGCGCCATAGGCGCCGAAAGAGTCGAAGGGGGCTTCGGGAGCGGGGGTGTCGGACGCCACGGAGGCGCTCTCCTTTCCTTCCTTCTCGCCTACCGGGTTAGCTGACGGGTTCGGAGCAGGAAGGTCTCCTACGGGTGTGCCGCACGGGTGCGACGTGGCCCGATTCACCCCAAGTGGTGGTTCCCCGGTTCCCTTGCGGAATTCGGCGCGCGCGCACGGTGCCGTCTCTTGCGACGGCTGGGACGACCGCGCTGCGTTATCGAACGTTAATAGACACGGCCTCCCGATTCCAAGCCGCTCCCCTTGATCATTAGCTGAATTGGGAGGGAATGGCCCGAGTTGACCCCCGGTCAGACGGGATTCCCGTCACAGGCGGAATCTGACGTTGTATCAATTGTTATCGGAGCGACACCCCTCGACTACGAGCCGTCACCACCCGTCGGGGGCGTCCCCCCGAGCCTCCCGTCCGGCACCGCCCCCGGCGACACCACCGGCATCGTCCGCCGCCGCTCCGGCTGCCCCGCCGCCGGCCGGCTCACCGCGAGCAGCGCCATGTCGTCCGTCGACCCCCCGCCCGTGTGCCGGCGCACGTCCGCCACCAGCGCGTCCAGCAGTTCCTCGGGCCCGGGGAAGAGCCGCCCCGCCAGCCGCTCCGCCGGGTCGTAGAAGACCCCGTGCCCGTCCCGCGCCTCCGAAAGCCCGTCCGTGTACAGGAGCAGCGTCGCGCCCGCCGGATACGGGGTCTCGTCGGCCCGGTCGGGCCACACCGCCAGCTCCCCCATCCCCAGCGGCAGCGCCGCCTCGCTCGGCCGCAACCGCGCCAGCGCCCCGTCCCCGTACAGCAGCAGCGGCTCCGGGTGCCCTCGGTTCACCACCCGTACGAAGCCCCCGCCGCGCGGGATCTCCGCGAGGACCGCCGTCGTGAACCCCTCGAAGGCGTCCAGCCCGTCCCGCCGGGTGCCCTCCCGGTCCAGCGCCCGTTCGAGCCGCTGCGCCACGCCCTCCAGCGTCGGCTCCAGCTCCGCCGCCTCGCGGAAGGCGCCGATGACCACCGCGACGGCCTCCACCGCGTCGAGCCCCTTGCCCCGCACGTCGCCGACGACCAGCCGCACCCCGTACGGCGTGTCCTGTACGGCGAACAGGTCGCCGCCGATGAACGCGTCCGCCTCCGCCGCCTCGTACCGCGCCGCGATCTGGAGCCCCCCGATCCGCTCGGCGGGCTGCGGCAGCACCGCCCTCTGCGCCGTCTCCGCGATCACCCGCGCCGAGGCCAGCCGCTCGCCGCTGCGCCGCACCACCCGGTTGATCAGCATCGCCAGCGCCGAGACGGTCAGCACCGTCAGCGTCTCGGTGAGCGAGGGGATGTGGTCGGAGGTGCCGTTGTAGACGTGCAGCCCGACGCTGGCGAAGACGGCGGCGACGCCCGTGAGCAGCGTGGTCAGCGTGGAGAAGAAGGGGGCGGCGATCAGCGGCGCCGCCGAGAACAGCGGCGCCGCCGTGTACTCGGGCGGGGTCGCCAGGTCGAAGCAGACACCGCCCACGATGATCAGCGGCGGCAGCGCCCGGATGAACCGGCGGGCGAGGGCGTACGGCCCGAGGACCCCGTCACCGCCGCCGCCCGGCCCGTCCCGCACCGCCGCTCGCGCCACCGCTGCTCTCCCGCCTGGACCCGGCCCCGGCCGGACCCGGCCCGTACGGACCCGGGACCGCCCCGAGGGCGACGGGAGGACCCGCGCCCTCCCCAGGGTGCGGTCAGCCGGTCTCCGACGGCGACCGGCGCTCGGCCGACTGGCTTACGGCCGGCCGGACCGCGAGCCGCCCGCCCCGGGCCAGCGCCGCCATGGCCACCGCGCAGCCGAGACCCACCGCGCACAGCGTCAGCCACGGCACCGCCGACCAGCCGGTGAGGTCGAGCAGGGCGCCCGTCCCCAGGTTCCCCAGGGTGATGCCGATCCCGCAGACGGTGTTGTAGAGCCCGTAGTGGGTGGCCACCCAGCGGTTCTCGGCGAGGGCGACGACGGTGTCCATCTCGTACGGGTAGAGCACCGCGTTCGCCACCGCCAGCAGCGCCGCGCACAGCAGCAGCCCCGGCAGCGAACGCCCGCCGCCCAGCAGCGCCGGCGGCAGGAAGGCCGCGCCCATCAGCGCGAGCCCCAGCACCAGACAGCGCTCCCGGCTCAGCCGCCGCTTGCACCAGGCGGTGATCCGCAGCTGCCCGGCCAGCGCCACCAGCGCCGACACCACGAACAGCGCCGTCGTCACCGCCGTGCTGTCCGCCGCGAGCGGCAGCGCCAGATAGACCTGGAAGGACAGCACGTACGAGCCGGTCATCGCCAGCGAGAACAGCCAGAACACCCGGTTGGCCAGCACGGTCCGGAACTGCCCGCGCGCCTTCCCGTCCGCCCCCGGCGCCCCGGCCGGCTCCGGCACCTCCCGCCGCACCGGCAGGTGCCGCAGCTGTACGAGGGTGAGCAGGGCGAACAGCACCGCCGCCACCACGCACGTCAGCCGGAACGACACCCCGGTCAGCGCCACCCCGACCAGCGGCCCGAGCAGGATGCCCGCCTGGTAGTACGTGTTGAACAGCGCGAAGGCCTCCACGCGCCGCTCCCCCGCCTCCGCCGCCAGATACGCCCGTACGGCGGGATTGAACAGCGCGCCCGCCAGACCCGTCGCCAGCGAGGCCGCGATCAGCATCGGCAGCGACTGCGCGAAGGCGAGCGCCCCGAAGCCGAGCGTCCGCAGCGCGCACCCGGCGACGATCAGGGGCTTGAAGCCGAGCCGGTCGGCGAGCGCGCCGCCGACGAGGAACATGCCCTGCTGGGACAGGTTCCGCGCGCCGAGGACGAGCCCGACCGCCCAGGCCGCCATGCCCAGGCCGTCGGCCAGGTGGGCGGCCAGGTACGGCATCAGCATGTAGAAGCCGAGATTGATGGTGAGCTGGTTGAGGAAGAGCAGCCGTACGGCCGGGTCGAAGCCGAGGCTCTGCTTCCAGATCCCGCCCCGGGAGGGCGCCGCCGTCGTGCTCAACGCACCCGCTCCGCCCGCTCCAGCACCCGGCGGGTCCAGCCGCTGACCGGCTCGCCCTCGGCGTACCCGGCGGGCTCCTCCCGTACGGGACCGTCGAGCAGTCCGTGCTTCGCGCAGAACTCGTCGTTGAAGACGGTGTCGAAGTAGCGCTGCGGCCCGTCGGGGAAGACGGCGGCGATCCGGGTGCCGCGCGGCCGGGTGCGGGCCAGCCAGCCGGCCACCAGCGCGACCGCGCCCACGCTCCAGCCGCCGGTGGCGAACTGCCGGGACGCGAGCCGCCGGGCGGCCCGTACCGCCTCGGCCGGGCCCACCCAGTGGACCTCGTCGAAGGCGGCGTGGTCCACGTTCTCCGGGTGGATGGAGGAGCCGAGCCCGCGCATCAGCCGCTCGCCGGCCGGGAGACCGAAGACGGTCGAGTTGATCGAGTCCACCCCGACCAGCTCCAGGGCGGGGCTGCCGCCGGCGCGCAGCGCGCGGGAGATGCCGGCCGAGTGGCCGCCGGTGCCGACCGCGCAGACCAGCACGTCGACCCGGTCCAGCTGCTCGCCGAGCTCGGCGGCGAGCCCGCCGTACGCCCGCGGGTTGTCGGGGTTCCCGTACTGGTTGGGCCACCAGGCCCCGTCGAGGGCGAGCAGCAGTTCGGCGACCCGGTCCATCCGGGCCCGCTGCCAGCCGCCGTGCGGGCTCGGCTCGGGCACCACGTGCACGTGCGCGCCGTGCGCGGTGAGCATCCGCTCGACGATCGGTTCGAGCCCGGGGTCGGTCACGACGTGGACGGGGTGGCCGTGCAGGATCCCGGCGAGCGCCAGCCCGAGGCCGAGGGTGCCGGAGGTGGACTCGACGATGGGGGCGCCGGGGCGCAGCTCGCCTCGGCGGCGGGCCTGCTCGACCATGTGGAGGGCGGCGCGGTCTTTGATGCCGCCGAAGTTGAAACCTTCGAGCTTGGCCCAGTATCCGTCGTCCATCCACAGGACGGGGGTGTTGCCGACGGTCTGCCGTGCCACGGAGAGCAGGTTGGCGGGATTGCTCATGGGGGGTGACGTCCTTGAGGTGGGGCAGCCCCGGCCTGCGGGGCGTGCGGAAGGAGCGGGGGTCGCGAAAGGTGCGCGCCCCGGCTCAGTTCCGGTCCACCCCGAGGGCGATCAGCAGCCGGCCCGGCTCGGGTCCGGGCCCGGCGCGGCCCCGGACGCAGCGCGTGTGCGGGGCCTCGGGGAACACCTCGTCGTACGGGACGAGGACGGCGCCGCCCGCGTCCGGCGCGGGGAGCTGGGTGCCGGCCGCCTGCGCGGGCAGGTGGGCGTCGAAGGACCAGCCGTCGCCGGGCCGCTCGCAGCCGTGCGGCAGCCAGGGCGCGGAGGCGGCGAAGGCGGCGGGTGCGACGGGGGCCCCGGCCCAGGCCCCGGCGGCCACCGCGGGGGCCTGGGCCGGGGCGGGGGCGGCGGCCACCGGGGCGGCGAGCGCGTGGCCGTGTGCCCCGTGGCAGACGCCGGCGATCAGCGCGACGAGCGCGAAGAGCAGCAGCACGGCGGGGGCCCGCCGTACCGCTGTCCGCAGCTCCGTCACCCTCTGGTCACTCATGGTGCGCGCGAGGTTACGCGGCGCACGCGGGAGTGCGCAAAAGGGCGGACCTGATTTTGGACACCGTTTACTTGCGGGCGTATTGCTCTTTCGAACGTCCGCACCTAGTCCGGGAACGCCGAAGGCCCGGATCCGTTTCCGGATCCGGGCCTTCGGGCTACTGAGTAGCGGGGACAGGATTTGAACCTGCGACCTCTGGGTTATGAGCCCAGCGAGCTACCGAGCTGCTCCACCCCGCGTCGGTGAATATGACTCTACGGCATGGGTGGCGGAAACCGAAATCGGCTTCCTCAGCAGCCGCAGTCGTCCGAGTCGACGGGCGCGGTCAGCGGGTCGGCGTCCTTCTTCGCGCCGCCCTCCCAGGTCTCGTACGCGAAGCCCTCGCGCACCCAGTACTCGAAGCCGCCCAGCATCTCCTTCACCTGGAAGCCCAGCTCGGCGAGGGCGAGCGCGGCCCGGGTGGCGCCGTTGCAGCCGGGGCCCCAGCAGTACGTGACGACCGGGACGGACCTGTCGAGGAGCTGCTCGGCCTGCTCGGCGATGAGCGCGGTCGGCAGGTGCACGGCACCGGGCACGTGCCCCTGGTCCCAGGAGGCGGTGGACCGCGAGTCCACCACCACGAAGCCGGGGTCGCCGCCGTCGGCGAGGGCGGAGGCCACATCCGAGACATCCGCGTGGAACGCGAGGCTCGCGGAGAAGTAGGCGGCCGCGGCGGCGGGGCTGGCCGGCGGGGTGCGGAGGACTGCGTTCACGGGGCTGACCTGCGTCGATGTCGTCGTCATGGCCATAAATCTAGAGAAGACGATCACCACTCTGAAGGGACGATCCACGGCGCTCGGCGGCTGCCCCCGGGGATTCCCGCCCGTTCCCGGCACCCGGGCGGGGATCTCACGTACCGGGCGTCCGGGCCCGCGTCCGGGCCCGCGTCCGGGCCCGCGTCCGGGCCCGGCCGAAGCGCCGGCCGGTGTCACCCATCCGCCGGGGTGCCGGCTCCGAATGCCGGACGTGAGCATCGACGTGACGACCGCACCGCGCCCGGGACGACCCGCCGCCGCGCGCGGTCTCCGCCGGATGTTCCCCGCAGTCCTCCGCCCCTCGCACGTACGCGACACCTCGGGAGAGCACCCCATGAACACCCTGCGCATCCGTCGTTCCGCGGTGGCCGTGGCCGCCGCGGCCACCCTGCCGTTCGCCCTCGCCGCCTGCTCCGACTCGGGCTCCGGGAAGGACACCTCGTCCGCCGGGAACACCGCGCAGGCCGCACCGGCCGCGTCACAGACCTCCTCGGACTCGATGGCGTCCGACGGCCCGTTCGGACCGGCCTGTGCCGGTGTGCCGAAGGACGGGGCCGGTTCGTTCGACGGCATGGCCAAGGACCCCGTGGCCACCGCCGCCTCCCACAACCCGGCCCTGTCGACCCTGGTCGCCGCGGTCCAGCAGGCCGGTCTGGTCGACACCCTCAACAACGCCCAGAACATCACCGTCTTCGCGCCGACCAACGCGGCCTTCGCCAAGATCCCCAAGGCCCAGCTCGACAAGGTCCTGGCCGACAAGGCGCAGCTGACGAAGATCCTCACGTACCACGTGGTCGGGGAGAAGCTCACGCCGAAGCAGCTGGAGAACGGCTCCTTCGCGACCCTGGAGAAGGGCACGATCACCACCAAGGGCTCCGGCGAGAGCTACACCGTGAACGACTCCTCCAAGGTCGTCTGCGGCAACGTGCCCACCGCCAACGCCACCGTCTACATCGTCGACACGGTCCTCATGCCCCAGTAGTCCCCAGACCGCCGAAGGGGCGGTGCGCCACCGGTCCGGCCGGCGGCGCACCGCCCTTCTCGCGCGCCCGCGCGGGGTGGGCATCTCACTCGCACGGGTGACCGCGGACACCAGATGAGGCGGTTACGGCCCCCCATCCGTACTCCTGTCCGCTACGAAGACTCCGCACAGGACGTTCCCCGTCCCGTGGCCCCGCCCGCCCCCTCCGAAGGCCGGCCGGGCCCCGCCTTCCCCTCAAGGACGCACATGCGATGGACACCCCGCCCCCGGCCGGCCGGCCCGGACGGCTGCGTCTGGTCCCCCCGCACGGAGCCCGCCCGGTGAACCGCGCCGCCCCCTTCGACGCCCCGGGCCCGCCGCCACCCCGCCATGCCCTCACCGAGGTGATGCGGAAGGTCGCGCAGGGCGACCAGCAGGCGTTCTCCGCCCTCTACGACGCCCTCGCGCCGATGGTGTTCGGCCTCGTGGTCCGCGTCGTGCGCGACCGGGCCCAGTCGGAGGAGGTGGCCCAGGAGGTGATGATCGACCTGTGGCGGCAGGCCGCCCGCTACCGGCCCGCCGCCGGGTCCGTCACCGCCTGGGCCGCCACCATCGCCCACCGCAGGGCCGTCGACCGGGTCCGCTCCGCCCAGGCCGCCACCGACCGCGAACACGCGCGGGCGGCCCGCGAGCACACCACCGCCTTCGACGAGGTCGCCGAACAGGTCGAGACCCGCCTGGAGTCCGAACAGGTACGCCGCTGCCTGCGCGGCCTGACCGAACTCCAGCGCCAGGCCGTCACCCTCGCCTACTACCAGGGCCTGACCTACCGTGAGGTCGCCGAGACCCTGCACACGCCGCTTCCCACCATCAAGACACGCATGCGCGACGGACTGATCCGGCTCCGCGACTGCATGGGGGTGACCACATGAACCAGCACCACTCCGACCTCCACGCCCTCGCCGCCGCCTACGCCTTGGACGCCCTGGACGAAGCCGAGCGCGCCGACTTCACGGCGCACCTCGCCCACTGCGAGGACTGCCGCGGGGATGTGGCCGACTTCGAGGCGACCGCCGCCCGCCTGGCCGGGGCCACCGCCCAGGACCCGCCGCCCGAACTCAAGCAGCGCACGATGGCGGCCGTCGACGGGGTACGCCAGCTCCCGCCCCGGCTCCCCGCGACCGGCCCCACCCGCCGCCTCAGCCGCGCCGTGAAGCGCAAGGCCGTCCCCCTCGCCCTGGCCGCCGGCCTGGCCGCGGCCGCCTCCTTCGGCGGCATCGCCGCGTGGCAGCACCAGGAGAGCCAGGACGCCCAGCGGCAGGCCCAGCAGGCCACCCGGCAACTCGACGCCGTCAGCGCCGTACTGGCCGCGCCCGACGCCCGCACCACGCACGGCCGGGCCACCAACGGCGCCCTCACCACGGTCGTCAGCTCCGACCGCCGCAACAAGGCCGTCTTCACCGCCGCCGGCCTGCCCGCACCCGCCCCGGGCACGACCTACCAGCTCTGGCTCGACCAGAACGGCACCATGCGCCCCGCCGGATTCATCCACGCGGACGGCACCGTCCCCCTCGCCGGGGACCCCGCCGACGCCTCCGCCGTGGGCCTCACCCTCGAACCGGCCGGCGGCTCCCCGCAGCCCACGACCACCCCGCTGCTCCTCCTGTCCCTCCCGGCCTGACCCGCCCCCGCGCCGCGACGAGACCCCGGAACGACGAAGCGCCCCGACCGGCGAAAGCCGGTCGGGGCGCTCCACAACGGGTCGAGGGGGTCGCCCCTCCGCCGTATTCGGTAGGCCGTGTGGGACTCGAACCCACAACCAATGGATTAAAAGTCCACTGCTCTGCCAATTGAGCTAACGGCCCGTGGACAAGCACTCCCGTGCAGCATAGCCGGAGAGCTCCCCGAAACCGATCGGGTATCGGCCCCGGCGCACCGGGGGTGCGCCGGGGCCGAGTCGGGGTCAGCCGACGTAGTAGCCCGCGATGTCCGCCAGGAGGTGGACCGAGCCGGCGTGGTTGTAGAAGGTGACCTTGCCGTCCTTCACCGGGACGACGACCAGGTTCGGCACCGTCTGACCCGCCGTGAAGTTCAGGTTCGACGCCGACGAGCGCGGCGTCCCGTACGGGTAGACCGACACGAAGCTGCCCGCCGTCGCCCCCGTCGCCGTCACGTTCAGGACGACCGCCGTCGCGCCCGGGCGGTCGACCGCGAGGGTCACCGTCCCGGCCGGGGCGAGCGGGTCGCCCTGACGGGTGTCCATCAGGCGGGTCGGGGTGACCGGCCTGTACTCGGCACCCGAGGCGCCCGCCTTGTAGTAGCCCGCCACGTCGGCCAGCAGGTCGACGGAGCCCGCGTGGTTGTAGAAGGTGACCTTGCCGTCCTTCACCGGGACGACCACCAGGTTCGGCACCGTCTGACCCGCCGTGAAGTTCAGGTTCGACGCCGACGAGCGCGGCGTCCCGTACGGGTAGACCGACACGAAGCTGCCCGCCGTCGCCCCCGTCGCCGTCACGTTCAGGACGACCGCCGTCGCGCCCGGCTCCGGGACGGAGAGGCTCACCGTGCCGGCCGGGCCCAGCTTGGCCTTGGGGGCGCCCAGGCCGCTTCGGGTGTCCATCAGGCGGGTCGGCGTGACCGGCTGGTACGTGGTGCCGGTGCCCGCGCTCGTGTAGTAGCCCGCCACGTCGGCCAGCAGGTCGACCGAGCCGGCATGGTTGTAGAAGTTCACCTTGCCGTCCTTCACCGGGACGACCACCAGGTTCGGCACCGTCCGGCCCGCCGTGAAGTTCAGGTTCGACGCGCTCGTGCGCTGCGTACCCGACGGGTAGACCGACACGAAGCTGCCGGAGCTCGCGTTGGTCGCGGTCACGTTGAGGACGACCGCCGTGACGCCCGTCGCCGGGACCCCTCCGGCGCCCGCCACCTTCAGCGAGACGGTCTGCGCCGCGCCCACCTTGGCCTTCGGCACCCCGAGACCGGACCGGGTGTCCATCAGCCGCGCCGGCGTGAGCGGCGCGAACGTGCCGTACTCCGCCGCCGACGCCCCGCTCAGGAGCACGTCCCCGGACTGCTCCAGGTCCGTCCCGGAACCGTCCGCCGCCTTGGCCGTCAGCTTCCAGGTGTAGGAGCCGTTCGCGACGAGCCGGCCCGCGCCGTCCTTGCCGTCCCAGGCCGCCGCCAGCACGCCCCGCGCCTCGCCGCCCGTAAGGGTGCGGGCCACGGTGCCGGTCGCCTTGTGCGTCAGGGTGAGCGTCCAGGACGCGGCCGGCTTCGACAGCCACCAGCGCGGCCGCCACGCGCCCGCCCCGTCGGCCACGGCGGCCGTGGCGGGCACGTCGGCGTCGACGCGGGAGAGCGGCGACGCGGGGACGCCGAGGTCGACGACGCTCACGTCACCGGCCGCGGTCGAGTGGTACGCCAGGCGTCCGGTGGCGGTGTCGACGGCGTACTCGCCGATCTGGTCGTTGAACTCGCTGGTCCGGTAGGTGGCCTTCACCACGGGCGTGGCGCCCCTGAAGTCCGTGACCTTGAGCTCGGGCCCGAAGGCCCGGACCGCGTAGCCGTCGCCGAGGACGGCGTACACGTCGTCGTACGGGTGGTTCCTGTCCGTGGCGAGGTCGTAGATCCCGTCCGTCCCGCCCGCGCAGCTCCAGCCCAGCCAGTGTGCCGTCACCCGTACGCTCTCCGCGCGACAGCCGTTGCGCAGGTCGACCGTGCGCTTCACCTCGCCCGTCCGGACGTCGTAGCCGACGACGGTGCCGGCCTTCTCGCCGGCCTGCCAGAAGGTGTCGCCGTAGAGGTCGCTGTCACCGAAGTCGTAACCGGCCGCGGGCGCGGGGAGCCGCTTCCCCGTGTCGAGGTCGATCACCAACGTCCGCGAGGGCAGTCCTTCCGGGCCACCGCTCCCGGCGCCCATGACGTACCGGCCGGACACGTCGATGGCGTAGAAGTCGGTGAGGTCGGCGGTGATCGGGCGGCCCGAGACGGCCCCGGGCTCGACGACGACGGGCAGCCCGCCGGAGTTGCCGGGCTTGTTGATCACCAACCGGCCGTCGCCCGTCGCGAGCGGCGCGTCGCACGGGTTCCGGTCCGTGCAGCCCGCCAGCGCCAGGCCGAGGTCTCCCCGCTCCCGCGTCTCGCCCGCCTCAAGGGGGCCGGTGACCGACACGGTCCGCGAGCGGAAGGCGTTCTTCTCGTCCGGCATCCGCTCCAGCGTGTCGAGCCGGCCGTGGCTGAAGCTCAGCCGGCGCGGCTTCGACGTGAGGGGGCTCGCCTCACGGATCCGCTGCACGGACGTGGAGGCCCCCTCCGGACGGTCGCGGTAGAGGCCGAGCTCGCCGGGGCCCATGCCGCCGATCAGGAGCAGCCCGCCGTCCGGTGTCGCCAGCGCGTCCTTGCGGGCGTACGGGAGGATCTCGCCCGTCCCGCCGCCCAGCCGGGACGCGGTGACGATGCTGTACGGGGCGGACTCCGACCGGTGGGTGGCGCGGGCGACGACGAGCTCCTGGCCGACGGAGCCCAGGAGGATGTCGCCGTCGTCCTTGTAGGGCAGGTCGAGCGCGGCGGGCGCCTGGTCGAGCGGGCCCTCGCCGGCGGGCTGCCCCTTGGGGAAGAACCGCACCTTGCCGTCCTTCGTCCACACGACGACCTCGGTCGGCGTGTGGACGAAGGAGCCCACCTGGAGGGCCGGGTCCAGCGCGACCGTCCTGACCCGCCCGGAGGCGAGGTCGATCCAGGCGGGACGGGCGACGCCGTCCGCCTGATAGCTGATCAGGATGCCGTTCGCGTCGCCGGCCACGGCCTTCTCGGGGCGCGTCGCGCCCTCCGGCCAGCCGGTGACCGGGGTGTCCTGGACCGCGCCTCCGACCAGCCGGAGCAGATGCCACTCGCGCGGGCCGTCGGCGGCGCTCCGCGTGGAGGTGACGACGGTGGTGCCGAAGGTGCCCACGTACTCGTGGTCCAGCGACGGCAGCCGGAGGTAGGTGTTCTTCCTCGCGGTGACGTCCCACAGGCGGATGTCGGCGGGCGTGACCGTCCCGTTCGGCTGGTAGGCGGCGACGACGTCGGAGCCCGCGCCGTAGGTGCCGCCGGTCTCCCCGCCCTCCCGGTCGTTGTGGATGACCGTCTCGACGCCGTCCCAGGTGCTCCAGAACTGGCCGAGGCCCTGCTCGTAGCGGAGGTAGCCACCCGGCCCCGCCGAGAGCGGGATCACCTCGCGCGACTGTGCGGCGGCCGCGGCGGGGAACACGACCGTGTCGCCCTCCGCGGCCATCGCCACCGGTACGAGCGGGCCGAGGCCGGCGAAGACGGTCGCCGCGGCCACGGCCGCGATGGAATGGCGTACAAGAGCGCTACGGCGCACTCGGTTCCTCCCCTGAGACATGCGAGATGCACGGGGAAGTGGTGGCGTCCCTGTCCCTGGTGTCCGTCGAGGCGAACAGACGGCTCAGAGACGGACCGATGCCGTCGAACCCCCCGGCCGCGACCGCCCCCCGTGCGCGTGCCGCGATGCTAACAGGGCCCGTACCCGCACCGAAGTGCGATTACGGGCCCTGTCATGGCCTTACGGACCGGTCTTGCGGACCGGCCTCAAGGACGGTCAGCCGTTGCGCTTCCAGCGCGGCTTCTCGTCGCGGCGGAAGCCGCCGCCGGACGGGCGGTGGTCGTCACGGCGGAAGCCGCCGCCCGAGGGGCGGTGGTCGTCACGGCGGAAGCCGCTGGACGGGCGGTCGTCACGACGGTCGCGGTTGAACGGGCGGTCGCTGCCACGGTGGCCGCCGGAGGGGCGGTCGTCGCGGCGGAAGCCGCCACGGTCGTTGTCACGGTCGCGGTTGAAGGCGGGGCGGTCGTTGTCGCGACGGAAGCCGCCGGACGGGCGGTCGTTGTCGCGGCGGAAGCCACCACGGTCGCCGCCACGGTCGTTGTCACGGCGCTCGAAGCCACCGCGGTCGTCACGGCGGTCGCGGTTGAACGACGGGCGGTCGTTGTCGCGACGGAAGCCGCCG
>NZ_JBVJDK010000011.1:34984-309258 GCF_055582325.1 Streptomyces sp. NPDC042100
CCGGAGGGACGGTCGTTGTCGCGGCGGAAGCCGCCACGGTCGTTGTCACGGTCGCGGTTGAACGACGGACGGTCGTTGTCCCGACGGAAACCACCGGAGGGACGGTCGTTGTCGCGGCGGAAGCCGCCACGGTCGTTGTCACGGTCGCGGTTGAACGACGGACGGTCGTTGTCCCGACGGAAACCACCGGACGGGCGGTCGTTGTCCCGGCGGAAGCCGCCACGGTCGCCACCACGGTCGTTGTCCCGGCGGAAGCCGCCGCGGTCGTTGTCACGGCGCTCGTAGCCACCGCGGTCGTCGCGGCGGTCGAAGTCGCGGCGCTCCTCGCGGACCGGCTCGGCCGCGACGGCGGCGATGGCCTCGGCCAGCTCGGCCTCGGCGGCCTCGGTCACCTCGGCGACCGCGGCCTCCGGGTCCTCGCCGCGCTCACGGGCGGCGCGGGCCACCAGGCGGTCGGCCTCCTCGCGGAGCTCGACGGCGCGGCGCTGCAGGCGCTCCAGCTGCTTGGTGAGGTCGGCGACCTCGCGCTCGGCCTGCTTGGCCGAGTTGTTCGCGGAGTCGGCCTGGACCTCGGTCAGCGAGCGGGCGCCGGTGATCTCGGCGACCTCGGGGTCGAACGCGCCCGCCCCGCCGACGATGTGGCGCGAGGCGTCGACGCCCGCGTCCTCCATCAGCCGGAAGATCTGGCGGCGCTGGTGCGGCAGGGCCAGGGAGACCACGACACCGGAGCGGCCGGCGCGGGCGGTGCGGCCCGAGCGGTGCAGGTAGTCCTTGTGGTCGCCGGCCGGGTCCACGTTCAGGACCAGGTCGATGCCGTCGACGTGGATGCCTCGGGCGGCGACGTCGGTGGCGACGAGCGCGTTGACGTAGCCGTCCTTGAAGTCCGCCAGGGTCCGGGTACGGGCGCCCTGGGTCATGCCGCCGTGCAGCGCGTCGGCCTTCACACCGGCGTCGCGGAGCTGCTCGGCGATGCGGTCGGCGCCCAGCTGGGTGCGGACGAAGATGATGGTGCGGCCCTTGCGGGCGGCGATGGCCGCGGTGACCGGGGCCTTGTCCTTCGGCTTCACGACCAGGACGTGGTGGGTCATGGTGGTGACGGCGCCGGCGGACGGGTCGACCTCGTGGGTGACCGGGTTCACCAGGTAGCGCTTGACCAGGCTGTCGATCTCGTTCTCCAGGGTGGCGGAGAACAGCAGGCGCTGGCCGCCGACCGGGACCTGGTCGAGCAGCTCGGTGACCTCGGGCAGGAAGCCCAGGTCGGCCATCTGGTCGGCCTCGTCGAGGACGGCGATCTGGACCTGCTCCAGGGAGCAGGCGCCTCGGTTGATGATGTCGCGCAGCCGGCCGGGGGTGGCGACGAGGATGTCGACGCCGCGCTCCAGCGCGTAGATCTGGTTGCCCATGGACGTACCGCCGCAGACGACCTTCATCTTGAGGCCGAGCACGTCGCCGTAGGGCTGGAGGGCGTCCGCGACCTGCATCGCGAGCTCGCGGGTCGGGGTGAGGATGACGCCGCGGGGCTTCTTCTTCTCGGTGTGGCCGTCCGCCAGGGTGGCGAGCAGCGGCAGACCGAAGGAGAGGGTCTTGCCGGAGCCGGTGCGGCCACGGCCCAGGATGTCCTTGCCGGCCAGGGCGTCCGGGATGGTCGCGGCCTGGATCGGGAACGGGGTGGTGACACCGTTCTGCGCGAGCTTGCGCACGACGCCCTCGGGGAGACCGAGGTCACCGAAGGTGATCTCGGGGGCGGCCTCGGCCTCGGGGGCCTCGGCGGCGTCGTCGCCGTCGGTGGTGTCGGTGAGCTCGTCCGCCTCGACGGCGACGGTGACGTCCTCGGCCGTCACGGCCTCGGCGACGGTCTCGTCGTTCTCGTTCTCGGGCAGGACGGCGTGATCAGAACTGAAAATGGACATGCGAAATGCGAAACCTTCCGGAGTCTCGGCACGCGCCCGTCAACTCCGTGTTTCGCACTACGGACCGCCTCAATGCGGTCAGCCACGGCAAGGGAGAGTACGCGCCAGTCACGGCGCTCTTCGGTCGTGGCGCCGGGCAAATGGGATCAAACGATCTACCACCATACGCACTCCCCCCCACCCAAGGCAAACCGATCTCCGTCACACCGGCCTGGCCTGCGGCGATGCCTCCGGTTCGGAGAGCTCACCGGGGCCGTCCGCGGCCCTCATGGCACCCATGTGGGTGTCCGCCCCGGGGGTGGTCGAGGGCGTCTCGCTGACGGTCGGCTCGGAGGTCGGCTCCGGCGGGGCGGTGCTCGGCTCCGTGGTCGGCGCCGGCGGCGAGGGGTCGACCGGCGGGGTGGTCTCGCCGCCCGGCGCCCCCGAGCCGCCGCCCGCGCCGCCACCGGGCCCGCCCGTCCCGCCGCCCGGCGGCTGCGGCGGCTTCGACTGCCCGCCCGGACCCGCGGGGCCCGCGCCGCCCGGCTTGCCCGAGGCGCTCGGGGAGCCGCTTGGCACCGGCGCGTCCTTGCCCGCGCCGTCCGCGTCCGGCCCGCTCCGGCCCGTACGGTCGAAGCCGCCCCCGCCGTGACCGTCGGACAGCCCGCTGTCCTCCCCGGCACCGGCCGCCGCGCCCCGCTTTCCCACGGAGCTGCTGGGGGTCGGCTTCGCGCCGTCGTCGCTGACACTCATACAGCCGCTGAGACCCGCGCAGGCGGCGACCGCCAACGCGGTGGCGGCCCAACGCACCGGGGTGGGCAAATGGCGCACGGAGGCACCTCCAGGACATGACGGGCGGGAAAGGGGCGCCGACCGAGCCGATCGAACGCATTGCCCTGCCCAACTCCTCGGGCGCCGCAAGGGACACGCCCCCGCCCGGTCCGGCTCAGCCGTAACCCAGCGCGTGCAGCCGCTCGTCGTCGATGCCGAAGTGGTGGGCGATCTCGTGGACCACGGTGATCTCCGTCTCCGCGACGACGTCCTCGTGCGACTCGCACATCCGCAGGGTCGGCCCCCGGTAGATCGTGATCCGGTCCGGGAGCACGCCGGCGTACCACTCGCCCCGGTCGGTCAGGGGCGTCCCCTCGTAGAGCCCGAGGAGCTCGGGATCGTCGGGCGACGGCTCGTCCTCCACGAACACGGCGACGTTGTCCATCAGCCGCGTCAGCTCGGGCGGGATGCGGTCCAGGGCTTCGGCGACGAGCTCCTCGAACTCCTCGCGCGTCATCTCCAGCACGGGCCCATTCTCCCCCCGGGGGAAACCGTTTTGGCGATACCGCCTGCCATCCCATATGCTTCTCACGTCCCCGACGCGCTGGAAAGCGCCCAGGTGGGCCCTTAGCCCTCATCGTCTAGTGGCCCAGGACGCCGCCCTTTCAAGGCGGTAGCACGGGTTCGAATCCCGTTGGGGGCACGCACAATCCTGTGCGAGACTAGTTCTCGCACAACATATGGCTCTGTGGAGCAGTTGGTTAGCTCGCCACCCTGTCAAGGTGGAGGTCGCGGGTTCAAGTCCCGTCAGAGTCGCTGAGGCTGGAAACAGTCTCGTGGCTGGGTAGCTCAGTTGGTACGAGCGATCGCCTGAAAAGCGATAGGTCGCCGGTTCGACCCCGGCCCCAGCCACAAAGAGAGAAGGCCCCGTTCGAGAGAACGGGGCCTTCTTCGTGTGCCCCCTCCCAGCCGGTCGCGCGGTACGGGGAGGAGGGCGGCGGCCTCCTCCCCGTACCCGCCCGCTACGTCTCCTCGCGCCGACGGCCCCGCAGCGCCCTGGCGCCGAGGACCGCCGCCACCACGGCCGGCACCGCGACCAGCAGCGCCCAGTCCGGGACCGCGCGGCCCAGCGCGCCGACCCGCTCCTCCACGGCGAAGGAGTCGTCCACCGACAGCAGGCCCGGCAGCGCGGTCGTCCCGTCGAAGACCAGGAACAGCGTGCCGAGCGCGATGAAGAACAGGCCCGACAGCAGCGAGGTCGAGTGCAGCTCCAGGCGCCCCAGCCGGATCGGGCGGCCGCGCAGCCAGCGCCGCCGGCCCAGGTCGTAGCGGTTCCACAGCAGGGCCAGCACGAAGAGCGGCACCGCCATCCCCAGCGCGTACACCGCCAGCAGCAGGCCGCCGTAGACCGGGCTGCCGCTGAGCGCGGCCACGGTCAGGACGCTGCCCAGGATGGGGCCCGCGCAGAAGCCGGCCAGGCCGTAGACCAGGCCCAGGGCGTAGACCGAGAACGCGGTCGTCGGGCGGATCCGGCCGCTCGCCTCGCTCAGCCGGCGCGACGCGAAGCCCAGGCCCAGGATCTGCGCCACGCCGAGCGCGATGATCAGCCAGCCGCCGACGGCCACCAGCAGGTCCCGGTGGCCGTAGAAGAGGCGTCCCGCGAAGGAGCCGGCCGCGCCGAGCGGGACCAGGGTGGTGGCCAGGCCCGCGTAGAAGACGCCGGTGCGGGCGACCAGGCGGGCCCGGCCGTCGACCGAGTACGCGAAGAAGGCCGGGAGCAGCAGGGCGCTGCACGGGCTCAGCAGGGCGAGCAGCCCGCCGAGGAAGGCCGCGAAGTAGCCGATGCCGGAGGTCACCGGCCGGACTCCGACGGCGCGGGGGCCGACCGGTCGGGCGCCGGCTTCTTCTTCGCCGCCGCCTTCGCCGCCGCGTCGATGGCGTCGGTGAAGGCCTCCATCGGCTGGGCGCCCGCGATCGGGCGGCCGTTCACCAGGAAGGAGGGGGTGGAGGTGGCGCCCAGCGAGTAGCCCTGCTCCTGGTCCTCGCGGACCGCCGCCTTGGCCGCCTCGCCGTCCGTGTCGCGGGTGAAGCGGGCCAGGTCCGGGACGCCGGCCTCCTTCGCGAGGACGGCCAGACGCTCCTTGCCGAAGCCCTTCTCCTTGGCGCCCTCCGCGTACGCGGCCTTGTGGAACTCCCAGAAACGGTCCTGCTGCCCGGCCGCCCAGGAGGCGCGGGCCACGGCCTCCGACTCCTCGCCGAAGATCGGGAAGTTGCGCCACTCGATGCGCAGCACGCCCTTGTCCACGTACCGCTCGATCAGCTCGGGCTCGGTGTCGCGGGCGAACTTGCCGCAGTAGCCGCACTTGAAGTCGGCGTACTCGATCAGGACCACGGGCGCGTCGGCCCGGCCCAGGGCGAGCTTGTCGGCGGCGTCCCGGCGGGCGTACGCCTCCAGCTCCGGATAGACGCCCTCGGACGGGTCGACGGAGACCTCGGCGGCCGCGGACGGGGCCGAGGGCCCGGACGGCTTGGTGGCGGCGTACGAGGCGACGCCGAGCAGCGTGGCGGCCAGCACCACACCGCTGACGATCATGACGGGCTTGGACTTGGGCATGTCGAAGTGCTCCTGAGGAGGGAGGGGTACGAGGGACGGGCGGCGTGGAGGGGTGCCGGCCGTCCAGGGCCTGTCCGACGCTTCGCGTCGGGTCAGGTCCTAAACCCTCAGGACCGACAGCTCCACCGGCGAGGGCGGCGCGAGCGCGGGCGGCCCGCGGCCCCGGGTCGCCTCCGCCGGGCCCTCGTCCACGGCCCACTCCGCTCCCCCGCACCGGGCGTGCAGCAGCGCGGGCAGCAGCTCCCCGAAGGCGTGCGTCCGGGGCGGTACGACGGGGCCCGCGGCCCCCTCGTCGACCGGGTGGCCCGGATCGCAGCCGGGCGCGAGGGCCCCGGCGGTCACCGGTCCGGGCGCGGACGGGGCCGTGGGCGTGATGTCGCCGCGGACCACGAGTCCCAGCACCAGCGCCGCCAGCGCGGCGAGGGCCGCGAGCGCGCGTGCCGTGCGGGACATGCGGGGGCCTTTCGTGGGCGGTGCGGGACGGTGCCGGTGGGTGTGTCCCGAAATATTACGCAGGAGCCCGGCGCCGCCCTCGTAAATCGGTTCGCCGCTTCTCGGCCGCAGGTGCGATCCTGGATCCCGTATGTCTACTTCCTTCGCCGCCCTCCAGTCCGTCCTGGCCGAGGTCTCGCTGCGGGACTCCCACCGGCTCGGCCGCCGTCTCGAAGGCGCCCGCCGCATCCGCAAGCCCGAGGCCCGCGAGGCCGTCCTGGACGAGATCGCCGCCGAGGCCGGCAAGGCCAAGGAGCGGGTCGACGCCCGCGCCGCGCGCGTGCCCGCGGTCACGTATCCGGAACAGCTGCCCGTCTCGCAGAAGAAAGACGAGATCCTGGAGGCGATACGCGACCACCAGGTCGTGATCGTCGCCGGTGAGACCGGCTCCGGCAAGACCACGCAGATCCCGAAGATCTGCCTGGAGCTCGGCCGGGGCGTCCGGGGCATGATCGGGCACACCCAGCCCCGCCGGATCGCCGCCCGCACGGTCGCCGAGCGCGTCGCGGAGGAGCTCCGCACCCCGCTGGGCGAGGCGGTCGGCTGGAAGGTGCGCTTCACCGACCAGGTGAACCCCGAGGGCACCTTCGTGAAGCTGATGACCGACGGCATCCTGCTCGCCGAGATCCAGACGGACCGCGAGCTGCGCGCCTACGACACGATCATCATCGACGAGGCCCACGAGCGGTCCCTCAACATCGACTTCCTGCTCGGCTACCTGGCCCAGCTGCTGCCGAAGCGCCCCGACCTCAAGGTCGTCATCACCTCCGCGACCATCGACCCCGAGCGCTTCTCCCGCCACTTCGGCGAGGCGCCGATCGTCGAGGTCAGCGGGCGCACGTACCCGGTCGAGGTGCGCTACCGGCCGCTCCTGGAGGAGGACTCGGAGGAGTCGGACCGCGACCAGATCACGGCGATCTGCGACGCGGTCGACGAGCTCCAGGCCGAGGGCCCCGGCGACATCCTGGTCTTCCTCTCCGGCGAGCGCGAGATCCGCGACACCGCCGACGCGCTCACCAAGAAGCGGCTGCGGAACACCGAGGTCCTCCCCCTCTACGCGCGCCTGTCCCACGCCGAGCAGCACCGGGTCTTCCAGGCGCACTCCGGCCGCCGGATCGTCCTCGCGACCAACGTGGCCGAGACCTCCCTGACCGTCCCCGGCATCAAGTACGTGATCGACCCGGGCACCGCCCGCATCTCGCGCTACTCGCACCGCACCAAGGTGCAGCGGCTGCCGATCGAGCCGGTCAGCCAGGCCAGCGCCAACCAGCGCAAGGGCCGCTGCGGGCGCACCAGCGACGGCATCTGCGTCCGGCTGTACTCCGAGGACGACTTCCTCACCCGGCCGGAGTTCACGGACGCCGAGATCCTGCGGACCAACCTGGCCTCCGTCATCCTCCAGATGACCGCGGCCGGCCTCGGCGAGATCGAGAAGTTCCCCTTCATCGACCCGCCGGACCACCGCAACATCCGGGACGGCGTGCAGCTCCTCCAGGAGCTGGGCGCGCTGGAGCCGGACGGGAAGTCCCCCCACGGGGGGAGGAAGGGGCAGCGGCTCACCGAGCAGGGGCGCAAGCTGTCCCAGCTCCCCGTGGACCCGCGGCTCGCCCGGATGGTCCTGGAGGCCGACCGGAACGGCTGCGTCCGCGAGGTGATGGTGATCGCCGCCGCGCTCTCCATCCAGGACCCGCGCGAGCGGCCGGCCGAGAAGCAGGCGCAGGCCGACCAGCAGCACGCCCGCTTCAAGGACGAGACGAGCGACTTCCTCGCCTTCCTCAACCTGTGGCGCTACGTGCGCGAGCAGCAGAAGGAGCGCGGCTCCAGCTCCTTCCGCCGGATGTGCAAGCAGGAGTACCTGAACTTCCTGCGGATCCGCGAGTGGCAGGACATCTACGCCCAGCTGCGGACGGTGGCCAAGCAGATGGGGATGCAGGTCGAGGAGCCCTCGGCGGACGCCGCCCCGCCGGAGCAGTCCGTCCACGTCTCCCTGCTGTCCGGGCTGCTCTCGCACATCGGCCTGAAGGACGTGAAGGAGTCCAAGGACGGCGGCAGCGGCGGCGGCCGGGACGGGAAGCGGGAGGGGTCCCGGGGCGAGTACGTGGGCGCCCGCAACGCCAAGTTCGCGATCTTCCCCGGTTCCGCGCTCTTCAAGAAGCAGCCGCGCCTCGTCATGTCCGCCGAGCTGGTGGAGACCTCGCGGCTGTGGGCGCGGGTGAACGCGCGCATCGAGCCCGAGTGGATCGAGCCGCTGGCCCAGCACCTGGTGAAGAAGACGTACAGCGAGCCGCACTGGGAGAAGGACCAGGCCGCGGTCATGGCCTTCGAGAAGGTGACGCTGTACGGCGTGCCGATCGTCGCCGACCGCAAGGTGAACTACGGCCGGATCGACCCCGAGGTCTCCCGCGAGCTGTTCATCCGCAACGCGCTGGTCGAGGGCGACTGGCGCACCCACCACAAGTTCTTCGCCGACAACCGCAAGCTGCTCACCGAGGTCGAGGAGCTGGAGCACCGGGCCCGGCGCCGGGACATCCTGGTCGACGACGAGACGCTCTTCGACTTCTACGACAAGCGGGTGCCCGAGCACGTCGTCTCGGGCGCGCACTTCGACTCGTGGTGGAAGCACAAGCGCCACGAGGAGCCGGAGTTCCTCGACTTCGAGCGCGAGATGCTCATCAACGAGAAGGCGGGAGCGGTCACCAAGGACGACTACCCGGACTCGTGGCGGCAGGGCGCGCTCAAGTTCCGGGTGACGTACCAGTTCGAGCCGGGTGCGGACGCGGACGGCGTGACCGTGCACGTGCCGCTCCAGGTGCTGAACCAGGTGACCGACGAGGGCTTCGAGTGGCAGATCCCGGGGCTGCGCGAGGAGGTCGTCACGGAGCTGATCCGGTCCCTCCCCAAGCCGATCCGCCGCCACTACGTGCCGGCGCCGAACTTCGCGAGCCGCTTCCTGGACGCGGTCGTGCCCGTCCAGGAGCCGCTGACGGCGGCGCTGGCCCGCGAGCTCCAGCGGATGGTCGGCGTCCCGCTGACCGCCGAGGACTTCGACTGGGCGAAGCTCCCCGAGCACTTGAAGATCACCTTCCGGATCGTCGACGAGCGGCGCCGCAAGCTGGCCGAGGACAAGGACCTGGAGGCGCTGAAGCTGAAGCTGCGCCCCAAGGCCCGTCAGGCGCTCTCCAAGGCCGCCGCGGCGGCGACGGGCGGCCCGGACGGCTCCGGGCCCTCCCTGGAGCGCTCAGGGCTCAGGGAGTGGACGATCGGGACGCTCACGAAGGTCTTCGAGACCCGGCGGGCCGGCCAGCCGGTGAAGGCGTACCCGGCGCTCGTCGACGAGGGCGACAGCGTGGCCGTACGGCTCTTCGACACGGAGGCCGAGCAGCAGCTCGCGATGTGGCGGGGCACCCGGAAGCTGATCATGCTGAACATCCCGGTGAATCCGGCGAAGTTCGCCTCGGACCGGCTGACCAACCAGCAGAAGCTCGCCCTGTCGGCGAATCCGCACGGCTCGGTGCAGGCGCTCTTCGAGGACTGCGCGACCGCGGCGGCCGACAAGCTGATCGCGGACCACGGCGGTCCCGCCTGGGACGAGGAGTCCTTCCGGAAGCTCTACGACAAGGTCCGCACGGACCTCGTGGACCTGACCGTACGGACCGTGGGCCAGGTGCAGCAGGTGCTGGCCGCCTGGCAGGCCTGTGAGCGGCGCCTGAAGGCCACCACGAGCCCCGCGCTGCTGCCCAACCTCAAGGACGTCAGGGACCAGCTCTCCTGGCTCATGCCGGCCGGTTTCGTGACCCGTACGGGCCTGAAGCGGCTGCCGGACCTCATGCGCTACCTGGTGGCGGTGGACCGGCGGCTCCAGCAGATGCCGACGGGCGTGCAGCGGGACACCACCCGCATGGAGAAGGTCCACGAGATGCTCGACGAGTACGCCTGGCTGCTCGAACAGCTCCCGAAGGGCCGGCCGGTGCCGGCCCAGGTCACGGACATCCGCTGGATGATCGAGGAGCTGCGGGTCAGCTACTTCGCGCACGCCCTGGGGACCGCGCATCCGGTCTCCGACAAGCGGATCGTGAAGGCGATCGACGCGGCGGTGCCGTAGCCCGTTCGGCGGGCGCGCCGAGCGGGTTCGACCAGACCGCTGACCTGCTGTACAGTCTTCTTCGCAGCCACTGAAAAGCGGCCGCGAAGGCTCTGTGGAGCAGTTGGTTAGCTCGCCACCCTGTCAAGGTGGAGGTCGCGGGTTCAAGTCCCGTCAGAGTCGCCAGTGAAGACCCGCACCGATCGGTGCGGGTCTTCTTGCGTTCCCGGCCCCGAAGGACCAAGGTCCCGCCAAGGGGTGACCAACGGCGCGTTGGTGACCCGCTCGAAGGTGGAAGGCTTGTTCTGTGGCAAGGGTCTGACGATGTGACGGGTGTCACTCAATCCGTTTTCGAAAGCGCTTCACTTACACCCTTCCTACATGCCTCGAATTTAATATGTGCAATTGCACGGCCCGGACGAGGCCGGCGGCGGGCACAAAAAAGATCGCGCTGGACCCGGCGGAGTCCAGCGCGATCGATGACGGAGAACCTGTTGGGGCAGGTGACGCGTCAGCAGAGCTTGGGGTGGGCGGACCGGGTTGGGGGACCCGGAGCGTGCCCGGTGGTGCGGGTGTTACGGGGTGTTGCTTGAATCGCGAGCGCCTCAGGCCTCGCTGCGCTGCTGCGGAATGCCCGCCAGCAGGGCGCGAACCTCGGCCTCGCGGTACCGGCGGTGCCCACCCAGGGTGCGGATGGACGTGAGCTTGCCCGCCTTCGCCCAACGGGTCACCGTCTTCGGGTCCACGCGGAACATCGTGGCAACCTCGGCGGGGGTCAGCAGCGGCTCGGCATCAGGGGTGCGAGCGGTCATGAGCGGCCTCCTCGGGAGAACCGAACCTTCTCGGTTCTTTCCTCTAAATTCTGCACCTTGACCCGCGTTGCCCGAAATGGCAGAAGCGGGCCGAGTCGGTTATAGGACGAACGGCTTGTCCTCGGCACTACAACTACACCATCCGTCCAGCCACGTCGGCCAAACCGATGGAATTGCCCTCGCAGGTGTTCATCAGCGGCGGAAGTCGATGGACCATGCCATAACGGACAGTCACGCCACTGTGACGATCAGTCACAGAGCGATCAGGAGTCCTCAGACCCCCCATAGAGTGCAATGTCGAGCATTCCGCCCTTACTTGGGCGGAAGGAACCCTCCCCGGACTCCTTGTCCTATTTTGGCACGAGGGTGGGTGATGGGCGCAAGGGTGCGGTAAGTGCTATCCGTCACCCTTGAGCCAAAGGCCCGGATCGGGACCTACGTCCTGCCCCATCCGACCCAACGACCCCACACGTACCTACCTAGGACCCGAACAAGCGTCCACCGATGAAGATCATCGACACCGGATGAACCCATTATGTCGATAACCGGGACAGTGGTCGGTTTCGAGTAGGTCACAAACCGGCCACGGGGCCGATTCGTGACGGATCCCGGCTCAGTTCGCGAACTGGAGATCCCGGACCGCCCGCCAGCGCTCGGCCAGCCGCCCGTACACCTCCCGCGCCAGCTCCTCGTCGCCGTCCCGCAGCGCCGCGATCCCCTCCGCCAGGTCCGCCGCCGTCCGGTCCGCCGCCATCGCCTCCGGCGCCAGCGCGTGCACCAGGCCCCCGTAGTCCAGCTCCACCACCGCCCTCGGGTGGAACTCCTCCAGCCAGCGCCCCACCTCGGTCAGACCCTCCGTCATGGCGCCCTCCTCGACGGCCCCCCGCAGCGTCCGCAGGGCCCGCGCCACCCGCCGCCGCGCCTGCGCCATCGGCGTCCGGTAGCGCAGCACCGCCGGGCGCTCCCGGTCCCCCGGCCCGTACTCCCGCTCCTCGTCCGCGAAGAGGGCGAACCAGCGCAGCGGCACGTGCCAGACCGCGCCCCGGATCCACGGCCGCGCGTCCGGATTCCGCTCCCGCCACCGCTCGTGCTCCGCCGTCACCCGCGCCCGCGTCTCCGGCGGCACCATCGCGTCCAGCACCGGCGCCGGCAGCGTCCCGCCCGCCAGCTCCTCCAGGGCCAGCAGGGCGCGCAGCCGGGTCCGCCAGGGGCAGACCAGGACCGTGCCGTCCACGGTCAGCACGAAGGCGTCCGCGCTCTCCCGCGCGGGCACCGGGACGGGCGGCACCCGCACCAAGTCCGCCAGCGAGCGGCGCAGTTCCCGCTGGGCGTCCGGGAGGTCCGTACGGGCCGCGTAGCGCGCCCAGTGGGCCCGCTCCGGCTCCGGGAACGCCTCCAGCGGCTCGTACACCCGCAGATAGGCGGCGTACGGGACCCGCACCGAGGACAGGGCGGACGAGTCCGTCATGTCGCAAATCCTTCCACGTAGGTACTCCTGAAGGGGTGATCCTCAGCACTGCGCCCCTGCTACGGCCAGGTAGGACTTACCCTCGTGCCGACCTGGTCCCACCCCCACCCACAGGGGGGACCTTCCGCCGCATCAGCTTGGGAGTCACCACCGTGACCGATGTGACCGGCGTTCCTGATGTACTGCACACCCTGTTCCACTCGGAGCAGGGCGGCCACGAACACGTCGTGCTGTGCCAGGACCGCGCCACCGGCCTCAAGGCCGTCATCGCCCTCCACAACACCGCCCTGGGCCCGGCCCTCGGGGGCACCCGCTTCTACCCGTACGCCACCGAGGCGGAGGCCGTCGCCGACGCGCTGAACCTCTCCCGCGGCATGTCGTACAAGAACGCCATGGCCGGGCTCGACCACGGCGGCGGCAAGGCCGTGATCATCGGCGACCCCGAGACGGTCAAGACCGAGGAACTCCTGCTCGCCTACGGGCGCTTCGTGGCCTCCCTCGGCGGCCGCTACGTGACGGCCTGCGACGTCGGCACCTACGTCGCCGACATGGACGTGGTGGCCCGCACCAACCGGTGGACCACCGGCCGCTCCCCCGAGAACGGCGGCGCCGGCGACTCCTCGGTCCTCACCGCCTTCGGCGTCTTCCAGGGCATGCGTGCCTCCGCGCAGGTCCTGTGGGGCGACCCGACCCTGCGGGGCCGCAAGGTCGGCGTGGCCGGCGTCGGCAAGGTCGGCCACTACCTGGTCGAGCACCTGGTCGCCGACGGGGCCGAGGTCGTCGTCACCGACGTCCGCGAGGAGTCGGTGCGCCGGATCACCGAGAAGTTCCCCCAGGTCTCCGTGGCCGCCGACACCGACGCGCTGATCCGCACCGAGGGCCTGGACGTCTACGCCCCCTGCGCGCTCGGCGGGGCGCTGAACGACACCACCGTGCCCGTGCTGACCGCGAAGATCGTCTGCGGCGCGGCCAACAACCAGCTCGCGCACCCGGGGGTCGAGAAGGACCTCTCCGAGCGCGGCATCCTCTACGCGCCCGACTACGTGGTCAACGCCGGTGGCGTGATCCAGGTCGCCGACGAGCTGCACGGCTTCGACTTCGACCGCTGCAAGGCCAAGGCGACGAGGATCTTCGACACCACCCTCGAAATCTTCGCACGTGCGAAGTCTGACGGAATTCCGCCGGCCGCCGCGGCCGACCGGATCGCCGAACAGCGCATGGCCGAGGCGCGCCGCGGCTGACGTGACGCCCCGACCGGCCCGCCGACGGAGAGCGTTCCCGGACACATTCGGGAGACTTCGCTCACGCCGATCGGCGGGTCGCCCCTCAAGAAGGGGTTAAAATCGCGACTGACCAGCGAGGACGGGGCGCCTCGGTGGTTCTGTACCGAGGTATGTGATGCGCGCGGCGTACCGTAGACCGACGGAAACAGGTACCGTTGAAGCCCTACGGACCGGTCTCTCATTCGAGAGTCCGTTCCGGATCATGAACGCGTGTCAAGACTCTGGGGTCGTCGAGCCCCGTCACCGAGGGGGTCGAGCCATGGGGCGCGGCCGGGCAAAGGCCAAGCAGACGAAGGTCGCCCGCCAGCTGAAGTACAGCAGCGGCGGGACTGACCTGTCGCGTCTGGCCAACGAGCTGGGCGCAACGACCTCGAACCAGCCGCCGAATGGCGAGCCGTTCGAGGACGACGACGAGGAAGACGACCCGTACGCGCAGTACGCGGATCTCTACAACACGGACGACGAGGACGAGGACGACGAGTCCGGTCCGGCGTCCACTCAGCGTCGCGCTTGACCTTCTGAACACCGCAACCCGGTCCGGGGTACCCCGGACCGGGTTGTGCGCTGTCCGGGTGCCGTAGCGGGCCGTCCTTCGGTGGAAACGACGAAGGGGTGCCCCCTGGGGAGGCACCCCTTCGTAGGTTTCTCTACTCGACTTCCCGCGCGGTCCTACTTCGCGTAGTCGCCGACCAGCTCGGCGCCGGTCTCCTTGTCGCCGCGCTCGGTGATCTCGCCGGCCACCCAGGACTCGACGCCCCGGTCGGCCAGCGTGGTGAGGGCGGCGTCCACCGACTCGGCGGGGACGACGGCCATCATGCCGACGCCCATGTTCAGGGTCTTCTCCAGCTCCAGGCGCTCGACCTGTCCGGCCTTGCCGACCAGGTCGAAGACCGCGCCGGGGGTCCAGGTCGAGCGGTCCACGGTGGCGTGCAGGCCGTCCGGGATCACCCGTGCCAGGTTGGCGGCCAGGCCGCCGCCCGTGATGTGGCTGAAGGCGTGCACCTCGGTGGTGCGGGTGAGCGCCAGGCAGTCCAGCGAGTAGATCTTGGTGGGCTCCAGGAGCTCCTCGCCGAGGGTCCGGCCGAACTCCTCGACCCGCTGGTCCAGGGTCATGCCGGCGCGGTCGAAGACCACGTGGCGGACGAGCGAGTACCCGTTGGAGTGAAGACCGGAGGAGGCCATCGCGATGACCGCGTCACCCGTACGGATGCGATCCGGGCCGAGCAGCAGGTCGTGCTCCACGACGCCCGTGCCGGCGCCGGCCACGTCGAAGTCGTCCGGGCCGAGGAGGCCCGGGTGCTCCGCCGTCTCGCCGCCGACCAGGGCGCAGCCGGCCAGGACGCAGCCCTCGGCGATGCCCTTGACGATGGCGGCGACCCGCTCGGGGTGCACCTTGCCGACGCAGATGTAGTCGGTCATGAAGAGCGGCTCGGCGCCGCAGACGACGATGTCGTCCATGACCATGGCGACCAGGTCGTGGCCGATGGTGTCGTACACGCCGAGCTGGCGGGCGATGTCGACCTTCGTGCCGACGCCGTCGGTCGCCGAGGCGAGCAGGGGGCGCTCGTAGCGCTTGAGGGCGGAGGCGTCGAAGAGCCCGGCGAAGCCGCCGAGGCCGCCGAGGACCTCGGGGCGCCGGGTCTTCTTGACCCACTCCTTCATGAGCTCGACGGCGCGGTCGCCCGCTTCGATGTCGACGCCCGCGCTCGCGTAGCTGGCACCGGTGGCCTGAGACATGGCTTCAGAACTTTCGTGTCGTACTGCGGGGTGCAGCGGGGTCTTACGGCGGTTACGGGCGACGGAGGGCGTCGGAGGCCGCGGTGGCGGCCGGGCCGGCGGCCAGCTCGGTCTCCAGGAGCTGCTTGCCGAGCAGCTCGGGGTCCGGGAGCTCCATCGGGTACTCGCCGTCGAAGCAGGCGCGGCAGAGGTTCGGCTTCTGGATCGTGGTCGCCTCGATCATCCCCTCCAGGGAGATGTACGAGAGCGAGTCCGCGCCCAGCGACTTGCCGATCTCCTCGACGGTCATCCCGTTGGCGATCAGCTCCGCGCGGGTGGCGAAGTCGATGCCGAAGAAGCAGGGCCACTTCACCGGCGGCGAGGAGATCCGGATGTGGACCTCGGCCGCGCCGGCCTCGCGGAGCATCCGGACCAGCGCGCGCTGGGTGTTGCCGCGGACGATCGAGTCGTCGACGACCACGAGCTTCTTCCCCTTGATGACTTCCTTGAGGGGGTTCAGCTTCAGCCGGATGCCCAGCTGGCGGATGGTCTGGGAGGGCTGGATGAAGGTCCGGCCGACGTAGGCGTTCTTGACCAGGCCGGCGCCGAACGGGATGCCGGAGGCCTCCGCGTAGCCGATGGCCGCCGGGGTGCCCGACTCCGGCGTCGCTATCACCAGGTCGGCCTCGACGGGGGCCTCCTTGGCGAGCTTGCGGCCCATCTCCACGCGGGAGAGGTACACGTTGCGCCCGGCGATGTCGGTGTCGGGGCGGGCCAGGTACACGTACTCGAAGACACAGCCCTTGGGCTTCGCTTCTGCGAAGCGCGAGGTGCGGATGCCGTTCTCGTCGATGGCGACGAGCTCGCCCGGCTCGACCTCGCGGACGAAGGTCGCGCCGCAGATGTCGAGGGCGGCGGACTCCGAGGCGACGACCCAGCCGCGCTCCAGCCGGCCGAGGACCAGCGGGCGGATGCCCTGCGGGTCACGGGCGGCGTAGAGCGTGTGCTCGTCCATGAAGACGAGGGAGAAGGCGCCCCGGACCTCGGGGAGGACCTTCGCGGCGGCCTGCTCGATGGTGAGCGGCTTGCCGTCCTCGTCCGACTGGCCCGCGAGGAGCGCGGTCACCAGATCGGTGTCGTTGGTGGCGGCGACCTGGGTGGACCGGCCCTCCCGCTTGGGGAGTTCGGCGACCATCTCGGCGAGCTTCGCCGTGTTCACCAGGTTGCCGTTGTGGCCGAGCGCGATCGAGCCGTGGGCGGTCGCCCGGAACGTCGGCTGCGCGTTCTCCCACACGGAGGCCCCGGTGGTCGAGTAGCGGGCGTGACCGACCGCGATATGACCTTGGAGGGAACCGAGAGAGGTCTCGTCGAAGACCTGGGACACGAGGCCCATGTCCTTGAAGACGAGGATCTGGGAGCCGTTGCTTACCGCGATTCCCGCGGATTCCTGACCCCGATGCTGGAGGGCGTAGAGCCCGAAGTACGTGAGCTTTGCGACCTCTTCACCCGGAGCCCAGACACCGAAGACGCCACACGCGTCCTGGGGGCCTTTCTCGCCGGGGAGCAGATCGTGATTGAGTCGACCGTCACCACGTGGCACGGCTCCGAGTGTAGGCGAGATCCCCGATCGGTCCGAACTCGCGAACGGGCCGTGGTAGGCCCCCCGCTCCACTCGTGCGATCGCACAAACTGATCCTTCGATCCTTGTCGGAGCCCACAAAGCAAGGGGCGTAAGGGTTACCAGCCGGTAGCCGACGGCGGGAGCCCGCCCGACGGGTGCCCGTACGGTACGGGGCGGACGGGCAGGATGTGACGGAGTCCACGGTGCGGGACGGTCGTTGACACCCCCGAGGCCCTCCGCCAGGCTTCCTGATCATGCAGCCTTCCCGTGACCGCTCGGTCACGCTCGTGGCGCGCCGGCACGTGGACCTGGTCCGTGTCGCGAGCGCGATCTGTCGCTGCGCCTGAACCTCCCCCTCGCCGCACCCCGCCTCCGGGAACCCCGCGCCTCCGGGCCCGTTCCCGCGCGCCCGCACGCGCCCCCTTCACTCCGCCTTCCCCACGGGAGACCCGTATGTCCTCGTCCCTGTCCCGTCGCGCCCTCGGCGGGGCGGCCCTCGGGAGCGCCGCCGCCGTCGCCCTCGGCACCCCGGCCGCCGCCCAGACCGGCGCCGCCCCGGACGCCGCCGTGGCGGAACGTCCCTTCCGGGCCGCCCCCGGACGCCACCCCAAGCGCCCCAACATCCTCTTCATCCTCGGCGACGACCTCGGCTGGGCCGACCTCTCCGCGTACGGCTCCCCGCACATCCGCACCCCGCACCTGGACCGGCTCGCCCGCCAGGGCGTCCGCTTCACCGACGCCTACTCCGGCTCCGCGACCTGCTCCCCCACCCGCTTCAGCCTCTACACCGGGCGCTACCCCGGCCGCACCGAGGGCGGGCTCGCCGAGCCCATCGCCGACGCGTCGGCCGGCCTCGACCCCACCCACCCCACGCTCGCCTCGCTGCTGCGCGGGGCCGGCTACGCCACCGCCCTCATCGGCAAGTGGCACTGCGGCTACCTGCCCGACTACTCCCCCACCCGGTCCGGCTGGGACGAGTTCTTCGGCAACTTCGGCGGCGCCCTGGAGTACTACTCCAAGCTGGGCCCCGGCGGCGAGTACGACCTGTACGAGGGCGACGCCGAGTACAAGGACCTGCGCTACTACACCCGGATCCTGACCGAGCGGGCGAGCGAGTACGTCTCCCGCGACCACGACCGGCCCTTCCTGCTCAACCTCAACTTCACGACCCCGCACTGGCCCTGGATAGCCGACGGCGACGAGGAGGCCGGCGCCGAGATCGTCCGCCGCGTCAAGGCCGGCGACCGGTCCGCCCTCTGGCACCAGGACGGCGGCTCGGTCGAGAAGTACAAGGAGATGGTCGAGGACCTCGACCGCTCCGTCGGGCAGGTGCTCGCCGCCCTGCGCCGGGCCGGCCGCGAGCGCGACACCCTCGTCTTCTTCGGCAGCGACAACGGCGGCGAGCGCTTCTCCTACAACTGGCCGCTCACCGGCAACAAGGGCTCCCTCCAGGAGGGCGGCATCCGCGTCCCGTCGATCCTGCGCTGGCCCGCCGCCATCGACGGCGGCCAGGTCAGCGACCTGCCCGTGTTCTCGCCCGACTGGACCGCGACCCTCCTGGAGATCGGCGGCGCCCGCCCGCACCCCGCCCACCCGCTGGACGGCACCAGCCTCGCCGGGCACCTGCTGCGCGGCCACGCGCCCGCCGAGCGCGACCTGTTCTGGCGGGTGCGCGGCGAGCGGGCGCTGCGCCGGGGCGACTGGAAGTACTACCGGGGCAAGAGCGGGCGCGACCAGCTCTTCCACCTCCGCGAGGACGCCCGCGAACAGGCCGACCGGGCGGCGGCGGAGCCGGCGCGGCTCGCCGCGCTGCGGGCCGCCTGGGAACGGGTGGACGCGGGGCTGCTGCCGTATCCGCGCTGATCCCGGGCCCGCCGCTCAGGGCGTCCGCGTCGCCGTCGGCGCCGCCGTCGCCGCCGTCGCCGTCGCCGTGAAGCCCTGGCCGTCCGAGGCCGTGACGGTCAGGGTGCGGTGCTCCAGCCGGTAGCGCAGCGGGCCGTCGAGGGCCTCGTACATCCTGGTCTCCAGGTCCATCTGCGGGCCCGTGCAGATCATCCGGGTGGTCGCGAGCGCGCCGAGGGTGATCGTCTTCGCCTTCGTGTCGATCTCCGCCGGGGCGGTGACCCTGTTGCAGCCGAGGCTGCCGGTGAGCCGCCCGTCCTTGCCGAAGGTCAGCACCGCCTTGCCCTCGGCGCCCGCCGGGAGGGAGGTAGCGGTCTTCCCGGAGAGCAGCGCGTCCACCGTCCACGCCGTGCCGGCCAGCGGGGCGTCGGGCTCGGCGGTCAGCTCCACGCCCCGGCGCCCGTCGGGCGAGGTCAGCGTGAGCGCCGTCCCCTTCAGCCCGCCCTTGAGCTCGCCGCTGAACGCCTTCAGGAACGCCGCCTCGAAGCGCGCCCGGTCGGCCGGGCAGCCCATCGCGGTGACCTCGCTCGGCGCGACGGTGAGGGAGTCGCCGGACACCGTGACGGCGGCGCCGAAGCCGTTGCAGCCGGTGGTGCCCCGGACCCGCCCGTCCGCCGTGAACGCCACCCGGGCCCCGGCCGGGGCCACCGACCGGGCGCCGTCGACCGTGACCGCGCCGACGGTCCAGTCGGTGCCCGCGACGGGCAGCGCGGGGGCGACGGTCCCCGCTCCGGGTTCCGCGCCCCGCTGCGTACCGCAGGCGGCGAGGAAGAGCAGCGGGACCAGGGCGGCGTACACGCGCGGCGTCTTCATGGGGGTGGGACGGGCGAGACCCCCGGACGGTTCCGGGGCCGCTGCCGTACGGGGTCCCCTCAGCCCATCAGCGGCAGCAGCCCCGCCAGGTCCGCCCGCTCCCCGCTCGCGCTCACCCGGGCCGCGTCCAGCTCGGCGGCCCACTCCGCGCGGCCGGTCGCCAGCCGGATCCAGGTCAGCGGGTCGGTCTCGACGACGTTCGGCGGGGTGCCCCGGGTGTGCCGGGGGCCCTCGACGCACTGCACCACCGCGTACGGCGGGACCCGCACCTCCACCGAGCCGCCCGGCGCCCTCGCCGCGAGCGTGTCCGCCAGCAGCCGGGTGCAGGCGGCGAGCGCCTGCCGGTCGTACGGGATCGCCGCCCCGGTCGCCGCGCTCAGGTCGTCGGTGTGGACGACCAGTTCGACGGTCCGGGTGACCAGGAAGTCCGCCAGGGTCATCGCCCCGAGGCTCACCGGCAGCAGCCGGGTGTCCGGCGCCGCCGCCACCGCCGTCGCGTACGCCGTCGCGGTCCGCTCGTACAGCCCGGCCAGGTCGTCGGTGCGAAGCTCCCGGGTGCGCTCGTCGATCCGCCCGGCCGCCGGGGCGGTCGCGGACGGCCAGTCGAGGAGGGCGAGTTCCCGCGCCGCCGGCTCCGGCGCCGCCAGCAGCTCGGCCACCGAGCCGACCATCCACGCGAGGTGCCCGGCCAGCTCCCGCACCGTCCACGTGCCCAGGCGCGTCGGCCCGTCGAGCGCCTCCGGCGGAAGCGCGAGGACCGCGTCCCGCACGTGCCCGAACTGGGCGGCGACGGCGGCGCGGGTCTTGGCGGAGTCGTAGGAGCGGACGCGCTGGGCGCGCTTCTTGGTGGGTGGCATGGCCCGAGGCTAACCGCGAGACTGGAAGGAAGGGACCAATCGCGAGCGAAAGCAGGCGAGGGGACCATGACCCATCACGAACACCCCGACGCCGCCCTGGTCCGCCGGGGCTACGAAGCGTTCGCCTCGGGTGACATGGAGACGCTGGCCGGGCTGATGACCAGCGACTGCACCCACCACGTACCCGGCGGGAGCCGGATCGCGGGGCACTACAAGGGCCGGGACAACGTCCTCGGCGGCTATTACGCGAAGCTCGCCGAGCTGACCGGCGGCACCTTCCGCGTCGAGCTCGGACACGTCTTCGTGGACGGGCGCGGACACGCCATGTCCGTCCACCGCTTCCACGCCGACCGCGGGGACCGAGGCATCGAGATGGACGGCGGCCTCTTCTTCACCCTGGTCGGCGGCAAGATCACCGACATCGACGAGTGCGTCGCCGACATCGTCGAGGCGGACTCCTTCTGGGGCCAGGAGGACGGCCGGTAACCGGGCCGCCGGTCCGGTGGCCGGTCAGGGGGCGTGGGGCGCGCGCTCCGGCGCGGTGAAGACCTCCCCGTTCGCCGGGACGCCGACCCCGTTCCAGGTGAAGGGGAGGCCCCGGGCGGTGTCCAGGTCGGGGCCGTCCATCAGCTGGAAGTGGACGTGCGGCTCGGAGGAGTTGCCCGAGTTGCCGCAGCGGGCGAGCTCCCGGCCCGCGTGGACCCGGTCGCCCGGCCGCACCGCGAGCGAGCCGCGCCGCAGGTGCGCGTACATCGCGTACGTACCGTCGCCGAGGTCGAGGACGAGGTGGTTGCCGGTGACCCGGCGCGCGCCCGCCAGGCTCCGGAACCCCGCCTCGACCAGCAGCATCAGGACCAGCGCGGGCAGCGAGCCGCGGCTGAGGTGGTCGCGCTGGCGGTCCTCGGCGCGCACGACGGTGCCGTCGGCGACCGCGAGGACGGGCGCGTCGAAGGCGGGGAAGTCCGCCGGGCGACGGAACACGGGCCACAGCCACGCGAACCCGGGCCGCTCCCCCTCCCCCGCCTCGCGCGTGATGTCGATCGCGTAGGTCTGGCCGAGGTGGTGGGTGCCGTGGCTGGGGGTGCGGTCGGCCGGGCTGTTCAGCGCCGACCAGCGGCCGGTCACCGGCGGGTCCACCGCGACCGGCGCGACGGTCCCGGCGGCCGCGAACCGCCTGCGGGCGCCCAGGGAGAGCCCGAGGCCGAGGGCCGCGGCGGCGATCGCGGGGAGCCAGCCCGCCGCGTACGGGTAGGGCGGCTCGACGAGGACCGAGCCGACGGCCTGGACGACGAACACCAGCCACAGCGCGCGGTGCAGGAGCAGCAGGGCCTTCCGGGACGACATGGGCTTCCCCCTGGGGTGCGTGGTCACGGGCGGGCGGCGGTGAGCGCGACGAGGAGCGGGACGACCCGGGCGGCCGGGACCTCGTGGCGTCCCCGGCCGGTGGTCTGGAGCCAGCCCGCGGCGGTCAGTTGGCGCAGGTGGTGGTAGATCTGCCCGGTCGTGCCGGTGTCGTCGAGCTCCGCCAGCTCGGCGGCGGTGCGCCGGCCGCCGAGGACCTCCCGCAGCAGCCGGAGCCGTACGGGATGGCCGAGCGCGGCGAACGAGTCGGCCGTCGCGGCCCAGTCCTCGTCGAGCAGCCGCTCGGCGAAGGCCCCGAACTGCCACTCGTACCGCTCCCGGGTGGGCAGCCGGACCGTGCCGGTGAACAGCACGGCGCCGCCCTCGCCCGCCGCCCCGGCCTCCGCGAGCTCCGCCTTGAGCCCTTCGAGGGCCCAGAACGTGCCGTCCACGCGCGCCGGCGCCGGGACCTCCGCGCCCTCCAGGGCGGCCATGCGTCGCTCCAGCTCGGCGACCCGCTCTTCCAGATCCATGACATGGAGATTACGTAATTACGTAATCTCTTCGCAAGGGTGAGCGAGGCAGGTATGGGCACGGCGGGGGCGGGGGCGGGGGCGCGGGCAGGGGCGCGGAAAAGCCCCCGCCCGGGACCCGAAGGTCCGGACGGGGGCTCCGTCGAGCGGTCGGTCAGGCCAGCAGGCCCGGGATGGGCGCCTCGTGCGCCGTCCGCAGCTCCTCCAGGGAGAGCGTGAACTCGCCCTGCACCTCGACCGCGTCGCCGTCGACCACGCCGATCCGGGTGGCCGGCAGGCCCCGCGCGCCGCACATGTCGGTGAAGCGGAGCTCCTCGCTGCGCGGGACGGACACGACCGCGCGGCCGGCCGACTCGCTGAAGAGGAAGGTGAACGCGTCCAGGCCCTCGGGCACGACCAGGCGCGCGCCGTTGCCGCCGCGCAGGCAGGACTCGACGACCGACTGGACCAGACCGCCGTCGGACAGGTCGTGGGCCGCGTCGATCATGCCGTCGCGGGACGCCGAGATCAGGATCTCGCCGAGCAGCTTCTCCCGGTCGAGGTCCACGGCCGGCGGCAGACCGCCGAGGTGCTGGTGGATCACCTCGGACCAGGCCGAACCGCCGAACTCCTCCTTGGTGTCGCCCAGCACGTAGAGGAGCTGGCCCTCTTCCGCGAAGGCGATCGGGGTGCGGCGGTTGACGTCGTCGATCACACCGAGGACGGCCACGACGGGCGTCGGGTGGATGGCCACGTCACCGGTCTGGTTGTACAGCGACACGTTGCCGCCGGTGACCGGGGTGCCCAGCTGGAGGCAGCCGTCCGCGAGACCACGGGTGGCCTCGGCGAACTGCCACATCACGGCCGGGTCCTCGGGCGAGCCGAAGTTCAGGCAGTCCGAGATCGCGAGCGGCTTGGCGCCGGAGGCGGCGACGTTGCGGTACGCCTCCGCCAGCGCGAGCTGCGCGCCCGTGTACGGGTCGAGCTTGGCGTACCGGCCGTTGCCGTCGGTCGCCATGGCCACGCCGAGGTTGGTCTCCTCGTCGATGCGGACCATGCCGGCGTCCTCGGGCTGCGCGAGCACCGTGTTGCCCTGCACGAAGCGGTCGTACTGGTCGGTGATCCAGGACTTCGACGCCTGGTTCGGCGACGAGACCAGCTTCAGGACCTGGTCCTTCAGCTCGGCGCCGTCCTGCGGCCGCGGCAGCTTGCCGGCGTCGTCGGCCTGGAGCGCGTCCTGCCACTCCGGGCGCGCGAACGGGCGGTGGTAGACCGGGCCCTCGTGCGCGACGGTGCGCGGCGGGACGTCGACGATCTGCTCGCCGTGCCAGAAGATCTCCAGCCGCTCGCCCTCGGTGACCTCACCGATGACGACCGCGATGACGTCCCACTTCTCGCAGATCTCCAGGAAGCGGTCGACGTGCTCGGGCTCGACGATCGCGCACATGCGCTCCTGCGACTCGCTCATGAGGATCTCCTCGGGCGAGAGCGTCGCGTCGCGCAGGTGGACCAGGTCGAGGTCCACGCGCATGCCGCCGGAACCGGCCGAGGCCAGCTCGGAGGTGGCGCAGGAGAGCCCGGCGCCGCCGAGGTCCTGAATGCCGGCGACCAGCTTCTCCTGGAAGATCTCCAGGGTGCACTCGATGAGGAGCTTCTCCTGGAAGGGGTCGCCGACCTGGACGGCGGGGCGCTTGGTGGGCTTGGTGTCGTCGAAGGTCTCGGACGCGAGGACCGAGACGCCGCCGATGCCGTCGCCGCCGGTGCGGGCGCCGTAGAGGATCACCTTGTTGCCGGGGCCGGAGGCCTTGGCCAGGTGGATGTCCTCGTGCTTCATGACGCCGATGCAGCCGGCGTTGACCAGGGGGTTGCCCTGGTAGCAGGAGTCGAAGACGACCTCGCCGCCGATGTTCGGCAGGCCGAGGCAGTTGCCGTAGCCGCCGATGCCCGCGACCACACCGGGCAGCACGCGCCGGGTGTCGGGGTGGTCCGCGGCGCCGAAGCGCAGCGGGTCGACGACGGCGACCGGGCGGGCGCCCATGGCGAGGATGTCGCGGACGATGCCGCCGACGCCGGTGGCCGCGCCCTGGTAGGGCTCGATGTAGCTGGGGTGGTTGTGCGACTCGACCTTGAAGGTGACCGCGTAGCCCTGGCCGACGTCGACGACACCCGCGTTCTCGCCGATGCCGACGAGCATGGCGTCGTTCTCGGGGACCTTCTCGCCGAACTGCTTCAGGTGGACCTTGCTGCTCTTGTACGAGCAGTGCTCGGACCACATGACGGAGTACATGGCGAGCTCGGCGCCGGTGGGACGGCGGCCGAGGATCTCGCGGATGCGCTCGTACTCGTCCTGCTTGAGGCCGAGTTCCTTCCAGGGCTGCTCGACGTCGGGCGTCTCGGTCGCGTGCTTGACCGTGTCCAGAGTCATCAGGCGTTGACCAGCTTCTTGAGGATCGAGGTGAAGAACCCGAGGCCGTCCGTCTTGCCGGTGCCGATCAGCGGCTCGACGGCGTGCTCCGGGTGCGGCATGAGGCCGACCACGTTGCCCGCGGCGTTGGTGATGCCGGCGATGTCGCGGAGCGAGCCGTTGGGGTTCACGTCGAGGTAGCGGAAGGCCACCCGCCCCTCGGCCTCCAGCTCGTCGAGCGTGCGCTCGTCGGCGACGTACCGGCCGTCCATGTTCTTGAGCGGGACCTCGATCTCCTGGCCCTGGACGTAGTCCGAGGTCCAGGCGGTCTCCGCGTTCTCCACCCGCAGCTTCTGGTCGCGGCAGATGAAGTGGAGGTGGTTGTTGCGCAGCATGGCGCCCGGCAGCAGGTGGGCCTCGGTGAGGATCTGGAAGCCGTTGCAGATGCCGAGGACGGGCATGCCCGCCTTCGCCTGCTCGATGATCGACTCCATCACCGGGGAGAAGCGCGAGATGGCGCCGGCCCGCAGGTAGTCGCCGTAGGAGAAGCCACCGGCCAGGACCACGGCGTCGACCTGCTTGAGGTCCTTGTCGCGGTGCCACAGCGAGACGGGCTCGGCGCCCGCGAGGCGGGCGGCGCGCAGCGCGTCCCGGTCGTCGAGCGTTCCGGGGAACGTGACGACGCCGATGCGTGCGGTCACGACTCCACCTTCACGGTGAAGTCTTCGATCACGGTGTTGGCAAGGAAGGTTTCGGCCATCTCATGGATGCGGGCGAGGGCGGCTTCGTCGACCGGTCCCTCCACCTCCAGCTCGAAGCGCTTTCCCTGGCGGACGTCGGCGATGCCCTCGAATCCAAGGCGGGGCAGTGCACGCTGCACCGCCTGTCCCTGGGGGTCGAGGATCTCCGGCTTGAGCATGACGTCGACTACGACGCGTGCCACTGGCACTCCCGGTGGTGTGTTGCGTGGGCGGTTCCCTCAGCGTACCTGCCTCCAAATTCTACGCGGGTAGAAGTCTGAAGGATCCTACAAAGAGGCCCCAAACGCCGCCCCGATGAATTCAAGCGGAATATCACCCGCCGACCGGGACACGCGGAAACAATTGACTGGGCTTCACAATGCGCCACCCATCGCTGTACAAAGGGAATGCAGCAAGAAAACCCGACGTGCGCAGTCGGGCGCGGACGAGCACCAGACCAGCGCAGTATTGCCCCTAGGAGCCCCGTCACCCCCGGCATCACCGCACGTCAAGGCAGTGATGAACGACGGGACGGCACAGCGCTCCACAGGAAAGGACCGATATCCGTGGCTCAGCGTGTGGTGGTCACCCTCTCCGACGACATCGACGGCGGAGAAGCGGCAGAAACGGTCGCGTTCGGCCTGGACGGGAAGATGTACGAGATCGACCTGAATCCCGCCAATGCAAAGAAACTGCGCAAGGCGCTCGCGCCCTACCTGGCCGCCGGCCGCAAGCTGACCGGCAGGACCGCCGGCGCCGCGCGCCCGCTGCCGGAGGGTGGCTACAAACACACCGCGCTCGCCCCGGCCCCGGCCGCGGTCCGCGCCTGGGCGCAGTCCAACAAGATGGAGGTGCCCGCCCGGGGCCGCATCCCGAAGCGGGTCTACGAGGCCTTCCGCGCGGCGGGCTGACGAGGCGTCGGACCTCGATTTGCATCCCACCCCCCATGATCCGCTAGAGTCTGGAGCACGCCGAGGGGCGAGGCCGAAAGGCCCCGGACCTCACGCAGCGTGCGGGTGTAGTTCAGTAGCAGAACAGCCCCCTTCCAGGGGGAAGGCGCAGTGTGCAATCCCTGTCACCCGCTCTGCATCGCGTTACCGAGCACTCCGGTGCATCAGGTAGAGTGGTGCTCGCGCCGCCCGGTGAAAGCCGAGCGGAGGCAATGCGGACGTGGCTCAGTTGGTAGAGCATCACCTTGCCAAGGTGAGGGTCGCGAGTTCGAATCTCGTCGTCCGCTCAGGGAGCGAAGGCCCCCGGTTCATCGAACCGGGGGCCTTCGTCGTGCGCCCCGCCCACACGTCTGTGGCCACCCCCACAGCACGGGCCCCGGAAAACCGTGTCATCGACACCCGGAACATTGGGTATAGTTAGCAGCGCGCTACGGCGCATGCGGACGTGGCTCAGTTGGTAGAGCATCACCTTGCCAAGGTGAGGGTCGCGAGTTCGAATCTCGTCGTCCGCTCCATGAAGAAGCCCCCGGTCGAATCGACCGGGGGCTTTCTCGTTCCCCTACCTGCCCCTGCCCGCCGCTACCAGGACGTCCCGGTCAGCCGCTCGTACGCCTCGATGTACTTGGCGCGGGTCGCGTCCACGATCTCCTGCGGCAGCGCCGGCGGCGGCTGCTCGCTCTTGCGGTCCCAGCCCGAGGCCGGCGAGGTCAGCCAGTCCCGCACGAACTGCTTGTCGTACGAGGGCTGGGCGCGGCCCGGCTGCCACGTGTCGGCCGGCCAGAAGCGGGACGAGTCCGGGGTGAGGACCTCGTCCGCGAGGACCAGCGTCTCCCCCGCGAAGCCGAACTCGAACTTGGTGTCCGCCAGGATGACGCCCCGCTCCCGCGCGATGTCACGGGCCCGGCCGTACACGTCGAGCGTCGTCCGGCGCAGCAGCGCCGCCGTCTCGGCGCCGACCTGGCGGGCGACCTCCTCGTACGAGACGTTCTCGTCGTGGTCGCCGACCGCCGCCTTGGTCGCCGGGGTGAAGATCGGGGCGGGCAGCTCGGAGCCGTCCGACAGGCCCTCGGGCAGCGCGAGGCCGCAGACCGTCCGGGACTGCTCGTACTCGACGAGGCCGGACCCGGTCAGATAGCCGCGGGCGACGCACTCGACCGGGACCATCTCCAGCGACGTGCAGACCAGCGTGCGGCCCTCCCAGTCGGCGGGGGCGCCGACGGGCAGCTCGGTGGAGAGGACGTGGTTCGGGACCAGGTCGGCGAGCAGGTCGAACCACCACAGCGAGAGCCTGGTGAGGACCCGGCCCTTGTCGGGGATCTCGGTGGGCAGCACCCAGTCGTACGCGGACATGCGGTCGCTCGCCACCATCACGAGCCGGCCCGCCTCGTCGCGGTACAGGTCGCGGACCTTGCCCGTGTGGAGATGGGTGAGGCCCGGGACCTGGACGGGCTCGGGCTTTTCTACGAATCCGGACACGGTTCCTCCGCGTAGGTTGATCCAGGAGCGTGTCCGATTCTCTCGCACATCCGGCCGGAGCCGGGCGCCGGGCCCTGTGACGTGCCCCTCCGGCGCCCGGGCGCGGGTCCCGGCGGGGCTCCGGGCACGGCTCCGGGCGGTCAGTCGCGCTTGCAGATGCGGTCGAGGAGGTTCGCCGTGGCGCGCTGGACGCGGGCGTCCACGTGGCCCGGCCGGTCCAGCGCCGGGGACCAGGCGAAGGTGCCGGCGGCGAACACCCAGGCGCCCGACGGGGCCCGGTACAGGCTCGTCTCCTGGTGCCGCAGCGCCCCCTCGCTGTCCCGGTACGGCGAGTGCGCCAGCAGGATGCGGCCCTGGTGCTCGGGCAGCGGGGTGCGCGGGAAGTAGCGGTCCGCCTCGCCCGCGACCAGGCCCGGGATCTCGTCGCCCTCGCCCGCGCCGGTGGCCTCCCAGAGCCAGTGGTCCGCGTTCCGCACCACCAGCGGGTGCGGTTCGGGCACCCGCCCCGCGTACTGGATGCCCAGGAGCTGCTGCTCCGGCCGGTCCACCTCGCGCCACAGCGCCGGGCGGCCGGGCCCGCGCCGCTTGCGGCAGGTGAGCAGCCGGTCCGGGGCGCCGGACGGCGAGGGCCCCAACTCCACCTGCCAGTACATGGTGTTGGCGGAGAGGAAGACGAGCGACGTGCCCTGGTCGCGGGCGAGCTCGGCGGTCCGCCGCATGGGCACCGACCAGTACTCGTCGTGGCCCGGGAAGACCAGGCCCCGGTAGCGGCTCGGGTCCACCCGTCCCGCGTGCAGGTCGCGGGTCTCCGCGTACGCCAGGTCGTAGCCGTAGCGCTCGGCCCAGCGGATGAAGTCGTAGGCGTGGCCCACGTGCAGCGGCAGGCCCGCGCCCGCGTAGGGACGGTCGAAGGAGACGGTCACCGCCGCGTCCTCCTCACCGAGCAGCCGGCCCTCCTCGTCCCAGGCGTGGTAGAGGCTGGCGCCCGTCCGGCCGTCCTCCGGATAGAGGTTGTACGCCTGCCAGGTCACGTCCGGCAGCACGAGCAGCAGGTCCGCCGGGTGGCTGTCCCTGATCGTGAACGGGATGTGCGAGCGGTAGCCGCCGACCGTCGTCAGCACGGCGACATAGGCGCCGATCGACCAGTACGTGGGGACCTGGAGCCGCCAGGACTGCCACCAGTGGTGGCAGGAGACCGTCCGGTCGGCGGTCAGCGGGGCGGGCTGGACGATCCCGGACAGCCGGGGGCTCGTCTTGATCTTGGCGGCGCCGTCACCGCCGTAGTGACCGATCCGGTAGATGTCGACCGAGAACTGCTGCGGCGGGTCCACGGTGATGTGGAAATCGATCGCCTCGCCCGGCGCGACCGCGCCGCTGGAGACGAAGCCCTTGATCTGCCCGTGCACGTCGTCCGCGGTCCGCGGCCCGCCGAGCCCGCCGCGGGCCAGGGTCTCGTCGGCGTACCAGGGCACCATCTGACCGGTGTCGTCGAAATAGTTGTCGGAACCGCGCAGCCAGGGCAGCGGGCCCTGGCCGAAAGGATCCGAGACGGCATGGGCGAGCGCGCCCGATTCCCACCGCCTGATCTGCTCCGCCCCCATGCTGCGCCCCTCCCTCGACTCCCCCGGCCGGCTGGTCAGTGCCGCTGGATTCTGCCTCTGTCAGTGCCGGTCTCCAGCACATCACATAACGCACGCAGTCCGTCACCGTTCGTCGTGAATTGACGAGAGTGGAAGCCGGGACTCCGGTGTGGTTCGGCGGGCAAAGGCGCCGGTGGGGGCGGGTGGGGCGGGGACGGACGGGGGTGGGGTGGGGGTGGGGGCGGGGGTGGTGCGGGCAGGACGGGGAGGCCGGGCGGGGCCGCGTCGGCTGGGGGCGGGCGGGGCCGGCGGGCAGGGTGGGGTGGGTAGGCCCGGGACTGGCCGGGTGGGGTAGGCCCGCGGCCGGCCGGGTGGGGTAGGCCCGGGACTGGAACTGGCCGGGTGGGCCGCCGGGCGGGGCGGGCGGGCAGCCGGACGGGGCGGGCGCTCGGGGCCGGCGCACGGGGCCGGCGCTCGGGGCCGGGCGGGGCCGGCGCTCGGGGCCGGGGCGGGGCCGGCGCTCGGGGCCGGGCGGGGCCGGCGCTCGGGGCCGGGCGGGCGCTCCGGGCCGGGCAGGGCCGGACAGCGGGGTGCTCGGGGCGGGGCGGGGGCCGGACAGCGGGGGCTCGGGGCCGGGCGGGGCGGTCGGGGCCGGTGTCAGAGGAGCCGGACGGGCTTCTCCGGGCGCACGCCGGTCTTGGCGAGCCACGCGCGGAGCGGCTCCGGATCGCCGTCCTCGACGAGGGCGAGGACGGCGCCGTTGAGATCCGTGCTCCGCTTGCCGGCCACGAGCAGGGCGGGCCCGTCGAGCCAGTCGAGCCCGGGGGCCGCCTCCGTCGTGTCCACCGCCGCGCAGCAGACCATGGCCGCCACGTGGTCGGCGAGCAGGTCCCGTCCGGTGCGGGGCGGCTGGAGCGGGAACAGCGGCAGCGCGCCGTCGGGCCCCTCGGTCTCGGGCACGACGGGCCGCAGCCCCTCCTCCCGCGCCGCCTGGGCGGCGAGCGCGGCGGCGAGCACGTCGGCGGCGGGATTCCCGGCCACGTCCGGGACCTCGGCGTCCGGGACCTCGGCGTCCGGGACCTCGGCTTGCAGGACCTCGGCGGTCGGGTCCTCGGCGTGCGGGTCAGGCTCCGGCTGGTCCGGGCCCTCGGCGGTCGGGAGCTCGGCTTGCGGGACCTCGGCGTCCGGGTCCTCGGCGTCCGGGTCAGGCTCCGGCTGGTCCGGGGCCGGGTGGTCCAGGGCCGGCTGGTCCAGGGCCGGGTGGTCCGGGGTCGGCAGGGCCGGGCGGGGGCGGGGCCCGGTCGTGAGGTGGGCCATCACCCGGGACAGGGTCGGGCCGCCGTCCGGGGCGTCGGCCGACTCGGAGTCCGCCGTCGCGGAGCGGTGGGGCGCGGAGCCGTCGCCGAGGCGGTCGAGGACCTGGTGGAGGCGGGCCGCGTCGGCGCGCCACTTGCGGTCGACGACCTCCTCCGGATACTCGCTCCACTCCACCGGCGCCCAGTCCGGGCCGGGCTCGGCCGGGCCGCCGTGGAAGAGGCGGGCGGCGAGCAGCGAGGTGGCCGCGTCGACGGTGCCCGGCTGGTCCAGGAGGTCGCAGGCGGGGCGCTCGCCGAGCCGGGAGGCGAAGCCCTCGGCCAGCCGGTCGCGGCGGGAGAGCTCGGTGAGGGCGGAGACCACGCCCGCGTCCAGGCGCGCGGGCCAGCGGCCCATCCGCCAGGCGGGCAGCGCGACGCGGGTCAGCAGCCGGTCCCAGCCCGCGTACGCCAGGCCGACCTGCTCCTGGGCGACGATCCGTACCCCGTAGTCCACGGCCTGCGCGCGCTCCGAGCCGGCCGCGGCGACCCCGCGCTCCATCTCGGCGGCGTGGGTACGGCAGCCGATCAGCATGATCCGGGCGAGCCGGCCGACTCCGCGCGCGCCCAGTCGGCGGACCGGGTCGAGCCCGGGGCGCCGGGGCACGGCGACCGCCGCGTCCAGCCCTCGGACGAAACGGCGGGCGGCGGCTATGTCGGGGTGGGCGGCCGGTCCCGTACCGGCGACGACGGGGGCGAGGACCGCGCGGAGCTCGGCGACGCGCATCCACCAGAGGAAGGGCGAGCCGATGACGAGGACGGGCGCGTCGCCCGCGCGGTGGAGTCCGTGCGCCCGGTGGGAGCGGTCCTCCAGCCAGCTGTCGCAGTCCGGGGTCAGGGCTATCGCGGAGGGCGCGGGGACCCCGAGGCGGTCGGCGAGCTCGCGGACCATCCGGTAGAGGTCGGGGGCGGAGGTCTCGGCGAGCTCCACCGTCGGCGTCACGGCCGGGCGGGCCCGGGCGATGACGAGGGCGACGGCGGCCGCGACGAGGAGCACGACGACGGAGAGGACGCCGACGACCCAGCGGGCGGTGTCCCAGCCGGGCCCGGTGAAGTGGCCCGTGGCACCGCCCGCGTAGAGCACGACGGCGACGGCCGCGGGAAGGACCGCGGCCCCCATCGCCCTGCCGCGGACGCGGAGCACGGCCAGGGCGCGGACCCGCGCGGCGCGCGCGCCGAGCTCGTCGCCCAGCTCCGAACCGGATTCGGACACGCCGTCCATCACCCCCTCCTGCCCTCGTCGGGACTACCCGTGGCGGTGTTGCTCACTCCCCCACTGTGGCACCCGTCACCGACATCGCAATGCCGGTGGGCCAAGTGCCGGAACACCGCCGGAACGCTTTCGCCGCACCCTAGTTGGGGCGTCGGCGGGCGTCATCCAGACGGGCGAACCGTCACTCGATGGAATGGCTTTGGCTAAAGGTGATGGCGGCGGCACGGCCGTCCTGTTCCGCGCGGGGAACAGGGTGGCCGTGCCGGATTCCGTCCGGTGCGGCCTGGATCCGCCGCGCTCCGGTCCGTTCCGCTCAGGCGCCGGCGGCCTTGAGCGCGATGTCCGTACGGTGCTGGGAACCGTCAAGGCGGATGCGGCCGACTGCCGCGTACGCCCGCTCGCGGGCCTGCGCCAGGTCCGTACCGGTGGCGGTCACCGAGAGGACGCGTCCGCCGGCGCTGACGACGGCGTCGCCGTCGCGCCGGGTGCCCGCGTGCAGCACGTACGCCTCGGGGGCGTCCGTCGCCGCGACCTCGGCCAGGCCCTCGACCGGGTCGCCGGTGCGCGGGGTGTCGGGGTAGTTGTGCGAGGCGATGACCACGGTCACGGCGGCGTCGTCGCGCCAGGCCAGCGGCGGCTGGTCGGCCAGGGTGGCGTTGGCGGCGTTCAGCAGGACGCCCGCGAGCGGGGTGCGGAGGCGGGCCAGCACGACCTGGGTCTCCGGGTCGCCGAAGCGCGCGTTGAACTCGATCACCCGCACACCTCGGCTGGTGATCGCCAGGCCCGCGTACAGCAGTCCGGAGAAGGGGGTGCCTCGGCGGCGCAGCTCGTCGACGGTCGGCTGGAGGACCGTCGCCAGGACCTCGTCGACCAGCTTCGGGTCGGCCCAGGGCAGCGGCGAGTAGGCGCCCATGCCGCCGGTGTTCGGGCCCTCGTCGCCGTCGAGGGCCCGCTTGAAGTCCTGCGCGGGCTGGAGCGGGAGGACGGTGGTGCCGTCGGTGATGGCGAAGAGGGAGACCTCGGGGCCGTCCAGGAACTCCTCGATGACGACCCGGTCGCAGGCCAGCGCGTGCGCGCGGGCCGTGGCCAGGTCCTCGGTGACCACGACGCCCTTGCCGGCGGCGAGGCCGTCGTCCTTCACGACGTACGGAGCGCCGAAGGCGTCCAGCGCCTCGTCGATCTCCTCGGGGGTGGTGCACACGTAGCTGCGGGCGGTCGGGACGCCGGCCCCGGCCATGACGTCCTTGGCGAACGCCTTGGAGCCCTCCAGCTCCGCGGCCTCCCGGGACGGGCCGAAGACGGGGATGCCGGCGGCGCGCACGGCGTCGGCGACGCCCGCGACGAGCGGGGCCTCCGGGCCGACGACGACCAGTTCGGCGCCGAGCTCGGTGGCGAGGCGGGCGACGGCGTCGCCGTCGAGCTGGTCGACGGCGTGCAGCTCGGCGACCTCGGCGATTCCGGCGTTGCCGGGCGCGCAGTGCAGAGCGGTGACGTCGGGATCGAGGGAGAGGGAGCGGCACAGGGCGTGTTCGCGGGCGCCGCCGCCGATGACGAGGACCTTCACGTCAGCCAGGGTAGCCCGCGGCGCGCGGTGCCCCTTGTGCGGGCCACCGAGCGAGACGCCGCTACTCGTTCGTGTATTCCTCCAGGACCGTGGCGCCGAGCTCGCGCACGATCAGGTCGTGGCCGGAGAGCGCGGAGTCGACGAGGTCCGGGTCGTCCTCCTCCGGCACGTCGTCCTCGGGCGCGACGGGCGGCGGCGCCTGCGGGGTGTGTACGGGCGCGGGCGCGGGCGCGTGCTGCCGCGGGGCCTGGGCGGGTGCGGAGGCCGAGCCCGGCGCCGAGGCCGAAGCCGGGGCCGAGGAGTGCTGGACGGGGGGCGCGGCCTGGACGGGAGCGGGCGTGGGCGCCGCGGGAGCGCCGCCGAAGCCGCCGCCACCGCCGAAACCGCCGCCTCCGCCTCCGCCGAAGCCGCCGGAGGGGCCGCCGCCGGAGAAGCCACCGGTGGGCGGCTGGGCGGCGCCGCCGGAGGGGTCGATGATCGCCTCGATGCGCCAGTTCACGTGGAACTGCTCGGCGAGGGCGGCCTTCAGGACGTCCTCGCTGCCGCTGCTGGCGAAGTTGTCGCGGGCGCCGGCGTTGAGGAAGCCGAGCTGGAGGGTGGTGCCGTCGAAGCCCGCGACCTGGGCGTTCTGCGAGAGCAGGATCCAGGTGAAGCGGCGGCGGTTCTTGACCGCCTCCAGGATCTGCGGCCACATGTTCCGCACCTGGCCCGCGCCCGCGGCCATGCCGCCGGCGGCGGGCTGGGCCGGGGCCTGGGGCTGCGCCGGGGGCTGGGCCTGCGGCTGGGCGGGGGCCTGCACGGGCGCGGCGGCACCGGGCCAGGCGCCGGGCGCACCACCGCCGGGCCTGGCGGCCCCGGGCCAGGCCCCGGGCTGCGGCGCGGCGGCGGTCGGGGCGGCCTGCACGGGAGCGGCCGACTGCTGGAAGGCGGCGGGGGCGGGGGCGGGCTCGGCCGCCGGAACCGGCGCGACGGGCGGCGCGGCCTGCGCGGGAGCGGCCTGCACCGGAGCGGGCGCGGGCGCGGAAGCGGCGGGCATGGCGGGGGCGGGCGGCAGATGCGCCTCCGCCTGCGGCACGTACCCCATCTGCGGGGCGGGCGAGCTGGTGGTGAAGACGGGCGCGGGCCCGGCGGCGGCGCCGCGCTCCAGCCGGTCGAGCCGGGCCTGCAGCGAGCGCTCGTCGTCGAAGGCGGCGGGCAGCAGCACGCGCGCGCAGATGAGCTCCAGCTGGAGCCGGGGCGAGGTGGCGCCGCGCATCTCGGTCAGACCGGCGTTGACCAGGTCGGCGGCGCGGCTGAGCTCGGCGGAGCCGAAGACGGAGGCCTGGGCCTGCATCCGCTCGATGACGTCGACGGGGGCGTCGACGAGCCCCTTCTCCGCGGCGTCCGGGACGGCCGCGAGGATCACCAGGTCGCGCAGGCGCTCCAGGAGGTCGGCGACGAAGCGGCGGGGGTCGTTGCCGCCCTCGACGATCCGGTCGACGACCTCGAAGGCGGCGGCGCCGTCCCCTGCGGCGAAGGCCTCCACGACGGAGTCGAGCAGCGAGCCGTCCGTGTAGCCGAGCAGGGACGTCGCCATCGCGTACGTCACACCCGCCTCGGTCGCGCCGGCGAGGAGCTGGTCCATCACCGACATCGAGTCACGCACCGAACCGGCGCCGGCCCGCACGACCAGCGGCAGCACGCCGTCCTCGACGGGGATGCCCTCGCGCCCGCAGACGTCGCCCAGATACTCGCGCAGGGTGCCGGGCGGCACGAGCCGGAAGGGGTAGTGGTGGGTGCGCGACCGGATGGTGCCGATGACCTTCTCGGGCTCGGTGGTCGCGAAGATGAACTTGAGGTGCTCCGGCGGCTCCTCGACCACCTTCAGCAGGGCGTTGAAGCCCGCCGAGGTGACCATGTGCGCCTCGTCGATGATGTAGATCTTGTACCGGCTGGAGGCGGGCCCGAAGAAGGCCTTCTCCCGCAGGTCACGGGCGTCGTCCACACCACCGTGGGAGGCCGCGTCGATCTCGATGACGTCGATCGACCCCGGCCCGTTGCGCGCGAGGTCGCGGCAGGACTGGCACTCCCCGCACGGGGTGGGGGTGGGGCCCTGCTCGCAGTTCAGACAGCGGGCCAGGATCCGCGCGCTGGTCGTCTTGCCGCATCCGCGGGGGCCGCTGAACAGGTACGCGTGATTGACCCGGTTGTTCCGCAGCGCCTGCTGCAGCGGGTCGGTGACATGCTCCTGCCCGATGACCTCGGCGAAGGACTCGGGGCGGTAGCGGCGGTACAGCGCGAGAGACGACACGTATACGAGGTTATAGGCGCCCACCGACAACCCGGGCATGACGACCGCCCGGGAACGCAAGCGCCCCCCACGCACCCGCCAGAGCCGACCTACCCTTGCTGCCTTCCGGCCCTGGGGGAGTTCAGTCAGATAGCGCCACGTGAGGGGCTCCGCCCAGAGTACCCGATCCGAACCCCTCCCCCCGACCCCTCCCCCGACCCCTCCCTCCCCCTCTCCCCGACCCCTCCCTCGCCACCCCGTCGACCTGCCCTCTTCGACGACCCCCGCTCCGCATCGTGTGCGCGAGCACCCTCTCCGGTCATGTAATGTTCTCCACGGAGGATTCGCCTAGAGGCCTAGGGCGCACGCTTGGAAAGCGTGTTGGGGGCAACCCCTCACGAGTTCGAATCTCGTATCCTCCGCCAGCACCCAGCAGGGTGTACGAAGGTCCCGACCGCTCAGCGGCCGGGACCTTCGTCGTTTGTGGCACCAACCCCACGACAAGGCCCAGGTCGTGGCCCGCGCCCTCATCCGGGTCGACCGAGGCGCGGGGGCACCGGCGACATCCAATAGGGTGCCGTGGTGCATTCGATCCGTCCCTCGTTGGCGGGCGGCAAGCTCACCCGCAAGTTCGGTGATGTCTGGTCGTCCTGCGCCCCCGCCGCCTACCCCCCGCGCGGCTGATCCCGCGCGGGGATGCGAGGCTCGTGTCGTTCGCCGGCCAATGGGGCGCGGCCGTCGTTCCGGGGTGCGGCATGACGTTCTTCCAGTGCCGGGCGTGCCGGCGCGCGCTCAGCGCGGGGCTCGTCGAGCGGGTGCTGCCCGAGGCCGACTCCGATGACGGGTGGCACCGGCCCGAGGCCGGTGCCACCGATGCCGACGGGCACACGGACACGCCCATCGTGCGGATGCCCCCCGGCACCTTCGCCGTCGACCCGGAGCCGTCCGGGCCGCCGTACGTCCTCGACGAGGGGTCCGGGCTCCTCGTCGAGTCCGGGCCGCGCGGCACGCTCGTGCTCCACCCGGCCGACGGGCTCGGCATGGACCCGCACCCCGAGCCCGCCCTGCGGCGCGGCTACTGCTGCGGGATGGACGGCGAGTGGGGGCCCAATCTGGTGTGCGGCTGCGGCGCGGTCGTCGCCACCCTCTACTCCGACTGCTACCAGGTCCAGGAGCTGAGGCTGCTGCCCGACGCCGTCGAGCGCGCGCCCGCGCGGGCGGTCAGCTCACCCGCGTACTGATGGTCACCGTGTTGTTCGCCGGTCGCGGGTCCGGGGTGGTGCTCGTGACCTCGGCCGAGTTCCTGATCTCCGGCGGGTAGGTCAGCAGCGCCCTCACCGCGATCGCGACCGTCACGTCGCCGCCCCTGGGCAGCGTCCCGAAGGAACACGTCACCGTGTCCGTCGTCCCCGGCGCCGGGTCGTCGCAGACGCCCGCCGACGGCGTGGCGCTCATGAACCGGCCGCTCGCCGGCAGCCGGTCCGTGAGCACCACGTCCTCCGCCGCCGTCGGCCCGTTGTTGTGCACCCGGACCGTGTACGTCAGGGCCGCCCCGTCCGCCACCGGCTCCGGGCTCGCCGACAGCGCCGCGCTCAGATCGGCGCTCGGCCGGTACACCGCCACCGTGTGCGCCGCGCCCGCCGCGATCGACGTCACGCCCTCCAGCAGCCGCGCGCACGGCGCCTTCTGGCCGGGCGCGCAGACCCGGACCGGCGTCAGCGCGTCCCCGCCCGACGTACCGTCCCCGAGCTGCCCCGCCGCCCCCGAACCCCAGGTCCGGACCGTGCCGTCCGCGCGCAGCGCCACGCTGTGGTGGCCGGTGACGCCCGCCGCGACCGCCGTCACCCCGCTCAGGTACGTCTCGCAGCCGCCCGGCCCGCAGACCTGGACCGGCGCCTTCCGCGACGTGGTCGTCCCGTCGCCGAGCTGCCCCGCCCCGTTGCCTCCCCAGGCCACCGCCGAACCGTCCGTACGGGCCGCCAGGGCGTGGAAGGCGCCCGCCGCCACCGACCCGACCCCCGTCAGGAACGCCGTGCACGGCGCCGTCTGCCCCACCGCGCACACCCGCACCGGGCTGGTCGTCCGCACCCCCGTACCGTCGCCGAGCGCGTCGCCCGATCCCCAGCTGTGGACGGTGCCGTCGCCGTGGAGCGCGAGGCCGAAGGACTCCCCCGCCGCCGCGCCCACCACGTCCGACAGGCCGAGCACCTGCACCGGGGTCATACGGGTCGTCCGGGTGCCGTCCCCGAGCTGCCCGCCGCCGTTGGAGCCCCAGCCGGCCAGCGTGCCGTCCGAACGCGTCGCGAGCGTGTGCCGGTGGCCGGGCGCGAGGCTCGTGACGTTGCTGAGGAAGGAGGCGCAAGGGCCCGTCGTGTACAGGGCGCAGACCCTGACCGGCGTCGTCCGGTCCGTGTCCGTACCGTCGCCCAGCCGGCCGCCCGCGTTGCTCCCCCAGGTCACGACCGTCCCGTCGGCGAGCAGCGCCGAGGTGAACAGGTCGCCCGCCGCGACGGACACCGCGCCCGTCAGATGCGCCCCGCACGGCGCGTCCGTGCCGCCTGACCTGCCTGACACGCCTGCTCTGCCTGACCCGCCTGCTCCGTCTGACCCGACCGCGCCGCCTGCTCCACCTGACCCGCCTGACCCGACCGCGCAGACCCGGACCGGCGCGGAGCGGTCCGTCGTCGTGCCGTCGCCGAGCTGCCCGGAGGCGTTCTTCCCCCAGGTGACGACCGAGCCGTCCGCCAGCAGCGCCACACTGTGCCCGTCACCGGCCGCGACCTTGACCGCCGTGTCGAGCGGCGCGGTGCACGGCGCCGGGCCGCACACCCGCCCCGGCACGGCACCCTGCGCGACCGTCGTACCGTCACCCAGCTCCCCGGAGGCGTTGGAGCCCCAGGCGACCACGGTGCCGGGGGCTCCCTTGCGGATGTCCCTGCTGTCGCCGGTGCCGCCGTGAGCGGGCACGGGGGCGTGGGCGTCGGCGTGGGCGGGGACGGGGATGAGGAGGGCGGTGGCCAGGGCCAGGGCCTTGGCCACCGATCTGAGCGGGGCGGGCATACGCGCTCCTTAGGGAGGTGCCGTGGCGACAGCCTCACCATGGGGCGCTTTCCGTCCGCCCGCGCGGGAGCGACACCGCTCCTTCACCCGATCAGCGCGGCCCCTTGGATCAGTCGAAGTCGTCGCCCGCGAGGAGCAGGGCCAGTTCCTGGAGGATCTGCTCCGTGCCGGGCTCGGCGTCGGCTGCCTCGTGGGCGTCGGCGAGGGCGTCGAAGGCCAGGATGAAGCCGTTCACGAGTGCGCTCAGCGGTTCCGAGAGCTGGCCGAGGACGGCCAGCCCCGCCTCTTCGGCCGTCGCGGACTCCGGTACGGAGAACTCACGCGGGATGACCTCGCCGAGCAGGTCCGAGACCAGGCTCTCGTCCACTCCCCCGCGCAGCGCCGTCAGGGCGCCGATGGCCTTGAGTTTGATCTCGTTCTCCCTCACGTGCCGAGCCTAGGAGCCGTCACGCGCGCCGAAACGGCGCGACACGGCTGTCAGTGGTGCGCTGGATGATGAGAAGGAATCGGGAATCGGGAATCGAGAGACGAGAGAGACGGGGGATCGCTCATCATGGCCGAGGTGCTTCTCTTCCATCACGCCCAGGGACTCACGCCCGGCGTACTCGGCTTCGCCGAGGAGCTGCGCGGCGCGGGGCACGTCGTGCACGTGCCGGACCTCTACGAGGGGCGGACGTTCGACAGCCTGGAGGCCGGCGTCGGGTACGCGGAGGAGGTCGGGTTCGGGACGATCGTCGAGCGGGGCGTACGGGCAGCGGACCCGCTCCCCGAGCGGCTCGTCTACGCGGGCTTCTCCCTCGGCGTCCTCCCGGCCCAGAAGCTGGCGCAGACCCGCGCGGGGGCGGCGGGGGCGCTGCTGTTCGAGGCGTGCGTGCCGGTGGCGGAGTTCGGCTCCTGGCCGCGCGGGGTGCCGGTCCAGGTGCACGGGATGGACGCCGACCCCTTCTTCGCGGGCGAGGGCGACGTGGACGCGGCGCGGGCGCTGGTGGCGGAGGCGGGGGCTGCCTGCGGCGAGGGCGGGGGCGGTGAGCTGTTCCTCTACCCGGGGGACCGGCACCTCTTCGCGGACCCGGGGCTCGCGGGGTACGACGAGGGGGCGGCGGGGTTGATGAGGGGGCGGGTGCGGGAGTTCCTGAACGGACGGCGCGGGGGCGGCTGTTGACGCTCCTCCACCGCTTCACCGGCCGCCGATTCACCAGATGGTAGGAAGGAAACGATCCACCATTTCGCTACCGTGAGCAACAGCCTCAATACTCAGAGGCACCTGTTTTCTTTGGTGCTCTGAGTGGAGGCGTTGTGCGGAAGTGGGTGTCGGTGGCGGTGGCCGCCGGGCTGTTCGTGGGCGGGATGGGGGCCGCGGTGGCGGACTCATGGCGTGGGCTCAACCTGGAGACCACGGGAGCGAAGTTCGACGGCCAGTACGGGTGGGAGCCCAAGGACAAGAACCACGGCGCGTTCCGCTTCCGGGGGATGCTGCGGGACGACGAGGCCGGCGACGGCCACAACGTCTATATCCAGGCCAAGGTGCAGGGTTACGGCTGGAGCCGGTTCAACGGCGTGCAGCGCAAGGACGTGTACCTGGACCATCAGGTCTTCGACGGCGCGGCCAGGTACTCGACCGATGCCGAGATCCGGGTCTGCCGCGACCGGGGTTCGCTGCGTCCCGACAACTGCTCTCCCACGCGGTCGTTCATTCGATGAGCGTCGTTCTCCGCGCCGAGGGCGTGGATCTCTTCTACGGGGCCCACCAGGCCGTCAGCAGCGCTGACTTCACGCTGCGGCGCGGAGAAGTCGCCGCCGTCATGGGCAGCAGCGGTTCCGGCAAGTCCTCGCTGCTCTACTGCCTGGCCGGGGTGCTCGCCCCCGCCCGGGGGCGGGTCGTCTTCGACGGGGTCGATCTCGCGGGCCTCGACGACGACGAACTGAGCACCCTGCGCCGCGAGCGGTTCGGGTTCGTCTTCCAGTACGGCGAGCTCCTGCCCGAGCTGACCGTCGAGGAGAACGCGGCGCTCCCGCTGCGCCTCGCCGGTCAGCGCAAGGCGCCCGCCCACGCGGCGGCGGGCGAGGTGCTGGGGCGGCTCGGCATGACCGAGCTGCTCCAGCGCCGGACCTCGCAGCTGTCCGGCGGCCAGAGCCAGCGCGTCGCCGTGGCACGGGCCCTGGTGCACCGGCCGGCCGTGGTCTTCGCAGACGAGCCGACCGGGGCGCTCGACAGCGCCAACGCCGCCGCCGTGCTGGACGAGTTCCTGCGACTTGCCCGGGGCCAGGACACGGCGGTCGTCATCGTCACGCACGACCAGAGCGTGGCCGATCAGGCAGACGTCCGGTACACGATGTCCGATGGAGTCCTGAAGTGAACGGCTTCCTGTTCGGACTGAGGCTGTTGTGGCGTGGGGGGCGCCGGGGCCGGGCCCGTTTCCTGCTGATGACGGGCGGATGCGCGCTGGGGGTGGCCTGTCTGGCCGCCGTCCTCACCATTCCGGCGATCATCGGCGCGCACGATGCCCGCTCCGGCGCCCGGAACCCCCGGACCGTGGTGCCCGAGGCACGGCCGCAGCCCATCTCCAACGTCTCCTTCGCGGAACGGGAGGACGCGTACGGGGCGGAGCCGATGTACCGGGTGTTCGTGGCCCGCACCGGGCCGGGCCGGGCGCCGCTGCCACCGGGGCTGGACCGTCTTCCCGCGCCGGGCGAGGCGTTCGTCTCGCCCCGGCTCCGTAAGGTCCTGGACACCCACCCCGGTGTCTCCGGCCTGGTTCCGGGCAGAGTGGCCGGCGTCATCGCACCCGCTGGGCTGGCGGGACCCGACGACCTCTACGCGTACATCGGCCGTGCTGAGGAACAGCTTCCGCCGGGCGCCTCCCGGCTCGCGTCCTTCGGCTCCTCGTTCTCCCCCCATCCCGTCGTGGACGAGTCGACGCTCGACATCCTGCGCTTCACCTTGGCCTGCATCGTCCTCCTCCCCCTCGCCGTCTTCCTCTCCGTCTGCGCCCGGCTCTCCGCCGAGTCACGGGCCCGCAGGCTGGCCGCGCTGCGGCTGGTCGGCCTGAGCGTGAAAGACACCTTGCGGGTCAACGCGGGGGAGACGGTGGCCGCCGCGTTCCTCGGAGCGGTCGTCGGAGTCACCGGCTATCTCGGCTTCAACGAGGTCATGGCGCGGATCGGCCTGCCCGGGCTGCACTGGTACCCGGCCGACGGCCGCCCGGACGCCACGACGCTCACCGTCTGCCTCGTGCTCTGCCCGGCCCTCGCCTGGTTCGTCGGCAGACGCTCCGCCCGGGAGGCGGCGCTGACGCCGCTGAACGTCCGCCGGACCGCGCAGCGGAAACCGCCGAAGAAGTACGGGACGCTGCTGTTGGTGCCGGGGCTCGGTGTCATCGGGGGGTACTGCGTCCTCAGCGTCCTCGGCCGGGACCCGTCCGGGGGCAGCGCCAGCGCCGTGCTCGTGCCCGGGGCCGTGCTCCTCACCGGAGCGGGGCTGGTCTTCGGGCTGGCGCCCGTCACCGCCTGGCTGGCCCGCCGTCTGGCCGGACGCGTGCGGTCGCTGCCGCTCACCCTCGCGATGCGACGGGCCGAGGTCGAGCCGGGCAGCGCGCTTCGCGTCGTCACCGGACTCGTCCTCCTCGTGTACGCGACCTCGCTGACCCAGGGGGTGCTCGTCGAGCTCGATCAGGTGAGCCGCCGTACCGCGCCCGTCCAGGAGTACCGGATCGACGCCACCGGGCTCGACGCGCGCCAACACGGCGCGCTGGTAAGGGTCGAGGGCGTGCGGGCGAGCGTCGTGGAATCCCGCTCATGGACGCCGGACACCGGGGAGTACACCCCAGCTGTCGAGGCCGTGGTGGGGACCTGTGCCCAGGTCTCGGCGTTCGTCGAGTGGTCCGAGGGGTGCGTCGACGGCCGGATGCTCCGCGTCCACCCGACCGGCGTGCCCGCGGACTTCGACGCCCCTGCCGGGCTGCGGGCCCCGTTCGACCTGAAGGACGGCCGCCGGGTCACCGTGACCGTGCCAGAGGCGCGGTTCTCCGTGGACGTGTATCAGCCCTCCGTGATCAGCTCGGGAACACTCCTGATCCCGCCGTCCGCGCTACCGGCCCGAAAACTGGCCTCAGATACCGCCGCCCTCTACCTCGTCACCGCCTCCGACCCCGCCACCGTCCGGGCCACCCTCGACGCCATCGGGGCCATCGCGCCGACCGCCGCGGTCGAGCCCGTCGGGATCGTCGTCGGCTCGCTGCATCAGCTCACCGTCATCCGCAGCCTCCTCGCCGCCGGCATGGTGCTCGGGCTCGTCGTCGGGGTCGCCGCGTTCGTCGTGTCCGTCGCCGACCGGGCGATGGAGCGCCGCGGGCAGGTCACCGCGCTCGCCCTGCTGGGTGCGCGGGGCGGGACGCTGCGGCTGGCGCAGTGCGCGCAGGTCGTGCTGCCGCTCGGGGTCGGGCTCGGGGCTGCCGTCGTGACCGGGTGGCTGGCCGAGTCCAGCTATCTGATCACCGGCGGCGGGGCCGTGCACTGGGACTGGGCCGGGCTGCCGCTGCTGGTCCTCGCCGCCCTCGGGGTGCTGGTCGTCGGCGGGCTCGCCTCGATGCCGCTCGTGCGGCGGCACGTCGATCCGGAGCACATCCGGCGGGACTGACGCGGAGCGGGGCGGAGCGGGGCGGAGCGGGGCCTGCCCCGGTCCCCGGTCCCCGGGTCCCGGGTCCCGGGTCCCGGGTCCGGGGACCGGGGACCGGGGACCGGGACCCCGGCGGTCATCCGTGGGAAATCGAGTCCGCCCCCGCCGATGAGTTTCTCCGTCCGTCCCCGTCTATCTCTTCGTACAGCGGTTCGCGTCAGCGCGTCGCCCCCAGGAGAGACGAGGTCGTCCCATGTCCGCCAGCCCCGCCGTCAAGGGTCCCGCCAGCTACTTCCCCGCCATCGAGAAGAAGTACGGGCGTCCCGTCTCCGAGTGGTTCGGCGTCATCGAAGGGGCGCCCTTCGCCAAGCACATGGAGCTCGTGCGCTGGCTCAAGGACGAGCACGGGCTCGGGCACGGGCACGCCAACGCCCTCGTCGCGTACGTCCTCGCCCGGGGTGAGTAGTCCCGTGCGGCGGGTGACCCGGGTGGTCAGGGCCAGGGTCGCCGCCGACGAGGCCAGGCCCGCCGTCAGGGCGGACCACCACAGGGCCGGGGCGCCCAGGCCCGTGTACACGGTCACGCCCAGCGTCAGGCCGCCGAAGCGGGCCAGGCCCCAGGTCCAGCTGAAGGCTCCCTGGTAGCGGCCCCGGGCGTGTTCCGGGGCCAGGTTCGCGACGACCGTCGCCGCGATGCCCGCCACCACGACCTCGCCCAGCGACCAGACCACCACCGAGACCGCGAAGCCCGCGACCCCGTCCGCCAGCCCCGTCAGGGCCACGCCCAGCGCGATCAGCGCGCTGCCCGCCGCCTGCACCCGCAGCTGCGGCAGCCGGGCCAGCCGGGCCGTCGCGAACGGCTGGAGCGCGACCACCAGCACCGCGTTGACCGCCGCCATCGTCCCGTACACCGCCGGTGAGAGGCCGTGGTCGTGGATGGCCAGCGGCAGGGCGACCTCGGTCAGGGAGTAGACGAAGAGCTGGACGCCGAACAGCGGCAGGAGCAGCAGCGTCAGGCGGTCCCGCAGCACCACCCCGTAACCCAGGCCGTCCTTCTCCGGGCGCGGGCCCCTCGGCGGCTCGCTCAGGCGGGTGGCGACCACCGCCGCGTAGACCAGCATCGTCCCGGCGTCCACCGCGAACAGCAGCCAGTACCCCTGCGTCGCGAGCGCCCCGCCCAGCACACCCGCCACGGCCGCCCCGATGTTCACGCCCCAGCCGAACAGCGCGTACGCCCGCTGTCTGCGCTCCGCGTCGACGGCGTCCGCCATCAGCGCGTACGCCGCCGGCGACACGATCATGCCCGTCGCGCTGATCAGCAGCGCCGCCGCCGCCATCGTCCACACCCCCGGCGCCAGGAACAGCGCGCCCTGCGCGAATGCCGAGCCCAGCAGCCCCATCAGCATCGTGGGGCGGCGGCCGACGCGGTCCGCGAGGACGCCGCCGACCGCCGGGCCCAGCAGGTTCCCCGCGCCCAGCGCCGCCAGTACGTACGACGTCTCCGTCCCCGTCACCCCGCGCGAGGCCAGGAAGAAGACCAGGAACGGCGTGACCATGTAGCCGAGGCGGTTCACCACCGTGCCGCCGAAGAGCGTCCACACCACCGGCGGCAGGCCCTTGAACGGGGAGAGAGGTGCGGCGCGGGTGGGGGGTTCGGGGGAACTGGTCTCGGTGTGGGGGGTCTTGTCGTCGATTCGCCGGGTCATGGACGGGAGGGTGCCGTCCGGCCTCCTCCCTCCTCCAATGATTAAGTTCAGACCGAATCCGACGACCTCACACACGCAGGGGTGCCCATGGACTCCGGGCTCAGTTTCTCCGCCGCCGACCTCGCCCAGACCCGCTTCGCCGTCTCCCCCATGTGGGAGGTCGTCACCAGCTTCCGGCTCCTCCGCGACCCCTCCGACCCGCCGCCCCACCGCCGTTGGGCCGCCCAGGTGCGGCCCCGGATCGTCCGCGCCGGGCTCGACCGCGGGCGGCTCGCCGCGCTCGTGCCCGCCCACGGCTACCTCGCCGACTTCCTCACCCCCACCCCCACCGGCCCCTTCCCCACCCTCGACGCCGAACTCGACACCATCCGGCGCACCCCGGACGGCCAGGTCGCCCACGACCTCCGCGTTCTCGGACTCGGCGACGGCAGCGGCGGTGACGGCGGTAACGGCGGCGGTCTCGAACTCGACCGGCTCGTCGACGAGATCTCCGTCTACTGGGAGCTCGCCCTCGCCCCCTACTGGGCCCGGATCCGTGGCCTCCTCGAAGCCGACGTCTTCCACCGCGCCCGCCAGGTCGCCGAGCACGGCTCCGCGCGCGTGCTCGGCGAACTCCACGAGACCGTGCGGTGGGACGACGGCACCCTCCGGCTCGTCCGGCGGGCCTGCGCGCTCACCCGCGACCAGGCCGGCTCCGGGCTCCTCCTCATCCCCTCCGCCTTCTGCTGGCCCCGGGTGCTCACCCGTTCCGTCGCCCCCGACCCGCCCCAACTCGCCTATCCGGCCCGGGGCATCGGCAACCTCTGGGAGCCCCGGGCGCCCGGCCGCACCGCCGACGCCGTCGCCGCCGTCCTCGGGCGCTCCCGTACGCTCCTGCTCACCGAACTCGACACCCCTGCCTCCACCACCCAGCTCGCCGCCACCTCCGGGCTCTCCGCCGCCGGGGTGTCCCAGCACCTCATCGCCCTCAAGAACGCCGGACTGGTCACCGCCCACCGCAGCGGCCGTTCCGTCCTCTACGCCCGCACCGCCGTCGCCGACAGCCTGCTCTGCCCCGCCGAGGGAGCCGTATGAGTCATCCCGAGTCCCGCTCCGACGCCGGGACCCCGTCCGAGTGGCGCGAGCACCTGCTCGTACGGGAGGACGGCGTCCGGCTCTCCTGTCGCGACTGGGGCCGGGCCGGGGGGCGTCCGCTCCTCCTGTTGCACGGGCTCGCCGGGCAGTCCGGCGAATGGGACGCGCTCGCCCGGCTGCTGCGGGCCGACGGGCACCGTGTCGTCGCCCTCGACCAGCGCGGCCACGGTGCCAGCGAACGGCGACCCGCCGACACCTCCCGCGCCGCGTACGTCGCCGATGTCCTCGCCGTACTCGACGATCCCGTCCTCCGGCTCGGGCCCGCGCCCGTCCTCATCGGGCAGTCCTACGGCGGGCACGCCGCCCTCCTCACCGCCGCCGCGCACCCCTCCCGGCTCGCCGGGGCCGTCCTCGTCGAGGCCGGCCCCCTCGGGACCGGGCCGGAGGCCGTCGACGGGATCGGGGACTGGCTCAGGGCCTGGCCCGTGCCCTTCCCCTCCCTCGCGGCGGCCGCCGCCCATCTCGGCGGCGGGCCCGTGGGCGAGGGCTGGGCCGGTGGGCTGGAGGAGCGGGACGGCGGCTGGTGGCCCCGGTTCGACCCCGAGGTCATGGTCGCCTCGCTCGCCGAGAACGTCGGGCGCGACTGGTGGCCGGAGTGGGAGGCCGTCCGTGTCCCCCTCCTCGTCGTCCTCGGGCAGCACGGGATCATCCCGCCCGCCGACTACGCCGCGATGGCCGCCCGGCTGCCCTGCCCTGGCCCCGGCCCCAGCCCTGGCGCTGGCCCCGGCCCCGGGCTCCGTGCCGCCTCCATCCCCGGCACCGGCCACGACCTGCACCTGGAGCGGCCCGAGGTGCTGCACGGGCTCGTCGCCGGGTTCCTCGCCGAGCTCGGGTGACGGGGCGGAGAGGGGAGCCGTGACCGGGTTCCCGGGCTCCAGGGTGACCGGGCTCCCGGGTGACCGGGTTCCCGACTGCCGGACTGCCCCGGTGACCGGGTTCCCGACTGCCGGACTGCCCGGGTTCCCGGCTTCCCGGCTTCCCGGCTTCCCGGCTTCCCAGCTTCCCGACTGACCGACTACCCGGCTGCCCTCCGGCAGGGGCCGGGTCATGCTGGTGTCATGAGCGGAAGCGGGGCGGCGCGGCGGGGCAGGCCCGTCGGGGCCGGGGAGCGCAGGGCGCGGCTCGCGCTGCGGCACCGGCTGGCCGGGGCGGCGCGGGCGGCGACGGCCGAGGAGGTCGCGGACGCGCTGGTGGCGCTGCACGCGACGGACCCGGCGACCGTCTTCCTGGCGGCGGGCGCGCGGCTCGCGGACGGCCGGGACCCGGTGGCCGAGGTGGAGCGGGCGCTGTACGAGGAGCGGACGCTGACCCGGATGCACGGGATGCGGCACACCGTCTTCGTGGTGCCGTCCGCGCTCGCACCGGCCGTCCACTCCTCCACCTCCGAGGCGGCCGCGGTCCGCGAACGGGCCGCGCTGGTCAAGCAGTTGGCGGCGGGCAGCGACTTCGACGCGGCCTGGCTGGCCGGCACGGAGCGGCTGGTGCTGGCGGAGCTGGCGCGGCGGGGCGAGGCGACGGGCGCCGAACTCGGCGCCGCCGTACCGAGGTTGCGGGCACCGTACGTGTACGGCGTCGGCACCGCGCAGGAGGGGCCGCAGCCGGTGTCCTCGCGGGTGCTGCGGGTCCTGGGCATGGAGGGCCGGATCGTGCGGGGCCGCCCGCAGGGGTCCTGGACGTCGAGCCGCTTCCGCTGGGCGCCGGCCCCGCCGCACGCCGAGGTCCCGGCCGCCGAGGCCCGTGCCGCGCTGGTGCGGCGCTGGCTGGCGGCGTACGGGCCGGCGACGGAGGAGGACCTGAAGTGGTGGACGGGGTGGAAGGTAACCGACGTGCGCGACGCGCTCGCCTCGGTCGGCGCGGAGCCGGTGGCCCTCGACGACGGGACCGCCGGACTGCTGCCGCCCGACGACCCCGGTCCCGTACGGGACGGGGCCGCCGGTCCCTGGGCGGCGCTGCTGCCCGCGCTCGACCCGACGCCGATGGGCTGGCGGTCCCGCGACTGGTATCTGGACCCGGCGCACCGCCCCGCCCTCTTCGACCGCAGCGGCAACATCGGGCCGACCGTCTGGTGGGACGGCCGGATCGTCGGCGGCTGGGCGCAGCGCCCGGACGGGACGGTGGCGCACCGGCTGCTCGCCGACGTGGGCGCCGAGGCGGTCCGCGCGATCGGGGCGGAGGCGGAGCGGCTCGCGGAGTGGGTGGGCGAGGTCCGGATCACGCCCCGGTTCCGCACCCCGCTGGAGCGGGAGCTGGCGGGCGGCGGAGACGGGGGCTGACCGGGCCCCGCCCCCGTACGGGGGTACCGGGGGTGCGGGCCGGGGCGCCCGTACAGGTGAGCTCCGGCGAGGTGTCGAGAATCCCGGCCCGGCTCCGACGTCTCCTGTGGAAGGGCCCTCCGGGGCCGGGAGCCTCAGGACGAGGCGAGCACGAGCACGAGGAGGACGCCATGAAGTACCTGGTGATGGTGCAGGGCGCGCAGGCCGACTACGACGCCATGAAGGGGAGGCCGTCCGCGCACAGCCCGGCGTGGAGCGAGCAGGACCTGCGGGCGATGTTCGCGTACATGACCTCCGTCAGCGACGACCTGGCCGAGTCCGGCGAGCTCGTGGACGCGCAGGGGCTGGTCGAGCCGGCCAGGACCCGCTTCGTGACCTCGGACGCCGAGGGGCGGCCGGTCGTCACCGACGGCCCGTACGGGGAGACGAAGGAGGTGCTCGCCGGGTACTGGGTGCTGGACTGCGCGAGCCTGGAGCGGGTGACGGAGATCGCGGCCCGGGTGACGCGGTGTCCCGCCCCGGCCGGGGCGCCGGTCTTCCCGGTGGTGATCCGGCAGATCGACGAGGGCGGCGCCGAGGTCCGCGGCGCCGACGCGGGTACGGCTTGACCCCGGCGCCGGACGGCGGCGGCCGGGTGGTCGAGGACCTGCTGCGCCTGCACGCGCCGCAGGTCCTCGGCGCGCTCGTGCGCCGGTACGGGCACTTCGCCGCCGCCGAGGACGCCGTGCAGGAGGCGCTGCTGGCCGCCGCCCGCCAGTGGCCGGCGGAGGGGGTGCCGGGCAATCCGCGCGGCTGGCTGATCCGGGTGGCGGCCCGGCGCCTCACGGACGCGCTGCGGGCGGAGGAGGCGCGGGCGCGCCGGGAGGCGACGGCCTGGCGGCTGGAGCCGCGGGAGCCGCGCGCGGCGCCCGCCGACGACGACACCCTCACGCTGCTGTTCCTGTGCTGCGATCCGGTGCTCGCCCCGGCCGCCCGGATCGCGCTGACCCTGCGGGCGGTCGGCGGGCTGACCACGGCGGAGATCGCCCGCGCCCACCTCGTGCCGGAGGCGACGATCGCGCAGCGGATCAGCCGGGCGAAGGCGCGGCTGCGGGCGAAGGGGGCCGACCGGCCCTTCCGGCCGCCCGCCCCGCACGACCGGGACGCCCGCCTGGCCTCGGTGCTCCAGGTGCTGTACCTGATCTTCAACGAGGGCTACACCGCCTCCTCGGGCCCCGCCCTGCACCGCGCCGACCTGGCCCGGGAGGCGATCCGGCTGACCCGGGCGGTCCGCGCGCTGCTGCCCCGGGAGGGCGCGGTGACGGGGCTGCTGGCGCTGATGCTGCTGACCGAGGCGCGCGGCGCGGCGCGCACCGGCCCGGACGGCGGGCTGGTCCCGCTGGACGAGCAGGACCGCGGCCGCTGGGACCGGGCGGCGATCGCGGAGGGCACCGCCCTGGTCGCGGAGGCCCTGGCCGAGGGCCCGCCCGGCCCGTACCAGCTCCAGGCCGCGATCGCCGCCCTCCACGACGAGGCGGACACCCCGGAGGCCACCGACTGGCCGCAGATCCTGGCCCTGTACGAGGTCCTGGTGACCAGGACGCCCGATCCGATGGCGGAGCTCGGCCGGGTGGTCGCCCTCGCGATGGCCGAGGGCCCGGAGGCGGGGCTGGCCGCCCTGGCCGCCCTGGAGCCCCGGCTGGCCGGCTCCCACCGGCTCCCCGCCGTCCGCGCCCACCTCCTGGAACGCACCGGCGCCCGCCGGGCCGCCGCCGCGTCCTACCGCGCGGCGGCCGGGCAGACCCTCAGCCTGCCGGAACGCCGCTACCTGCTGGGCCGCGCGGACCGTCTCGATCCGTGAGCGTCCGAGGCAATAAATCGGCGGATGCCATCCTTGGTCTTCGACAGGGCCCCGAGGCGGGGAGAAACGTACCCCCTGGGATATCCCCCCTGAGATATCCGCTGGGGGATCCATGGAGGAGTGGTTGTGGAACTCGATCTCGCGGGCGCCGAGCTCAAGGCCGTGCTGAACCGGCTGCGCCGGGCCCAGGGCCAGATCTCCGGGGTGATCCGGATGATCGAGGAGGGGCGCGACTGCGAGGAGGTCGTGACCCAGCTCGCCGCCGCCTCCCGGGCGCTGGACCGGGCCGGGTTCGCGATCATCGCGACCGGGCTCCAGCAGTGCCTGACCGACATCGAGGACGGGCGCAAGACCGACGAGGACCGGGACCAGATGCGCGCCCGCCTGGAGAAGCTCTTCCTCTCCCTGGCCTGAGTCCCGGGCCCCGGGAGGCCGGAGGTCTCCCGGCCGCCACCCGCCGCCTACGCGTCCGCGAGGCCCTTCAGGCGCTTGGCGATCCCCGTCAGGCGCTCGCCCTGGTGGCGGGCCGCCGCCAGGACCTTCTCCTCCGGGGCGCCGTTGCTGCCCGCGTGCGAGGTGCCGTAGGGGTTGCCGCCCGCCGCGTACACGGACGGGTCCGTGAAGCCGGGGGAGACGATGACCGAGCCCCAGTGGTGGAAGGTGTTGTAGAGCGCGAGCAGCGTGGACTCGTTGCCGCCGTGCGTGTTGTACGCGCTGGTGAAGGCGGTGGCCGGCTTGTCGGCCAGGATCCCCTGCTGCCAGAGGCCGCCCGCCGTGTCGATGTACTGCTTGAGCTGGGCCGCCACGTTGCCGAAGCGGGTCGGCGAGCCGAGCGCGTACGCGTCCGCCCACTCCAGGTCCGCCAGCGTCGCCACCTCCACGCCGGCGGTCGCCTCGACGTGGGCGCGCCAGGCCGGGTTCGCGTCGATGGCCGTGTCGGGGGCCAGCTCGGGGACCCGGCGCAGCCGGACCTCGGCGCCCGCCTTCTCCGCGCCCTCGGCGACCGCCTGGGCGAGCTGGTGCACGTTTCCGGTGGACGAGTAGTAGATGACGGCGACCTTGACGGACATGGCGGGGCTCCCTCGGATCGAGACACGCGGTAGGCGGCGAGCACCGCGCGGCACGCGGCAGGCGACGAGCAGCACACCGCGCGCAGTAAGCGGATTGCTTTCCGTTTCGACGCCCCGAGGCTAAGCGGACAGCTATCCGATTCGCAAGAGGGGCGTTATGCTCATGGCCTGGAACGGACCGAGGGGGGAGATGCGCCCCAAGGGAGGCAGTCGCGGATGAGCACGAAGGACCCGCAGGCCGGGGACGGGCCGGCGCCGCTGCTCACCCTGCTGCCGATCGCGGGAGGCCCGCCGCCCGAGCGCGCCGACGCCGCCCGCAACCGGCGCAAGATCCTCGACGCCGCCGCCCGGATCGTCGCCGAGCAGGGCCCCGAGGCCGTCACCATGAACCAGGTCGCGCACGCCAGCGGCATCGGCGTCGGGACCGTCTACCGCCGCTTCGGCGACGTCGCCCAGCTCCTCCTGGCGCTGCTCGACGACCGCGAGCGGCAGTTCCAGGAGGCGTATCTGAGCGGTCCGCCCCCGCTCGGCCCCGGCGCCCCCGCCGGCGAGCGGCTCGACGCCTTCCTCGACGCCTTCGTCGACCGCTCGGTCGAGCAGCGCGAGATCCTGCTGGCCGCGCAGACCGCCGGGCCCGTGGCCCGCTACGGCAACGGCGCCTACCTCGCGATGCACCTGCATCTGACCCTGCTGCTCGGCGAGGCCCGCCCCGGCGCCGACGCCCCGCTCCTCGCGCACCTGCTCCTCGCGCCCTTCTCGCCGAGCCTGATCCATCACCTGTCGGTGGGCCGGGGCATCCCTGCCGCCGAACTCAAGTCCGGGATGCGGGAGTTGATCCGGCTGCGGAGCGACGCGGGGCACTGAGCCCCGTCCGCCGCCCGGACGGCGGTGGACCGGCGGGCCGTCCCGCGCGCACGATCGTCGCCATGACCACGTATCTGCTCCTGCACGGCTACGAGAACCACCGCCCGCCCGGCCACTGGCACCACTGGCTCGCCGGCGCCCTGCGCGAGCGCGGCCACGAGGTGCGCTACCCGCAGCTCCCCGAGCCCGACGCGCCCGTGCTCGCCGACTGGCTGGACACCCTGGAGGAGCACGGACGACGGCCCGCCGACGGCGAGTTCGTGGTCGTCGCGCACAGCCTGGGCGTCCTCCTGTGGCTGCGCGCCGCGGCGGCCGGGCGGGCGCCGGACGCGGACCGGGTGCTGCTCGTCGCGCCGCCCTCCCCCGCCGTCACCGCCTCCGTCCCCGCGATCGCCGGCTTCGCCGACGGGCTCGACCTCGCCTCCGTACCCCTGAAGGCGCCCGCCCGGCTCGTCTGGGCCACCGGCGACCCGTACTGCCCCGAGGGCGCCGCCCTCGCCTACGCCGGCCCGCTCGGGCTCGACACGGACGAGGTGCCGGGCGGCGCCCACCTCACCCCCGACTCGGGGTACGGGGCCTGGCCCTCGGTCCTGGAGTGGTGCGAGAACCCGGCCACGCGGGTGGGCGCCCGACGATAAGGGCTGTCCGCGCGGTCCCGCCCGGCCCTATCGTCGGGCGGATGCGCCCCCACCCTGACATCGCCCCGTACGCCGAGGGCCTGCTCGACGTCGGCGACGGCAACCGCGTCCACTGGTCCGCCGCCGGGAACCCCGAGGGCAAGCCCGCGCTCGTCGTGCACGGCGGTCCGGGCTCCGGGTCCTCGCCCGGGGCCCGCCGGGTCTTCGACCCCGAGCGCTACCGGATCGTCCAGTTCGACCAGCGCGGCTGCGGACGCTCCACCCCGCACGCGAGCGACCCGGCCGCCGACCTGTCCGTGAACACCACCGCCCACCTGGTCGCCGACATGGAGCGGCTCCGCATCCACCTCGGCGTCGAGCGCTGGCTGCTCTACGGCGGCTCCTGGGGCTCCACCCTGATCCTGGCCTACGCCGAGGCCCACCCGGAGCGGGTCACCGAGATCGTCCTCGCCGCCGTCACCACCACCCGCCGCTCCGAGACCGGCTGGCTGTACGGGGGCGTCGGCCGCTTCTTCCCCGAGGCCCACGAGCGCTTCCTGGCGGGCGCCGGGCCGGGCGGGGCGGCGGACCCGGTGGCGGCGTACGCGGCGCTGATGGAGGACCCGGACCCCGCCGTGCGGGAGCGGGCGGCGGCCGACTGGTGCGCCTGGGAGGACGCCGTCCTGTCGGCGGAGGGCCAGGGCACCCCGTACACCGACCGGGTCGACTCGGCCCGGCTCGCCTTCGTACGGATCTGCGCGCACTACTTCGCGCACGGCGCCTTCCTGGAGGAGGGCGTCCTGATCCGGGAGGCGCACCGGCTGGCCGGCGTCCCCGGCGTCCTGGTGCACGGCCGGCTCGACCTGGCCGGGCCGCTCACCACCGCCTGGGAGCTGGCCCGCGCCTGGCCGGACGCGGAGCTGCGGGTGGTGGAGGGGTCCGGGCACCTGGGCGGCACCGAGACCCGCGACCACATCGCCGCGGCGCTCGAACGCTTCGCAAAGGGGTGAACCACCGCGCGGGCGGGGCGGGCGGGCGCGATGATCCGGTCATGAGCCCCGAGATCCACCTCGCCCAGCAGCCCGAGGCCGACGCGCTGCTCGGCCGCTCCCCGCTCGCCGCGCTGGTCGGGATGCTGCTCGACCAGCAGGTGCCGATGGAGTGGGCGTTCTCCGGCCCGTACACGATCGCGACCCGGATGGGCCGCGACGACCTGGACGCGCACGAGATCGCCGCCCAGGACCCGGAGGCGTTCGCCGCGCTGCTCTCCACGAAGCCCGCCGTGCACCGCTACCCGGGCTCGATGGCCCAGCGGATCCAGCAGCTGTGCCGCTTCCTCGTCGACACGTACGGGGGCGACGCCGAGGCCGTCTGGCGGGACGCGGCGACCGGGGCGGAGCTGCTCGCGCGGCTGGAGGCGCTGCCCGGCTTCGGCGAGCAGAAGGCCCGGATCTTCCTGGCGCTGCTCGGCAAGCGGTACGGGGTGCGGCCCGAGGGCTGGCGGGAGGCGGCGGGCCCGTACGGCGAGGCGGACTGCTACCGCTCGGCCGCCGACATCACCGGGCCGGAGTCGCTGGCGAAGGTGCGGGCCCACAAGCAGGAGATGAAGGCCGCCGCCAAGGCCGCCAAGGCGTCCACGGCCTCCGGGCCGTCCAAGGCGTCCAAGTCGGCCACCGGCGCTCCGCCTGCCGGGACGGCGCCGTCCGGTAAGCGGACACGTCGCGTCGCGAACCCCCGCGAAAGGGACGGGAATTGATAACTCCAGATGTCAATCCTGTTCAACCTGACATGAATTGCGCCAGATCTGTTCACAGAATCCACCACACCTGGCTAACTTCCCTTCCACCTCGTACGAATCGGGAAGGACTTCTGTGAACGCAACCCAGCGCAGAGCCGCTGCCGTTCTGGCCGCCGCCGCACTCGCCACCCCGCTGGTGATCGCCGCCCCCGCAACCGCAACCCCCGACCCCGGGGCCTCGGCCGCCCGCGACGCCGCCAAGCTGGCGAAGAAGCTGGTCCGCGAGACGTCCGCGAAGGACGCCTACAAGCACCTCCAGAAGTTCCAGGCGATAGCCGACTCGGCCGGCGGCCACCGCGCGGCCGGCAGCCTCGGCCACGACGCCTCCGCCGCGTACGTGTACACGCAGCTCAAGAAGGCCGGCTACGCCGTCACCTACCAGAAGTTCGAGTTCCAGTACACGGAGACCCTCGCCGAGAAGGCCAAGGTCCTCTCCCCCACCGCCCGTGACCTCGACATCAAGGCGATGACCTACACCAAGTCGACCCCGGTCGGCGGCGTGCAGGCCGAGCTCGCCGCCGTCCCGGTCGACGCGGACGGCACCACCGGCTGCGAGCCGGGCGACTTCGCCGCCGGCGCCTTCACCGGCAAGATCGCGCTCATCAAGCGCGGCGGCTGCACCTTCGCCGTCAAGCAGCAGAACGCGGGCGCGGCCGGCGCCGTCGGCGCCATCATCTACAACAACACCGACGGCGCCCTCTCCGGCACCCTCGGCGCCCCCGGCCTCCCGGGCACCCCGGTCGGCGGCCTCTCCCAGGCCGAGGGCCAGGCGCTCGCCGCCGAGCTCGCCAAGGGCCCGGTCAAGCTCTCCTTCGAGATCCGCCAGCTCCAGGAGAAGCGTTCCACCAACAACGTCATCGCGGAGACCGTCGGCGGCAACGCCGCCAACACCGTGGTGCTCGGCTCGCACCTCGACTCCGTCACCGCCGGCCCCGGCATCAACGACAACGGCTCCGGCTCCGCCGGTCTCCTCCAGACCGCCCTGGAGCTCGCCAAGTCGAAGGACAAGGTCCGCAACAAGGTCCGCTTCGCCTGGTGGTCCGCCGAGGAGAACGGCCTGCTCGGCTCCGAGCACTACGTCGCGAACCTGAGCGAGCTCGGCAAGAAGGAGATCAAGCTCTACCTGAACTTCGACATGATCGCCTCGCCGAACTACGGGCTCTTCGTCTACGACGGCGACGACTCCGACGCGACGGGCGCGGGCGCCGGCCCCGAGGGCTCCGCCCAGCTGGAGCGCGACATCAACGACTTCCTCGACGGGCGCGGCATCGCGCACGAGGGCACCGACTTCACCGGGCGCTCCGACTACGGCCCGTTCGTCGACGCGGGCATCGCCTCCGGCGGCACCTTCACCGGTGCCGAGGGCATCAAGACCGCAGGCCAGGCCGCGAAGTTCGGCGGCCAGGCGGGCGTGGCCTACGACGTGAACTACCACGCCAAGGGCGACGACCTGTCGAACATCAACATGACGGCCTTCGACATCAACATCGACGTCATCGCCAACGCCGTCGGCACCTACGCCCACGACATCAGCTCGCTGAAGCGCCCCGTCGTCTCCGTCCCGACCACCGGCGACGCCGGCAGCGGCGGCGGTCTGCACGCCGACCACGACGAGGTCACCTCGTAAGCCTCACCGCCTGCGGCGCGCGGTCCCGAAGAGCGACCGGGAGATCTCCCGGCCCAGCTGGGTGCCGATCGACCGCGCGAGGGACTTGAACATCCCACTGCCGACGACCTGTTCGGTGAGCGAGGGCTCCTCCTTCCGGCGAGGGGCCCTCGCCTCCTCCTTGGCGGCCGCCTTCTCCTCGGCCGCCCGCAGCGCCGCCGCCTCCGCCTCCCGCTGCTCGGCCGTCAGCTTCTCGTACGCCGACTCCCGGTCCACCGCCTCCGCGTACCGCCCGTACAGGAGCGAGCCCTTCACGGCCGCGTCCAGGTCCGCCGCCGGGACCGGGCCCATCAGCGACCGCGGCGCCCGCAGCCGGGTCGCCGCCACCGGGGTCGGGGCGCCCTTCTCGCTCAGCACCGTGATGACCGCCTCGCCCGTGCCGAGACCGGTCAGCACCTCCTCCAGGTCGTACGCCGAGTTCGGGAAGGTCCGCACGGTCGCCTTCAGCGCCTTGGCGTCGTCCGGGGTGAACGCCCGCAGCGCGTGCTGCACCCGGTTGCCGAGCTGCGCCAGCACGTCCGCCGGGACGTCCTTCGGGGTCTGCGTCACGAAGAACACCCCGACGCCCTTGGACCGGATCAGCCGCACCGTCTGCGTGATCGACTCCAGGAACGCCTTCGAGGCCCCGTTGAACAGCAGGTGCGCCTCGTCGAAGAAGAACACCAGCTTCGGCTTCTCGACGTCGCCGACCTCCGGCAGGTCCCCGTACAGATCCGCGAGCAGCCACATCAGGAAGGTCGAGAACAGCTGCGGCTTGTCCTGCACGGCCGGCAGCTCCAGCACGGACACGACCCCGCGCCCGTCCGGCGCCGTGCGCAGGAACTCGCTCGTGTCGAACTCCGGCTCCCCGAAGAAACCGCCCGCGCCCTGCTGCTCGAAGGCGGTGATCGCCCGCAGGATCACCCCGGCGGTCACCGTCGACAGCCCGCCGATCCCCTTCAGCTCCGCCTTGCCCAGGTCGGAGACGAGGAAGGCCACCACCGCCCGCAGGTCCTTCAGGTCGAACAGCTCCAGGCCCTTCGCGTCGGCGTAGTGGAAGATCAGGCCGAGCGACTGCTCCTGCGTCTGGTTGAGCTGGAGCACCTTCGACAGCAGCACCGGCCCGAAGCTGGTCACGGTCGCGCGCACGGGGATGCCGGGGCCGGTGCCGCCGAGCCCGTAGAACTCGCAGGGGAAGCCGGCCGGCGTCCACTCCTGCCCCACCTGCGCGGCCCGCTCCCGGACCTTCTCGCCGTCCACGCCCGGGGCCGAGATCCCCGAGACGTCGCCCTTGATGTCGGCGAGGAAGACCGGCACCCCGTTCGCCGAGAGCTGCTCCGCCATCAGCTGGAGCGTCTTCGTCTTGCCCGTGCCGGTCGCGCCCGCGACCAGTCCGTGCCGGTTGAGCATGGGCAGCGGGATGCGGATCCGCGCGTCCGGGTGACAGACGCCGTCCCAGAGCAGGGCCCCCAGATCGAGTGCCGCGCCGTCGAAGGCGTACCCGGCGGCGATCGGCGCCCAGGGCTGCTCGTTCACGCTCATGACGGACCCCTGTCCCGATTACATCCTGTTTCGCCTGATTTCGCCCTAGCATCGCACCGGGCTCGCGTGGCTGCGCCGGGAGCCGCTCGCCCGGTAGGCTTTCCGTGTGATCTTCAAGCGCATCGGTAACGGAAAGCCGTATCCCGACCACGGCCGGGAAAGCACCCGGCAGTGGGCGGACGTCGCCCCGCGCCCGGTCCGCCTCGATCAGCTGGTGACGACCAAGGGCCAGCTGGACCTGGAGACCCTCCTCGCCGAGGACTCGACCTTCTACGGCGACCTCTTCGCGCACGTCGTGAAGTGGCGGGGCGACCTCTACCTGGAGGACGGGCTGCACCGCGCGGTCCGCGCCGCGCTCCAGCAGCGCCAGGTGCTGCACGCCCGCGTGCTGGAGATGGACTGACCCTCCGGACCGCCCCCGGTCCCCCCCGGCTGATCCTTTCGGGGCCTCTTCGCCCCCATCCGGACGCGATCACATGATCATCCAGTAGGCATCCCCCGGAGCCCGCATTACGCTGCGCTCATGAGCATGCTCACTCCCCCTGGAATGGGCGGGAAGTACCGCATCACGGGCGATGTCTACCCACGGATGCGCCGCCCCCACCGCCGGCGCAGGATCGTCCTCGGAGCCGCGGCCGGAGCGCTCGTGCTCGGCGCGGCGGGATGGGGGACGCTCCAGCTGATCGACGTCTTCACCGGCGGCGACGGCAGGACCACCACCGCCGCCGGGAAGCAGGCCGACTGCAAGCCCGCCGCCCAGGCCACCGTGCCGCCCCCGGCCGCGCTGCCCAAGCCCGCCCAGATCACGGTCAACGTCTACAACGCGACCCCGCGCGCGGGACTCGCCAAGACGACCGCGGACGAGCTGAAGAAGCGCGGCTTCGCCATCGGCAAGGTGGGCAACGCCCCCGCCGCGTACGACAAGAAGGTCCCCGGCGCCGGGATGCTGCTCGGCGCGCCCGGGGCGGCCAAGGGCAGCTTCTCCGTGCTCGGCACCCAGCTCAAGGGCGCTACGACGAAGGTCGACGCCCGCACCACGGCGGACATCGACCTCATCATCGGCACGGCCTTCAAGACCCTGGACCCGAAGGCCGCGGCGGACGCGGCCCTCGTGGCCCTCGGCAAGCCCAAGCCCCCCGCCCAGCGCTGCTAGCGCGGGGGCCGGAGCCGGGGCGGGACCGTCCTAGTCGGCGGTCCCGTACATCCGGTCGCCCGCGTCGCCCAGGCCCGGCACGATGTAGCCGCTCTCGTTGAGCCGCTCGTCGACCGAGGCCGTCACCACGGTCACCGGCGTGCCCGCCAGCTCGCGCTCCATGACGGCCACGCCCTCCGGCGCGGCCAGCAGCACGACCGCGGTCACGTCGTCCGCGCCGCGCTTGATCAGCTCCTGGATCGCCGCCACCAGCGTGCCGCCGGTCGCGAGCATCGGGTCCAGGACGTACACCTGGCGCCCGGAGAGGTCCTCCGGCATCCGCGAGGCGTACGTGGACGCCTCCAGCGTCTCCTCGTTCCGGATCATGCCGAGGAAGCCCACCTCGGCCGTCGGCAGCAGCCGCACCATGCCGTCGAGCATCCCGAGGCCGGCCCGCAGGATCGGGACCACCAGCGGACGCGGGTACGAGAGCTTCACCCCGGTCGTCGGCGTGACGGGGGTCTCGACGTCGACCTGCTCGGTGCGCACGTCCCTGGTCGCCTCGTAGGCGAGCAGGGTGACCAGCTCGTCGGCGAGCCGGCGGAAGGTCGGGGAGTCCGTGCGCTTGTCGCGCAGCGTGGTGAGCTTGTGGGCGACCAGCGGGTGATCGACGACGTGGAGACGCATGACTCCACAGTAGCCGGGACTGGCGTCGAACCACGCCGCCGAGGGAAGGTGGGGACACAGGTACCGGACCTAAGTCCTGGGTGGTGACCCATGCCCGACCTGGAAGGAAAGCCCGGCGGACCGGCTCCCGACGAGGAGGCCCGACCGGAGACCGACGCGGAGCGCCGCAGACGCCGCGCGCAGTTCCTGCGTGAGCTGCACGAGGCCAAGGCGCTGCGCGACCGCGTCCAGCCCCGGCGCGCCCGCGCGGCGCGGATGCGTCAGGCCATGCGGATGCGCACATTCCGCTGGTGACGCGTGCGCCCCCTCTACGCGCCGGGGTCGCACGCCCGCCCGATCGCGGTGTCGTTCAGACTGATGCACGACGCAAGAGCCGAAGACCTCTCCTGAGGCCTCCGTTTCTGCCACGATGCCGATTGGGCGGGGCATTCAGGGCGCGCCGCCGGATCGTCACACCTCTGATCAGTGGGAGAGTCAGGTGTACTTCGCCGCACTGCTCGCGCGCACCGAAGACGGGTGGGAAGCGAGCGATACAGAGCTCGACAGTGTGGAGACCCTGTCGGACATCGCCGATCTGGCCCGGGAGGCCGCGGCGGACGACAGCGAGACCGTGATCGTGTTCATCGAGCAGGAGGACGCGTGGTTCGGCGTCGTCCGCGTCGACGGCGAGGACGACCCGCGGGTCTTCGTCTCGAACGCGGCCGCGGCGGCCCGCTCCTCCTACGGGGAGATCCTCACGTCGGAGATCCTCGGCGACGACCCGCGCGACGCTGACACCGATGTGGACGCGCTGGACCTGGACGGCACGGAGGACGGCGAGCCCCTCGCCTCCGCCGCCGCCGGGGGCGACGAGGACCACGAGGACGCCGCCGTGCCCGCGGCGCCCGTCGGCGACCGGCAGATCCTGGCCGACCTGGGGCTCTCCGAGCGGGAGCTGCTGGCCCTCGACGGGGACGCCCTGTCCTCGATCGCGGACGTCCTCGGTGCCGGGGAAGTCCTGGAGGCCGTGCGCTAGTGCCCCTGGCAGCGGTGGAAGGCCCCGGCGCGGGCGCCGATCCCGTACGGGACCCCTGGCGGGACCCGATGCGGCTGGCGCTCGCCGAGGCGGACAGGGCCGCGCTGGCCGGTGACGTACCGGTCGGCGCGGTCGTGCTCTCCCCGGACGGCGAGGTCCTGGCGCTCGGTCACAACGAGCGGGAGGCGACCGGCGACCCGACGGCCCACGCGGAGGTCCTCGCGCTGCGACGGGCGGCCCGGGAGACCGGCGAGTGGCGGCTGACCGGCTGCACGCTCGTGGTGACCCTGGAGCCGTGCGTGATGTGCGCGGGCGCACTCGTCCAGGCGCGGGTCGAACGGGTGGTCTTCGGCGCCTTCGACGAGAAGGCGGGCGCGACGGGCTCGCTGTGGGATCTGGTGCGGGACCGGCGGCTCAACCACCGCCCCGAGGTGATCCACGGGGTGCTGGAGGAGGAGTGCTCCCGTCAGCTGACCGCGTTCTTCCGCGACCGCTGACGCCGGGCCGGCCGGCCGGCCGCTCGTACGGCTGCCCTCGCAGCTGCATTCGCAGCTGTCCTCGCCGCTGCCCCCACGGCCCTCGCGGCACCCCTTCCCACCTGCGCGGACCTATGGATTTCAGTCCAGGGCTCCTTTGGGCTAAGCTCTCTCTCGGTAGCGTGTCCGAGCGGCCGAAGGAGCTCGCCTCGAAAGCGAGTGTGGGGAAACTCACCGAGGGTTCAAATCCCTCCGCTACCGCCAGGAAACCTCCCCGGACCTCGGTCCGGGGAGGTTTTTGCTTGCCCCGCCCGCCTCACCCCGGAGTGAATGTCATGCACCTGACAATCATGGACGGACTAGCTGACCGGCCGCGTACGGACTGACGAGGATTTAGGACGGGGGGAGCGGCATCGGGGGGACAAGCCGCTCCCCCCGATGAGAACCGGTCCTGCAAGTCCTGCGCCGCAGTCAGGGGGGAAGCTCGCGGCGCGGACCCCGCAGTGAGGGCCGGTTCCTCCGCCCTTGGGATTCCTGCCAGATCCGCCGGGCTTGAGATCAATACTGCTCCTCCGCCACCCTTCCGGGCGGCGGCAAAAGGCCCCGATCGCAGGGCCCTTGGTCCATAAAGGACCCGTGAGGAGGGCCTGGGCTAGACTCGGCGACCGCGCGGCGGAGGCCAGGGGAGGGCGGAGCGAATGGCACAGGCGAAGAAGATCGCACTGTACGTGGTCATGGCCTTCGTGCTGTACACGATCGTCACGTCCCCGGCCAGGGCGGCGGACCTCGTCCAGGTAGGGTTCGAGGGCATATCGAGCGCAGCGCAGGGCATCGGCCAGTTCATGACCGAGCTCGTCAACTAGTCCCGGGAGTGCCGTCGTGATCCGCCATCTGGTCCTCTTCAAGCTGAACGACGGCGTGCGACGGGACGAGCCGCGCGTGGTGGCGGGTGTCGAGGCCTTCCGCGCCCTCGGCTCGCAGATCCCGGAGCTGCGCTTCTGGGAGTGCGAGTGGAACATCTCCGACCGCCCGATCGCGTACGACTTCGCGATCAACTCGGCCGTCGAGGACGCGGACGCGCTCAAGGTCTACCTGGAGCACCCCGCGCACCAGGCCGGCGTGGCCCAGTGGCGCGAGTTCGCGACCTGGGTGATCGCCGACTACCCCTTCGAGGGCTGAGCCGCACCGCCGCTCCCACCCCTTCTCCTTCGGGCCCCCCGCCGTGCTTCGGCGGGGGGCCCGAGGTTTTACCCGCCCAACTTGCCCTCAACACGTGGTTATACGGTGCTTGCACACAGTGGACATGTCTTGTGATGCTATGACCGCTTTTGACGGATTGAGTCGACCGAAGTTGACATGAAGGGGTGGCGTGAACGTGCCGGCCAGTGCAGCGCCTCAAGTCCCGCCCCAGAACGAGGCCGGGGCAGCCCCCGAGCCCCCGCGCCCCCGCCCCCAGAGCACCCGGGGCGCCGACACCCGCGCCCTGACCCAGGTGCTGTTCGGGCAGCTCAAGAACCTGGAGCCGGGCAGCGGCGAGCACCAGCGCGTGCGCGGCGCCCTCATCGAGGCCAACCTGCCGCTGGTGCGCTACGCCGCCGCCCGCTTCCGCTCCCGCAACGAGCCGATGGAGGACGTCGTCCAGGTCGGCACCATCGGCCTGATCAACGCGATCGACCGCTTCGACCCCGACCGGGGCGTGCAGTTTCCGACCTTCGCGATGCCGACCGTCGTCGGCGAGATCAAGCGCTACTTCCGCGACAACGTGCGCACGGTCCACGTGCCCCGCCGGCTCCACGAGCTGTGGGTGCAGGTCAACGGCGCCACCGAGGACCTCACCACGGCCCACGGGCGCTCCCCCACGACCGCCGAGATCGCCGAGCGCCTGAGGATCGGCGAGGACGAGGTGCTGGCCTGCATCGAGGCCGGCCGCTCGTACCACGCGACCTCCCTGGAGGCGGCCCAGGAGGGCGACGGGCTGCCCGGACTGCTCGACCGGCTCGGCTACGAGGACCCGGCGCTGGCCGGCGTGGAGCACCGCGACCTCGTACGGCACCTGCTCGTCCAGCTCCCCGAGCGCGAGCAGCGGATCCTGATGCTGCGCTACTACAGCAACCTGACCCAGTCCCAGATCAGCCAGGAGCTCGGGGTCTCGCAGATGCATGTGTCAAGGCTCCTCGCCCGGAGCTTCGCCCGGTTGAGATCCGCAAACAGGATCGAGGCATAGCTGGGACGGGTAGACCGTTTCGGAGCAGTTTTTCAGCGGCCCAAATGCCGCACACCCCTTGTTTCCTGCGGATATTCACCCTGTACTTGTCGACAAGTCACTACAGCGTGTTGCCGACATGTGACATTCTGCAGAAACCGAGTTTGCCGCGGCCCCGCCTCCGGTATTCAGGTGGAGGCTGCGTTCCTCAGATGGTCGTGGCCGACACGACCGTCCGCGACCTCAAGGGGGTGGCATGTCCGCAGAACAGGGCAGCTCGAAGGTGCTCACGCTCACGCCCATGCCCGCGTCCGTGCCGACGCCCGCCGCCGCCGCGCCGACGGCCGGCCCGGCGCTCACCGCCACGGCCACGGCGACGGCCATGCCCGTCCAGACGACGGCCCAGGCCGCCGCGGACGCGGCGCCCGCCGGGACCGACGAGCCCCTCGTCCCCCCGCCGGCCGTCACACCCGAGGCCCTCGACACCCGCACCCTCTCGCGCTCCCTCTTCCTGCGCCTGCGCGCCCTGGACGACAAGGGCGTGGCCGCGGACAGCCCGGAGCGGACCTACGTCCGCGACACCCTCATCGAGCTCAACCTCCCCCTCGTGCGCTACGCGGCGGCCCGCTTCCGCTCGCGCAACGAGCCGATGGAGGACATCGTCCAGGTCGGCACCATCGGCCTGATCAAGGCGATCGACCGCTTCGACTGCGAACGGGGCGTGGAGTTCCCGACCTTCGCGATGCCGACCGTCGTGGGCGAGATCAAGCGCTTCTTCCGCGACACCTCCTGGTCCGTCCGCGTCCCGCGCCGCCTCCAGGAGCTCCGCCTCGCCCTCACCAAGGCCAGCGACGAGCTCGCGCAGAAGCTCGACCGCTCCCCCACCGTGCCCGAACTGGCGGCGGTGCTCGGGGTGTCGGAGGAGGACGTGGTCGACGGCCTCGCCGTGGGCAACGCGTACACCGCCTCCTCGCTCGACTCCCCGTCGCCCGAGGACGACGGCGGCGAGGGCTCCCTGGCGGACCGCCTCGGCTACGAGGACACCGCCCTGGAGGGCGTCGAGTACCGCGAGTCGCTGAAGCCGCTGCTCGCCAAACTCCCGCCCCGCGAGCGGCAGATCATCATGCTCCGCTTCTTCGCGAACATGACCCAGTCGCAGATCGGCGAGGAGGTCGGCATCTCCCAGATGCACGTCTCCCGGCTGCTCACCCGCACCCTGGCCCAGCTCCGCGAGGGCCTGATCGCCGACTGACGCTTCATTTCTGACGGCTCGTCAGCCACACTGCTGTCCATGGTCAGCGCGTGGCGAAGGAAGCGGCCGGGACTCGTGGTGCTCGCGCTCTGCCTCGGCGGAGCGCTCACCGCCTGCGGATCGGGCACGGACGACGAGGGGTACGCGGCGGTCGGCGCCGGCTCCTCCCCCAAGGGCGCGGTCCCGCCCAGCGGCGCGGTCACGCTGGTCCCCCTGGACCCCGGGACCCCGGGCGCCCCATCGGGCAGATCCGGCGCGGCAGGCACGTCAGGCCCATCCGGCACGTCCGGAACCTCCTCCGCCGCGCCGCGCACGACGACGGCGCCGCCGCCGACCCGCACCCCGGACGGATCCGGCACGGGCCCGAGCGGCACCGGCGGTACGGCGGGCCCCACGGACACGCCGAAGCCCACGCCCCCCGCGCACCCCCCGGGCACCACACCTCCGGGCACGCCCCCTCCCGGCACCACACCCCCCGGCACGACTCCGCCGCCCGGCCCCGCCGCGCTCACCCTCTCCGCGCCCGCGCTCGCGGACACGGACCGCCGCTGGTGCGAGGACGTGACCGTCACCATCCGCAACACCGGTGGCACAGCGGCCCGTTCGGGCACGGTGGCCTTCGCGACGCACATCATCGGCGCGCTCGGCGTGGACTGGGCCACGGTCCGCTCCAGCCAGCCGCTGCCCGCGCCGATCGCGCCCGGGACGGCCCGCACGAGGACCTACACGGTGTGCGTGGAGTCCTGGCGGGTGCCGCTGGGGATGCGGGTGGACACGAGGAGCGTCACGGCCTCATGGCGGTGAGCAGCACCCCGGCGAACTCCTCCGGGCGCTCCACGCACCCGAGGTGCCCGCCGGGGAAGGCGGCCGTCGCCGCACCCGTCAGCTCCGCGATCCGGCCGGCGGGCCCGACCAGCGCCTCCTGACCGTCCGACTCCCGCCCGACGCCCAGGACCAGCTTCCCGGCGGCGGCCCGCAGCCCGTCGAGGTCGGGGGCCGAGGAGGAGAAGGGGCACAGGACGTGCTCCAGGAAGACGGGCAGGTTGGCGGCCATGCGGGAGGCCATGGGGCGCACGGAGACGGGCAGTTCCCGGTGCTCGTCGGCGCCCTCGGGCCGCCGCCCGTCGGGCGTCTCGGCGAACCGGGCCATGGCGGCCCCGAGCCCGTGCGTACGGTGCAGCGCGCGCACCTCGGCGAAGTGGGCGCGGTACGGCCCGGGGTCGGCGAGCGTCTCCAGCAGGGGCGGCTCGTGGGCGACGACGCGGCGCAGCCGGTCCGGGTGGGCGGCGAGCAGGGCGAGGGCGACGATCGCGCCGGAGCTGCTGCCGAAGACGTACGCGGTGTCGCCCTCCGGGACGACGGCGTCGAGGACGGCGCGGGCGTCCTCGGCCCACTCCTCGACCCGCTGCTCGGCGGGCGGCCCGTCGAGCGGGCTGCGGGAGAGGCCGCGCTGGTCGTAGGAGACGACGGTGTGCCCGGCGGCGGCCAGCAGGTCCGCCATCCCCTCGTAGAGCCCGGCGTCACCGGCCCCGCCGGGTATGAGCAGCAGGACGGGGCCGCTGCCCCGGGTCTCGTAGCGGAGGGTGGCTCCGGGGACGCGCAGGACGTGGGCGGCGGGGTTCATGACCAGTTCTCCAGGAGGCGGTGGAGGGCGTCGAGGGAGCGGGCCCAGGAGTCGTCGACGGGCCGGGAGGCGTGGAAGCCGCCGCTCAGCTCGATGTGGACGTAGCCGTGGAAGGCGGCGCGCAGCAGGCGCCCGGCGTCGGTGAGCTCGGGTTCGGCGAGCCCGTAGCCGCGGAGCATCCCCTGGGTGAGCTCGACGGCGCGCAGCACGACGGCGGGGTCGGTGACCTCGTCGGGCTCGATGCGCTGCTGGGTGGCGGCGTAGCGGCCGGGGTGGGCGAGGGCGTAGCCGCGGTACGCGTCGGCGAAGGCGACGAGGGCGTCCTTGCCGGAGCGGCCGGCGACGGCGGCGCCGATGGCCTCGTTCATCTCGGCGGAGGCGTGCAGGGCGAGGCGGACGCGGAGTTCGCGGAGGTTCCTGATGTGCGAGTAGAGGCTCGCGTCCTTGACGCCGAAGCGGCGGGCGAGGGCGGAGACGGTGACCTTGTCGAGGCCGTCCGAGTCGGCGAGCTCGGCTGCGGCCTGGACGAGACGGTCGACGGTGACGCCGGCGCGGACCATGCGCGATTCCTTCCTAGGGGCTCTAGGCGTGAACCTAGCACCCCTAGGAAGGTGGGTCCGGGGATTTCTCAGGTGCTGGTGTTCCCGCTGGAGCAGTTCCGCTGGTAGTTGCCCGGCGCCTCGCCGAGGAACGGCATGTCCACCAGCCCTTCGAGACAGTCGCCGACGGTGACGTGGCCGCCGCTGCCGCCGCCGAAGTCACGGTCGGCTTCGGCGGCGGCGCGGGCGTGGGCGGGTGCCGCGAGTGAGGCGGCGGCGAGGGCGATGAGGAGGGCCGTGGCGGCCCGCTTCTTGATGTTCACGGCCGAGCCAACGACCCACGCGGCCGGCCCGTCACCCGGAATGACCCACCTGGAGGTGCCGGGGACTCCGACGGCTCACGCCGCCAGGACCAGGACGGCGACCGCCGGCGCCATGTAGACGAGCGGGAAGGCCACGTGCCCGTACGCCTTGGCGCGGAGGACCGTGATGACCGCGCCGAGGAAGTAGAGGACCAGACCGATCGCGGCGGCGATCCCGATCGCGGGGACCGCGTAGCCGACGAGCAGCCCCACCGCGCCGGCGGCCTTGGCGGCGCCCAGCCGGTTCCACCAGGCGCGGGGGACGCCGTACTCGGCGAGGGGCTCGACGGTGAACTTCGCCTTGAAGAAGATCGAGGCGCCCGAGAACCCGGCCATGAACGCGGCGACGGCGGTGACGACGATGGCGGTGGTGGACATCGGGTGCTCCTCGGAGGGCCTGCGGCGGGCGCTTCTCGCTCGCTCTGTCCCTCTGACACCGCCGCCGACGCGGGTGTGACGAGCGCGCCGGACTTCTTTTCAGACGGGTCCCGGGGGGAGCGATGCGAACGCGCGGGCGGTCACTCCGAGGGCCCGTCCTTCCCGGGCCTCGGCCCGTACGTGTTGAGGAAGACCACCGGCCCGGCCCCCTCGAAGCGGCCCGCCTCCGCGAGGGCCAGCAGGGCCGCGAGCGCCTTCGCCGTGTAGACCGGCTCCAGTTCCAGCCCCGTGCCTGTGCCCGTGCCTGTGCCCGTGCCTGTGCCCGTGCCCGTGCCTGTACCCGCCTCGGCGGGCGCGGCCGCCGCCGCCTCCGCCGCCCAGCGCAGCGCCCGCGCCCCCGGCTCGGTCGGGTGGCCGTAGCCCGCGCCCAGCCAGCCGTACTCCGTGACGATGTCCCGCGCCCCGAGCCGTACCGCCGGCAGCGCGGCCCCGCGCGCCCGCAGCAGGCGCTCCGCCCGCCCCGCCAGCGCCGTGAGGCGGGCCGCGTCCAGTCGCAGGGTGTCGTTCACGACGACCGCCAGCACCCGGGTGCGCAGCCCGGCCAGCCGCAGCCCGAGGGCGAGTCCGGCGGCCGTGCCGCCCGAGCCGACCGCCGTCACGATCCAGCCGGGCTCCGGCAGCGTCCCGTCCGCCACCTGCCCGGCCAGTTCCAGCGCGCACTCGACGTACCCGAGCGTCCCCAGCGGCGACGACCCGCCCGCCGGGAGCACGTACGGCGGGCGCAGGCCCCGGGTGTGCCGGGCCAGCAGCCACGGTAGGGCGAGCAGCAGGCGGTTCTTGGTGCCCGGGAAGTGCAGGGTGGCGCCGGAGGCGCGGAGCCGGTCGAGCTGGGCCTCCACGTGCGCGTCGCGGGGCTGGTCGACGAGGGCCAGGGCCACGTCGACGCCCTGCTCGCGGGCGTAGAGCGCGGCGGCCAGGCCCCAGTTGGTGCCGAGGCCGCCGACGCTGAGGAGGGTGCGCGGGGCGCCGCCCCGCCGGGCCTCCGGCAGCAGCCATTCCAGTTTGCGGACCTTGTTGCCGCCCCAGCCGCCGTCCCCGTACCCGCTCTCGTCCTTCACCCACACCGGACCGGTCAGTCTGTGTACGGGGGTCGGGGCGGTGCCCAGCGGCAGGTACGGCAGGGTGCCGACGAGCGCGGGCCAGTGCCGGTGGAGCAGGGGGCTGCGATCCATGCCGGACACCGTAGGGCCGCGCGGGGCCGGAGGGGAGGGGGCGTCACGCCGGAAGAATCCGCCGGGAGGATCCGCCGGAAGAATCCGCCGGGAGGATCCGCCGGGAAAAGAGGGCGGTCGCGGCGGGAGTCCTGGTGGGACTTCCGCCGCGACCGCCCTCTTTCGTGGTCGTGCGCGCGGTCCGGTCAGCCCAGGGCCAGCCAGGCGACGCCCGCCAGGACGGCGATCGCCACGATGACGCCGACGATCACGCCGACGCGCGGGCCCGAGGAGTGGGTGGTCGCGGACTGGTACTGCTGCTGCTGTCCGCCCTGCTGGGGGGTGCCCTCGTCGACGAAGGCGCGGAACATCTGGGTGCTGCCGGCGGGGTCGTAGGAGCCCTCGGGGCCCTGGCCGCCCTGGCCGTACGGTGCTTGGGGGTTGTGTGCCATGGCCCGGACCCTAGCGAAAGGGGGCTTCCCGACCCAAGCCCCGCCCTCTCCCGGGCAGCTCCCGGGCCGCTCCTGAGCCACTTCCGGGCCGTTCCCGGGCCGCTCCTGAGCCGCCCCCGGGCCGCTTCCCGGTAGCCCCTGGACCGCTCCCCGTGCGCCTCTCAGGCCACTCCCGCCCCAGAGGTCCCGCCATGCCCCCGCCCCAGCCCCCGCTTTGCCGATTCTTTAGCGCGCTTTGACCGATTTAGTTTGCCTGGAGCAACCATCGATCTCTATGGTTGCCCTAAGCAACAAGATGTCAGGGGAGCTCGATGGAGACGACGCTCAGCCGGTACGAGGAGCTCGCCAGGGCGGTGAGCGCCATCGGTGCCGTCAAGCGCGGCGTGGCCCGGGTGCTGCCCGCCCACTGCCAGGGCGGCGCGGCGGCCGTGCTCGCCCTCGTCAAGCACCACGGCGACATGCGGATGAGCCGGCTGGCCGAACTCATGGCCGTCGACATGTCCGTGTGCAGCCGGCACGTGGCACACACCGTGGAACACGGCTGGATCGAGCGGCTGCCCGACCCGGACGACAAGCGCTCCCGGATCCTGCACCTCACCCCCGAGGGCTACGCGATGCTCGGCGAGCTCGACCGCCGGGTCGCCGACGCCTTCGCCCGCCACCTCGCCGAGTGGTCCGACGACGACGTCGTGCTGCTCACCACGATGCTCGGCCGGCTGCGCGACTCCTTCGGGGACTGCCGGGCCCAGCACGCCTGACCGGCTACCGCACCACCGCACCACCGCACACCGACTTCTCACGTACGGGCGCCACCCGCCGCGCCGCCGTGCGCGCACCTCTCGTACACCCACGTACTCGCAAAGGAACCTCATGGCTACCACCGCACCTGCCACGGGTGTACGGGAAGGCCGGACCGACACCTCCGGTGCCCCGATGACGCACCGGCAGATCATGGAGGCGCTCTCCGGGCTGCTGCTCGGCATGTTCGTCGCCATCCTGTCCTCGACGATCGTCTCGAACGCCCTCCCCCAGATCATCACCGACCTCGGCGGCGGCCAGTCCGCCTACACCTGGGTCGTCACCGCCGCGCTTCTGTCGATGACGGCGACCACCCCGCTCTGGGGCAAGCTGTCCGACCTCTTCTCCAAGAAGCTGCTGGTCCAGATAGCCCTGATCATCTACGTCACGGGCTCGGTCGTCGCCGGACTCTCGCAGAACACCGGCATGCTGATCGCCTGCCGCGTGGTCCAGGGCATCGGCGTCGGCGGTCTGACCGCCCTCTCCCAGATCATCCTCGCCGCCATGATCGCCCCGCGTGAGCGCGGCCGGTACAGCGGCTACCTCGGCGCGACCTTCGCCGTCGCCACCGTCGGCGGCCCGCTGCTCGGCGGCGTCATCACCGACACCGACTGGCTCGGCTGGCGCTGGTGCTTCTACGTCGGCGTGCCCTTCGCGCTCATCGCGCTGCTCGTGCTGCAGAAGACCCTGAAGCTCCCCGTGGTCAAGCGCGAGGTCAAGGTCGACTGGTCGGGCGCCTTCTTCATCAGCGCCGCCGTCTCGCTGCTGCTGATCTGGGTCACCTTCGCGGGCGACAAGTACGACTGGATGTCCTGGCAGTCCGCCGCCATGATCGGCGGCTCGGTCCTGCTCGGCGCGGTGTTCCTGCTCGTCGAGTCCCGCGCCTCCGAGCCGATCATCCCGCTGCGCCTCTTCCGCAACCGCACGATCACGCTGGCCTCGCTGGCCTCGCTCTTCGTCGGTGTCGCGATGTTCGCCGGCACGGTCTTCTTCAGCCAGTACTTCCAGCTGGCCCGCAACGAGTCGCCGACGATGTCCGGCGTCCTCACCATCCCGATGATCGGCGGCCTGTTCGTCTCGTCGACGGTCTCCGGCATGATCATCACCAAGACCGGCCGCTGGAAGGCCTGGCTGGTCAGCGGTGGCGCCCTCGCGGCCGGCGGCCTCGGCCTGCTCGGCACCATCCGGTACGACACGGAGTACTGGCACATCGCGATCTTCATGGCGGTCCTCGGCCTCGGCCTCGGCATGATGATGCAGAACCTGGTCCTCTGCACGCAGAACCAGGTCGCCCCCTCCGACCTCGGCGCCGCCTCCTCCGTCGTCACCTTCTTCCGTTCCCTGGGCGGTGCGGTCGGTGTCTCGGCGCTCGGCGCGGTCATGGCCCACCGGGTCACCGACTACGTCAAGGACGGTCTCACCGAGCTCGGCCCGAAGGCCGCGGCGGCCATGGGCCAGGGCGGCGGCGGCATCCCCGACATGAACAAGCTGCCCGCCCCGATCCGCACGGTCATGGAGAGCGCGTACGGCCACGGCGTCGGCGACGTCTTCCTCTACTCGGCGCCCTTCGCGTTCCTGGCGTTCATCGTGACGCTCTTCATCAAGGAGGTCGCGCTGAAGAGCAACACCGTGAAGGCGGAGCCCGCCACGGCGGACGCCAAGTAACAGAGCTCCCGGGCGCGCTTCGAGCGGAGGCGCGACCGGGTCGAGTACGGAGCGGCGGGCAGGGGACGGCCCGCCGCTCCGTCATATCCGGCTACGGCGTGCCGTCGCCGTCGCTGTCGCCGTCGACAGCGCCCTCGGCCTCGGCCTCGGCCTCGCCCCGGGCGACCATCACCTCGATGCCCGCGATCAGCACGTCCAGCGCGTAGTCGAAGTCCCGGTCCCACAGGCTCTCCGTCGAACGGCTGACCCGCTCCTGGATGACGGGCCGCATGAGCTCCAGTTCGTCCGCGAACCTCGGGTCCTCCACAAAGGCGTCCACCGCCTCCTGGTAGTACTCCTGCTGCGACATGCCGGTCTCGACGGACCGCCGCTCGAAGTGGCCCTCGACCGTGCCGAATCCGTACACGAACTGGAAGACCGCCGAGGTCGCCCCCGGCTGGCCCTGCGTGGGCAGCCCGGTCGAGCGGATCAGCTGGTAGATGCGCTTGGCGACGGCGACGGCCTGCGGGCCGACGTTGAGGTACGTCCCCGAGATGGACGAGACCCACGGGTGGGCCACCAGCATCCGGCGGTAGTCGTTCGCCATCAGCCGCAGCCGGTCCTGCCAGCTCCCGGCCTCCTCGAAGGCGTCCAGGTCGATGCCCTCGTGGGCGGCGTCGAGCGCGAACTCGATGATGTCGTCCTTGGTGTCCACGTACCAGTACAGGGACATCGCGGTGACGTTGAGCTCGGTCGCCAGCCTGCGCATCGACAGCTTGGCGAGGCCCTCCTCGTCGAGCATCCGGACCGCGGTGTTCACGATCCGCTCCCGGTCGAGCCCCGCCGGGCCGCCGCTGCGGGTGGCCCGGCTCTCCAGCCAGACACTGGAACGCGCCGGGTTCTTGGCCCTGTCCGCCGCCTTGACCATCGCGTCCTCCGTCCGATCAGCCTTCCGCGCCCATGCTATGCAGCGACTTCCAGCTTCTCGGAACCCTCCTCGCCCCGCTCCCGCCGCTCCGCCCGTTCGGCCCGCCGGAGCAGGGCCGCGGCGACCAGTCCGCCGGCGAAGACGGCGATCGCGCCGACGAGCTGGCTGGTCTGGAGACCGGAGGCGAAGGCGTCCGAGATCTGCCGCCGCTCGGCCTCGCCGCCCGCCGCGGCCAGGGCGGCGGGGAGCGAGGACGCGGTGACGGCGACCAGCGCGGCGAAGCGGGCGTTGAGGACGGCGCCGAGGACGGCGACCCCCAGCCCGTTGCCGAACTCGGCGAGGATGCCGTTGATCCCGGCGCCCACGCCCGCCTTCTCCGGCGGGATCGCGCTCATCAGCGCGTTGGCCATCGCCGGGGAGGAGCCGGCGATTCCGGCGCCCATCAGGACCAGGCCGAGCAGCATCCCCCAGTAGCTGCCGTCGGTGCCGCCGCCGAGCAGCGAGATCGAGGTGAGGCCGGCGGCGACCAGGGTCATGCCGACGGTGACGGTGACCGGGGTGCCCAGCTTCACGACGATCTTCGGGCCGATGCCGGTCAGGTTGAGGCCGACGATCGTCAGGGCGAGCGGCGCCATCCGCAGGCCCGCCTCCAGGGGCTCGTAGCCGAGCACGAACTGCAGGTGCTGGGTGAGCAGGAAGAGCGAGCCGCCCATGCCGAAGACGACCAGGATCAAGCCGCCGACGGCGCCGACGAACTTCTGGTTGCGGAAGAAGTGCATGTCCAGCATCGGATGCGGAGTGCGCAGCTCCCACAGCGCGAACGCGCCGAGGCCGAGCAGGCCCACGGCCGCCGGGACCAGCACCTGGCCGGAGGTCCAGCCGTGCCCGGGGCCGCTGATGATCGCGTACACGACGCCGGTCATGCCGATCATGGAGAGCAGCGCGCCGAGCAGGTCGGGGCGGTCTCCCTGCGGGTTCTTCGACTCGGGGACCAGCTTGAGGACCGCGACGAGGGCGATGACGGCGACCGGGATGTTGATCAGGAAGATCATTCCCCACCAGAAGTGGTTCAGGATCACGCCGCCGATCAGCGGCCCGCCGGCGAAGCCGAGCGAGGCGACCGTCGACCAGAGCGCGATGGCCTTGACCCGCTCCGACTCGTCGAAGATCTGCATGACCACGGCGAGGGTCGTGGTCATCAGGAGCGCCCCGCCGACGCCCATGCCCGCGCGGGCGGCGATCAGCTGCGCGGTGGAGCCGGCGAGACCCGCCGCGAGCGAGCCGAGGCCGAAGAGCGCGAGGCCGGCCGCGAGCAGCTTCTTCCGGCCGTAGCGGTCGGCGGCGCTGCCCGCGGAGAGCAGCAGGCCGGCCTGGACCAGCGAATAGGCGTTGACCATCCACTGGATGTCGCTGGTGGTGGCGTGCAGCTCCGAGGTCAGCGACGGGATGGCGACGCTGAGGACGGTGTTGTCGAGCAGCACGGTGAGCTGGGCCAGGCAGATGACGCCGAGGATCAACCAGCGCTGTGGGTGGCCGCCCCCGGTGGTGGCCTTGGCGTTCGGCGGCGTCATGGCAGGACTCCTATACGGTGTACGAGGCTAAGTCCCGTACACCGTATAGGAGCTCTCTTACGCTGTATAGGGCTTTTTATTTCGGGCTGGTCAGGTCGTAGAAGGTCGCGCCGTCCACGGTCTTCTTCTCGAAGGCCGACTCGACCCACGAGGTGATCCCGCTGCTGCCGCCCCCGCCCGGCCCGCCGCCCATGCCGCCGCCGGAGGCGATGAAGTAGTGGATCCGGCCCTCGGCCACGTACCGCTTGAACTGCGCGAGCGTCGGCGACGGGTCGCTGCCGTTGAAGCCGCCGATCGCCATCACCGGCTTCTCCGTGGCGAGCTGGTAGCTGGCCGCGTTCTGCGCGCCGACGGCGGCGGCGACCCAGGTGTACGCGTCGGCGTCGGCGAGCAGCGCGTTCCTGGCCCCGGTGCCGACGTCCGCCCCGTCGAGGAGCCCGCCGGCGGCGCCGGGACGGGCGTTCTCCCCGGGGATGCCGGGCGCCTGGCCACCGCCGGGCGCCTGACCGCCTTGACCGCCCTGACCACCTTGACCGCCTTGACCGCCTTGACCGCCCTGACCGCCGCCCGGGAACTGCCCCATACCCTGGCCGCCCTGACCGCCGCCCGGGAACCGCCCCCCGCCCGGGAACTGCCCGCCCGGCCCCTCGCCGCCGCCGAACAGCATCCGGCCGCCACCGCCCCGGCCGCCGCGCATCCCGCCCGGCCCGGCCATGCCCGCCGGACCCGCCGTCACGATCGAGCCCTGGTGTCCCTCCGCCAGCGTGGCCAGCGTGTACGCGAACGGCCCCGCGAGGCCCGCCGCCAGACCGAGCCCCGCCGCCGCCAGACCGACCCGGCGGGCCGCCCCGCCCAGCCGCACCGCCGACAGCAGGCCCAGCGCCGCCGCGCAGCCCGCGACCAGCACCGCCCAGCGCAGCCACGGCAGCCAGTCCGGCGTCCGGCCGAGCAGCACCCACGCCCACACCGCCGTCACCGCGACCGACGCGGCCAGCCCCGCCGAGGCGGCGAACCGCGCCCGCTCCTCCCACAGCACCGCCGCGCCCATGCCGATCAGCGCCGCCAGATACGGGGCCATGGCCACCGTGTAGTACTCGTGGAAGATGCCGGCCATGAAGCTGAAGACACCCGTCGTCAGCAGCAGCGAGCCGCCCCACACCAGGAACGCCGAGCGGGCCGTGTCCGTGCGCGGCGCCCGCCAGGTCACCACCAGGCCCGCGACGAGCAGCAGCAGCGCGGCCGGCAGCAGCCAGGAGATCTGGCCGCCGACCTGCTCGTTGAACATGCGCCCGAGGCCGGTCTCGCCCCAGCCGCCGCCACCGCCGCCGCCTCGCCCGCCCATCCGTCCGGGCAGTTCCAGACCGGCCGGGAGCTCCATGCCCCCCATGCCGCCGCGCGCACCGCCGCCGCCCACGCTGCCGACCTCGTCGCCGTTGAGCCGGCCCAGGCCGTTGTAGCCGAAGGTCAGCTCCAGAAAGCTGTTGTTCTGCGAACCGCCCACGTACGGACGGGAGGACGCCGGCCACAGCTCCACCAGCGCCACCCACCAGCCCGCCGACACCAGCAGCGCGAGACCGCCGAGGCCCAGCCGCCCGAGCCGCCGCCCGAGCCCGCCCGGCGCGCACACCACGTACACGAGAGCGAGCGCCGGCAGGATCAGGAAGGCCTGGAGGGTCTTGGCGAGGAACGCGAAACCGAGCGCCACCCCCGCCCACACCAGCCACCGCGCCGCACCCCGGTCGAGCTCCAGCGCGCGCAGCACGCAGTACACGGCGACCGTCATGAGCAGCGCGAGGAGCGCGTCCGGGTTGTTGAAGCGGAACATCAGCGCGGCGACCGGGGTGAGCGCCAGCACCGCGCCCGCCAGCAGCCCCGCCCCCGCGGTGAAGCGCCGCCGGACCGCCGCGTACAGCACGCCGACCGTGGCCACGCCCATCAGCACCTCGGGCAGCAGGATCTGCCACGAGCCGAGGCCGAAGAGGCGCACGGACAGCGCCATCGGCCACAGCGCGGCCGGGGGCTTGTCGACGGTGATCGCGTTGGCCGCGTCGAGCGAGCCGAAGAAGAAGGCCTTCCAGCTCTCGCCGCCGGCCTGCACGGCCGCCGAGTAGAAGGAGTTGGCGTAGCCGCCGGCCGTCAGGTTCCACAGGTAGAGGGCCGTGGTGACGAGCAGCAGGCCGAAGAACGCGGGCCGCACCCAGGGGGCGTCCTCGGAACGGCCGCGCCACAGGCGCCGGGCGAGCGGGCGCGGATTCGGGAAGGTCATCAAGAGGTCCTTGAGGTGCGGGAGGTGCGGGAGGAGGAGGTCCTGGAGGAGGAGGCCCCGGACGAAGAGGTCCCGGACGAAGAGGTCCCGGAAGAAGAGGTGCGCTCCGGGAAGACCCAGAGCCGGAAGAGGAGGAAGCGCACGACGGTCGCGGCGAGGTTGGCGACGATCAGCACGGCGAGTTCGGTCGAGTGCGCCGGATCGCCCGTCGCCGCGCCGAGCGCGGCCAGCGAGCCGCTGGTCAGGGCGAGGCCGATGCCGAAGACGACGAGCCCCTGTGCCTGATGGCGGGCGGCCCGGTCCCGGCCCCGTACACCGAAGGTGAGCCTCCGGTTGGCGGCCGTGTTGGCGACGGCGGAGACGAGGAGGGCGCCGGCGTTGGCGAGCTGCGGGCCGACGCCGAGCCGGAAGAGCGAGTAGAGCGCCAGGTAGAAGAGCGTGGACAGCGCCCCGACCACGCAGAAGCCGACGAGCTGACGGGCCAGACCGCCCGGCACGCCGGCCAGTTCGCGGTCGCGCGGATCGTCGCCGAAGGGCCGGGCCAGCCGGTCCAGCGGCAGCGAGCCGGTCGCGAGCGCCCGCCCCACCCGCCACACGCCCCGCAGGTCCTCGGCGGCGGTCCGCACGATGTGGACGGTCGAGTCGGGGTCGTCGACCCAGTCGACCGGCACCTCGTGGATCCGCAGCCCGGCCCGCTCGGCCAGCACCAGCATCTCCGTGTCGAAGAACCAGCCGGTGTCCTCCACCATCGGCAGCAGCCGCTCGGCGACCTCGCGCCGGATCGCCTTGAAGCCGCACTGGGCGTCGGTGAAGCGGGCGGCGAGCGAGCCGCGCAGGATCAGGTTGTACGCGCGGGAGACGAACTCCCGCTTCGGCCCGCGCACCACCCGCGAGGAACGGGCCAGCCGCGAGCCGATCGCCAGGTCGGAGTGGCCGGAGATGAGCGGGGCGACCAGCGGGAGCAGCGCGTTCAGGTCGGTGGACAGGTCCACGTCCATGTACGCGAGGACCGGCGCCTCGGACGCCGACCAGACGGTCCGCAGCGCGCGCCCGCGCCCCTTCTCCTCCAGCCGTACGGACCGGACGCCGGGCAGCCGCTCGGCCAGCGAACGCGCCACGTCCGGGGTGGAGTCGGTGGAGGCGTTGTCGGCGACGGTGATGCGGAAGCCGTAAGGGAAGGTGCGGGAGAGGTGCTCGTGGAGCCGCAGGACGCAGGGCTCCAGGTCCTTCTCCTCGTCGAACACGGGGATCACCACGTCGAGGACGGGCCGGCCGGCCGCGCCGACGGGGAGGTGCTCCCGGGCGGGAAGGGTTTCGGCGGTCGGTGACATCTGCATGTCCCCGACCCTCGCCAGGACCGCTGTCACGACGGTGTGCCGAAGCTGTGGCGGGGCTGTGAGTCCGGGGAGGAGCCGGGACCGCGCGCCAGGACTGCGAGCCCGGAGAGGAGCCGGGACCGCGCGCCAGGACTGCGAGCCCGGAGAGGAGCCGGGACCGCGCGCCGGGGCTCAGAGCTGCTTCGGCAGCCGTACCGCGAACACCGTGCGCCCCGGGGCGCTTTCGACGCCGACCGTGCCGCCGTGGGCGAGGACGACCGCCCGGACGATGGCGAGGCCGAGCCCGGTGCTGCCCGCGTGGCGGGAGCGGGAGGCGTCGCCGCGCGCGAAGCGCTCGAAGACGGAGGGCACCAGTTCCGGCGCGATGCCCGGCCCGTCGTCCTCGACCTCGACGTCGACGTGGGCGGGGCCCACCCGCAGCCGCGCCGTCACGGTGGTGCCGGGCGGGGTGTGCGTACGGGCGTTGCCGAGGAGGTTGACGAGCACCTGCTGGAGCCGGGCGCCGTCGGCGGGGATCTTCACCGGCGCGTCCCCGTCGGGGAGTTCGAGCCGCCAGTGGTGTCCGGGCCCGGCGGCGCGGGCGTCGGAGACGGCGTCCACGACGAGCAGCGCGAGATCGGTGCTCTCGTACGAGAGCGGGCGTCCGGCGTCCAGCCGCGCGAGCAGCAGCAGGTCCTCCACCAGCCCCGTCATCCGGGTCGCCTCGGACTCGATGCGCCCGAGCGCGTGCCGGGTGTCGGGGCCGCACTCCTCGCGCCCGCGCCGGGTCAGCTCCGCGTAGCCCCGGATCGAGGCCAGCGGGGTGCGCAGCTCGTGACTGGCGTCGGCGACGAACCGCCGGACCCGCGTCTCGCTCCGCTGGCGCGCGTCGAGCGCCGAGTGCACGTGGTCGAGCATCCGGTTGATCGCGGCGCCGACCTGCCCGACCTCGGTCCGAGGATCGGCCTGCGCCTCCGGCACCCGGTGGTCCAGGGCCACCTCGCCGCTGTGCAGCGGCAGCCGGGAGACCTGGGCCGCGGTCGCGGCGACCCGGCGGAGGGGCCGCAGGGCGACCCCCACGAGCACGGTCCCGGCGAGCGAGGCGGCGACGAGCCCGGCGGCGGTGACGCTCAGCTCGACGACGATCAGCGTGGACAGGGCGTCCTGGACCTCGGTGAGCGGTATGCCGATGACGTAGTCGCCGTTCTTCCCGGAGGCGTACCGGGCCCGGTAGTCGCCGAGCCCGCCGGGCAGGGAGACCGTGTGCGGGGCGCCGTCGCGGGGGACGGTGGCGAGCGCGGCGGACTGGTCCGCGGTCAGCGCCGCCAGGTCGTACCGCTGCCCGTACACCCCTTCCTCAGGCGGTACGGAGACGTCGCCGGCGGCCAGTTCGCCGTTCACCACCCGTGCGCCGACCGTCCCCAGCGGGGCGCCGGGGCCGATGATGAACGGCGCCTGGAAGCCGGCGCCGGGTGTCGGCCCGGGGGCGTCGTGGGAGGGCCCGGCGGCTCGTTTGGCGACCTCCGACAGGCGGGCGTCGGCCTGGTCGAAGAGGTAGGAGCGGAAGGCGATCGTCGTCACCGAGCCGATGACCGCGCAGACGACGGCGATCAGCGCGACGGCGGACAGGACCAGCCGGGTCCGCAGCGACCAGGGCGCCCGGGAGCCCCCCGAGCCGCGGGGCGCCCGGCTCGGTCGCGGGCTCGGGCGACGGATGCGCACGGCGGGCTACTCCCCCGGCTTGATCAGATATCCGGCCCCCCGCCGGGTGTGGATCATCGGGCTGCGGCCGGCGTCCAGCTTGCGCCGCAGGTAGGAGATGTAGAGCTCGACGACGTTGGCCTGGCCGCCGAAGTCGTACGACCAGACGCGGTCCAGGATCTGCGCCTTGCTGAGCACCCGGCGCGGGTTGCGCATGAGGTAGCGCAGCAGCTCGAACTCGGTCGCGGTGAGATGGACGGACTCGCCGCCGCGGGTGACCTCGTGGCTGTCCTCGTCGAGGGTGAGGTCGCCGACGGTGAGCAGCGATTCGGCGCGCGCCTGCGCGGCCCCGGAGCGCCGGATCAGGCCGCGCAGCCGGGCGACGACCTCCTCCAGGCTGAACGGCTTGGTGACGTAGTCGTCGCCGCCCGCGGTGAGCCCGGCGATGCGGTCCTCGACGGCGTCCTTCGCGGTGAGGAAGAGCACCGGCACCTCGGGCAGCTCGCGGCGCAGCCGCCCGAGGACGGAGAGCCCGTCCATGTCGGGCAGCATCATGTCGAGCACGACGACGTCGGGCCGGAACTCCCGTGCGATCCGCAGCGCGCCGGCCCCGTCACCGGCGCTGTGCACCTGCCAGCCCTCGTAGCGCAGGGCCATCGAGAGCAGCTCGGCGAGCGAGGCCTCGTCGTCGACGACGAGGACGCGGACGGCGGTGCCGTCGGCCCGGAGCAGGTCGGTTCGCGAACGGGGAGTGGTCGCAGTCATGGGGACACGCTGTCCCGCGCTGCTGAAACCGTCCTTTCGCTTCCCTGTGAATCTCCTGAGAATGCCCGGGGCCCCGCCCGGGACCTGCGGGGCCCCGCCCCCGGCTGCCTACGGGGTGCCGCCCGGCAGCCCGAAGAGCCGGGCGGCGTTGCCGTGGCAGACGGCCCGCAGCCAGTCGTCGCCGAGCCCGAGCCGTTCGAGGGCGTGGAGCTGGTGGACGTACGGGTAGGGGATGTTCGGGAAGTCGGTGCCGAGCAGGATCCGGTCGCCGAGGTCGGCGAGCCGCTTGAGCTCGCCCGGCGGGAAGGGCGCGAGGCGCTCGCTGAAGTCGGTGAAGGCCATGGTGGTGTCGAGGCGGACGCCCTCGTACCGCTCGGCGAGACCGAGGAAGTCGGCGTACTCGGGCATCCCCATGTGGGCGACGACGAGCCGCAGCCTCGGATACCGGGCGAGCAGCCGCGCGATCGGCCCGGGCCCGGTGAAGGCGCCGGGCGCGGGCCCGGAGCCGCAGTGGACGACGACGGGCGTCCCGGCGTCCTGGACGGTCCCCCACACCTCGTCGAGCAGCGGATCGTTCGGGTCGTAGCCGCCCACCTGGACGTGCGCCTTGAGGACCCGGGCCCCGCCGTCCAGGGCGGCCCGCACGTAGCCGGGGGCGCCGGGCTCGGGGAAGAGGGTGGCGGTGTGCAGACAGTCGGGGGTGCGGCGGGCGAAGTCCGCCGCCCAGTCGTTGAGCCAGGAGGCCATGCCGGGCTTGTGCGGGTAGAGCATCGAGGTGAAGGCGAGCACCCCGAAGCCGCGTAGCAGCGCGATCCGGCGGTCCTCCTCCTCGCGGTAGGTGATGGGCCACGCGACGCCGGTCAGGGGACCGGCGGAGTCGAAGTAGGCCCAGACCTTGTCGAGGACGTTGCGGGGCATGAAGTGGGTGTGGACGTCGACGAGCCCCGGCACCCCGAGCCGCCCGGCCCACCCCCGCACCTCCCGCGCCTCGCCCTCCCCCGTATCAGCCGTACCCTCCGCACCCTCCGTACCAGCCGGATCCCCCGGGTCAGTCGCGCTCGCGGTCGCGGTCAAAGCCGTACGTCCTCTCCACCTTGCCGATGTGCACGCGGTAGCTGTCGTACCACTCCTCGCGCCCGCGCCGCTTGGCCTCCAGGTGCTCCGGGTGGTGCTGCCAGGCGGCGAGCCCGTCCAGGTCGCGGAAGTAGGCGACGGTGATGCCGATGCCGCCGGGGGTGCGGGCGGACTCGTAGCCGAGGAAGCCGGGCATGTCCTGGACCAGGGCGTGCAGGGCGGCGGCGGTCTCGGGATAGCCCTCGGGGGAGTCGGGGCGGATCGCGGTGAAGACAGCGGTGTAGTAGGGCGGTTCGAGGCCGCCCACGAGTTCCTGGGTCATGTGATCACCCTGGTCCGGGGGCGTCACGGCTGTCCACGGCCGGATCCCAAAGGGATCCAAGACTTTACGGTCGCCCCGCCGGCCCCGCTCAGAACAGCTGCTCCTGCCCGTCGCCGAACACGAGCGGCACGGAGACGCGCGCTCCGGCCGGGGCGCTCTCGATCCCCCGGCCGGTCAGCAGCCGGGTGTCGAGGACGAGGTGCCGCCCGTCCGGGTCGAGGAGGTGCAGGTCGGGTCCGGCGGCGGCGAGCAGCCGCCCGGCGACGATCCCGCCGGGCACGAGCTCGGCGACGCTCGCGTCGAGCGGCGGCAGCCCGTCGAGCCGGAAGGCGTCCGCGTGGTCGCGGACCTCGGGGGCGAGCGGCTCCAGCGTGTCGGCCCAGGCGCCGACGCCGACGGCCCGCCCGTACAGCTCCTCGACCGCGCGCGCCCGCTCGGGGGCGGGCGGCAGGGCGGTCCGGACGGCCCGCTTGCGGGCGTACGGGATGCGGTCGGGCACGGCGAGCGCGTGCCGCAGCACCTCCTCGGTCCGGCGCGCGGCCATCAGGGGCCCCCGCCCGAGCCAGCCGAAGGCGACCGCGCCCTGTTCGAGCAGCCGCGCGTCCCCGCGCTCCTCGCGGGTGATCCCGACCTTGACCATGCCGGGCCCGAACCAGGCGAGGTAGACGCGGTACGTCCGGGGGTCGTCGAGCAGGGTGTCGGCGGCGACGGAGTGCGCCCGGTCGAGCCGCGCGCACTCGGGGCACCGCCCACCGGTGCTCCGACCGCCGACCGGGGCGCCGACCGGGCACGCGTTCCCCCGGGCCCCGGAACACCGGCGCTCCCCCACGGCCCGGAACCCGATGACCCGCCCGTACCCGAGCGCGCTGACCCGCCCCCCGTCCCACCGCAGCCCGGGCACCCCGCCCCGCCAGGTGACCCCGGCACTCCGCCACACCATGCCCCCAGTCTGCCGGGGCCCACTGACACCGGCACCGACACGCCGACACAGCGACACAGCGACACACCGAAGGAGATCGCCCCCTCAAGGCATCAGATAAAGCAGCCCCCCATCACCCCCGCTCCCCCCGCTCCCGCCCGCGTGCCGCATGCACCCCCGCTCGACGAGCATCCGCACGCAGTCGCGGACCCGGTCGGAGGGGAGCCCGGTGAGCCGGGCGACCTCCTCCAGCCGGTAGCGGACCCCGCCCCGGACGAGCTCGGGGGCGAGGCAGGCGGCGACGGCGTGGACGTCGTCGCTGAGGACGACGTTCCGCTCGCGCCAGGAGGCGAGGAGGTCCTGCGGGGTGAGGGCGGGGCCGGCCCGCTGGACGGGCACGGCGAGCATGTCGCCGGCCTCGGCGAGCCGGGTGAGGTGCCGGTCGTCGAGCTCGTCGGCCTCCAGCCGGACGACCTCGTCGCGCACGGCCGACGGCACGACGTACCCGCCGGGCACGGGGGAGGGTTCGAGCCCGTAGCCGCCGTGGCGCTGCACGGCGCAGACGAGCTCGGCGATCCAGGCGGTGAAGGGGGCGACCCGGGCCCCGGTGGAGGCGGCGACGAGCTGGACGAGCCCTTCGAGGCTGACCATCCGTTCGCCGAGGGTGGCCTGCATGGCCTTGCCGACGTGGTTGCGGAGGGCCTTGCGCACGTCCCCGTGCCCGAGCGCCCCGGCCACGTCCCCGGCGGGGAACCAGTGCGTCCCGTCCGCCAGGGTGAGCCGGCGCAGCCGGGCCCCGGTGGCGGCAAAAACGAAGTCGTCGATGTCAATGGCGTTGACGTGGCCGTTCATCGGACATCACCTCCACCTGCAAGCTAGGCCGAGGGCATATTCAACTGACATGGAAATCAGCCCGGTTCACCCAAAGGTGTGGGAATAACCGGATTCCTCCCCCGGTCCGCCGTGGATCGACCCTTCAGTCGAGCGTGGCGACGACGAGTCCGACGAGCACGATCACCGGCGAGCCGAGGAACACGACGCCGCCCATGAGCCGGAAGAACCACGCGCCGAAGCGCGACGGCTCCGTCAGCCCCATGTCCAGCGTCCGCGCCGCGGTCACCGCCCTGACGGCGTTGCGCCGCGCGACCGCCTTGTCCGCCACGCCCCGCAGGTTGAAGAGGAACACGGCCCCCCACACCACGCCCGCCAACCCCAGAACGAACAGCGCGATACCCACGACCACAGCCGGACCCCTCCCTTGGACACCGCCCGATCGGCGGCAGCCCGGGAATGATGCCAGCGGGCCCCCGACCGGAGAGAACCGGCCCGACCCACAACGCAAGAGGCCCGGACTCTCGTCCGGGCCTCTTGTCTCTGTGTGCACTCGGCAGGATTCGAACCTGCAACCTTCTGATCCGTAGTCAGATGCTCTATCCGTTAAGCTACGAGTGCTTGTTTTGTTTTTCTGTCTTCGCTCCCCGGTCTTTCGACCCGCTCGCGGCGACAGGAAGAACATTACATGACTGCCGCCGTCATGTGAAATCCATTGACCACACCCCTTGTGACCTGCGAAAACGTCCGCCCCCTGGGGGGAGGCGACCGAGGGAGGCATGGGGGCGCAGAGGGGCTCCAGGGGGTTAATGAGACCGGGGTCACACGTTTCGGCGGTGGGGGCCGTTTCGGAATGTCTTCGGCGCCTTCGGCGTCTTGGGTGTGTTCGGTGTCCTCGGCGTGCCGGGGAACGCGAGAAGCCCCGGCCGATGGGGCCGGGGCTTCTCTGGGGCGGAGGCGGAGGGATTTGAACCCTCGATGGGCTTTAAGACCCAAACCGCATTAGCAGTGCGGCGCCATAGACCGGACTAGGCGACGCCTCCTCGCATCTCTCGCGCGTACGCGAGTGGTGCGTGCAGATGATGACACAGACGAGCACCGCGCCACCAATCGGTTGTCACCGTACTAGGCCCCGGGGGCCCAGAGCAAAGCCCCGGCACCCTCGCGCCCCCCGCCCGGCGCATCCCGGTTGCGCAACGGAGCGGAGTGCCGAGCGTTAGAGGAGGGGACCCTCTCCGCCATCCGCCCTGCCCTGGAGACAAGCATGCTGCGCCGCCTCGCTCTCATGACCCTCGCCCCGCTCGCCTTCACCGGCGCCGCCTCGGCCACCGGGCTCGGGCCGCTCCCCCCGCTGCCGCTCCTCTCCTCGCCCGACGCCCTCACCGTCGTCGTCGAGAAGTCCGGCCACGCCGAGGCCGACGGGACCTTCCGGCTGGAGTGCGGCGGCACCCCCGGCGGAACGCACCCCGCCGCCGAGAACGCCTGCAAGCGGCTCGAACAGTTCGCCGTCGCCGGCAGCGACCCCTTCGCCCCCGTCCCCGCCGGCCAGTCCTGCACCCAGCAGTACGGCGGCCCCGCCACAGCCCACGTCACCGGAGACTGGCAGGGCCGCAGGATCGACGCCCGCTTCTCCCGCGCCAACGGCTGCGAGATCTCCCGCTGGGAGAACCTGCGGCCCGTCCTCCCCCGGGTCTGAACAGCCCGAGGAGCGCCCCCGGGACGCCCGCCGCGGCCTGTGCCGAGGGCCGTCCCGGGGAACGGAGGAGCCGCCTCCCTTAGACTCCCTCCGTGACAGGCCGCGACCCGAGGGGCAAGATGGGCCCGGCCGACAGGCGATAGGCACAGGCGATAGGCAAGTGCAGTGGGTCAGGGAGGAACCGTCGTCGTGAGCAGCAGGCCATCCCGAGGCGCTGCTCGCCTCGCAGCCATACTCGACGCCCTTCCGGACGGCCTCGTGCTCGTCAATTGCAACGGCACGGTCGTCAACGCCAACACGATCGCGCTCGGCATGTTCGAGACGCCCGGCACCGCGCTCGTCGGGCGCGGGCTGCTCGATCTGCTCCCCGAGTTCGACTCGCGCCTCATCCCCGGCTCCATGCGGCGTCCCGAAGCCGCCGACGAGCGGGGCCGCACCAAGCCGACCCGGATGGTCGCCCGCCGCACCGACGGCGGCGAGTTCCCCGTCGAGGTGACCAGCGCCAGCCTGGAGGACGGCCGCGAGGCCTACGACTCGTACAGCGGCTACACCGGCGACGAGCTGCTCATGCTGGTCGTGCGTGATCTCACCGGGACCCTCGACACCGAGGCGGAGCTGGCCCGTTCGCAGCGCCAGACCGAGATGATCCTGCGGGCCGCGGCCGAAGGCGTCGTCGGCACCGACACCGACGGACGCGTCGTCCTCGTCAACCCGGCCGCCGCGCAGATCCTCGGCTTCCGCGCCACCGACCTCGGCGGCAAGGAGCTGCACACCCTCGTGCTGCACTCCCGCCCCGACGGCGAGCCCTTCCCGTACGCCGACTCGCCGCTCGCCGACACCCTCAAGTCCGGCCGCAAGCACCGGGTCCGGGGCCAGGTGCTGTGGGCGAAGAACGGCGACCGGGTGCCCGTCGACCTGACCACCGCGCCGGTACGGGACGGGGACCAGCTCGTCGGCGCCGTCATGACCTTCACCGACCGCAGGCCGTACGACCAGCTCGTCGAGAAGTACGAGGGCGAGGCCGCCGACCGCGCCGAGCGGCACCTGGCCGAGCTGGAGCGGCAGCGCGAGCGGCACACCGCCCTCGCCGCCCGGCACGCGCAGCTCACCGCCGTCCTCGCCGACTCGCTGCGCGGGCCGCTGGAGGAGCTGCGGGCCCAGCTCGGGGCCCTCGCCGCCGACGACGCCGGGCAGTTGTGGCCCGAGGCCAACCAGGTGCTGCACCACCTGGCCGCCGGCTACACCCGGATGACCACCCTCGTCGACAACGTCCTCGGCTACCAGCGGTTCGACGAGGGCGCCGAGGAGCTCGCCAAGGAGCTCGTGCTCCTCGACGGGGTCGTCACCGCGGGCATCGACCACGCCGTCGAGCTGATCGGGCCCGGGCGCGCCCAGTTCGCCGTGCACGCGCCGCCGATCGAGGCCGAGGCCGACGCCGGACGGCTCGTCACCGCGCTCGCGCACCTCGTCGCGGACGTGGCGGGCGTCGACGCGACCGGCAAGAGCAAGGCCGCGCAGCCGAGCGGCTACGCGGACTCCACGATCGTCGTCGCCGCCGCCCAGCGCGGCGACGTCGTCCGCATCGAGGTCCGCGGCCCCTACGCGGGCGGTGACCGGGTCCACCAGCCGGTGGTGCGCGGGATCGTCGAGGCGCACGGCGGCGTCGTCCAGACCCACGAGGTGCCGGGGACGACCGGCGGCGCGTACGTCGTCGAGCTCCCCCTCGGGTCGGGACGCGGCGCCATCTCCGCCCCCGCCGCCACCGAGGACGGGGACGGAGACGAGGGCGACGCGGACGCCGCTTCCGCTTCCGGCCGGGACGGCTCCCCCGCCGCCCGGGGGCGGGAGCTGCCCGCCCTGCCCGCGCTTCCCTCCCCGGCCGCCGAGGAGGTCCCCGGACCCGACGGCACCCACGGCGGCGGACGGCGCCGGGCCCGCCGGGCGTCCACCGACGCGTTCCTGGAGAGCCCGATGGCTCCCGAGGACGGCCCCGCGCCCGAGCCGACCGGCCGCCGCCGCGGGCGTACGGGCGACACGCCCGCCACCGGCACCCCCTCGGGCGTGCCGGGCGAGCTGATCCCCGCTCAGAACGCCGGGCCCGCCGACTCCGGCGGCACCGGGCGGCGCCGCGGCCGGCCCGCCGAGGGCGCCGTCGTGACCGCCGCCGAGGGCGCGCAGGCCCGTCCCGCGCTCGGTGCGGCCGTGCCGCCGCAGGGCGTGCCGGCCGACGCCCCGGCGTCCCCGCACCACGCGCTGGCGCTGCCCGCCGTCGCCTCCGACGAGGAGGCCCGGCCGACCGGGCGCAGGCGGCGGGCGCTCGCCGCCGCGCAGGAGCGCGCCGCCGCGCAGGACGCGGGGCCGCGCACGCCGTTCGCGCTGCCGGCCGGCCCCGCCGCAGCCGACGACGCCGACGCCGAGCGCGCCTCGGACGGGCTGCTGGAGGCCGTGCCCGTGCCCGCCCTGGAGCAGGCGCGGGAGCCGGAGCCCGGCGAGCGCCACGAGGCCGTGCGGGCGCTGCCCGGCGACGAGCACACCCCGCCGCAGGCGCACCCGCTGCCCGGGCGGCGGCGCGGGGCGCAGGAGACCACCAGCGGGACCGGCACGGGCTCCGTGCCGCTGCCGCCGGAGATCCCGGCAGGCCGGGACGCGTCGCACGGGCGCGCCTTCAGCGTCCGCACCCTCGGGCAGGGCGTGCCGTTCGCCCAGCCGCCGGTGCGGGAGGCCCAAGAGCCGGACGCGGCGCAGGCGCCCGTACCGGTGCCGTCCGGGATGCCCGCCTCCGTACCCGCCCCCGCCTCCGTACCGTCCTCGGTCCCGGCGCAGGCGTCCGTCCCGGCGGGTGCCGCCTCCTCCGGGCGGCGGCGGAAGCTGGGGAACCCGGGCGAGGAGAGCCGTCCCGGCGCGCCGGAGCAGGCCGCCCGGCCGCATCCGCTGCCTCCGGGCGCGCCCGCCATGCCGCCCGTCCCGCCCGTACCGGCGCCGGTCCCGGCCCCGGCCCCGGCGGCGAAGCTCGCCCCGATCCCGGCGCCCGCCGCCGCCCCCGAGGGACGCGCGTACGCCATAGGGGCGCCCGCCGAGGGCTCGGCCGAGGGGCCGGAGCCGCTGGACGGGCCCGGCGGCGCGGTCGAGGTGTCGAACCAGCCGCTGCCCCAGCCCGTCGACGACGAGCTGCCCCCCGAGCCGCTGGACAACCCGCGCCGGCTGCTGGTCTGGCCCGCGCCCGACGTCTCCACCCAGCAGGCGCTGAGCGACCGGGGCTACCGGCCGGTGATCGTGCACTCCCGCGAGGAGGTGGACGCGCAGATCGCCGCCTTCCCGGCCGCGCTCTTCGTGGACCCGCTGACCGGGCCGATCACCAGGACCGCGCTCCAGTCGCTGCGCCAGGCGGCGGTCGCCGCCGAGGTGCCCGTCCTGCTGGCGGCCGGGCTCGGGCAGGCGACCCGGGAGGCGGCGTACGGCGCCGATCCGGCGGTCCTGCTCAAGGCGCTGGCGCCCCGGGACAGCGAGCAGCACCCGTCCCGCGTGCTCCTCATCGAGGAGCAGGACGACATCGCGCGGGCGCTGGCGGCGACGCTGGAGCGGCGCGGGATGCAGGTGGCGCGGGCGGCGACCGACACCGAGGCGGTCACGCTGGCCACCCAGATGCGCCCGAACCTGGTGGTGATGGACCTGATGCAGGTGCGCCGCCGGCGGGCCGGGATCATCGACTGGCTGCGTGCGAACGGGCAGTTGAACCGCACGCCGCTCGTCGTCTACACCTCCGCCGGCCTCGACGGGGCCGAACTGCCCTCGCTCTCCTCGGGCGAGACGGTGCTGTTCCTCGCCGAGCGGTCGACCAGCGACGAGGTGCAGGCCCGGATCGTGGACCTGCTCGCGAAGATCGGCACCAACTGACCCCGCCCGTGGGCGGGGCCGGTCGGCGCCGGTCCCGCGGGGCTCAGAGCCGGGTGACGTCCAGCTCGCCGTCCGCGTACTGCTTGCGGATCACCTTCTTGTCGAACTTCCCGACGCTCGTCTTCGGGACGCCCGGCACGATCGCCCAGCGCTCGGGGAGCTGCCACCTGGCGATGCCGCCCTCGTCGGCGAGGAAGGCGCGCAGCTCCTCGTAGTCCGCGCTCTCGCCCTCCTTGAGGACGACGGTCGCCAGGGGCCGCTCGCCCCACTTCTCGTCCGGGACGGCGACGACGGCGGCCTCGGCGACGGCCGGGTGGGCCATCAGGGCGTTCTCCAGCTCGACGGAGGAGATCCACTCGCCGCCGGACTTGATGACGTCCTTGGCGCGGTCGGTGAGGGTGAGGAAGCCGTCGGCGCTGATGACGCCGACGTCGCCGGTCTTGAGCCAGCCGTCGGCGCTGAACTTGTCCTCGGGGCGCAGCTCCTCGCCCCCGGCGCCGCCGTAGTAGGAGCCGGCGATCCAGTTGCCGCGGACCTCCAGCTCGCCGGCGGACTCGCCGTCCCAGGGCAGGACCTCGCCGCCGGGGCCGATCAGGCGGGCCTCGACGCCGGTGGGGAAGCGGCCCTGGGTGACGCGGTAGGGCCACTCCTCCTCGGGGGTGAGGCCGGCCGGCGGGTGGGCCATGGTGCCGAGCGGGGAGGTCTCGGTCATGCCCCAGGCGTGGCAGAGGCGGACGCCGAGCCGGTCGTACGCCTCCATGAGGGAGGGCGGGCAGGCGGCGCCGCCGATGGTGACCTGGGCCATGGAGGTCAGGTCGCGGGGGCGGGCGGTGACCTCGGCGAGCAGGCCCTGCCAGATGGTGGGGACGGCGGCGGCGTGGGTCGGCTTCTCGGACTCGATCATGTCGGCGAGCGGGGCCGGCTGAAGGAAACGATCCGGCATGAGCATGTTGATGCCGGTCATGAAGGTGGCGTGCGGCAGCCCCCAGGCCAGCACGTGGAACTGCGGCACCACGATCAGGGTGGTGTCCTTGTCGGTGAGGCCCATCGACTCGGCCATGTTGACCTGCATGGAGTGCAGGTAGATCGAGCGGTGGGAGTAGACGACGCCCTTGGGGTCGCCGGTGGTGCCGGAGGTGTAGCACATGGCCGCCGCCGCCCGCTCGTCCAGCTCGGGCCAGGCGTACGTGGTGGGACGGCCGGCGATCAGCTCCTCGTAGGCATGGACCCGGGGCGCCGCGCCGTCGAGGAGGGAGAGGTCCCCGGGACCGGCGACGACGACGTGCTCGACGGTCGGCAGGTGGGGCAGGAGCGGCGCGAGGAGCGGGAGGAGGGAGCCGTTGACGAGGACCACGCGGTCGGCGGCGTGGTTGACGATCCAGGCCAGCTGCTCGGGGGGCAGGCGCAGGTTGAGGGTGTGGACGACCGCGCCCATGGCGGGGATCGCGAAGTAGGCCTCGACGTGCTCCGCGTTGTTCCACATCAGGGTCGCCACGCGCTCGTCGCCGGTGACGCCGAGTTCGTCGCGCAGGGCGTTGGCCAGCTGCGCGGCCCGCGCGCCGGTCTCGGCGAAGGTGCGGCGCTGGGGCTCGGCCCCCGTCCACGTGGTGATGGTGGACTTCCCGTGGATCGTCATCCCGTGGTTCAGGATGCGGGTCACGGTCAGCGGTACGTCCTGCATGGTGCTGAGCACGGGCGTCCTCCCGAGGGCGCTACGCGGCAGTAAGGTTGTGCCGATTCTGCGCACGTACCACGTGGTATGTCACTACCCGGGCGCCACTCGGCCCGACGAATTCGCCAGCGATCACTGGCGTGACCGAGGGTGACCGCCCCGCCGGCCCGCGGGCGTCAGCGTACGGGGGACAGCTCCGGGTCCTCGCGGAGCTTGCCGAGCGCCCGGGAGACCGCGCTCTTGACCGTGCCGACGGAGACCCCGAGCACCTCGGCGGTCTGCGCCTCGCTCAGGTCCTCGTAGTACCGCAGGACGACCATCGACCGCTGCCGGTCGGGGAGCTTCATCACCGCGCGCCACATGGCGTCGTGCAGCACCTGCCGCTCGGCCGGGTCCGGTTCCGGCAGCCCGGCGGGCTCCGGCAGCTCGTCGCAGGCGAACTCGTCGACCTTGCGCTTGCGCCACTGGGAGGTGCGGGTGTTCAGCAGCGCGCGGCGGACGTAGCCGTCCAGGGCGCGGTGGTCCTCGATGCGCTCCCAGGCGACGTAGGTCTTGGTGAGCGCCGTCTGCAGCAGGTCCTCGGCGTCGCACGGATTGGCCGTCAGCGAGCGCGCGGTGCGCAGCAGGACGGGCCCTCGGGCCCGTACGTAGGAGGAGAACGACGGGTACGTCGCGGAGGTCGGGCGCGCCGCGAGCGACGGGTGGGTCGCGTACTGCGAGGCGCCGGCACAGACGGTGCCAGAAGGTGGCGGAGTCATGGCTCCACGCTATGAGCGGCCGACCGCCCCGGGGATCGGTCGCAGGTCCCGAACCGCACTCCCCCTCAGGTTGTAGGGGTGGGGCCCGCCGGACCTCCTTCAGGTGGAGCACCCGTACGACCGGCTCAGGGTCGGCCCAGGGGCGGGGCGCGGCGCCGTCAGGGCCGCACCCGGGCCACCGGGGCGTCCACCGCGCTCCGGTCGATCAGCAGCCGCCGGCCGCCGTACGACTCCACGACGTTCCCCGCGTACTGGTGGATCCGGCCGCGCGGCCGCCACGCCGCCGGGGCCAGCACCGGCTCCGCGTCCAGCGAGGGGGCGCCCCGCCAGCGCGCGAACCACACCACCGACGGCAGGTCCCGCGTGCCCGCGCGCCGCTCCCGCTCCAGGTGCCGCACGCCCGTCTCGGCGCTGCTGTAGAAGCCGGGCAGATAGCCGAGCCGCCGCACCTCCCGGCTCCACCCCCGGACGAACCGCACGGTCGTCGCGGCGCAGCGGGCGTCGCCGATCCGGTACGCCTCCATGTCGAGGTAGAGCGGGGTGGCCCGCTCGAAGCCGAGGGCCCGCGCCGCCCGCACCGCGTCGCGCGCCTCCTGGGTGCCCTGGGTCCAGGGGGTGCGGCCGATCGCGTACCGGCGCTTGGACTCCGCGAGGACGCAGGGCGCCTGCGAGCCGACGAACAGCGGGAGCAGCCGCCAGCCCAGCGCGTGCACGGAGGCCACCCAGCCGGCGCTGAGCTCCCGCTGCGCCGGGCAGCCGCGCCCTCGGCCCCCGAAGTAGACGCCGACGGCCCGGTAGGGGGAGTCGCGCCAGGCCCGCATGACGTCGACCGGCGGGGCCTCGCAGGTGTCGAAGGCGCGGCCGGTGAAGTAGCGGGGGGCGGGGGCGGCGGCTCCCGGAGCGGCGGCGGGGGCTCCCGGGGCGGCGGCGGGGGCTCCCGGGGCGGGGGCCGTCGCCCCGGCGGGGGCGGCGAGGAGGGCGGTGGCGAGGGCCGCGAGGACCGCGAGGACCGCGACCACGGACGCGGCCCGGGGGCGGGGGGTACGGCGCCGGGGCGGGCGCCCGGGTGGGGGCACCGCCTCCGGGGCTGACGGGGCCTCCGGGGCCGGAGGAGCGGGCGGGGCTGACGGGGTGTTCGCTGTGGCGTCCATGGCGTCCATGGCGCGAGTGAAGGCCGCCGCGCCCCGCGCGGCCACCGCTGGGGCCCCGTCCTCAGCCGTCCGTGCCCAGGATCAACCCGGACGTGGGAACCCCGGTGCCCGCCGTCACCAGGGTCCTGGCCGCGCCGGGGACCTGGTTCACGGAGGTCCCGCGGAGCTGCCGGACGGCCTCGGCGATGCCGTTCATGCCGTGCAGGTACGCCTCGCCGAGCTGCCCGCCATGGGTGTTCAGCGGCAGCGCGTCCGCCGCGACGAAGTCCGCCGCCTCGCCCGGCCCGCAGAAGCCGAACTCCTCCAGCTGCATCAGCACGAAGGGGGTGAAGTGGTCGTAGAGGATGCCCACGTCGATGTCGTCGGGCGCCAGCCCCGAGCTCCGCCACAGCTGCCGGGCGACCACGCCCATCTCCGGCAGCCCGGTCAGGCCGTCCCGGTAGAAGCTGGTCATGGCCTCCTGGTTGCGTCCGGCGCCCTGGGCCGCGGCCAGCACCACGGCGGGCGGGCGGGCGAGGTCGCGGGCGCGCTCGGCCGTGGTGACGACGAGGGCCTGGCCGCCGTCGGTCTCCTGGCAGCAGTCGAGCAGCCGCAGCGGCTCGGCGATCCAGCGGGAGGCCGCGTGGTCCTCCAGGGTGATCGGCTTGCCGTAGAAGTAGGCGGCGGGGTTGCGGGCCGCGTGCCGCCGGTCGGTGACGGCGACGTGGCCGAAGACCTCCGGCGTCAGCCCGTACGCGTACAGATAGCGCTGGGCGGCCATGGCCACCCAGGAGGCGGGGGTGAGCAGCCCGTAGGGGAGCTGCCAGCCGAGCGCCGCGCCCTCGGCGGAGGGCTCCCGGCGCTGCACCCCGGAGCCGAAGCGGCGGCCGGAGCGCTCGTTGAAGGCGCGGTAGCAGACGACGACCTCGGCGACGCCGGTGGCGACGGCGAGGGCGGCCTGCTGGACGGTGGCGCAGGCGGCGCCGCCGCCGTAGTGGACGCGGGAGAAGAAGGACAGCTCGCCGATGCCGGCCGCCTGGGCGACGGTGATCTCGGGGTTGGTGTCCATGGTGAAGGTGACCATGCCGTCGACGTCGGCGGGGGCGAGCCCGGCGTCGTCGAGCGCCGCGTGCACGGCCTCGACGGCGAGGGTGAGTTCGCTGCGGCCCGAGTCCTTGGAGAACTCGGTGGCCCCGATCCCGGCGATGGCGGCCCGGCCGCCGAGGGAGTCGCGGTTGCGGACGCTCATCGGTCCCGCTCCTCTCCGCGTGCTTCCCGCGCGGTGCCGGGCAGCCGGACGGTCACGGTGCCGGTGACGTGGTGGCCGAGGCGGTTGGCGCCGACGACGCGCACGAGGGCGGTGTCCCCGGCGACCTCGGTGACCGTGCCGGTGAGCGTCATGGTGTCCCCGGGGTAGTTGGGCGCGCCGAGCCGGATGGCGACCTTGCGGAGCTCGGCGCCGGGGCCGAGGCGGTCGGTGATGTAGCGGCCGACCAGGCCGTTGGTGGTCAGGATGTTCATGAAGATGTCCGGGGAGCCCTTGGCACGGGCGAGTTCGGCGTCGTGGTGCACGTCCTGGTAGTCGCGGGAGGCGACGGCCCCGGCGACGATCAGGGTGCGGGTGACGGGGACGACGAGCGGGGCGAGTTCGTCGCCGGGGCGTACGGACGCGCTCACGCGTCGGCTCCCTTCGCGAGCAGGTCGCCGAGTTCGGCGAGGAGTTCGGTGCCGCAGCCGAGGTACGCGTCGAGCTGGCGGCCCCAGAGGAAGTGCCGGTGCACGGGGTGGTCGAGGTCGGCGCCGAGCCCGCCGTGCAGGTGCTGGCCCGCGTGCACGACCCGCTTGCCCGCCTCGGCGGCCCACCAGGCGGCGGTGAGGGCGTGCGCGGCGGCGGGCAGGCCCTCGTCGTGGCGCCAGGCGGCCTCGTAGGCGGTGACCCGGATGGACTCGGTGTCCATGTAGGCGTCGGCGGCGCGGAGCTGGACCGCCTGGTGGGTGGAGAGCGGGCGGCCGAACTGCTCGCGCTCCGAGGTGTGGGCGACCGCGCGGGCCAGCGAACCGGCGCAGACGCCCGCCTGGAGCCCGGCGAAGGCGATCCGGGCGGCGGCGAGGACGTCGGCGTACGGGTCGGGCGCGGGGCCGGTGCCGAGCCGCTCGGCGGGGGTCCCGTCGAGGGTCAGCCGTCCGGCGGCCCAGGGCGCGGTGAGCTCGACGGGCTCGACCGGCCGCCCGGCGTCCGCCGCGCGCACCAGCCACAGCGTCCGGTCCGCGTCCGGTACGAGGACGTGGGTGGCGTCCCGCAGCCAGGGGACCCGGTCGAGGGTGCCGGTCAGCCGCCCCTCGGCGTCCGCCCGGACGGCCCCGCCCCCGGCCCCGGCCCCGGCGGGCGCGGGGAACGCCCCGGTCACCACCGTCGTACCGTCGCGCAGGCCGGGCAGCAGCCGGGCGCGCTGGGCGTCGGTGCCGTGCCGGGAGACGGCGTGCAGTCCATAGACGCAGCTCGTGGTGAAGGGGACCTGGGCGGTCGTGCGGCCCTGCTCCTCGGCGAGCAGGACCAGGCCGAGCAGTCCGGTCTCCTCGACGGCCCCGGGGAGGCCGGAGGCGCACAGGGCCTTCCACAGCTCGGCGTCCGTGCCGGTGCCGGCGGCGGCGAGCCGGTCGGGGGTGGCGAGGTCGCCGAAGATCCGCGCGGCGAGGTCCCGCGCGGCCCGCTGCTCCTCGGTGGGCGTGAAGTCCATGTCAGTCCTCGCCTCCCGCGCGGAAGACGGGGAGTTCGAGCTCCTCGTCCACCGCCAGGAACTCCAGCCGGACCGGCATCCCGATCCGCACCTTGTCGTAGGGGACCCCGACGACGTTGCTGATCATCCGTACGCCCTCGGCGAGTTCGACGAGCCCGACCGCGTACGGGGGGTCGAAGGCCGGGAAGGGCGGGTGGTGCATGACGACGTACGAGTAGACGGTGCCCTCGCCGCTCGCCTCGACGGTGTCCCACTCCCGGGAGCCGCAGGCGTTGCAGCCGGGCAGCCAGGGGAAGCGGAGGACCGCGCAGGCGGCGCAGCGCTGGATGAGCAGCCGGTGCTCGGCGACGCCCGCCCAGAAGCCGGCGTTGTCGCGGTTGACGACGGGGCGGGGGCGGCGGGGCCGCTCGGGCTCGTCGCGCCGCTCGGGCTGCTGGGGCTTCGCGGGCTGCTCGGGCTGCTCGGGCTGCTCGGGCTTCCCGGGGCGGGCGGCGGGGGCGTACTTGAGGACACGGAAGCGGTGGGTACCGGCCAGTTCACCGCCGGCCCTGACGTCCATCCGGGTCGTGACGAAGTGGCCGGTGCCGAGCTTGGTGGTCTTGCGGGGCGAGACGGACTCGATGACGGCGTCGAAGGTGATCGCGTCGCCGGGGCGCAGCGGGCGCAGGTACTCCTGCTCGCAGTCGGTGGCGACGATGGAGGTGAAGCCGGCCTCGTCGAGGAGCCCGGAGAGCTCGTCGTAGGCGCCGGAGCGGTCCGTGTGGCCGGAGAGCCCGCCCATGGTCCAGGCCTGGAGCATGGTGGGCGGGGCGACGGCGTCGGGTCCCCGGTAGGCGGGGTCGGCGTCGCCCATGGCCTCGCACCAGTGCCGGATCATGGGCGCGTTGACGGGGTCCTTGCCGGCGCCTCCGACGGCGGCGGGGCGCCCTTCGTACGCCTGGAGCCGGAGGAAGAACGGATCGCGGAGGGGGTCGGGGCGCGACGCGCGCCCGGGCTCGCCCGCTCCGGAGGGCCGGTCGCCGTCGCTCATCGCCGCCCCCTCGTCTTCATGCCGAGCCGCATGGTGGCGACGATCTCGCGCTGCACCTCGCTCACGCCTCCCCCGAAGGTGTTGATCTGGGCGGCCCGGTTCATCCGCTCCAGCTCGCCGCCGTCGAAGGTGCCGGGCGAGCCGGCCCGGACGAGGGCGGCGCCGCCCGCGATCTCCTGGCACATCCGGTAGACCTCGACGGCCGATTCGGTGCCGGCGAACTTCACGCCGCTGGCGTCCCCGGGGGCCAGCCGGCCCGCTCCGACCTCGCCGACGAGCCGCCAGTTGAGGAGCCGGGTCGCGGCGAGCCGGGCATGGGCCTCGGCGGCGCGGATGCGGACCCAGGGGGCGTCGATGCGGCGGGCGCCGGTGGCCGGGTCGGGGGTGCGGGCGTGGTCGAGGGCCGCCGCGAAGAAGTCCTCGGCCTGCATCCCGATGGCGGCCAGGGCGACCCGCTCGTGGTTGAGCTGGTTGGTGATGAGGCCCCAGCCGCCGTGCTCGGGGCCGACGAGGTTGCCGGCCGGGACGCGGATGGAGTCGTAGTAGGTGGCGGTGGTGGTGAGGCCGCCGACGGTCTCGATGGGGGTCCAGGAGAAGCCGGGGGCGTCGGTGGGCACGAGGACGATGGAGATGCCCCGGTGCCGGGGGGTGGCCGGGTCGGCGTCGGTGCGGCAGGCGAGCCAGATCCAGTCGGCGTTCTGGGCGTTGGAGGTGAAGACCTTCTGCCCGTCGATCAGCCAGGAGTCGCCGTCGCGGACGGCCCGGGTGCGGAGCGAGGCGAGGTCGGTGCCGGCCTCGGGCTCGCTGTAGCCGATGGCGAAGACGGTCTCGCCGCGCAGGATGCGGGGGAGGAAGTACGCCTTCTGCTCGTCGGTGCCGTACTTCATGAGGGTCGGGCCGACGGTGTTGAGGGTGACCATGGAGACGGGGGCGCCCGCGCGGTAGGCCTCGTCGAAGAAGACGAACTGCTCGTCGGGGCCGCGGCCCTGGCCGCCGTACTCCTCGGGCCAGCCGAGTCCCAGCATGCCGTCGTCGCCGATGCGGCGCAGCAGCCGCCGCTGGGCGGCGGAGTCGGCGGGGGGCGGCGGGCCGTCGGGCATCACGTCGCGGAAGTACGCGCGGAGCTCGGCGCGCAGCCGCAGCTGCCGTTCGGTCGGGGCGAGGTGCACGGCGACGCCTCTCGTCGGGACAGGACTGCCACGTAAGGTTTCTGACTGTCCGTCAGATTCGACCGCCCTGTCAAGGCGCCGAGACCCGGGAACGCCGGACGGCCCGCACGCCGGTGCCGAAGCACCGCCGCACGAGCCGCCGTTCAAGCCGTCGTTCACCCCGAGGTCGTTCCCCCCGTCGGGCCGGCTACCACCACGGATGGAAGTTGACCACCGTGTTCACGTTGGACTGGTCGATGTGGGTGAAGGCCGAGCCGTTCACACTCGCGGTGTTGTTCTGGTTGGAGGCACCGGAACCGGTCGCCACCTGCTGCGTCGTGGTCGAGTTGCCGTGGTTGCTGCCGCCCACGCCACTGCCGATGATGGTGGCGACGCTGGTGTTCGATCCGTTGTCCGCGAATCCTCCGTTGTCGGCCTGGGCCACGCCGGTGAAGAGGGCGGCGGCCAGGGGCAGGGCGGCGACAGCGGCGATGACGCGGGCGTTACGGATGCTTGCCATGTCTGTTCCTCCGGGAACTGAAGCTCTCTGAATGCTGCGAAGAGTGGTGCGAACTGCTGCTCATTCCAAGGCGGTTGGCCATCCGCCTCGGTCGTTTCCTGCTCGACGTCGCACGATCAGAGTTGCCCACCGAATCCCCGGCGAACCACCCCCTAGCCCCCGATTCCCCCTCAAGCGTGAGGACAAGCCGATAAACCCCCGCGCCCCCACCAAAGCCCCAGCCCACCCCCAGAACACCCCTACCCGCCGAGAACACCCCACCTCCCCCAAGGGAGGAAGCGTTTCGGCACCTTTCCGGCCAATCCGCTCTTAGGCCCGAAAAGGCTCCTGCGCCCGGCCCGTCCGGACCCCTTCCACGGCGGCGAGGCCCAAGGGATGATCTCCGGCATGACGAACGGAGCGGCCGGGCCGGGCTCGGACGGCGACGAGGCCGCCGCGTGGCGCGCACGACTGGGCTGGGCGTTCGGGCTCATATCCGACGACGCCGCCGAGCGGGAGGTGGCACTCGCGCGCCTGGACGGAGCCCGGAGGAATGCCCAGGCGGCTCTCGGCCGGTCGAACGAGCTGTGGCACCTCACGAGGCCGCTGGGGCCGGAGCATCACCAGGAGCCGGCCTTCAGGCGGGCGCGCGAGGTGTACGCGGACATGTGCGGCTACTCCCTGCCCGAAGCGCTGTGGGCAGGCCCGGGCGTCCTCGGGCCGGATCTGCCCTACGCGCTTCTCTTCCTGGAGTGGGAGGCGCGGTTCCCCCGCGCGTGGACGGAACACGCGAAGGCGTGGGGCACGAAGCAGTCGCTCATCCGCCACTTGGCCGTCGCCGACCACGATCAGCCGACCAGGGCGAAGCTCATCGACCTCGTCGAGATCGTCGTCGGGCGGGCCTACCGCTGCAAGGACCGCGAGTACGTTCGCGTCGCGCGAGCGGTCGACGGTGAGGACCTCCGCCACCGACTCGGCACGGCCGCAGCCTCGGACAGCCCATGGGCACGCCTTCACGCCGGCTACGTCCTCTGGCTCCTCGACCGCCCTGAGGTACCGAACACGCTTCACGTCTGGCGGACATGGGTCGCGGAAGCGCCTGAGGGCAGCACGGCTCCGCCAGCCCCTGCCGGATAATCCGGCCTCCCGCACGCACCCGCCCCCGCGCCCGCGCCCACGTACGTACAGGCCGACGCACGGCGACCCGATGAACCGCGGCCCACGCCCCGGTCTCACGACGAAGGGGTGCCCCGCTTCTCGGGGCACCCCTCCTGATCAGTACGTTCGCTGATCCGCCGCGGTGGGTGTGGGATTTGAACCCACGGAGACATCGCTGCCTCGACGGTTTTCAAGAGGGTTGCAGTACGGACAACTTCACTCGCCTGAACTGGCTTTTTCCCTCTTCCTTGCCCGGGTGCTCTCCAACGTGGTCCACACCTGGTCCACCGGCTCCAGCGCTACGCCAACAAGGAACAACCGGGTACGTGTCACTTGAACACGGGGCCCGCCGGCCATGGTGTCAGCGATGGCTCCAGCCGTTGAGGCTTCTCTAGGGCTTCGATACGAGAGTTCGCTAGCGGGGTGCAGTAGCTAATTACCCCCTTCGAGATTTCAATAAGAAGGGAAGCAATAATTCTCACATCGTAGAGCGAGTGGACATCCATCTGAATCTCACCATCGGCGTCAATATCATAGATGGAAACATCAACATCTGCACGAAATTCAACAACTGCATCCAGGGTGAGATCTCTAAGCACTCCGGATTCGCCTTCACCACACTCTTCGTCGAGCTCAGATGCGGTTCCGATATCCGTCACACTAAGAACCTCGTGCAGATGGCGGAGCGTGACACCGTGAACCTGGAATTGAGCCCCTTGGAGGTCTTCCAAAAGGAAGCTCGGATCCGCATCGAAATGACCGAGATCAATATCTGGCTCCACCCAGCCGTCATAGGTGTTCGCCCGCAGGTCGGAGATCAATTTGGTAAAGTGCAGCGCAATCCTACGAGACAACCCTTCAGGTCCACTCACGAACCGAAAGAGGGTCTTATTTAGGTCATGAATGTTCAGCATGCGTGGTGGATTAACGCGCAGCTCTCTGCATGCCGCCACAACATCCCGATCGCTGCTGAGGAGGACAACGCTCTCAAAGTTTCCCCCGGCCCTGCGCAGAACGTCCCTCAACCAAGCAGAATCAGACGCACCGGTCTTGACTCCATCCTTGCGGCGTCCCGGCCCAGTTTGAAGTATCTGATCACGCAGCCCTTCGATCGCTGAGTCACCAGTGAGTTTGACGATAGTGATGCCTGGAACAGCAGCAAGATTCCCAAGGAACTCCTGAGAAATCCCCTCGCCACCCCCCGGGGGCAAAGTTGGCATTTTTGCTTTAAGGCGCCCTTTCTGCATGGTGCGAAATATAGAAGGGACTGTCACACGAAAAGCCTCAACCTCTCGGGACAGATGTTCAGCCCACTCCCATGCCACCGGCTCAGGCACCCACGTCTCAATGCCAACACGGGTAGCCAGATCAGCCAATCGGTGCAGAAGATCTAGGTTGGGTAGCCCCTTACCGAAAGCATTCGCATCAAGAACGATCGCTCGAAGAGAGCCAGGGCTCAACTCTACCGCTGCCGAAGAATTCATTTGCGTATTATTACAGGTAGACGGCGCTCAAGGTGCGCCCTTCTGAAAGTTGGCCTCGGAGGTTCCCCCATCTGCGAATATGGCGGACGACCTCTCAAGCACACTGGCCGCCTTCCCCGCCACAGGGCCGGCACGCCGTGAAACCCTCTCTAGTCCCCAAAGCCACGGGCCCCAGTCGACTTGGTCGTCGCATGCAAGCACCTCACCGACTTGGGGTAACCCAAGAAGGACCGACGCTGAGTGCCAGCCGAGCCCATCTCTTCCATCAAACAGCTGACAAACCACGGGAGCACATAGAGACTTGAAGCATGACGATCACTCAACGGCGGATGCTTTGGGGCGGAACTGCCATTATCGGTATCGGAATCATCGGCCTCAGCGTATGGCTCGGGTTCGAAAAAGCCTCGATGCTAGGCAGCGTAGTCGGCGCCATCTTCGGCCTTATTGCCGCTGCCATAGGATTCCACCAGCTATTCAGTGTGCGTGGAATTAATGCGCAGAGCGGCTCCACTCGACAGTCGCAGCAAAGCGGCGCGAGTTCCGTAAACATCCAAGCCGGGTCCGACCTTACGATCGGCAATGACAATAGATTTGGCAGTCCGTGATGAGGAAGTGGCTCACTCAGCGGCAATCAAGCGGAGATAAATCGATCAACTTTCAGGCTGGCGGGGGGATCCATCTCGGGATTGGATATCGGGACGCGAAGGACATCGCAAGGGAAACAGCCATGGAGGTGTTTGAAAAGAACTTCACCAGGCTCGCCAATGAGGCTTGGAGAACTGCCCAACTTCGTGCGGGAGAGTTCACCGATCACTTCATTGAAGGGATCTACGGCTGGGACGATCCTCCCCTTGGTCAACTAAATGACCCTGGAATACAGTCTGCGCTGTTCTCCGCCCAGTCAGGTTATGCCAAAAGCGGGGATCCTGAACTTGGCGATGTTTTGATCGAACTGCTTTCAGAGCGACTGAAATATAGCCAACAGAGAAGCACCGCGCAACTAGCCATCTCCAAGGCGGTAGAACTGGCGGAGAGCCTTTCTGGGCCGCACCTAGCTCTTCTCTCTTGCAATCTCCTGATGAAGCAAATCACGCCAGCGCAGGTGAGCAGCGTCAACGAAGTCGCATCGGCAATTGCTGGGATGCTGAGACCATTCACCGACGGCATCGCGTCAATCATGCCATCGGATCTGGATTACCTTGCAGGCTTGGGTTGCCTCATCCCTACCATGGGAACTCTGACGCTGGGCAAGTACACCGGAATGAACCTTCCCGGGCTCTTTAATCAGGGATTCACGAACAAGGAGATGATCGATGCCCACCTTTTGATAGGCACCCCTATCGCTAAAATGAAAGAACCAGACGAGTACCGTTACTCGGTAAACGCCATCACTAGGGCAGACCTCCTAAATCTCCTCGAAGTCCACGGAATGCAAGACCTCGAAGAGACAGCGATGCGTGCACTCATGGGACCAGTTCTCACGGAACACGAGATCGAAAAAATTCTCTCCGCCGAGTCGACAGAGCTAGCCAATAACCTTGACCTATGTAACGCTTTGGGCATCCCGGGCTATCTCAACACTGCAATAGGCTCGGCCATCGGCCACGCGAACATGCGGCGAGCAGTTCCAGAATTCGACTTGCCCTTCGAATCTCTCTTGAAGGAGATCCCAAGGGTCAGACCACGTTTCGCCTGATGCTCCGAGGATGTCCGCCAAGCCCAGGCCGGTGTCAAACCGATTCAGCCCCTCGGCCCAGAGAGTAACCATATTAGGCAGCAAATCGGCCCCGTTGACTGCCAGATGACAGTCACAGAGCCCCGCCTGCTCTGCGATGCTTGAGGTCGATCGAGAGGGGCCGTCGCGATGCAGTGGAAGATCCACGGGGAACGTCCGATCTACGAGAACAGCTGGGTGAACCTGTGGCTCACCGACGTCGAGACGCCGGACGGGAACCGCTGGGAGCACCACGTCGTCAAGCTCCGACACCTGGCCGTGGCTGCCGTGGTCAACGAGCGGCGCGAGGTGCTGATGATGTGGCGACACCGCTTCATCACGGACGCGTGGGCGTGGGAACTGCCCATGGGCCTGGTCGAGGAGGGGGAGACGCCGGCCGACGCGGCGGCCCGTGAGGTGCTGGAAGAAACCGGCTGGCGGCCCGGTCCCATCAAGCCGCTGATCTACGCCGAGCCGGCCAACGGCATCACCGACTCCCAGCACCACGTCTTCCGGGCCGACGGGGCGACGTACGAGGGTCCGCCGACCGAGAAGAACGAGTCGGACCGGATCGAGTGGATTCCGCTGGCCGACGTGCGGGGCATGATCGACCGGCGCGAGATCGTCAGCAGTGGCTCCCTCGTTGGGCTGCTCTATGTCCTCATGGACGAGGCGATCCGCTGACCTGGCGCGGCAGCACTTCCCGTAGTCGGGCCTCGAATGCCACCGCGGCCGGTTCCCGGCGGAAGGGCTCCAGCTGCTCGTAGAACTCCCGAAGGTGGCCGGCAACTCGTTGCGAGCTGACGGCCGCCGCCGGGGCCAGGGCGTCCATGGCCGTGTGGCACGCCTCGTCGAGTTTGCCGCGTTGGAGCTGGGTGCGGGCGAGCCAGAAGGCGTGGAAGGCACGGCCTCGATGGTTCGATGCGTGTTCGCGGCGGAGGGCGTCCGCGATGAGGGGTTCGGCAAGGGCGGCTTCGCCCAGGCGGCCGTGCGCGATGCCGGTGTCCACGATCAGCTTCGGTTCGTCGAAGTAGGCGACCCAGGCCGGGTCCGGATCACCGGTGCTGATCCGTCCGAACTGGGTGTGGGCTTCCGAGATCGCGGTGTGAGTCGCGCCGTGGTTGCCCAGGGTGGCGTGGGCGAAGGCTTCGCGCATCGCGAGCATGGCCAGCACGCGCGGTGTCGTCCCCGCGGCCGTTCGGGCCTGATCCTGAGCAGCCGTGACGAGTGCGAGGGCGTCGCCGGGCTTGTCCTGGTAGGTGGCCTGGAGACTCATGCAGGCGAGGACATTGGCCATGAACTGGCGGTCGTCGATGGACTTTGCCAGGCCGAGGGATTCGGTGAAGTAGGCGCGTGCCTGGTTGTACTGGCGGGCGTCGAAATATGTCCAGCCGGTGAGCCGGGCCAGCTCGGCCGCGATGCTGTGCAGGCCGTCCCGCAGAGGAGCCGGACGCTGCTCCTTGAGGAGGTCGACGACGTAGCGGAGCTGCCCGACGACCGCCGGCCGTAAGGTCTCGCCGCCGTGTTCGTCGTCCCGGCGCCAGTAGTCCGCGATCGACGAGTGCAATGCGTCCAGCGTCGACGGGCTTAGATCGCGCTCGGCCGCCAGGGCGAGGATGCTGTCGACGTCCGCCCCCGGTAGTCCGGCGGCCAGCGGCTCGACGGCTGAGGCCGGTACCTCGGCCGGTTCGCGGGGCATGGCCGTCAGGCTGGGCGGCGTCTCCCAGGAACGGCGGGCAAGGCCGAGCATGTGTCCGGGGATGCGCAGTCCGTCCGAGATCCGTTCGATCACGTCCATGTGCAGCAACTGCCGCCGTCCGGCGATCACCTCGCCCACGCGGCTCGGGGTCAGGTCGCAGCGGCGCGCGATCATCGACGGATAGATGCCTGCTCGTGCCTTGACCAGCTGAAAGATGCGGCCGAAGTCTCTGGCCTGGCATGCCTCGATCATCACTGGGTCCGTGAGCAGGCTGACCGGGAGTTCCTTCGAGCGAGATAGCTCGGGCATCGGGCACGCTCCGGCATGAGGACTACGGATCGCTGCACTTGGTCAACCGAGGGTGATGTTACCCAAGTTGGGTAATCCGCTTGGCCTTTATGGCCGGTCCCGCGGATCGCGATGCTCCTGGCCATGGCGAACGGACAGGACGACGTACGGATGACGTTGCGGGTCTCCCGCGACTCCGGCCAGACGTGGGGGCCTCTCACGGAGGTACGCGTGGGCGAGGACCCGGTGGTCCCGGAGAACCCGGGCCGCTACCCGCCGTGCGTCTGCCCCCGGTGCTCGCAGCAGGCCCGGAAGGCCATCTCATCCTTCCGGATGGTGTCGTGATGCGGTGCGTGCACTGGCGCGGGGTGCCCCTCGACCTGGCACGGAAAGCGCGGGAGAACTTGGCCGCCCCGTACATCGACAGGGCCGTGCAGTGCCAGCTGTCCGCGCACGACGAAGGTGAGCACTTCGGTCTCCTCACCGACGCCGGCGCATACGGGACCGCGCTGTGGCTCCGCTGGCACGGGGCGGACGAGGCGGAACTTGTCGTACTGCCGGACTGCCCGGTGGCCGCCCCGGGCCCTGACGGTGAGGGCTGCTGTCTGTTCGCCGACCACGCCAAGCAGCACACCTGGGAAGACGCCCTGGAGGAGGTCCCGTGCACCAGCTGATCGCGAGCCCGCACAAGACCCGGCGCCCTCGCTCGCCTCGCAACGAACAGTGCGGGGACTGCGGTGGCAGCGGCGCCAATTCGTCCGGCAGAGCCTGCGGCACCTGCAACGGGCTGGGCGAGATCCACTGCCGCGCCGGCCGCCAGGGGGCCCGTGCGCTGTCCCGCTTCGTGATCCGGAAGGAGGGCCACCGATGGCCCACGCTCTGATCGCCTCCCCGTTCCTCGACGGACACCTTCTCCTTAAGCCGGGAGCACGGGCCGGCGCCCGCATCTCCGCCGACCACTTCGAGGGTCTGCGCCAGGCCGCCACCGACGGTGAGTCGCTTCCCGCCTGGGCGGTGCAGACCGCCTCCGACGTGTGGAGCCTGGACCTGGGTGGCCAGACCGCGCGGGGCACCGTGCTGGTGCGCGAGCCGTCCCCGTACGGCTACTGTCGGGCCTCCTGGGAGATCAACCTCGGCTGCAACTTCGGCTGCAAACACTGCTACCTCGGCGAGCGCCCCTTCTCCGGCCTCGGCTGGGGGGACAAGGTCCGGCTGCTGGACATCATGCGCGAGGCCGGTGTCCTCTGGCTCCAGATCACCGGCGGCGAACCCACCATGGATCCCCACTTCCAGGGCGCCTACCGGTACGCCTGGCAGGCCGGGATGATGCTCACCATCTCCACCAACGGCTCCTTGCTCTGGCGGCCGGACCTCCTCAAGCTCTTCCGGGACTGCCCGCCGTACCGGCTGGTGGTCAGCATGTACGGGGCGAGTGAGGAGTCCTTCGACACGCTCACCCACCGCCGTGGCGCGTGGAAGGCGTTCCGACGCGGCATGGACGCCGCCCGTGAGGCAGGGCTTCCGCTGCGGATCAACGTCGTGGTGACCGAGGACAACGCCACCGAGGCCGACGAGATGGCCGCCCTCGCCGAAGAGTGGAACGTCGAGAACCACGCGTACACGAACATGACGCCCACGATCTACGGCGGCGGCGAGCCGCTGCTCGCCCAGTCCGCCGCCCACCTGCGGCAGCGCAAGCCGTTCGCCGGCTGCAACGCGGGACACACCTTCTTCCACGCCGACCCCCACGCCAAGGTGTCGATCTGCAAGGTCGGCCGCGACGACCAGATCGACCTGATGACCGAGGGCATCGACGGCCTCACCCGGCTCGGCGCCATCGCCGACCGCCTCATGCTTCGCACCGGTGGGTGCGAAGGCTGCGCCCTGTCCGGCACCTGCCGGGTCTGCCGCCCCCTGGCCAAGCACTACCAGGAGGCGAAGGCGCCGCTGCACAGCTACTGCCAACACGTTGACAAGGAGAACGCCTCATGACCCCGCCCGTACCGGTGACCATCCTCCCCGGCCCGCCGACCTCGGCCCGCCGCGCGGCCCCGCCCGTCGCGACCGCGTCGATCACGGCCGTCCAGGACCTCGACGTGATCGTGGAGAGCGCGGAGTGCTCCTGCGACGCCGGGGACGACAACCCCCACTGACCGACACGATCCGGTCAACTCCGTTCAGGCCCCCGGCGTACTCGCGTCGGGGCCTGAGCCCTGCCCGTCCCACCGCTAGGGTGCCGCTCATGTTCTTCCGCTGGGACTGGCTCCGGCCCGTACTGACCGCGCCGATCGTGCCGACTCTCGGTCCCGTCCACCCCGACGCCCTGACCGTCAACACCTTCGAGGACATCCTGCGAGCGGCCGACACGGGCGACTTCCTGCCCTACGACAAGGACCGGCGCTGGGGCGGCGAGAAGCACGAGAACGTCCTCCGCGAGGACGTGGTGCACCAGCCCGAGCGCACTCTTGTCCCCACCCTGACCCGACGCGGACGCGGCACTGTGAAGGTCTTCGCCTACGGGCTCCTCGACAGCGTCGTGGATGAGGCCGCCGAGCTGGCCGCCAAGCTGGCCGCCGCGCACGACGTGGTCAACGCCCGGGTCGTACGCCCCCTCGGGCCCGAGACCACACACCCTCACGGCACCCGCATCCAGCTGAAGGACTTCACCACCGCCCCCTGCCCCGCCCCCGATGGCCCGGTCCGACCCTTCACCACCTGGCCAACCGATGTGCAGGACACCTTCGCCCCATTCGCCGAGGCCATGGCGGGCGATGGGCTGACCTTCCTCCACACGCAGATGCAGGCCGGCCAGTGCGGCCCGGTCCTCGCCGTCGCCATCGAGGGCCGCATCGTGGGCGCGATCGGCCCCATGGAAGTACGCCCCGACGCAATCGGGCGCCCCCAGCTCATGCCCCAGTACTTCGCTGTTCTGCCCGAGGTCCGAGGCCAGGGCCTCGGCCGCGTCCTGTGGCGGGCCGCGATGCACTGGGGCCAGACCCACGGCGCTGCCTACCAACTCCTCCAGACCGAGGTCGACGGCCCCTCTGACCGGCTGTGCCAGGCCGAAGGGCTGACCTCCCTCGGCTTCACCCACACCACAGCCTCAAGAAGCGCGCCCGGCGGGCTACACGAGAGGTGCCCATTCCCCCGGTCCTCGTCCGCCTGATCCGGGACCACATCAAGGAGTTCGGCACGGCCGAGGACGGACGGCTCTTCCGCGCTGTCCGGAACGGCGGCCTGCTCAGCAAGGAGTACGGCGACATCTGGAAGGCCGCCCGCGAAGCCGTCCTCACCCCCCACGAGCTTGAGACGCCTCTGGCCGAGGTCCCTCACGGCCTCCGCACCGCCTGCGTCTCCCTCTGGCTGGAGTCCGGCGTCTCCCCGGCCGAAGTCGCCCGCCGCGCTGGCCACAGCATCGCCGTGTTGTTCCGCTTCTACGCGAAGGCCATCCGGCGCAACCAGGCCCACGCGAACCAGCAGATTGAACGGGCTCTCACAGAGGCCGACGACCAGTAGTCCAACCAAACATTCAAGGGGTGTCCCACATGGGGCACCCCTTCTGACTTTCCGGAAGCCGGACCCACCCGGCGGCGCCTGCCTCCATCCTGCGTTCATGGACCAAGGACTAGTAGCGCTGATCACCGCAGGGGTTGGCCTCGTGGGTGCGATCAGCGGCGCCGCCGTCGGTGGCATCGCTGCGGCAAGGGGCGCCCGCCTCGGGGCAGAGACGACGGCACGGGCCGCCGCCAGAGCAGTACATGATCAAGGAACGATCAACCACGAGCATTGGCTGCGCGGGCAACGCCTGGAGTCATGCCGCGCCTTACTCGCCGCGTACGACGCGTACGCGATCGCTGCGTCCAACATCAGCCGGGCGTTGGAGGGCGAGACCGCAGCTTCGGGTGAGATGGGAAATACCATCGGGCAGTCAGTTTCCGATATCAGGAACACCTACTTCCAGTTACGGCTGTTGGTCTCCGAGGACGTCCTACAACCTGCCCGCGCTCTCCGGCTCCACGTGGAAGACCACAACGATTGCTTGGGGCGCTGGCTGGACGCATTCCTGGCCACAGACAGCCAGAGGGTGGCCGCCGAACGGGCCGATGAGGGGCGACTCCGCGCGGAGTTTGGTCCTCTCCACAGCGCCTTGGTGGATGCGGCGCGGCGCGCGATAGCCGAACGCCCAGCGACCAGCTGACTGCCGGAATCCGCGCAGGTCAGTACCGTGGCCCGTGGTCCACGCCTGGTCCACACACGATGATCCAAAGCGGCACACAGGCGTTCCAGGGTGAGACAGGACCCATGCCGAAGGGGTGCCCCTCAATCGGGACACCCCTTCTGATCAGCACGTTCTCTGACCTGGCGGTGGGTGTGGGATTTGAACCCACGGAGACATCGCTGCCTCGACGGTTTTCAAGACCGTTCCCTTAGGCCGCTCGGGCAACCCACCCTCGCCGCCGCTCACCAGGAGCGGAGCGGTTACAGCCTACCGGCTGGGGGCGGTGGGGAGGGAAGCCCGAGGGACGGGGCGGGGCGGGGTGGGTCAGCTGTCGCCCGTGCGCTCGCCGAGGGTGACCGTGGCCGTGGTGGTCTTGCCGCCGCGCTCGTAGGTGATCTTCACCGTGTCGCCCGGCTTGTGGGTCCAGATCTCGCTGATCAGGGTCGGGCCGCTGTCGATCGGGTGGTCGTCCAGGGCCGTGATCACGTCGCCCGGCTTCAGGCCCGCCTTGGCCGCCGGGCCGTTCGGCGTGACCGACGCGGTGCCGCCCGCGCCCTGCTCCGCGATGGTCGCGCCCTCGCCCTTGTCCTGCATGTTCACCGTCGCGCCGATCACCGGGTAGACCGGCTTGCCCGTCTTGATCAGCTGCTCGGCCACGTTCTTGGCCTGGTTCACCGGGATGGCGAAGCCCAGGCCGATCGAGCCCGCCTGCGACTGGCCGTAGCCGCTGCCGGCCGACTGGATCGCCGAGTTGATGCCGATCACCGCGCCGCTCGCGTCGAGCAGCGGGCCGCCCGAGTTGCCCGGGTTGATCGACGCGTCCGTCTGCAGGGCGCTCATGTACGAGTTCTTGCCGCCCGAACCGTCACCCGAGGCCACCGGGCGGTTCTTGGCGCTGATGATGCCCGTGGTCACCGTGTTCGACAGGCCGAAGGGCGCGCCGATCGCGATCGTCGAGTCGCCGACCGCCACCCGGTCCGAGTCGCCCAGCGGCAGCGGCGTCAGGTTGGACGGCGCGTTCCTCAGCTTGATCACGGCCACGTCGTAGCCCTGGGCCCGGCCCACGACCTCCGCGTCGTACGTCTTGCCGTTCGAGAAGGTCACGGACAGCGTGCCGCCGTCCGCCGCCGACGCCACCACGTGGTTGTTCGTGACGATGTGGCCCTGCTTGTCGTACACGAAGCCCGTGCCCGTGCCGCCCTCGCCCTCCGCGCCGCCGGACTTCGCCTGGATCGTGACCACGCTCGGCAGCGCCTTCGCCGCCACCGCCGCCACCGTGCCCGGCTCGCGCTTGAAGGACGCCGGGGCCTCGCCCGAGGACACCGTGGTCGAGCCGGACGAGTCGTCGCGCGACGCCGCCCAGTAGCCGATGCCACCGCCCACGCCGCCCGCCACCAGCGCCGCGACCAGCACGGCCGCCACCAGGCCGCCCGCGCGCCTGCGCGGTGCCTCCGGGACCGGCGGCACCGGCGCGCCCCACACCGGGGTCACCGGCGGGGCGGGGGGCCAGCCTCCGTTGTCCGCCGGGGCCGGGGCGGGGGTGTGCGCGTACGCCGGGGTGGGCGGCGGCGGGGGAGGGGTCGCGTGCTGGTCCCGCGACACGGGCGGCTGGACCGGCGGCTGGGCCGGCTGCGGCGCGGGCTGCTGGGCCGGCTGCTGGAGGGTCTGCTGTTCCGCCGGCTCGGGCGCCGCCGGCTCGGGCGCTCCCCCGGCGGCGGCGTGCGTCGGAGGGGCCGCGGGCGGGGCCGGAGGCACGGGAGGCGCGGGAGGCGTGGGAGGGGTCGACGGGGCACTCCGGTCCGCCGGAACCGCCGTGCCCTCGTTCTCGGTGCTCACAGCTCTCTCCTCGTTCACTGCACGGATTGGGTGGGGGAAGCCTGGTCCTGATCCTGGTCCATGGTGTCCATGGTGCTGCGTTCAGCTTTTCCCACCGGACGTCAGGCCACTGTAAGCCGGAGCTGTGTGTCCGTACCCCATCCTTTATATAGGGGCATATAAGACACAGCCTTACCATGACGCGGTGACCCACGCACCGCAGCAACCGAACCGCCTCCCCGTCCAGGTGGTCGCCCACCGCGGGGCCTCCGAGGACGCCCCGGAACACACCCTGGCCGCCTATGTGAAGGCCATCGAGGACGGCGCCGACGCCCTGGAGTGCGACGTGCGGCTGACCGCCGACGGGCACCTCGTCTGTGTCCACGACCGGCGCGTCAACCGCACCTCCAACGGCCGAGGCGCCGTCTCCGCCCTGGAGCTCGCCGACCTCGCCGCCCTCGACTTCGGCACCTGGAAGGGCCGCGAGGAGGCCGGCGAGAGCCCCGACCTGGGCGGCCTCGGGGCCACCTCCGTGCTCACCCTGGAGCGGCTCCTGGAGCTGGTCTCCGACGCCGGGCGCCGGGTCGAGCTCGCCATCGAGACCAAGCACCCCACCCGCTGGGCCGGGCAGGTCGAGGAGAAGCTGCTCCAGCTCCTCGGCCGCTTCGGGCTCGCCGCCCCCGCCGCGCCCGAGGACTCCCCCGTCCGCGTCATGAGCTTCTCGCCCCGCTCCCTGCACCGGATCGCCGCCGCGGCGCCGACCCTGCCGACCGTCTCGCTCTCCCAGTTCGTCACCCCGCGCCTGCGCGACGGGCGGCTGCCCGCGGGCGCGCGGATCGCCGGGCCCTCGATCCGGATCGTCCGGCACCACCCCGCCGTGATCCTGCGGCTCCAGAAGGCCGGCCACCAGGTGCACGTCTGGACGGTCGACGAGCCCGAGGACGTCGAGCTGTGCGTACGGCTCGGGGTCGACGCGATCATCACCAACCGCCCGAAGCGCGTGCTGACCCAGTTGGGCCGTCTTTAACCACCTGCGTCCCTCCTTTCACAGGGGTACGAGGTGTGCCCCGGCGCGTTCGGGACGTACGCGATCGTCACGAGTGCGTCACCCGACCCGTACTGGCCGGTTTCCGGTCCAGGCCATTGGGGCATTCACACCGTGGCGTGGGGCAAAGGAGGTCTCGGGGGTGGCGTTGGTGGTGGCACAGGAGGTGCCCACGTCGTCGAGCATGGCCGTACCCCATGGCCCTGCGGGCGTGGGTGAGGCGCGACACCGGATGCGGGAGCAGCTGTACCGCAGCGGAATGTCCGAAACGGTCGTCGACGACGCGGTACTGATCCTTTCCGAACTGCTGAGCAACGCGTGTCGTCATGGCAGGCCGCTCGGTCACGCGGACGTGGGCGACGGCGACGTGCGGGCGGCCTGGAGCATCGACAGAGCGGGCGGTCTGCGGGTCGAGGTGACGGACGGAGGCGGTCCGACCCGCCCCGTGCCCGCCACGCCCTCGGTCACCGCACGCGGCGGACGCGGGCTGAACATCATCAGCGCGCTGGCGCAGGACTGGGGCGTACGGGACAGCGCGACCGGCGAGGTCACGGTCTGGGTCCTCGTCACCGAGGGCCATCGCCGCGAGGACTTCGCGGCGCGGGTCGGCGGCGGCTCCGGGCTCGACTTCCTCGACGCGTACGACGAGTTGGAGTGAGCCCGCCCGCGCGGGTACCCGCCCCGGGGCCCTGGGCTCCGGGGCGGGTACCCCCGACGACGGCGGCTTCCCGCCATGCGGGAGCCCGGGCGGCTAGGCTCGCGCCCTAGACAGCACCGCCGCGATCGGGAGAAAGCCACACCATGGCCAAGAAGCGCCCCCAGACGAAGCCCGGCAAGGCCGGCCAGGCACAGGTCACCAGCGGAGAGATCCCGGTCGTCGGCGCGCGCGAGCCGTGCCCCTGCGGCTCGGGCCGCCGCTACAAGGCGTGCCACGGGCGCGCCGCCTCGCACGCCGTGACCGAGCTGGTCCAGCGCCCCTTCGAGGGGCTGCCCGGCGAGTGCGACTGGGTCGCGCTGCGCGAGCTCGTGCCCGCCGCCACCGTGCCGCTCACCCTCAAGGACGGGCTGCCCGAGGGCGTCCCGTCGGTGACGCTGGCGACCGTGCTCCCGATGGCCTGGCCTGCGCTGCGCCGCGACGACGGCTCCGTGCTGCTCGCGCTGCAGAACGACTCGTCCTCCGGCGACCTCGCCCGCGACCTCGCCGACACCCTCCAGCGCGCCCTCGTCGCGGAGCCCGGTACGCCGGTCGCCGCGCGGCGCGTGGAGCCGGAGGGCCCGCGGCTCCAGGACCTGCTCGACCCGAGCAGCGATTTCGCGCCGGACGTGCACACCGGTTTCGAATTCTGGATTCCCGAGTCCTCGGACAATTCCAGCCCCGAGGTCAGCGCCTCCCTGGAGCGCGCCAACGCCGCCGCCATCCCCACCGTGAAGCTCACCGGTGTCGACGCCGCCTACTGGTGCGAGACCCCGGACAAGAACCACCTGCGCTGGGTCATGCCGTACCCGGAGGAGAAGCTGCTCGACGCGCTGGCCCGGCTCCAGGCCGCCGGCAGCTCCTCGCTCGGCCCGGACACCCGGCTCGTCGGCTCCTTCCGCGCGCACGGCCTGATGGTCCCCGTCTGGGACCTGCCGACCGGCATGACCGCGGAGGACTGCGAGAAGCCGGCGGCGGAGTTCGCCGAGCGGCTGGCCGGGGCGCTCGCCTCGGACGCCCCGCTCAGCATCGAGGAGCGCCGGGCGCGCGGCGGCCTCACCAACCGTCAGGTCACGCTCAGCTGATACCCCAGGTGGTATCCGTGACGGGCAGACCGACCAGTCGGTGACTTCCGCCACAACACCTCGTTCGCAGGGCTAAATCCCTGTCCGAATAACCGAGATCGAATTTGCGAACGGCAGATCTCTTGTTACCGTTCTGGAAGCCCGGTCGCTGGTGCATCCCCCGTCGCCAGCGATCGGGCCTTTCCATGCCCGCGGTGCCCGTGCGGACGGTTCAACTTCCGTCCCCTCCGGCCGCGTTGCTCCCCGATCGCAGCAGCAGCGGAGTGTTGTCGCCCTCCCCCGCACCCGCGAATTCCGCCACCGCCGCGTACGCCTCGGGCCCGCCCGCCACCGGCTCCCGCGGGGTCTCGCACATCCCCGGTTCGTCCTGCGCGGCGACCGCGCAGCGCACCTGCACGGTGCGGCCGCCGGGTGCCATCAGGGTGAGTACGGCGTCGAGTTCCTGCCCGGTGGCGTTGCGGTAGTACGTGCGCCCCCGGATGTCCCCGCCCTCCGTCACCACGCAGGTCTGCGCCTCGACCCCGTCGGGGGAGGCCAGTTCGGGTCCGCAGCGGGTGGCGGAGGGGAGGGCGGCGTTCCGCTCCGGGGCCGAGGCCGGGTTCGCGGCCCGCCCCGTGCCCGTGCCCGCGCCCAGGCCCAGACCGGACAGCAGGCCCCGCGGCGTCCCGTCGCCGGAGTCGGGGCCGGGGCCGGAGTCGGAGCCGGAGCCGGAGTCCCCGTGCGCTCCCGCCGCCCGCGCCGGCGGGCCGGCGGGCGTCCCGCCCGGGGTCCACGCGGGGCCCGCCGTCGCCGCGATCGGCACCAGGACGGCGATCGCCACCGCGCTCCCGAGCCCGATCGCGCGGAGCTTCGCCGGACTCGTCTGCCCCATGCCGCAGCCACCTGTTCCCTCGGAGCGACCCCTCGGGGCGAAGATAGCGGCGGCCGGCGGCCGGGAGACGGGCTCCGCGCGCGTTTCCCCTGGATGCGGGGGTGCGCCACACCCGTTCGGGTGAACGCCCTCGCCCGTCCCTCGCCCCTGCGGCGCGCTCAGTACGCGAGTCTGCTGCCGCCGCCCGGCGTGCTCGTGCTCGCCTCGACCAGGGCGTCGACGACCGCCTCCACGTCCGGCAGCCAGGGCCGCGCCGAGCCCTCCAGCGGTGCCCGCTCCCAGCGGACCTGCCCGGAGCCGATCACCGACGGCGGCAGCGGCAGATAGCCGCCCTCGCCGTGGAAGCGCAGCGAGGCGGGCACGCTGTCCTTCGTGTAGAGCAGCTCGCCGAGCCGCTCCAGGCTGTACGGGGCGACCAGGATCGCCCAGCGGGTGGGGGTGGCCACGACCGGGCCGAGCCGCATCCCCAGCGCGTCCAGCGCGGCGAGCGCGCGGGCGCCCGCGACGGCCGGCAGGCTCACCGCGCAGGGGGCCCGGCCACCGGTCGCGAGCAGTACCGGCGCGTCCGGCCGGCCGCCCCACCACCAGCGGATCATGCGGGCGTCGGTGGTCGCCGCCAGCAGCCCGGGATCGAAGGGGTGCGCCCCGGGCACCACGCACTGCGGGTCGGGGCAGGCGCAGGCGGGGGCCGCCGGGGCGGTGCGCGGCGCGCGCGCTCCCGTGCCCTTCGGCGCCGCCGCCCGCAGTCCCGCGCCGGGCAGGACGGGCCAGTCCCATGCGGTGGCGCACCGCAGCGCCGCTTCGAGCTGGGCGACGGCCGTTCCGCGCTCCGCGCGCCCCTCGCGCCGGAACCGGAGCCTGCGTCGCCATCCGAGGATCTCGCGCATGAGCGCTCGTTCCTTTCCGTTGAACGCCGAATCCACATCACACATCACACCACGCGCGTCACCGCGCGTGCCGATCACTTCACTGTGCGTATCACCCTGCGTGCGCCGCGCGGATCACCGTGCGGATCACTGTGCGTCTCAGCGTGCGTGTCAGCGTGCTGTCAGCCATGCGTCTCAGCGCGTACGAGCTGCGTCCAGGCGCGGCAGTCGGTGCCGGCCGGTCCTGGCGGTGGAGTTTCCCCGCCACTCGGTTGGAGGGTGCGGCCTTCGGTGATGAGGACGCCCGGGTTCCGCGTCCGTGTCCAGGGGCGTGTCCAACTGCCCCTGCCCGTCTCCGATTACGTACCCGTCCCGCTCTGAATGACGCGCTTTGAAACGACGCCAGTCGACCGCAAATGGTACACACTGGGGGCAATTTTCAGCCAACTTCCCCTACTCTTCAACCCCCTCGCCCCCTCTCACGGACACCACAAGTCCCAAGGTGACAATGCTGGACATCGCTCCACATGTGCGTGTAGATGTGGTCCACGGGTAGCGGCGCACCATGACTTGGCGACCTGGGGGTTTGCGATGTTCTTGCATGGAATGCGAAGGTCGGAAAGCCGAGAGCCATGAGTACGCCGCGTGCGCCGAAAGTGGCCGGAATCGATTCCGTTGTTTCCCTTCCGCCGCACACTGCGGCCGTTCCTCCGCACGGCACCCCGGTCCCTCCGCCCGGCCCCGCCGACGGTCCCCTCCAGGACCGTCTCGCCGGCTGGGTCTCGGACCTCACCCTCCTCCATGAGCTCACCGAGTCCCTGATCAGGACCGGTTCGCTCGACGAGGCCCTGCGCGAGGTGCTGCGCGCCGGAGCCGCCCTGGTGGGCGCCCGCCGCGGCATGGCCGTCCTCGAACCCGCCGACGGCCTCGGCCCCACCGCCACCATCGGCCTCGGGCTGGCCCACGCCGAGCTCGGCACCATCGAGACCGTGCCCCGCAGCGCCACCTCGTACGGGCGCATCCTCGACGGGCTCGATCCGCTCCCCGAGGGCGCGCTGCCCCGCCCCGTCGCCGTCCCCGACCTGCGCGACGCGGACGGCCTCGACCCGCGCCACCGCGAGGTCGCCGCCCGCCTCGGCTGCGCCGCCAGCTACGCGCTGCCGCTCGCCACCGAGCGGGCGGGCCGGCTCGGCGCCGTCGTCTGGCTCTACGACGAGCCCGCGGAGCCCGTCGAGCGCCAGCGGCACCTCGTCCAGCTCTACGGCAGGTTCGCCACCGAGCACCTCGCCCGGCTCCTGGAGGTCGAGCGGGCCCGCGGCCGGATCGCCACCATCGCCGAGGAGCTGCTGCCCAGCCGCCTCCCCCGGGTCCCCGGCGTGCAGCTCGCCGCCCGCCACCGCACCGGCCCCCGGGGCGGCGGCGACTGGTACGACGCGCTGCCGCTCCCCGAGGGCGCCCTCGGGCTGGCCGTCGGCTCCGTCACCGGCAGCGGGCCGAGCGCCCTGGCCGCCATGGGCCGGCTGCGCGCCTCGCTGCGCGCGTACGCCGTGATGGAGGGCGAGGACCCGGTCGCCGTCCTCTCCGACCTGGAACTGCTGCTGCGGCTCACCGAGCCCGCGCGCCTGGCGACCGCGCTCTTCGCCTACTGCGAACCGGCCGCCCGCCGGATCGTGCTCGCCGGGGCCGGGCACACCCCGCCGCTGGTCCTCGGCGAGCGGCGCACCGAGTACGTCGAGACCTCGCTGTCCGCCCCGCTCGGGATGCTGGCCTGCTGGGAGGCGCCGAGCGTGGAGCTCTCCCCGCAGCCCGGAGAAACGGTGCTGCTGTACACCGACGGGCTGCTCCGGCGCACCGGCGACCCCATGGACCGGGCCTTCGCGCGCCTGCACGCCGCCGCCGCGGGCGTGCCCAGGGCGGACCTGGCCGACCCGGGCGCGGTCGCCGACCACGTCCTGCGCACCGTGCTGCCCGAGGGGCTGGACGGACCGGACAGACCGGACGCCGACGGCGAGGACGTCGTCCTGCTGGCCGCCCGCTTCGAGTGACGGGCGGCTCCGGCGGCGGCCGGCGCCGGGCGGCGCGCCCCGCCGGAGTGAGCACCGCCACCGTCCTGACCCGTCGGTAATGGGTCTTCCGGCTCTGGGCCCCCTTCCCCGCGACCGTACGATGGGAATGGTTCAGTGTCGTACCAAGAGGAGGCAGACCCGTGGCCGATGAGCTCACGCCGGACAACCCGGAGACCCCGGAAGAGTCCGAAGAGCAGGCGATCAAGCAGCGGAAGAACGGCCTGTACCCGGGCGTGTCCGACGAGCTCGCCGAGAACATGCGGTCCGGCTGGGCCGACACCGAGCTGCACGACCTGGCGCCGATCGCCCAGGCCGCGCACACCGCCGACCGCCGCGCCGCGCTGTCCGCCCGCTTCCCGGGCGAGCGCCTGGTGATCCCGGCCGGCAACCTGAAGACCCGGTCCAACGACACCGAGTACTCCTTCCGCGCCTCGACCGAGTACGCGTACCTCACCGGCGACCAGACCCACGACGGCGTCCTGGTCCTGGAGCCGGTCGCGGACGGCCACGAGGCGACGGTCTACCTGCTGCCCCGCTCCGACCGCGAGAACGGCGAGTTCTGGCTGGACGGCATGGGCGAGCTGTGGGTCGGCCGCCGCCACTCCCTCACCGAGGCCGAGCGGCTGCTCGGGATTCCGGCGAAGGACGTGCGCGAGCTGGCCGCCGCGCTCAAGGAGGCCACCGGCCCGGTCCGCGCCGTGCGCGGCCACGACAGCGGCATCGAGGCGGCCCTGACCGACAAGGTCACCGCCGAGCGCGACGAGGAGCTGCGCGTCTACCTCTCCGAGGCCCGCCTCGTGAAGGACGCGTTCGAGGTCTCCGAGCTGCAGAAGGCCTGCGACTCCACCGCCCGCGGCTTCGAGGACGTCGTCAAGGTCCTCGACAAGGCCCAGGCCACCAGCGAGCGCTACATCGAGGGCACCTTCTTCCTGCGCGCCCGGGTCGAGGGCAACGACGTCGGCTACGGCTCGATCTGCGCCTCCGGCGCGCACGCCTGCACCCTGCACTGGGTCCGCAACGACGGCCCGGTCCGCTCCGGCGACCTGCTGCTGCTCGACGCCGGCGTGGAGACCACCGAGCTCTACACCGCCGACGTCACCCGCACCCTGCCGGTCGACGGCCGGTACACGGAGATCCAGCGCAAGATCTACGACGCCGTGTACGAGGCGCAGGAGGCCGGCATCGCCGCGGTGAAGCCCGGCGCCTCCTACCGCGACTTCCACGACGCCGCCCAGCGCGTGCTGGCCGAGAAGCTGGTCGAGTGGGGCCTCGTCGAGGGCCCGGCCGAGCGCGTCCTGGAGCTGGGCCTCCAGCGCCGCTGGACCCTGCACGGCACCGGTCACATGCTCGGCATGGACGTCCACGACTGCGCCGCCGCGCGCACCGAGGCGTACGTCGACTGCACGCTGGAGCCGGGCATGTGCCTGACGGTCGAGCCGGGGCTCTACTTCCAGGCCGACGACCTGACCGTGCCCGAGGAGTACCGGGGCATCGGCGTCCGGATCGAGGACGACATCCTCGTCACCGAGGACGGCAACCGGAACCTCTCGGCCGCGCTGCCGCGCCGGTCCGACGAGGTCGAGGCGTGGATGGCCGGCCTGAAGGGCTGACCCCGCCCCGTCCCGTACGTGCGTGAGGGCCCCGTCGACTCCGGTCGGCGGGGCCCTCGCGTCCGTACGAGGAGGGCCGTCCGGCTCCGGCTCCAGCTCCGGCCCAGGCCCCAGCCCCGGCCCCGGCCCCGGCTCAGGTCAGCGCGAGCGGGGCGTCCGGGCGCCATTTGATGATCTTGTCGAAGCTGACCAGCGCCCCGCCCCGGCCCGTCCGCCCGAAGTGGACGTGGTCGGCGAGCTCCTCGATCAGCCGCAGCCCGCGCCCGTGCTCCGCGTCGGGCGCCGCCTGCCGGCGGCCGGGGGCCGGGGTGAAGCCCGGGCCCGCGTCGGCGACCTCGATGCGACAGGTCTCGCCGTCGAGGTAGGCGGTCACCCGGTACGCCTGCGAGCCCTCGCCCGGATCGACCGCGCCGCCGTGCTCGACGGCGTTGGCGCACGCCTCGGTCAACGCCACCGACAGCTCGTACGACACGTCCGGATCCACACCCGCGGTCTCCATCGTGCCGAGCAGCAGCCGGCGGGCGAGCGGGACGCTCGCGGCCTCGCGCCGCAGATGCAGGGACCACCAGATGCTCATGCTTCAGCCTCCTGGCTGCGGCTCGACATACTGCGGCACGACATACCGATACCTATTGCCGGACAGGGTGGTCCATAAGCCCCGAGGCGCGTCAGGAGCGCCCGTTCGGCGGATGCACTCCCCGTGTGCGCCGGTGTATGTCGCCCCGAAGACGCCCAAGCGTGACCTTCCGGACCTGCCGTATGGGAGGGGAGGGGCTGGTGCGATGATGGGCCCGCCATGTCTGCCCCCGCGTTCGCGCCACGCATGCTGAGGGCCGCGGTGTTCACCGCGGTCTGCGTCGTGCTGTCCGCGCTCGGCCACTCGCTGGCCGCCTGCGCGGGGATCGCGCTGTGGTCGGTGGCCGCCGGTTTCCTCGGCGTCTTCGGCATCACCGTCCTCTTCACCGGGCGCGAGCGCTCGCTGCCCGCCATCGTCGGCGCCCTGACCGCCGGACAGCTGGGCCTGCACGCCCTGTTCGGGATCGGCCAGCGCCGGCTCGCCATGGGCGCCGAGACCGACCAGGCCCTCATCCGGCTGGCCGCCAAGCTGGTCTGCGGCCAGGGCGGCACCGCCCTGAGCCCGGCCGACGCGGCCCGGATCGTCAGCGACGCGGGACTCGCCCCGGCCGCCTCGGGCGGCGGACACGGCCACATGGCGGGCATGACCGGGACCGGGGGCGCGACCGCCGCCGCCCGCGCCGCCGAGCTGGTGCCCGGCCTGCCCATGCTGCTCGGCCACCTGCTGGCCGCGCTGGCCACCGGCTGGCTGCTGCGCCGAGGCGACCTCGCGCTCACCCGCCTGGTCCGGCTCTCCGCGCAGGGCGCCACCGAGCTCGCCGCGCTGAGCCTGGTCCGCGCGCTGCGTGCCGCGCTCTCCCTCGTACGGACCCTGCTCGCCGGGCTGCCGGCGGCTCCGGCCACCGGGCCGCGCGGACCCGTCCGCACCGCCTTCGACACCTCGCCGCCACCGGTCGCCGAGGCGCTCCAGCACACCGTGATCAGGCGCGGCCCCCCGGCCGCCCCCTGCGTCCTCGCAGCCTGACGCGGACCGCTCGGAGGGAGCGGATCCGCGGTCGCCCGCGCGCGGGCGGCCCCCGGACGACCCCGCCCGGCCGCAGCGGCGGCCAGGCGACGCGCCGTCGGCACGCCGTGCCGTGCCGCGCCGTACGTCCGGTTCCGACTTCACCTTCGAGCTGGAGTGTCTTCTGCCATGAGCGTTTCCCGTACCCACCTCTCCCGTGCCGTCCTCGCCGGCGGCGCCGCCGTCGCCGGTGTCCTGCTGCTGGCCCCCGCCGCCTCCGCGCACGTCGGCGTGCAGCCGCAGGGCGAGGCCGCCAAGGGCGGCTACGCGACCGTCAACGTGAAGGTGCCGAACGAGCGCGACAACGCCTCCACCGTGAAGGTCGAGCTCAACTTCCCCACCGACCACCCGCTGGCCTCCGTGATGCCGCAGCCGGTTCCCGGCTGGAAGGTCGAGGTCACCAAGTCCAAGCTGGCCAAGCCGCTGGAGCTGCACGGCAAGCAGATCAACGAGGCCGTCTCCAAGGTCACCTGGACCGCCGACGGCTCCAAGATCGGCCCCGGCCAGTTCCAGCAGTTCCCGCTCTCCCTCGGCCAGCTGCCCGAGGACACCGACCGGCTGGTCCTCAAGGCGATCCAGACCTACGACAACAATGAGGTCGTGCGCTGGATCGAGGAGCCCAAGGACGGCGCGCCGGAGCCCGAGAGCCCGGCCCCGGTGCTGAAGCTGTCCGCGGCGAGCGACGACCACCACGGTGGCGCCGCCGCCAAGTCCGGTGACAAGTCCGCCGACAAGTCCTCCGACAAGGCCGGTCACGACGAGAAGGCCGGCGGCCACGAGGAGGCCGCCGGGTCCACCGACTCCGCGGCCCGCGTTCTCGGCGTGGTCGGCATCCTCGTGGGGCTCGCCGGCATCGCCTTCGGTGTCCTCGCCGGACGCCGCCGCTCGGCCTGACGGCCGTTCCCTCAACCCGGAAGAAACACCATGTCCGACAGCAAGAAAGCCGCTCAGCAGACCGGTGCCGACGACACGCGGAACGGCGGCCGTCCCGGCCGCCGCGCCCCGCTGATCGCCGCCGCCGTGGCGATCGTCGCGGCGCTCGGGATCACGGCCGCGGTCGGTCTCGGCGGCGACGGCGACAAGAAGCCCGGCACCACGAGCGGGCCGGTCGCCGAGGTCTCCGGCGGCAGCGACAACGACAAGGCCGCCACCGTCCTGGACCGGCCGTTCGCCAAGCCCGACCTCGTCCTCACCGACACCAAGGGCCAGAAGTACGACCTGCGCGAGGCCACCAAGGGCAAGCCGACGCTCATCTACTTCGGCTACACCCACTGTCCCGACGTCTGCCCGCTGACGATGAGCAACATCGCCATCGCCCGCAAGCAGCTCCCCAAGGCGGACCAGGACAAGCTCCAGGTCGTCTTCGTCACCACCGACCCGGACCGGGACACCCCGGCCGAGCTCGGCAAGTGGCTGCCCGCCGCCGGCGACCCGTCCTTCGTCGGCCTCACCGGCGACTTCAAGGCCATCCAGGCGGGCGCCCGCTCCATCGGCATCGGCATCGACCCGGCGAAGAAGGAGGGCGACACCGTGGTCTCCATGCACGGCGCCCAGGTCATCGCCTTCTCGCCGACCACCGACCAGGGGTACGTCCTGTACGGCGAGAGCACCAGCGCCGAGGACTACGCCAAGGACCTGCCGAAGCTCGTCAAGGGGGAGAACCCGTGAACCGCCGCACCACCGTCCTGTCCGCCTCCGTCGCGCTGGCCGCCGCGCTCGCGCTGACGGGCTGTTCGGGCGGATCCTCCGACGCGCCCGAACTCAAGGTGAGCGGCGCCTTCATGCCGCAGCCGGTGATGGACATGGCAGGCGGCTTCCTCACCATCACCAACGGCGGCGACGTCGCCGACAAGCTCACCTCCGTCACCAGCACCCTCTCGGACGACGTCACGATGCACGAGACGAAGAACCAGAAGATGCAGGAGGTGAAGACCTTCGACATCCCGGCGAACGGCGAGCTCAAGCTCGAACGCGGCGGCAACCACCTGATGTTCATGGAGCTGAAGAAGCAGCCCAAGCAGGGCGAGAAGGTCAGCATCGAGCTCCACTTCGAGAAGTCCGGCCCCCTCAAGGTCGAGCTTCCCGTCGAGGCGCCGAACCACAACCCGAAGCAGCACTGAGCTAGTCGAGGGAGAACCGGACGATGACCCCCACCGCCCCGCGCCTCGGGCCCGCCGCCACCCGGCTGCTGCTCGTCGTGGCCGCGCTCCTGGGCACGCTGCTCGCCACGGCGGGCCCCGCGTCCGCGCACGCGGCCCTGACCGGCAGCGACCCGCAGGACGGGGCGGTGGTCGCCACCGCCCCCAAGGACGTCGACCTCACCTTCTCCGAGCAGGTCGCCATGGGCGCCGACTCGATCCGGGTGCTCGACCCCTCGGGGAAGCGGGTCGACACCGGAGAGATCCGGGACCTGTGCAGCGGCTCGATCGTGCGCTACGGCGTCGAGCTGCTGCCCGGGCTGCCCGACGGCACCTACACCGTGGCCTGGCAGACCGTCTCCGCCGACAGCCACCCCGTCTCCGGGGCCTTCACCTTCTCGGTCGGGGCCCCCTCCCAGACCTCCGTCGCCCTGCCCGAGCAGAGCGCGGGCGGCGGGATCGTCGGCGCGCTCTACGGGATCGCGCGCTACCTCTCGTACGCCGGTTTCGTCGTCCTCGTCGGCGGCGGCGCCTTCGTGCTGGCCTGCTGGCCGCGCGGGGCGGGTGTCCGGCCGGTGCAGAAGCTCGTGGTGCGCGGCTGGCTCACGCTGACCGGCGCCACCCTGGCGATGCTGCTGCTCCGCTCCCCGTACACCGGCTCGGGGAAGCTCGCCGACGTCTTCGACCTGGCCGGGCTCCAGTCCGTGCTGTCCACGAAGACCGGCGCCGCGCTCTCCTCGCGGCTGCTACTGCTCGGCGCGGCGGCGCTGTTCGTGGCCGTGCTCTTCGGCGCGTATGCCCGGCGCACCGACGAGAAGGAGCACAAGGACCTCACCTTCGGCCTCGCGCTCGGCGGCACCGTCGTCGCGGCGGGCATCGCCGGCACCTGGGCGCTCGCCGAGCACGCCTCGACCGGGCTCCAGCCGGGCATCGCGATGCCGGTGGACATCCTGCACCTGCTCGCGGTGGCCGGCTGGCTCGGCGGGCTCACCGCCCTGCTGGTCGCGCTCTACCGGGACCCCTCGGTCGAGCGGACGGCGGTCGAGCGCTACTCGAAGCTCGCCTTCGGCTCGGTCCTCGTCCTCGTCGCCACCGGGATCTACCAGTCCTGGCGGCAGGTCGGCAGCTGGTCGGGGCTGACGGACACCCGGTACGGACAGCTCCTGCTGGTGAAGATCGGGCTGGTCGCCGTCCTCGTGGGCATCGCCTGGATCTCCCGGCGCTGGGTGCGGCGGCTCGCCGACGCGGAGGCGCCCGCGGCGGACGCGGACGGCGCGGACGGCGCGGACGGCGCGGACGGCGCGGACGGCGCGGACGGCGAGGCGGGCGAGGCCGGTGACTCCGGTGACTCCGACGGTTCGGCCGAGGGCATGGGCGACGGTACGGGCGACGGCGGTGCTCCCGGCTCCGAGCGGGCCGTACAGCTCGCGCGGCAGCGGGCCGCCGTGGCCACCGCGCGGCGCAAGCGGGAGCGGGACGCCGACCCCGAGCGGGCCGGGCTGCGCCGCTCGGTGCTGACCGAGGCCGCCGTCGCGGTCGTGCTGCTCGCCGTCACCACCGTGCTGACCTCGACCGAGCCCGCGCGCACGGAGGAGGAGGCGGGCCGGCTCAAGGCCTCGTCCGGCTCCTCCGCCGTGCCCAACCGCCCGATCGACGTCCGGCTGCCCTTCGACACCGGCGGCGTGGACGGCAAGGGCACCGTGCAGCTGACGCTCTCCCCCGGGCGCACCGGGGCCAACGCGCTGCACATCTTCGTGCTGCGGCCCAACGGGCGCCCGCTGGACGTGCCCGAGGTGAAGGTCGCCTTCACCCTCACGAAGAAGCAGATCGGCCCGCTGCCGGTGCTGCCGGACCGCATCCAGACCGGGCACTGGACCGCCTCCAGCGTTCAGCTCCCGATGGCCGGCGAGTGGCAGATGCAGGTCACCGTGCGCACCTCCGAGATCGACCAGACCACCATCGACAAGAACGTGAAGATCGGCTGACCCCCGTGAACGACCCCGTGAACGACTCCGTGAAAGCCTCCGCGAACGACCCGGTGACCGACTCCGGGAACGACGACCACCGCCTTGCCCTCTCGCGGCGCAAGCTGCTCGGCACCGTGGGTGCGGCGGGCGCGACCGGGCTCGTGATCGGCGCCGCCGGAGGGGTGGGCTTCGCGGCGGCGGACGGGGGCGGCCCGGGCGCCGCCGACGCGACCGCGCTCGCCTCGGTCGGCGCGACCGAGGCGATGTTTCACGGGAAACATCAAGCGGGGATCACCACTCCGCTTCAGTCCCACGGGCACCTGGTCGCCTTCGACCTCGCCCCGGGCGCGGGCCGCAAGGAGGCCGCCGCGCTGCTGCGCCGCTGGTCGGCGACGGCGACGGCACTGATGGCGGGCAAGCCCTCGGCCGCGGACACCGGGATCGCGCTCGACGCCGGGCCCTCCTCGCTGACCGTGACCTTCGGCTTCGGGCGTGCCTTCTTCGACCGCACCGGACTGGTCGCGCGCCGCCCGGAGCAGCTCGACCCGCTGCCCGCCTTCTCCTCCGACGCGCTCGACCCGAAGCGCTCGGAGGGCGATCTGTGGGTGCAGATCGGCGCGGACGACGCGCTCGTCGCCTTCCACGCGCTGCGCGCGCTGCAGAAGGACGCGGACGGCGCGGCGCGGGTGCGCTGGCAGATGAACGGCTTCAACCGCTCGGCCGGGGCCACGGCCCGGCCGATGACCGCCCGGAACCTGATGGGCCAGGTGGACGGCACGAACAACCCGAAGCCGGCCGACGCGGACTTCGACCGGCGGATCTTCGTCGAGCGGGGCGGCCCGGGCGGCTCCGGCGCGCAGGAGTGGATGGCGGGCGGCTCGTACGCGGTGGTGCGGCGGATCCGGATGCTGCTGGACGACTGGGAGAAGCTGCCGCTGGAGCGGCAGGAGAAGGTGATCGGCCGGCGCAAGTCCGACGGGGCGCCGCTGACCGGCGGGACCGAGGCCACCCCGCTGGACCTGGACAAGCGGGGTCCGGACGGGAAGACGGTCATTCCGGACAACGCCCATGCCCGGATCTCCGCCCCCGAACAGAACGGCGGCGCGGCGATGCTGCGGCGCCCGTTCTCCTTCCACGACGGGATCGGCTCGGACGGCACCCCGGACTCGGGGCTGCTCTTCGTCTGCTGGCAGGCCGATCCGCTGCGGGGTTTCGTGCCGGTGCAGCGGAAGCTGGACCGGGGCGACGCCCTGTCCCCGTTCCTGCGGCACGAGGCGAGCGGCCTGTTCGCGGTGCCGGGCGGGGCGGCGGAGGGGGAGTACGTGGGCCAGCGGCTGCTGGAGTCCTAGGACCCGTCGTCGGCGCGTCGTGGGTGACCGGCTGCCATTAGGGTGACCGTATGTCAGCCACCCGGTATACGTATCTCGGTCCCGAAGGCACGTTCACGGAGGCCGCGCTGCGCACGCTGCCCGAGGCGGCGACGCGGGAGCTGGTCCCGATGGTCTCCGTCCCGGCCGCGCTGGACGCCGTGCGCAACGGCGAGGCCGCGGCGGCGCTCGTGCCGATCGAGAACTCGGTCGAGGGCGGGGTGACCGCGACCCTGGACGAGCTGGCCTCGGGCGAGCCGCTGATGATCTACCGCGAGGTGCTGCTGCCGATCGCCTTCGCCCTGCTCGTACGGCCGGGGACGAAGCTGTCGGAGATCAAGACCGTGACGGGGCACCCGGTGGCCCAGCCGCAGGTGCGGAACTGGCTGCGGGCGAACCTTCCGGAGGCCGTCTGGGAGTCGGCCGCGTCCAACGCGGACGGGGCGCGACTGGTCCAGGAGGGGCGCTTCGACGCGGCCTTCGCGGGCGAGTTCGCGGCGGCGACCTACGGCCTGGAGCCGCTGGTCACCGAGATCCACGACGCGGAGAACGCGGAGACGCGCTTCGTGCTGGTGGGCCGGCCGGCCAGGCCCGCGGCGCCGACCGGCGCGGACAAGACCTCGGTGGTGCTGTGGCTGGGTGAGGACCACCCGGGCGCGCTGCTGGAACTCCTTCAGGAATTCGCGGTGCGCGGGGTCAATCTGATGCTGATCCAGTCGCGTCCCACGGGCGCGGGGATCGGGAACTACTGCTTCGCGGTGGACGCCGAAGGACATATCTCGGACCGGCGGGTCGGCGAGGCGCTGATGGGGCTGAAGCGGATCTGCCCGAAGGTGCGCTTCCTCGGCTCGTACCCGAGGGCGGGGGTGGCGGTCGAGGACGTGCGCGCGCTGCGGCGCGGGACCTCGGACGCGGAGTTCACGGACGCCTCGGACTGGCTGGCACGGGCCCAGGACGGCCGGGCGTAGCGGTCCGGCCCAGCGGCGGACGAGTTTCCCACAAAGTTATCCACAGGCACGCTTCTCGACCTGGGGACAAGTCGACAAGAGCGTCCACGGGCGTCCACGGCACCTCCGCCACGTCGATAAATCGTCGTCACCCCCGCTCCGGGGGCCCACTCTTCAGAGCGAGGTATTCCCACTCGAAAGAGTGGGAAAATGTCGTCGATCATCGCGGTCCACAGATCTTCCACACAGCCTGTGGATAACCCTTCGAGGTTCCGCATTCCTGTGGAGAACCCCGGGCGAACCCCGAATGGGAAAAGCATCGAAAAACAAAGCAATTCGGGCAAAGCGACACGCATGTCCTTATCGAGTGGGGACGCACGATCGCGCACCGGTAGCCTGGTGGGGTGATTGACCTTCGCCTGCTCCGTGAGGACCCCGACCGTGTTCGCGCCTCCCAGCGCGCCCGTGGAGAGGACGTCGAGCTCGTCGACGCCCTGCTCTCCGCCGATGAGCGGCGCAGGTCGTCCGGCGTCCGCTTCGACGAGCTCCGATCCGAGCAGAAGGCGCTCGGCAAGCTGATCCCCAAGGCCACCCCGGAGGAGCGCACCGCGCTCCTGCAGAAGGCCGAGCAGCTCAAGACCGACGTCAAGGCCGCCGAGGCCGAGCAGAACGAGGCCGACGAGACGGCCCGCGCGCTCCTCCTGAAGCTCGGCAACATCGTCCACCCCGACGTCCCCGTGGGCGGCGAGGAGGACTTCGTCGTCCTGGAGACGCACGGCACCATCCGCGACTTCGCCGCCGAGGGCTTCGAGCCCAAGGACCACCTGGAGCTCGGCGAGGCGCTCGGCGCCATCGACGTCGAGCGCGGCGCGAAGGTCTCCGGCTCGCGCTTCTACTACCTGACCGGCGTCGGCGCGCTCCTGGAGCTCGCCCTGGTCAACGCGGCCATCGCGCAGGCCACCGAGGCCGGCTTCATCCCGATGCTCACCCCCGCGCTGGTCCGCCCGCGCGCCATGGAGGGCACCGGCTTCCTCGGCCAGGCCGCGGAGAACGTGTACCACCTGGAGAAGGACGACTACTACCTGGTCGGCACCTCCGAGGTCCCGCTCGCCGCGTACCACATGGACGAGATCATCGAGGCCGACAAGCTGCCGCTGCGCTACGCCGGCTTCTCGCCGTGCTTCCGCCGCGAGGCCGGCACCTACGGCAAGGACACCCGCGGCATCTTCCGCGTCCACCAGTTCGACAAGGTCGAGATGTTCTCGTACGTCGCGCCGGAGGACGCCGAGGCCGAGCACCAGCGGCTGCTCGACTGGGAGAAGCAGTGGCTGACCTCGCTTGAGCTGCCCTTCCAGGTGATCGACGTCGCCACCGGCGACCTCGGCTCCTCCGCCTCCCGCAAGTTCGACTGCGAGGCGTGGATCCCGACCCAGGGCAAGTACCGCGAGCTGACCTCCGCCTCCAACTGCGACGGCTTCCAGGCCCGCCGCCTGTCCGTCCGGATGCGCGACGAGCAGGGCGGCAAGAAGACGGTGCAGCCGCTGGCCACCCTGAACGGCACGCTGTGCGCCGTACCGCGCACCATCGTGGCGATCCTGGAGAACCACCAGCTGCCGGACGGTTCGGTGCGCGTACCCGAGGTGCTGCGCCCGTATCTCGGCGGCCGTGAGGTCCTGGAGCCGATCTCCAAGTGAGCACCTTCCCCTACCGCCTGGTGGCCACGGACCTCGACGGCACGCTGCTGCGCGCCGACGAGTCCGTCTCGGACCGCACGCGCGAGGCCCTCGTCGCCGCCACGGAGGCGGGTGCCGCGCACATCGTCGTGACCGGCCGGGCGGTGCCCTGGACCCGGCACATCCTCGACGACCTCGGCTACGAGGGCATCGCGGTGTGCGGCCAGGGCGCGCAGGTCTACCACGCGGGCGAGCACCGGCTGCTGACCTCGCTGACCCTGGACCGGCAGCTCGCCGGCCTCGCGCTGTCCAAGATCGAGGCCGAGGTGGGCCCGCTGGCGCTCGCCGCGAGCCGCGACGGCCTGGACGGCGAGGTGCTGGTCGGGCCGGGCTACGGGGTCCAGGAGGGGCCCCTGCCCTACGTGCCGTACGAGGACCCGGCGGAGCTGTGGGCGGCGCCGCTGACCAAGCTCTACCTCCAGCACCCGACGCTCGGCGACGACGAGCTGACCCGGATCGCGCGCGAGACGGTCGGCGGGCTCGTCGACATCGTCATGGCGGGCCCCGGGATCGTGGAGGTCCTGCCGCTCGGCCTGAGCAAGGCGACCGGGCTCTCCGTCGCCGCGCGCCGGCTGGGCGTGAAGGCGGCGGAGACGATCGCCTTCGGCGACATGCCCAACGACATCCCGATGTTCGGCTGGGCCGCGCACGGCGTCGCGATGGGCAACGCCCACGAGCAGCTGCGGGCGGTGGCCGACGAGGTCACCGCCACCAACGAGGAGGACGGCATCGCCCTCGTCCTGGAGCGCCTGCTGAGCGCGTGACCACCGGTACGGGAAGCGGGGCGGCCCGCGCGGTTCGCCCCCGCGCGCTCGAAGCGGCCGCCCCCTTCCCGTATCCCTAGTGTGGGCCGGGGCTCCCCTCGTGGACCACCGGTTTATCCCGGGGGTGCCGGGTCAGCGGCCAGAAGGCCAGGCCGATGAGCAGCGAGATCGCGTGCCCCACGTCGGTGAAGGTGCGGTCGGTCAGCAGCGGCACCGTGAAGAAGGCGACCGCCCCCGCCAGGTAGAACCAGCGCAAGGGCCGGGCCAGCCGGTAGGTCAGGATGCCGATCGAGGCGGCCAGGCCGTAGCTCACCCCGATGTCGACGACGTGCGCCATGCTGCGCGACACGTCGTGGTCCTGGATCGACTCCAGGACGACCTTCTGGCTGATCAGGGTGGCGGCGATGTGCGCCGTCGCGACGACCACCAGCCACCTCGCCGTGCCCAGCCAGCGCTCGACCGGCGCGTGGAAGACCTCGAAGAGGACCGCGTAGAGCAGCAGGTCCGCCGGGTCCTCGATCCAGAACGCGCTGCTGATCAGCGCCCGCACCGGGTGGCGGGCGAGCTCGTGGAGATTGCTGCTGTTGCGGTGCAGCAGATAGTGCTCCAGGCCGTCCGGGGACAGCAGGATGAAGAGGCTGGTGACCGCGATGACGGCCAGCCAGACATGCGTGCCGGGTGACGAACGCACCCACGACCTGATCGGCCGGGACGGTTCGCCACCCGGGGCACGGTGAGAGGTTTCGCGTGGCACGTGTCCGTGCCTATCACCCCGAGCTGGGTGAAAGCCGTGAGAAACCTGAGAAAACGACCGGCGAGAATCGGCCGTCAGAAATTGATCATGTGGCCGGAGATGCCGTGGATCGCTTCCTTCACGGCCTCGCCCAGCGTCGGGTGGGCGTGCACGTTGCGGGCCACCTCGTGGACCGTGAGGTCCCACTGCTGCGCCAGGGTGAGCTCGGGCAGCAGCTCGGTGACGTCGGGGCCGATCAGGTGGGCGCCGACGATCTCGCCGTACTTCGCGTCGGCGACGATCTTGACGAAGCCGGTCGGGTCGCCGAGGCCGTGCGCCTTGCCGTTCGCCATGAAGGGGAACTTCGAGACCTTGACGTCGTAGCCCTTCTCGCGGGCCTGCGCCTCGGTGTAGCCGAAGCTGGCGATCTGCGGCTGGCAGTAGGTCGCGCGCGGGATCATCGCGTAGTCGAGCTCCATCGTCTCGGCGTCCGCGATCGTCTCGGCGGCGATGACGCCCATGGCCTCGGCGGTGTGCGCGAGCATCAGCTTCGCGGTGACGTCGCCGATGGCGTAGATGTGCGGCACGGAGGTGCGGCAGCGGCCGTCCACGTCGATGGCGCCGCGCTCGGTGAGGGCGACCCCCGCGTTCTCCAGGCCGTAGCCGGTGACGTTCGGGGCGAAGCCGATGGCCTGGAGGACCTTGTCGGCCTCCAGCACCTTGCTCGCGCCGTCCTTGCCGGTGACCGTGACGCGGACCTGCGGGCCGGACTCGTCGATGGACTCGACGCGGGTGGAGGTGAGGACGTCGATGCCCAGCTTGCGGTACTGCTTGGCCAGCTCCTTGGACACCTCCTCGTCCTCCAGCGGGGCCATCCGGTCGAGGAACTCGACGATGGTGACCTTGGTGCCGTAGCTGTTCAGCACGTACGCGAACTCGATGCCGATGGCGCCGGCGCCGGCGATGACGATCGACTGCGGGGCGTCCTCGGCGAGGATCTGCTGCTCGTACGAGACGACCCGGTCGCTCAGGGCCGTGCCGGGCAGCAGGCGCGGGCTGGCGCCGGTGGCGATGATGCAGCTGTCGAAGCTGATCGTCTGCGCGGTGCCGTCGGCCTTGTCCACCTGGAGGGTGTTCGCGTCGAGGAAGGTGCCCCGGCCGTCGAACTCGGTGATGCCGTTCTTCTTCATCAGGAAGTGGACGCCCTTGACCCGGCCGTCCGCCACCGTGCGGCTGCGGTTGAACGCCTCGCGGTAGTCGAAGGAGACCGTGCCGTCGACCTTGATGCCGAAGGTCTTGGCCTCGTGCGTGAAGATGTGGGCCAGCTCGGCGTTGCGCAGCAGCGCCTTGGTGGGGATGCAGCCGACGTTCAGGCAGACACCGCCCCAGTACTTCTCCTCGACGACCGCGACCCGCTTGCCCAGCTGGGCGGCGCGGATGGCGGCGACGTAGCCGCCGGGGCCAGCTCCGAGTACGACGACGTCGAAGCGGTCTGACATGACTGACTCCCGAGGGTGGTGAGGGTGTTCGGTCCACGTACGAGGCCACAGTAGTCCCGCCGCCGGACACGGGCCGGGGCCAGCGGAAAGCACAGTTGTAGGATGACTGGGCAACCGGGCGAATCAAGAGCTGTGAGGATGAGGTGACGCCGTGATGGCGCTGAGGGCGGCGGGACGGGTCTCGCTGGTGGACTCCGTGGTGGAGCAGCTGCGCACGCAGCTCAGCGAGGGCGAGTGGGCCGTGGGCGACCGCATCCCCACCGAGCACGAGCTCGCCGAGCTCCTCGGCGTCGGCCGCAACACCGTCCGCGAGGCCGTCCGCGTGCTGGTCCACGCCGGGCTCCTGGAGTCCCGGCAGGGCAACGGCACCTTCGTCAGGTCCACCGCCGACGCCGCCGCCGTGCTGCGCGGTGTGCGGCACGCGGGCGCCCTGGACATCCTGGAGCTGCGCGTCGCGCTGGAGGCCGAGGCCGCGCGCCTCGCGGCGGTGCGCCGGGACACCCACGACCTGCTGCGGCTGCGGGCGGCCCTGACCGGGCTGCGCGAGGGCGGCGACCGGGACGCCGCCGCCGACGTCGCCTTCCACCGGGCGGTCGTCGAGGCCACCCACAACGCGGCCTTCAGCGAGGTCTACCTCTTCTTCTCCGCCCAGGTGCACGAGTCCCTGGACGAGGCGCTCGGCGACCACGCCATGCCGCCGGTCGACATCGACGCCCACGAGACGCTGGTCGCGGCGATCGAGACGGGGGACCCGGACGCGGCGGAGGCGCAGGCGCGCGAACTGCTGCGGGTGCCGATGGAGACCGTCGCGGCCCTGACGGGAGGCGGGCGATGAGCCGGGAGACCTCCGAGGCGGCGCCGGTGGCGCGGGACGGGATCGCGGGGGCCGGTGTCGCGGCGGAAGCCGGGGCCGGGACGGGAGCCGGTGTCGCGGCGGGCGCCGGGGCCGGGACGGGGGCCGGGGCCGGGACGGGGGCCGTCGTCGCGGCGGGCGCCGTCGCGGGCGGCCGGGGCTCCGGCGTGGGCGCGGCGGCACGGCGGGTGGTGCTCGGGCACCCGGCGGTGCTGATGGTCGGCATCGTGCTGGCCTCGCTCAACATGCGGGCCGCGCTGGCGAGCGTCTCGCCGCTGGTGGGCGAGATATCCGAGGCGTACGGACTGTCGTCGACGGCCTCGTCCCTGGTCACCTCGGTCCCGGTGCTCTTCCTCGGCGTCGGCGCGCTGGTCGCGCCCTGGCTCGGGCGGCGCTTCGGCACCGAGCGGGTGTTGTTCGCGGCGCTGTTGCTGCTCGCCGCCGGAATCCTGGCGCGGGTGCTGCCCTCGTCGGCCGCGCTGTACGCCGGCGGCGTCCTGGTGGGCACCGCCATCTCGTTCCTGAACGTCCTGATGCCCGGCCTCATCAAGCGCGACTTCCCGGACCGGGCCGCCTCGATGACCTCCGTCTACACCGGCTCGATGATCGCGGGCGCCACCGTCGTGGCGGCCTGCTCGGTGCCGCTGGAGCGGACGCTCGGCGGCTGGCAGGCGTCCCTGGGCTCCTGGTCGCTGCTCGCGGTGGTGGCCGCGCTGGCCTGGCTCCCGCAGCTGGTGATCTCCCGGGGCGGCGCCGGAGCGGGCGCCGCGCCGGCGCGCCCGGCCACCGCGGCGGGCGGCCCGGCGGTGTCGGTGTGGCGCTCGCCGCTGGCCTGGCAGGTCACCCTGTTCATGGGGCTCCAGTCGCTGTGGTCGTACGTGCTGATCGCCTGGATGCCGACGATCTTCACGGACCACGGGATGAGCCGCTCGACGGCCGGTGTGGTCTTCGCCTTCAACAACCTGATCCAGGTGGCCGGCGCCTTCGCCGTGCCGCTGCTCGCGGGCCGGATGCGGAGCCAGCGCCCGCTGGTCGTGCTGGTGACGACGCTGGTCGCGGCGGGCTACACCGGGCTGATGCTGGCCCCGGTGCAGGGCGCCTGGCTCTGGTCGGGGATCCTCGGCGTCGGCCAGGGCGGCGCGGTGGGCCTCGCGCTCACCCTGATCGTGCTGCGCTCGGGCGACGCGGTGACGGCGGCCCGGCTGTCCGGCATGTCGCAGACCGTCGGCTATCTGCTGGCCTCGGCGGGCCCGCTGGCGGCGGGCGCCCTGCACCAGGCGACGGGCTCCTGGACCCCGCCGATCCTCGCCGTCCTCGGCGTCTGCGCGGCGGCCCTCACGACGGGCCTGCTGGCGGCCCGCAACCGCACCGTCTGAGGCCGGGCGGCGCGCCGGAGCCCCTCGCGGGGCTCCGGCCCAGGCGGCCTACTCCTCGCCCGCGAGCGTCATGCTCCGCAGCTTGTGGCCGGCGAACCAGGTCGCCACGACCGTCACCGCGGCCAGCAGCACCACCGCGGTCGGCAGGGCCACCTCGGAGCTGATCAGACCGTCGCCGGTGACCTTCTCCGCGAGGGCCAGCGCCCACTGCTGGACGCTGAGGGTCTTGGCGCCCGCGATGAGGGAGCCGAACAGGGCCTCCCAGACCAGGGCGTAGACCAGGCCGATGACGACCGCGTGCCGGCTGACCGTGCCCAGCAGCAGGAACAGTGCGCTGTACGCGATCGAGGCGACCAGCGCCGCCACCGTGTAGGCGACCGCGACCTGCTGCCCGTTGCCGTTGAGGATGAAGCCGGCGATCAGCGTGGGCACGGCGGAGAAGACCATCGTCACGGCGATGGCGACGATCAGCTTGGTGAAGACGATGGTGGACCGCTTCACCGGCTTGGACAGCAGATAGACGATCGAGCCGTCGTCGATCTCCGGGCCGATCGCGCCCGTGCCGGCGATCACGCCGATCAGGGGCACCATCGTCGCCAGCGCGAAACCGCCGAGGACGTCGGCCGCGACCTGGTCGTCGGCTCCGTTGAACAGGCGGACCGCCGAGGCGATCAGGAGCAGCAGGGCCGGCAGTCCGAACAGGATCAGGGCCCGTCGGCGGCCGAGCAGGGCCCGGTAGGTGAGCCGGGCGACTGTGGGGTTGTACATCGGTCGGGCTCCTTTCAGGCCGCTACGAGATACGAGAAGACCGATTCCAGGGATTCGTCCGAGGGCGAGACCGTGAGCAGCCGGATGCCCCGCTCCTTGGCCACCTTCGGCAGCAGTTCGGTGAACCGCCCGAAGTCGACGGCCTGGACGCGCAGTCCGCCCTCGGCCGAGTGGTCGACCTCGATGCCGGCCGTCGACGGGTCGGCGATCAGCGCCGCCGCCAGGGCCCGGTCGTCGCTGGAGCGGACGAGGTAGCGGTGCGGCCGGTCCGTCATCAGCCGGCGGATGCGCCGGAAGTCGCCGGAGGCGGCGTGCCGGCCGGCCACGATCACCTCGATGTGCGAGGCGAGCTGCTCGACCTCCTCCAGGATGTGCGAGGAGAACAGGACCGTGCGGCCCTCGGCGCCCATGCGGCGCAGCAGGTCCATCAGCTGCATCCGCTGGCGCGGGTCCATGCCGTTGAAGGGCTCGTCGAGCAGCAGCACGGACGGCTCGTGGACGAGGGCCGAAGCCATCTTCACGCGCTGCCGCATGCCCTTGCTGTACGTGGAGATCTTGCGGTCCTGCGCGTACTCCATCTCGACCGTGGCGAGGGCGCGCCCGGCCTCCTCGTCGCCGAGGCCGTGCAGTTCGGCGTTGGCGACGACGAACTCGCGGCCGGTGAGGAAGTCGTACATCGCCTCGCGCTCGGGGACGACGCCGACCTTCCGGTAGACCGACTCGTTGCGCCAGATCGGCTCGCCGTCGAGGGTGACGGTGCCGGTGGACGGGGGCAGGAAGCCGCCCATCATGTTGATCAGCGTGGACTTCCCGGCGCCGTTGGGACCGAGGAGGCCGGTGACCCCGGGTCCGACGGTCATGGTGACGTCGTTGACCGCCACGACGTTGCCGAACCAGCGCGAGGCGTGGTCGATGGTGAGCGTGGTCACAGTCCGACCTTTCGGTAGCGGCGCATCAGCACGCCGTACGAACCGGCGATGAGCGCGAGGACGACCAGCAGGTAGATCACGCCGACCGCCGTGCCGGGCGCCGCCGCCTCCCCGCCGGGGGCGGCGGTGGGCGCGCCGAGGAAGGCGTCCTGCACACCGCCGATGAGGGTGAGCGGCGAGAAGAGGCCGATCCACTTGACCGCGCCGACGTTGTCGGTGCCGTAGGCGATGCCCTGGAGGGTGCTGACCGCCCCGTAGGAGATCACCAGGGCGGCGATGACGGCGGCGACGCCGAAGCCCCGGCGCGGGGTGAGGGCGGCCATGACGAGGCCGATGCCGCCGAAGAGCAGCGAGAGCAGCGCCACGGAGACGAGCCCCTGGCCGAGCATCTTGGTCTGCTCGGCGAAGTCCATCTTGGCGAGCAGCGAGCCGATCCACAGGATCAGCAGCGGGGAGGCGGTGAGCACGAACATCGCGGAGGCCATCGCCCCGTACTTGGCGAGCACGTAGTCCACGCGCTCGATCGGGCGGGCGAAGTAGAGCGGGACGGTGCGGAAGCGCAGGTCGCGGGAGACCGACTGCGGGGCCTGGGAGGCCAGGAAGATGGCGATCACCATCTGGAGGAAGATCGCGTACTGGGTGTACTCGATCGCCAGCTTCGAGGACTTGGTGACGACCGCGACCGCGACGATGATCAGCGCGGGCACGCACATGACCGCGAAGAGCAGCATCGGCAGCACCTTGGACTTGGCGCTGCGGCCCAGTCCGTAGGCGCCGCGCAGCGACTGGGAGAACAGCGCCCGGCGCGCGGCGGGGCGGCCCAGGCGCGGTCCGTCGTAGCCGCGGTAGCCGATGTTGTGGATCTGCGTGTTCGCCGTGTGGTCGGTGGCCTGGGAGCTCATCGCGTCGGCACCTCCTCCTGCTGCTGCTGCGGCTTGAAGACCTCGGCGATGTGGTGGCGGCGCTGCTCCATGCGGACCAGGCCGAGTCCGAGGCCGGCGACGGTGTCGCGGACCAGGTCGTACGTCTCCTCGCCGGCGGCCTCCAGGAGCAGGATGTGCCCGGCGCCCGGCAGGCCGTCCTCCACGCCCTCGCGCAGGGTCACCCCGGCGGCGGTCAGGGCGGTGCGGAGGGCCTCCGTGCCGTCGGGGTGGGCGTCGGAGTCGGTGACCTCGACCGCGAGGGTCGTGGTGGTGCGGGTGAAGTCGCTGGTGGAGCTGGAGCGGAGCAGCCGGCCGCCGTCGATGACGACGACGTGGTCGCAGGTGCGCTCCAGCTCGCCGAGGAGGTGGGAGGTGACCAGGACCGAGATGCCGAAGTCCGTCCAGACCCGGCGGATCAGGCCGAGCATGTCGTCGCGGCCGACCGGGTCGAGGCCGTTGGTCGGCTCGTCGAGGAGGACCAGCTTCGGGTCGTGCACGAGGGCCTGGGCCAGCTTCACGCGCTGCTTCATGCCCGTCGAGTAGCCGCCCATGGGGCGGTAGCGCTCCTCGTAGAGGCCGACGTGGCGCAGGGTGTCAGCGGTGCGCTCACGGGCGGCGGTGGCGGGCAGGCCGGACATCCGGGCCATGTGCACGACGAACTCGGTCGCCGAGACGTCCGGCGGCAGGCAGTCGTGCTCCGGCATGTAGCCGACGCGCTCACGGATCTGGGCGCCGGAGGTCGTGACGTCGAGTCCGAGGACTTCGGCGCGGCCCTCCGTGGCCGGGGACAGACCAAGAAGAATCTTGATCATCGTCGACTTGCCGGCTCCGTTGGCACCCACAAGTCCGGTCACACCGGGCCCGATGTCCAGGGAGAGCCGGTCGAGAGCGGTCACCCGGGGGAACCGCTTGCTGAGGCTTTCGGTCGCGATCACAGTCACACATACGACGGTAGTGGCGTGCGCCACAGCGGTCGTCAGACCAACGGCTCGATCCCTCTCCGACTCAAGATGTACAAGCCCGTAGGGGAGCCGGGACCAAAGTCTCTGCCCAACAGTACCGGCCACGGTTTTCCACAGGCCGTGCCGGACCCCTTGACTCAGCCGCCGAGCATTGTCACATTCATCGATGTCAAGTTACGTACGCGTAGCGTCGCCGGGCGCTCACACGGGACGGGCGGGTGGCATGGCCTCAGCAGGCACGGCAGGGACGCGCGAACTCACCGCGGAGCTGCGCGGATTCAGAGAGGTGCAGCGCCTCGCGTACGAGTGCGCGGAGGCGGTCTCGGCACAGCTCAAGCCGGGCGTGACGGAGCGCGACGCGGCCCGGATGCAGCGCGAGTGGCTGTACGAGCGGGGCGTGCGGGACTGGTTCCACCGCCCGTTCGCCTGGTTCGGCGACCGCACGGCCTTCGTGGACTTCAAGGTCCCGCTCCAGTTCTTCCCGACGAACCGGCGGCTGGAGGCCGGGATGCCGTTCATCCTGGACATGGCCCCGGTCCACAAGGGCTTCACGGCGGACATCGGCTACTCCGGCTGCCTGGGCCTCGATCCGCTGCACGACAAGCTCCTCGCCGACCTCGCGGAGCACCGCGCGCTGATCCTGCGCGAGGTGCGCGAGCGCCGGACGCTGCGGGAGATCTACGAGGACGTGGACCGCCTGATGGTCCGCCAGGGCTATGCGAACCGGCACCGGGCCTACCCCTTCGGCGTGATCGCCCACAAGATCGACCGGGTGCGGGAGCGCCGCTGGTCGCCGACCGTCTTCGGCTTCGGCACCCAGGCGCTCAAGGGCCTGGCGAGCGACGCCCTGCACGGCCACCGGGACGGCTGGTCGCCGCTCTGGTCGCCGTACCGCTTCTCCGACCACCCGCCGCAGCCGGGCCTGTGGGCGGTCGAGCCGCACCTCGGATTCCGGGGCACGGGCGCGAAGTTCGAGGAGATCCTGGTCGTCACCGACTCCCGGGACCCGGAGCAGAGCGCGTTCTGGCTGGACGACGACCTGCCGCACGTGCGGCGCTGGAGCGAGGAAGAGGTGGCGGTGTGACGACCGACGGGGCGCGGGAGCGCTGGGTCCGCACGGGCGGGATCGAGCTGTGCGTGGCCGAGCTGGGCGACGAGTCCCGGCCGACCGTGCTGCTGGTGCACGGCTATCCGGACTCCAAGGAGGTCTGGTCGGAGGTCGCGGTCCGGCTCGCCGAGCGCTTCCACGTGGTGCTGTACGACGTCCGGGGCCACGGCCGCTCGACGGCTCCGGTCCCGCTGCGCGGCGGGTTCACGCTGGAGAAGCTGACGGACGACTTCCTGGCCGTCGCCGACGCGGTCAGCCCGGACCGCCCGGTCCACCTGGTCGGGCACGACTGGGGCTCGGTGCAGTCCTGGGAGTTCGCGACGGTCCCGCGCACCGAGGGGCGGATCGCCTCCTTCACCTCGATGTCCGGCCCGTCGCTCGACCACTTCGGGCACTGGATCAAGAGCCGGATGACCCGGCCCACCCCGCGCCGGGTCGGCCAGCTCCTCGGCCAGGGCGCCAAGTCCTGGTACGTGTACCTGCTGCACACCCCCGTCCTGCCGGAGCTCGCCTGGCGCGGGCCGCTCGGCAAGCGCTGGCCGCGCCTCCTGGAGCGGCTGGAGCGCGTCCCTGCGGGCGACTACCCGACGCCGTCCCTGGCGAGCGACGCGGCGCACGGCGCCTGGCTCTACCGGGACAACGTGCGCCCGAGGCTCGCCCGGCCGCGCCCCGACGCCTACGCGCACGCGCCGGTGCAGCTGATCACCCCGACCGGCGACGCCTTCCTCTCCGAGCGGCTCTACGACGACCTGGCCGACTGGGTGCCCGACCTCACCCGGCGCACCCTCCCGGCCAAGCACTGGGTGCCGCGTACCCGCCCCGACCAGCTGGCCTCCTGGATCTCCGAGTTCGTCGAGGCGAACGAGGACCCGGCGACCAGGGCGCCGAAGCCGGCGGTCCGCGCCGGGGTGCGCCCGGAGCACGCGGAGCGCTTCGGCGGGCAGCTCGTCCTGGTGACCGGCGCCGCCGGCGGCATCGGCCGGGCCACCGCCTTCGCCTTCGCGGAGGCCGGCGCCCGGGTCGTGGCGGTGGACCGGGACGCCGAAGGGGCCGCCCGTACGGCCGAGATGGCGCGGCTCATCGGCGCGCCCGCGGCCTGGGGCGAGACCGCCGACGTCTCCGACGAGGACGCGATGGAGAAGCTGGCCGCGAAGGTGGCGAGCGAATACGGCGTGCTGGACGTGCTGGTGAACAACGCGGGCATCGGCCTGACCGGCTCCTTCTTCGAGACGACGAGCGAGGAGTGGAAGCGGGTCCTCGACGTCAACCTGTGGGGCGTCATCCACGGCTGCCGGGTCTTCGGCGCGCAGATGGCCGAGCGCGGCCAAGGCGGCCACATCGTCAACACGGCCTCGGCGGCGGCCTTCCAGCCCTCCCGCGCGCTGCCCGCGTACAGCACGTCGAAGGCGGCGGTGCTGATGCTCAGCGAGTGCCTGCGGGCCGAGCTCGCGGACCAGGGCATCGGCGTCTCGGCGATCTGCCCCGGCATCGTCAACACCGGCATCACGTCCACGACCCGGTTCGCCGGCGTCACGGACGAGGCCGAGGAGAAGCGGCGGCAGCGCAAGGCCTCGCGGCTCTACGGGCTGCGCAACTACCCGCCGGAGAAGGTCGCGGACGCGGTCCTGGACGCGGTGCTGCGGGACCGGGCCGTGGTCCCGGTGACGCCCGAGGCGCGGGGCGCGCACCTGGCCTCGCGGTTCACCCCGGGCCTGCTGCGGGCGCTGGCCCGCTGGCAGCCGCCGGCATAGCGGGAGGCGTCGGGGCGGGGCGGTCGTACCATCCCTCGCAGACAGAGGAGAGCGGTCGGTGGGAGTGGTCGTGTCGGAGCATGTGTCGGAGCGGTCGGCTCAGCCGGAGTACCGGATCGAGGATCTGGCCCATCACAGCGGGGCCACGGTCCGGACCATCCGCGCCTACCAGGACCGGGGTCTGCTGCCCCGCCCCGAGCGGCGCGGCCGGTCGAACGTGTACGGGGACACCCATCTGGCACGGCTGCGGCAGATCGCCGACCTGCTGGACCGCGGCTACACCCTGGCCTCCATCAAGGAGCTCCTGGAGGCCTGGGACGCCGGCCGCGGTCTCGGCGGGGTGCTCGGCCTGGTCGCCGAGGTCGACGGCCCCTGGACGGACGAGGAGGCCGACCGGATCTCCCGCGACGAGCTCGACGCCCGCTTCGGCGGCCGCCCCGACGAGGACGCGGTCCGGGAGGCGATCGAGCTGGGCGTCCTGGAGCGCGTCCCGGGCCGCGAGCCCGAGGAGTACCTGGTCCCTAGCCCCCAAGAGCTGGCGGTGGCCGCCGAGTTGTACGCGGCGGGCGTCCCGCTCGGCGCGATCACCGGGCATCTGCGGGAGCTTCGCGGCCAGGTCGAGCACATAGCGTCCCGTTTCCTGGAGTTCACGACCGAGCACGTCTTCGCCCGCTATCTGGAGCACCGCCCGCCGACGGACGCGGACGCGGCGGAGGCGGCCACCCTGGTGCGGCGGCTGCGCCCGCTCGCCCAGCAGACCGTGGACGCCGAACTGGCACGGGCGATGCGTCTGTTCGCGACCCGGCACCTCCAGCAGCACCTCGCCGCGGACACTCCGCTGCCGAGGGGCGAGGAGCCGCGCTCGGTGGCGCTCCCGCCGGAGACGATCCGGGCCGTGCAGCGGCTCGTTGGCCCGCCGCACGTGTCCGCTTTCATCACCGCGGCGACCGAACGAGAGGTACAGAAACGCACATTGGACACTCTCACCTCAAATGCCGCAAATAGCGCCCAAATCACCCAATCCACCTGAGGATAAAGATGCGTTGTCCACAGAATCGCCAAGTAGCCTGTGGATAAACCCACTTGGCTGTGGATCAAACCCGGGGCTTCAATGAATTCATGAACGACGAGAAACGCACCGTGAAGGTGTCGAAATACCTCTCGAAGCACCTCCGCCACCAGCCGGAACGCATCGGACTCGCCCTCGACCCGCAGGGCTGGACCGAGATCGACGCCCTGCTGGCCGCGGCCGCCGCGCACGGCTTCCCGATCACCCGTGCCGAGCTCGACCACGTGGTCGCCGCCAACGACAAGAAGCGCTTCGCCGTCGAGGGCGACCGCATCCGCGCCAGCCAGGGCCACACCGTCGCGGTGGACCTCGGCCTGCCGGCCGCCGAACCGCCCGCGTACCTCTTCCACGGTACGGTCGCCGCCGCGCTGCCCGCCATCCGGACCGAGGGCCTGCGCCCCATGGCCCGCCACCACGTGCACCTCTCAGCGGACCGCGAGACGGCCACCCGGGTCGGCGCCCGCCGCGGCCGGCCGGTGGTGCTGAGCGTCGACGCCGGGGCGATGCACCGGGCCGGACACGTCTTCCACGTCAGCGCCAACGGCGTGTGGCTCACCGACGCCGTACCGCCGGAATTCCTCCGGTTTCCGGGCTGAGAGCCCGCTGAGGCATGATCGTTGTCATGGAGTATCCGCAACTGCCCACCACGGAATCGGCCGTCGCCGCGATCCACGAGATCGCCCGGGAGCGCGGCCGGGAGATGACGGTCACCGACGACATCGGCGCCGACCAGACCTCCCGGCGCACCTCCGCCGCCCTCTTCACCGTCCTCGACCCCGACGGCTCCCTCCCCCACGAGGCCTTCGTCGAGCTCGGCGGCAGCCCCCTGATCACCGTCCTGCTGCACGCCGACGGCGACGCCCGGATCACCGTCGAGGGCATCGGCTTCGACGACGTCCCCCGGGACACGGTCCCCGCCTTCCTGCGCTCCGTGTACGGCGGTCTGGCCCATGTGAAGGGCCGTTTCTTCCCGTCCGGCTGGCAGCTGGTCGTCCCGCTCCCCGGCGACGAGACCTACAAGGAGAGCATCCACATGACCGGACTCACCCCGTGGCTGTCGGGCCGGGTGCGCTGACCCGGCCCCGCCCACGGCCTCTCAGCGCAGCTGGTCGAGCGCCTCGGTGGCGATCTTCTCGAAGACCGACTCGTCGGCCGCGAACACCGAGTCCGCGATCGGCATGTGCACCACCAGCTCGGTGAAGCCCAGCGCGAAGTGGGTCCCCGCGAAGTCCACGAAGGCGTCGAAGGAGTCCAGCGGGCGGTCCGGGGTGAAGCCCGTGAGCAGCACCTTCTCCATCGGCCCGGCCTCCCGGCCGATCTCCGCGCAGGCCTTGCCCAGCTTGGCGATCTGCCCGCGCAGCGCCTCCACGGACTGCTCCGGGGTGCCGTCCTCGAACAGCTTCGGGTCCCCCGTCGTCACCCACGCCTGCCCGTGCCGCGCGGCCAGCCTCAGCCCCCGCGGGCCGGTCGCCGCCACCGCGAACGGCAGCCGCGGGCGCTGTACGCAGCCGGGGATGTTCCGCGCCTCCTCCGCCGAGTAGAACGTGCCCCGCGCGGACACCGCGTCCTCGGTGAGCAGCCGGTCCAGCAGCGGCACGAACTCGGCGAAGCGGTCCGCCCGCTCCTTCGGCGTCCACGCCTCCTGGCCGAGCGCGGTCGCGTCGAAGCCGTTGCCGCCCGCCCCGATGCCCAGCGTGACCCGGCCGCCCGAGATGTCGTCGAGCGAGATCAGCTCCTTGGCCAGCGTCACCGGGTGCCGGAAGTTCGGCGAGGTGACGAGCGTGCCCAGGCGCAGCCGCTCGGTGGCCCCGGCGGCGGCCGTCAGCGTCGGCAGGGCCCCGAACCAGGGGCCGTCCCGGAAGGTCCGCCAGGACAGGTGGTCATAGGTGTACGCGGTGTGGAAGCCGAGCTGCTCAGCGCGCAGCCACTGGTCACGGCCTCCCTCGTGCCAACGACGGGTCGGAAGGATCACGGTACTCAGACGCATGTCACCGACCCTACGGGAAGCGGCGGCGACAGGCCCCGACAGATCCGGCAAGGCCGCTCAGCGCGACAGCCAGCCCAGCAGCGCCGCCGCCGTGAACACCCCGCCCGAGGCCAGCCAGACCGTGCGCCGGGTCAGCGGTCCGGGGCCCGCCGGGGGCTGGGAGTGCGGCACCGGAGCCAGCAGCGCTTCCGCGAAGGCCCGGGCGGTCGCCGGCCGGTCCGCCGGCTCCACCGACATCGCGGCCCGCAGCAGCAGGGCGACGTGCGGCGGGAGCTCCGCCTCGGCCGGGAGCGCCGGCAGTGTCGAGGCGGAGGCGGTCGGCGGCTCGGTCATCAGGGCGGTGGCCCGCCCGCCCGCGCCGAACGGCTTCTTCCCGGTCAGCAGCTCGTACGCGACGACGGCCAGCGCGTACACATCGGCGCGGCCGTCGAACCCGCCGGTCTGGAAGGCCTGTTCCGGCGCCATGTACGCGGGCGTGCCCGTGGTCACCGTCAGCCCCGACGCGTCGGCCAGCTGCTTCGCGCTGCCCAGATCCGCCACCAGCACCTCGGCGGGCCCGGCACCGGTGGCGAGCAGCAGGTTGGACGGCTTGACGTCGCGGTGCACCACACCCGCCTCGTGCAGGACCTGGACCGCGTGGCCCGCCTCGGCGGCCAGCCGCAGCGCCTCCTGCGGATCGCACCGCCCGACCCGGTCCGCCAGGGTGCCGCCGCGTACGTAGTCCATGACGAAGAAGGGCCGGTCCTCCTGCACCCCCACGTCGTGCACGCGGACCACCCGAGGGCTGGCGATCCGGCGCAGCAGCCGCGCCTCCGCCAGGAACCGCTCGCGCACATCGGCGTTGGCCGCCCAGTTGTCGGCCAGCACCTTCACCGCGACCTCGGTGTCGAGCTCCGGATCGTAGGCCTTCCAGACCGTCGCGAAGGAGCCGGCTCCGAGCCGCTCACGGAGGAGGTAACGACCGAGCTTGCGCATGTGGCAGCATTCTGCCGGAGTCGGCGGGAGTGGGGAACTCCCGTTCGGCGGAGGGGTGCCGGAGGGCACGGAACGGGGGGATCCGGGTGTTCGAGGAAGGCGAGCTGGAACGGCTCGTGGCGGCTGCCCAGGCGGGGGACCCGGGAGCGATGGAGTACCTGCTGGCCAAGCTGCGGCCGCTGGTGCTGCGCCGCTGCTCGCGCTTCCTGCCGCACCACGCCGACGCGGAGGAGGCCGCTCAGGACGCGCTGCTGTCGATCAGCACGCACCTGCGCGACTACGGCGGCCACGGCTCCTTCCTGGGCTGGGTGACGGTGATCGCCTCGAACGCCGCCCGGTCCACGTACCGCTCGATGTGCCGGCGCTCCGAGGACAGCCACGCCGACCTCCCCGAATCCGTCGACCCCCGCACCACCAGCGTCATCGCCGGCAGCCGGCTCGACCTGATGGAGGCGCTGGCCGCGCTGGAACAGCAGCACCCCGCCCTGGTGGAGTCCTTCGTGCTCCGCGACCTGGGCGACCTGACCTATGTCCAGGTGGCCGAGCAGCTCGACGCCCCGCTGGGCACGGTCAAGGACCGGATCCACCAGGCCCGCCGCTTCATGCGCGAGCGCCTGGTCGGCGGTCCGTGACCGGCGCTCCCGCGACGGGCGGCAGGGCCGCTGTCCGGCCCCGCTCCGCCGTCGCCGCCCTGGTGGCGGCCGCCGCGCTCGGGCTGGTGACCGGCAGATTCGTCCTGCCCGCGCCCTCCGGATCCGACGCGGCCCCGTCGGCGCGGTCGGCCGGCGGGGCCTCCGGGTCCGCGCCCGCGACACCCGGCGCGACCGCTCCGGCGCCCACGCCCCCGCCCTCGGGCTCCGCATCCGGCTCCGGTTCGCCGAGCGGCGTGAAGGGTGCGACCGGGCCGATGACGAAGGCGAACCTGCTCGGCCCCGAGGCCTTCGGCCCGGACGACGTCACCGGGCGGATCCGCGTCACCGACCGCTTCGGCGACGGGCACTACGCCAACGCGGCCTGCACCGGGGAGAAGACCCTGGAGGAGACCCTGGGCGGGCCCGGTGCCCACTTCCGGGGGCTGACGACCGGCACCCGCACCGACCCGGGCGATCCCACGCTGGCCCTGGACATCGCCGACCAGGTCGCCCGCCAGGTCGCCGCCGAGGCCAAGAGCGCCTCCCTGGCGGAGAACTTCGCCGCGCGCCTGCTGCTCGAACAGGTGCCCTGCCAGGAGGACGTGCCGGGGCACTGGGTCTACGGGAAGACCACGACCCTGCGGCTCGGCCCCGACGTCACCGCGCACTGGCTGGGCTCCTACCCGGGCTCCCTCAACACCACCGGGAAGGCGCCCGAGGGCAAGGAGCCCTGCGGCGGCATCGCCGTGCTGCGCAGCGGCACCCACTACGGAGTGCTGGAGGTCCATGCCTGCCTGGGGACGGCCGCGATGGACCGGGTCGTCAGGACCGCTCTGTCACAGCTGTGAAACAGCGGCCGGACGCTCCAACTTTCCTCCCCTCGGCGGCATCTCCCCCGGTTGTACGAGGACGCGACAGGCGTCCCGACCACCAGGGGGACCACATGAACGAGAACCAGACCGTCCAGCGCACCTCCGGCCGCCGCAACCGCGTCGCCGCCGCGGCCTGCTTCGCCGCCGCGCTCCTCACCGCCACCGTCGTCGGCGCCCAGTCGGCCAGCGCCGACGGGGCCGCCCAGCGCGGCGGGGCCGTCGCCCGCCCGGCCGCGGCCGCCGCGCCCGCGCTCGGCTCCGCCGGCCTCCTCCAGAGCGAGGACCTCGTCCGGCAGGGCCTGAAGCCCCTCGGCGCGACCGTCGAGCTGGCCGGCGGCCAGGCGCTGTCCGCGTGCTCGGGCGAGACGACGATGCGCGGCCTGACCAAGGGCAAGGCCGGCGCGTACGCGTCCGAGAACTGGACCCTCGCCAAGGACGGCATGCTGACCGAGTCGGCCGCGAGCGCCGCCACCGGGGCCACGGCCGCCGCCTGGGAGAAGCAGCTCGTCGCGCTCGTCCAGGACTGCCAGGACGAGCCCGCGGGCCACTGGTACTACGGCCCGGCCCACACCCTGACCACCACCGGCGGCACCGCCCGCTGGTACGCGTCCTACAACGGCGACGGCGCCGTCAGCGGCGGGGTCGCGGTGCTGCGCAGCGGCACCAAGGTCGCCGTCGTCGAGCTCACCGGCCGGGCCGCCCCGGCCTCCTTCCAGGGAACCGCCGCCGCGGCGCTGAAGCGCCTCTCCTCCTGACCCGCGCTCCCGCGCCCCCGCTCCGCCCGCACCGCCGGGCGGAGCGGGGGCGCGGTCACACCCCGGTCAGGTTCCGTCACACTCAGGTGTGCACCCCCTCGCACGCCCGTGCACTTTCTGCGGAACAATGGATCGGTGACCTCACCCCACCTCGCGCGCCCCGATGCCCCGTCCCCGGCCCCCCGGCTGATCGCCACCGACCTCGACGGCACCCTGCTGCGGGACGACAAATCCGTCTCGGAGCGCACGGTCGCCGCCCTCGCCGCCGCCGAGCGGGCCGGCATCGAGGTCTTCTTCGTCACCGGCCGCCCCGCCCGCTGGATGGACGTCGTCAGCGAGCACGTCCACGGCCACGGCCTCGCGATCTGCGCCAACGGCGCCGCCGTCGTCGACCTCCACGCGGGCGGCACCTTCCTGGAGGTCAGGCCGCTGGAGCGGCCCGTCGCCCTGGACGTCGTCCGGGAGCTGCGGGAGGCCGCGCCCGGCACCACCTTCGCCGTCGAGCTCACCACCGGCATCCACTACGAGCCCGACTACCCGCCGTTCTTCCTCGACCCGGGCGCCACCGTGGCCACCGCCGAGAAGCTGCTGTTCGAGGAGGCCCCCGGGGCCGCCGCGCCCGTGCTCAAGCTGCTCGCGCAGCACCCGGAGCTCGACCCCGACGCCTTCCTCGCCACCGCCCGCGAGGCCGCGGGCGACCTGGCCTCGATCACCCGCTCCAGCCCCACCGCCCTGATCGAGATCAGCGGCCTCGGCGTCTCCAAGGCGTCCACCCTCGCCCGCTGCTGCGCCGAGCGGGGCATCACCCCGCAGGAGGTCGTGGCCTTCGGCGACATGCCCAACGACATCGAGATGCTCGGCTGGGCCGGCCGCTCGTACGCGATGGGCAACGCCCACCCGGACGTGGTCGCCGCCGCCTCCGGCCGCACCTCGGACAACAACGAGGACGGCGTGGCCGTGATCATCGAACAGCTCGTCGCCGAGGCGGCGGCCGACCGGTCCTAGCACCCGACCGGTCCTGGCGACCGACCGGTCCTGGCGACCGACCGGTTCTGGGACCTGTCCGCCCTTAGAGCGGCGCCTCCCACACCACCGTCGTGCCGCCGCCCGCCTCCCCGAGGCCCGGGCCGCACCAGCTCGCCCCGCCGAGCGACTCGGCCCGCCGGGCGAGGTTGCGCAGGCCGCTGCGCCGCCCGCCCTCGGGGATGCCCACGCCGTCGTCCGCCACCGACAGCCGGACCCCCTGGGTGCCGTCCGGAAGGGTCACGGTGGCGTCCACGACCACCTCGATCCGGGTCGCCCCCGAGTGCCGGAAGGCGTTCGACAGGGCCTCGCGCAGCGCGGCGATGAGGTTCTTGCCGGTGAGCTCGCCGACCGTGGCGTCGATCGCGCCGAGGAAACGGTGGGCGGGCTTGAAGCCCAGCGGCACGGCCGCCATGTTGATCTCCCGCAGCACCCGGGTGCGCAGCCCCGACGGCGCCTCCGCCGGACCCTGCTGGAGCGCGAAGATCGCGGTACGGATCTCCTGGATGGTCACGTCCAGCTCGTCCACCGCCTTGCCGACGCCCTCCTGCACGGCCGGCACGATCGACCTGCGCTGCGCGCTCTCCAGCATCATCCCGGTGGCGAAGAGCCGCTGGATCACCAGATCGTGCAGGTCACGGGCGATCCGGTCGCGGTCCTCGTAGACCGCGAGCCGCTCCCGGTCCCGCTGCGCCTCGGCCATCATCAGCGCCAGGGCCGCCTGCGAGGCGAACTGCGAGGCCAGGGTCCGCTCGGTCTCCGTGAACTGCCGGGCGCCCCGGGCCCGCGGGGTGGCGAGCGCGCCGAGCACCCGGCCGCCGCTCTGCAGCGGCAGCATCATCGCGGGCCCGTACTGGGCGGCGAGCTCGTCGAGCATCCGGGGGTCGGTGGAGGCGTCGGCGATGAACACCGCCTCGCCCTCCAGCAGGGTCTCCACCACCGCGCTCTCGGGCGGGATCACCACCCCGAGCGACTTCGAGGGGCGCGGCGAGGAGACCGCGACGATCTCCAGACCGCCATCCTCGGCGGGCAGCAGCACGATCCCCGCGGCCGAGTCGGCGAGCCTGCGGGCCTGCTCGGCGACCACGCTCAGCGCGTCGTCGGCGTCGCCGCCGGAGAGCAGCGCCGTGGTGACGGCGACCGAACCGTCGATCCAGCGCTCGCGCTGCCGGGCCGCCTCGTACAGGCGCGCGTTGCCGATGGCGATCCCCGCCTCGGTGGCGAGCACCCGGACCATGTGGACGTCGTAGTCGTTGAACTCGCCGCCGCCGTTCTTCTCGGCGAGGTAGAGATTGCCGAAGATCTCGCCCTGGACCCGGATCGGGACGCCGAGGAAGGTCTTCATCGGGGGGTGTCCGGGCGGGAACCCGGCCGCGCGCGGGTCGGTCGACAGATCGGCGAGCCGGATCGTCTGCGGGTCCTGGATGAGCGCGCCGAGCAGCCCGGCGTGCCCGTCGGGCCGGCGCCCGATCCGGCGGGCCACGTCGCTGCCGACGCCGTAGGTGATGAAGTCGGACAGCCCTTCGCCCTCGTCGTCGACGACGCCGATCGCGGCGTAGCGGGCGTCGGCGAGCTCGGCGGCGGTCTCGCAGATCCGGTCGAGCGTGGAGTGCAGTTCGAGGCCGGTGCCGACCGAGCGCATGGCCTCCAGGAGCTGGGGCACGCGGGCGGTCAGCTCCGTGGAGAGGCCGTGCAGGCTGCGCGTGGCCTGTGTCGCGGCGTCGAGCGGGTCCGGGGCGTCGGGCACGGCGGCGGTCATGGCATGAGCCTAGTTAGTCCTATTTGACAAGAAAAGTCGGGGTGTGACCGGAGGCGGCCATCGCGGCGTGGCCGGAGCCCAGCAGCAGATCGCTCTCCCGTTCCTGCTCCAGCATCCGCCGCAGCGGCCCGTCGGCCGCCGCCAGCTCCTCGTACGTCCCGCGCTGGACGGTCCGGCCCCGGTCCAGGACCAGGATCTCGTCGACGGCGTCGAGACCGTGCAGCCGGTGGGTGATCAGCACCGTCGTGCGGCCCTCGGTGGCCCGCAGCAGGTCGTCCGTGAGCGCGTCGGCGGTGGCCAGGTCCAGGTGCTCGGCGGGCTCGTCGAGCACCAGGACGGGGAAGTCGGCGAGGAGCGCGCGGGCCAGCGCGAGCCGCTGCCGCTGCCCGCCCGAGAGCCGCGAGCCGTGCTCGCCCACCAGAGTGTCGAGCCCGACCGGCAGCCCGTCCACCCACTCCAGGAGCCGGGCCCGGCCGAGCGCGGCGCGCAGCTCGGCGTCGGAAGCGCCGGTCCTGGCCAGCCGCAGGTTCTCCCGGATGCTGCTGTCGAAGAGGTGGGCGTCCTGCGCGCACAGCCCGACGAAGCCCCGGACCGCGTCGCCGTCCAGCTCCGCCGCCTCGGTGCCGCCGAGCCGGTACGTGCCCGATTCGGCGTCCAGGAAGCGCAGCAGCACCTGGGCGAGCGTGGTCTTGCCGGAGCCGGAGGAGCCGACGACGGCGACCCGCCGCCCGGCCCGCAGGGTGAGCCCGAAGCCGTCCAGCGCGGGCCGCCCCTGCCCGGCGTGCCGGGCGGTGAGCCCGGCGAGCTCCAGCGGGAACGGCGTGGCCGGCGGCGCCGCGGGCCGCTCCGGCTCGTGTACGGGCACGGGGGCGTCGAGCACGTCGAGCACCCGCTCGGCGCTGCGGCGCACCCGCTGGCGGTACTGGACGGCCAGCGGCAGCCCGTTGACCGCTTCGAAGGCGGCGAGCGGGGTGAGCACCAGGACCGCGAGCGCGATCCCGTCGAGGCGCCCGTCCCGGACCGCCTGGACGCCCACGAGGGCGGCTCCGGCGACGGTGAGGCCGCAGATCAGGGCCGAGAGCCCGGCGCTCAGCGCGGTGGCGGCGGACTGCCGGGAGGCGATGCCGGTGAGCGTCCGGTCGGCCGCCGAGGCCCGCTCCACACGGCCCTTGAGGGCGCCGGAGACGGTCAGCTCGGCGCAGCCGCGCAGCAGGTCCACGACGGCGGTGGTGAGCGTCCCGCGCGCGGGCGCGAGCCGGGATTCGGCGCGGCGGGCGAGCGCGCCGCCGATCAGCGGGACACCCACGCCGGCGAGCAGCAGGCCCACGGCGAGCACGGCACCGCCCTCGGGCAGCAGCCAGGCGGTGAAGCCGACCGAACCGGCGCCGACGACCACGGCCGCGCCCGCGGGCAGCAGCCAGCGCAGCCAGTAGTCCTGGAGGGCTTCGACGTCCTGGACCAGCCGGGCGAGCAGGTCGCCTCGGCGGGTACGGCGCAGCCCGGCGGGGGCGATGCGCTCCAGCCGCCGGTAGACGGAGACCCGCAGGTCCGCGAGCATCCGCAGCACGGCGTCGTGCGAGACGAGCCGCTCGGCGTAGCGGAAGACCGCCCGGCCGATGCCGAAGGCGCGGGTCCCGGTGACGGCGACCATCAGATAGAGCACGGGGGGCTGTTCGGAGGCCCGGGAGATGAGCCAGCCGGAGACGGCCATGAGCCCGACGGCGGAGCCCAGCGCGAGGCTGCCGAGCAGCAGCGCGAGCGCCATCCGGCCCTTGAGCTCCCCGGCCATGTCCCGCACCCGGCGCAGCACCGGGCGGGCGGAGGAGGCGGAGCGGTCGGCGGCGGCCGGCTCCGGGTCACCGAGCTCCGCGGCGGTCGCGCCCGTGCCCGACGGCAGCGGCTCGCCCAGCCCGTCGGTGAGCCGGGCGGCGGTGACGGGGGAGTCGGGGGCGGTGCCGTCCCCGGCACCCTCGGCGGCCATGGCGCCCTCGACGTGCACCACCCGGTCCGCGACCGCGAGCAGCGCCGGGCGGTGCACGACGAGCAGCACGGTGCGGCCCTCGGCGAGCCGGCGGACGGCGTCCACGACGGCCGCCTCGGTCTCGCCGTCCAGCGCCGCCGTGGGCTCGTCGAGGAGCAGCACCGGCCGGTCGGCGAGGAAGGCGCGGGCGAGCGCGAGACGCTGGCGCTGTCCGGCGGAGAGTCCGGCGCCGTCCTCGCCCAGCGCGGTCCCGGCGCCCTCGGGCAGCTCGGCGACGAACTCCTCGGCGCCCGCGTCCCGCAGGGCCCGGTGGACCTGTGCGTCGGTGGCCTCCGGCCGGGCCAGCCGGACGTTCTCGGCGATCGTCCCGGCGAAGAGGTAGGGGCGCTGCGGCACCCAGGCGATCCGGGACCGCCACTCCTCCAGGTCCAGCGAGTCCAGTTCGGCCCCGCCGATCCGGACCGAGCCGCCGGGCTCCGGCCGCGCGAAGCCGAGCACCACGTCGAGCAGGGTCGACTTCCCGGCGCCGCTCGGGCCCACCAGGGCCACGGTCTCGCCGGGCTCCACGGTCAGCGTGGCCGCGTCGAGCGAGGGCTCCGCGCGCCCCGGGTGGCGGACCGTCACCCGGTCGAGCTCCAGCCGTACGGAGGCGGGCACCGGCCCCGTACCGCCGTCCGGCACCGGGCTCTCCAGGACCTCGAAGATCTCCTCGGCGGCGGCGAGGCCCTCGGCGGCGGCGTGGTACTGCGCTCCCACCTGGCGCAGCGGCAGATACGCCTCGGGCGCCAGGACCAGGATGACCAGGCCGGTGTAGAGGTCGAAGCCGCCGTGGACCAGGCGCATGCCGATGGTGACGGCGACCAGGGCGACCGAGAGGGTCGCGAGCAGTTCGAGGGCGAAGGAGGAGATGAAGGCGATGCGCAGGGTCCGCATGGTCGCCCGCCGGTAGTCGGCGGTGATCGAGCGGATGTTCTCGGCCTGGGCCTTGGCCCGGCCGAAGACCTTGAGCGTGGGGAGCCCGGCGACGACGTCGAGGAAGTGTCCCGAGAGCCGGGAGAGCAGCTTCCACTGACGGTCCATCCGGGCCTGGGTGTACCAGCCGATCAGGATCATGAAGATCGGGATGAGCGGCAGCGTCCCCACGATGATCGCCGCCGAGACCCAGTCCTCGGTGACGATGCGGGCGAGCACCGCCACCGGGACGACCACCGCGAGCCCCAGCTGCGGCAGATAGCGGGCGAAGTAGTCGTCGAGCGCGTCCACGCCTCGCGTGGCGAGCGCGGCCAGCGAACCCGCCTTCTGCCCGCTCAGCCACCCCGGCCCGAGCGCGGCCGCCCGCTGGAGCAGCCGGCCGCGCAGTTCGGACTTGACCGCCGCGCTCGCCCGGTGGGCGGCGAGCTCGGTCAGCCAGGCGACGAGCGCCCGCCCCGCCGCCACCGCGGCGAGCAGCAACAGGGGCGTGGTGAGCCCGGAAACCGACAGACCCTTCTGGAAGGCCCCCACCACGACCTCGGCGATGAGCATCGCCTGGGCGATGACCAGTCCCGCCCCGACGAGGCCGAGCGCGACCACCGCCGCGAGGAAGACCCGGGTGGCGCGGGCGTACTGGAGCAGCCGCGGATCGATCGGTTTCACGTGAAACATGCTCCCCTGAAGAGGCCGGTGCGGGGTCCGGCTCGGGCCTGTCGGTGCCTAGTGGGCCTGGGCGATGTTCTGCGTGCCGATCCGCTTCCGGAACACCCAGTAGGTCCAGCCCTGGTAGAGCAGCACCACGGGGGTCGCGATGGCGGCGCACCAGGTCATGATCTTGAGCGTGTACGGGCTCGACGACGCATTGGTCACCGTGAGGCTCCACGCCGGGTCCAGCGAGGACGGCATCACGTTCGGGAAGAGGGTCAGGAAGAGCATCGCCACCGCGGCGGCGATCGTGACGCCCGAGAGCGCGAACGACCAGCCCTCACGCCCGATCGCGATCGCCCCGATCGCCCCGACCAGGCACACCACCGCGATCACCATGGCGAGCAGGCTCCAGCCGTCGCCCTTGTCCACCTGGGTCCAGATGAGGAAGGCCAGCGCGAGCACCGCCGTGACCAGCCCCAGCTTGAGCGCGAGCGCCCGGGCCCGGGTGCGGATGTCACCGAGCGTCTTGAGCGCGGCGAACACGGCACCGTGGAAGGTGAACAGGGTGAGCGTGACCAGCCCGCCGAGCAGGGCGTACGGGTTGAGCAGGTCCCAGAAGTTGCCGACGTACTCCATCTCGCGGTCGATCTTCACGCCGCGCACGATGTTGCCGAAGGCCACGCCCCACAGGAACGCGGGGATGAGGGAGGTCCAGAAGATGGCCTGCTCCCAGTTGCGCTGCCAGTTCTCCTCGGGCCGCTTCGCCCGGTACTCGAAGGCGACACCGCGCACGATCAGGCAGAGCAGGATGATCAGCAGCGGCAGGTAGAAGCCGGAGAACAGCGTCGCGTACCACTCGGGGAAGGCGGCGAAGGTCGCGCCGCCCGCCGTGAGCAGCCACACCTCGTTGCCGTCCCAGACCGGCCCGATGGTGTTGATGAGGACCCGCTTCTCGGTGCGGTCCCTCGCCAGGAGCTTGGTCAGGACACCGATCCCGAAGTCGAAGCCCTCCAGGAAGAAGTAGCCGATCCAGAGGACGGCGATGAGTACGAACCAGACGTCGTGGAGTTCCATGCCTCGATCTCCTGAGCCTCAGTACGAGAAGGCCATGGGCCGGTCGGGGTCGCGGTCCCCGCCGATCTTGGTGGGCGGGTTGAGGTCGTCCTCGGTGAGCTCGGGCGGGCCGGCCTTGATGTACTTGGCCAGCAGCTTCACCTCGATCACGGCGAGGATGGCGTACAGGAGGGTGAAGAGGATCATCGAGGTCAGCACCTCGCCCTGGGAGACCCCGGGGGAGACCGCGTCACGGGTGCGCAGCACGCCGTAGACGACCCACGGCTGGCGGCCCATCTCGGTGAAGATCCAGCCCCAGGAGTTGGCGATCAGCGGGAAGCCCAGGGTCCACAGCGCCAGCAGCCAGTACCACTTGGTGAACTTCGGGTTCAGCGCCTTGTTCTTGAAGAGCACGAGATGCGGCACCTCGTCCTCACCGGTCCTCAGTCCGGGCGCGAGCAGGAACTTCTTCCTGGTCAGCCAGAGCCCGAGCAGGCCGATCGCGAACGAGGACATGCCGAAGCCGATCATCCAGCGGAAGCCCCAGTAGGCCACCGGGATGTTGGGCCGGTAGTCGCCGGGCCCGTACTTCTCCTGCTCGGCCTTGTTGACGTCGTTGATGCCGGGGACGTACGAGTCGAAGTCGTCGTTGGCGAGGAAGGACAGTATCCCGGGGATCTCGACGGCCACGGTGTTGTGGCCCTTGTCGACGTCCCCGTAGGCGAAGATCGAGAAGGGTGCCCCCTCCTCGCCGTCCCACAGCGCCTCGGCGGCGGCCATCTTCATCGGCTGCTGCTTGAACATGACCTTGCCGAGGAGGTCGCCGCTGAGCGCGGTGAGCAGACCGGCGATGACCACGGTCACCAGGCCGAGCCGCAGCGAGGTGCGCATCACGGGGATGTGCCGCTTGCGGGCCAGGTGGTAGGCGGCGATGCCGACCATGAAGGCGCCACCGGTGAGGAAGGCCGCCGTCATGGTGTGGAAGACCTGGGTGAGGGTGGTGTTCTGGCTGAGCACCGCCCAGAAGTCGGTGAGCTCGGCCCGGCCCCGCTCGGCGTTGATGCGGTAGCCGACCGGGTGCTGCATCCAGGAGTTGGCCGCGAGGATGAAGTACGCGGACAGGATCGTGCCGATCGACACCATCCAGATGCAGGCGAGGTGGATCTTCTTGGGGAGCTTGTCCCAGCCGAAGATCCACAGGCCGATGAACGTGGACTCGAAGAAGAACGCGATCAGCGCCTCGAAGGCGAGGGGTGCGCCGAAGATGTCGCCGACGAAGCGGGAGTAGTCCGACCAGTTCATACCGAACTGGAACTCCTGCACGATGCCGGTGACGACACCCATCGCGATGTTGATCAGGAAGAGCTTGCCCCAGAACTTCGTCGCCTTGAGGTACTTCTCCTTCTCGGTGCGCACCCAGGCGGTCTGGAGACCGGCGGTGAGGGCGGCGAGGGAGATCGTCAGCGGGACGAAGAGAAAGTGATAGACGGTGGTGATGCCGAACTGCCAACGCGCCAGAGTCTCTGGCGCCAAAGCTAGGTCCACGTCGTCTTCTCCTTACATCGCCGTGGTCACTACGGCAGTTTGCCCCTTTAATCCCACCAATTACGGGATGAACAGGGACACGCTTGTGAACGCGTTCACATTCACAAGCATTATGGCTCATACGAAATCCGTACTTTCGACCGGGGTACCCCTACCCGGGGTCACCCCGGAGGGCACCCTTCCCAAGCCATTCAACATATTGTTGAATCCGGCCCATGACCCTTCGGATACGCCTCTCATGGCCCGCCGGCCACACCACCGCCACCATCGAGGAAACCCCCACGAGCAAGGCGCTCGCGGGGGCTCTCCCGATCTCCTCCACCGCCCGGACCTGGGGCGAGGAGGTCTACTTCGACACTCCGGTCTCCGTGCCCGTCGAGTCCGACGCGCGACAGGTGGTCCCGCCCGGCACGGTGGCCTTCTGGACCGAGGGCGACGCGCTCGCCCTGCCCTACGGCCCGACCCCCATCTCCCTGGACGACCAGCCGCGGCTGGCCAGCCCGTGCAACGTCCTGGGCGCGCTGGACGGGGACCCCCGGATCCTGGCCACCGTCCGGGACGGCGACCCGATCCGGGTCGAACTCATCGGCTAGGCACCGGCGCCCCGGGCCGCCGGACGGCGCTACAGCCGCCCGCGGAAACCCTCCGCCGTCTTCAGGAACAGGTCGTTCGCCTCGGTCTCGCCGATCGTGACGCGCACGCCCTCCCCCGCGAACGGACGCACCACCACGCCGTGCCGCTCGCACTCCGCCGCGAAGTCCACGGTCCGCTCGCCGAGCCGCAGCCAGACGAAGTTCGCCTGGGTGTCCGGCACGGTCCAGCCCTGGGCCACGAGCCCCGCGTGGACCCGCTCGCGCTCGGCCACCAGCGAGCCGACCCGCCCGAGCAGCTCGTCCTCCGCCCGCAGCGAGGCCACCGCCGCGTCCTGCGCGAGCTGGCTCACCCCGAACGGCACCGCCGTCTTGCGCAGCGCCGCGGCCACCGGCTCATGGGCGATGGCGAAGCCGACCCGCAGCCCGGCCAGGCCGTACGCCTTCGAGAAGGTGCGGAGCACCGCCACGTTCGGCCGGTCGCGGTAGAGCTCCACGCCGTCCGGGACCTCCACGTCGCGGACGAACTCCTTGTACGCCTCGTCGAGCACCACGAGGACGTCGGAGGGCACCCGGTCCAGGAAGCGCTCCAGCTCGGCGCGGCGGACCGCGGTGCCCGTGGGGTTGTTGGGGTTGCAGACGAAGATCAGCCGGGTCCGCTCGGTGATCGCCTCCGCCATCGCGTCGAGGTCGTGCACGTCCCCGTCGGTCAGCGGCACCCGGACCGAGGTCGCGCCGCTGATCTGCGTGATGATCGGGTACGCCTCGAAGGAGCGCCAGGCGTACATGACCTCGTCGCCGGGGCCCGCCGTCGACTGGATCAGCGACTGGGCGACGCCGACCGAGCCCGTGCCCGTGGCGATGTGCGAGACCGGGACGCCGAAGCGGTCCGCCAGCTCGTTCGCCAGCTCCGTGCAGGCCATGTCCGGGTAGCGGTTGAAGCTCGCGGCCGCGGCCACCGCGCTCTCCATGACCCCGGGCAGCGGCGGATAGGGGTTCTCGTTCGAGGAGAGCTTGAAGGCGACCGGGCCGCCCGCGGCGGCCGGCTTGCCCGGCTTGTAGGTGGGGATGCCGTCCAGCTCGGCGCGCAGCTTGGGGCTGCCGGTGCTCGTCCCGCTGGTCTCGCTCACAGTGTGGCCTCCTCGACCGTCCGTACCGCCAATACTCCTCACCTTATGAGGATTCGGCCCCCCTGCGAATGGCCTGTGGACAACGGAGCGACAACGGGGGGAGCGCGCCCAGGGGTGGCGCGCGCCGGTGGCGAGCGCCGTGGCGCGCATCCCCCGTAGAGGTGAGTTGAGACCTCTTCGAGACCTCGCACCCTCGCCAGGCGCATGGGGGCAGAGGCCGATAGGTCACATGCCCTTTGCCCTAACACCCTTTATTTTCCAGGTCGTTAGGACCAAATGATCATGCAGAAACGTGCCTGTCCATGGGTGCATATGCGACCGGCCCAACCCACCCCCCTCGCCCTACTATCGGCTCGCCATGACAGCAGCAGGGAAGCACCAGGTGAGCCGGGCACAGACCCGGGGAAGCCGGCAGGGCCGAGCGGGCATCCGGGACGTGGCCGCCGCCGCCGGGGTCTCCATCACGACTGTCTCCGACGCGCTCAACGGCAAGGGCCGGCTCCCGGACGCCACCCGCCGCCACGTCCGCGAGGTCGCAGACCGGCTGGGCTATCGCCCGTCCGCAGCGGCCCGCACGCTCCGTACCGGCAAGTCGGGACTCATCGGCCTGACCGTGACCACGTACGGGGATGAACCTTTCACCTTCACCGAATTCGCGTACTTCGCGGAGATGGCCAGAGCCGCCACCTCGGCCGCGCTAGCCCGGGGCTACGCCCTGGTCATCCTCCCCGCCACCTCCCGTCACGACGTCTGGTCGAACGTCGCCCTCGACGGGACCGTCGTCATCGACCCCTCCGACCACGACCCCGTCGTCACCGAACTCGTCCGCCAAGGGCTCCCCGTCGTCTCCGACGGACGCCCGGCCGGCACCCTGCCGGTCACCGCCTGGGTCGACAACGACCACGAGGCGGCCGTCCTCGACCTGCTCGACCACCTCGCCGCCGCCGGCGCCCGCAGGATCGGCCTGCTCACCGGCACCACCACCGACACGTACACCCGCCTGTCCACCACCGCGTACCTCAACTGGTGCGAGCGGGTCGGCCAGGACCCCGTCTACGAGGCCTATCCGGCGCACGATCCGTGCGCGGGCGCCGTCGCGGCCGACCGGCTGCTCGCCCGCCCGGACCGCCCCGACGCCGTGTACGGCCTGTTCGACCCCAACGGCACCGACCTGCTGGCCGCCGCCCGCCGGTACGGCCTGCGGGTGCCGGAGGACCTGCTGCTGGTCTGCTGCAGCGAGTCGACCGTCTACGCCAACACCGAGCCGCCCATCACGACGCTCTCGCTCAAGCCGCGCCGGATCGGCACCGCCGTCGTCCAGCTCCTCATCGACGCCATCGAGGGGATCGACACCGACGGACCGGTCGAGCAGGTGATACCGACGGAGCTGATCGTCCGCACCTCCTCGCAGCGGCGCTCGCCGCGGACGACGGTCAGCCCGCCGAGGTCTCCCTCGAAGGACTGACACACCCCAGGGGCCGCCCGGCGGCCTCATCGGGGTCTCTTCAGAGCCGCTTCGGGACGAAACCCCGGAGCGGCCCGGCCCGATCCCTGGCCTAGACCTTCCCAATTCGGGCGAAACAACCGGTGAACCCGGAGTGGACCCGGATTCACCACCCCTGGTGCGTCACACAGGAGGACGCTCATTCCTATGATGGGCGGACGACACCGCGGACCACCCCGACCAGGCCGGTCCGCGATGTGCAGGGCATCGCGACGGTGGTGGAGGGGTCGATGACGCAGGGGGCCGGGCAGGAACCCGTGGTGCGCACGGCGACGTTGCGTGACTTCCGTGTACCTCCGTACGCTCGGGTGCCCGTCCAGGGCCACGCACCCGAGCCCTTCACCGCCGACGCCACCCTCCCCCTCCGAGCCGCGCACAGCGAGGCGTACGAGACGCGTGAGGCGTACGAGGCGTACGGCGAGCCGGGCTCGACCATCGTCGAGGTCGCCACCGGCCACCCCGGCAACGCGTACCCCGACGACGAGCCGCCCGAGGGCTACACGCCCACCGAGCGCGACCTCCCGGTCATCAACCGGGGCGACACCGTCCAGGTGCCCGTCGCCCCGGTGCCGCAGCCCTCGGCCGGCGGCGGCGAGGGCCCCGGACCGCTCTTCGTCGTCGGCGACGTCCACGGCTATCTCGACGAGCTCCTCGCGGCGCTCCGCGCCCAGGGCCTCATCGACGAGAACGGTGTCTGGGCCGCGGGCAACGCGCGCCTGTGGTTCCTCGGCGACTTCACCGACCGGGGCCCCGACGGCATCGGGGTCATCGACCTCGTGATGCGCCTCTCCGCCGAGGCCGCCGCCGCTGGCGGCTACTGCAAGGCCCTCATGGGCAACCACGAGCTGCTGCTCATCGGCGCCAAGCGCTTCGGCGACACCCCCGTGAGCTCGGGCGCCGGCACCGCCACCTTCCAGGCCGCCTGGCTGCTCAACGGCGGCCAGAAGCACGACATGGACCGGCTCCAGGACGTCCACCTCCAGTGGATGTCCCGGCTCGACGCCGTGGTGGCGGAGGACGGCCACCTGCTGCTGCACTCGGACACCACCGCGTATCTGGAGTACGGCAGCACGATCGAGGACGTGAACGACACCGTCCACGAGATCCTCAACCGGAACGACGCGGACGAGGTCTGGGACCTCTTCCGGAAGTTCACCAAGCGCTTCGCCTTCCGTGACGAGGCCGCCGGCCCGATGGCCGTCCAGGAGCTGCTCGGCACCTACGGCGGCGGCCGGATCGTGCACGGCCACAGCCCGATCCCGTACCTCCTCGGCCAGGTCGGCACGGAGGACGGCGAGGAGGGCGAGCGCCCGCCCGTGGAGGGGCCGCACGTCTACGCGGACGGTCTCGCGATCGCGATGGACGGCGGAGTGACCATGGCCGGAAAACTGCTGGTCGTCCAACTCCCGCTGCCCGCCTGACGCATTAACCCTCCGCATCCGGGGAAGTCGATTTCCCGAAACACCCTGTCACCGCGTGCCGTAAGCGCAATACCATCGGCTCATCCGTAGCAGGCTCTCCTCCGTTTCCGCCCAACCGGTCGCTTCACCAGGGCCGTTACGGCCCTACGGAGCATCGGGGGATGCACATGAACGTGGCTCCGCACCTGCTGACCGAGGACCGCGCCGAGTTCGAGCGCCTCCTCGACGAGGCACTGCGCACCGCGCACGACCAGCCGGAAACCGCCCCGCGGGAGGACCGGTTCACCACCGCGCAGCTGCGCGAGATGGCGCTGAACGCGACAGCGCTGATCACCGCCGCGGCCGCGGTCGAGTACGACCATTTCGTCAAGGTCCGCGAACAGCTCAGAGCGGCCAGGGCCGCCGGCGTCAGCGGTACGGGCGAGGCGCTGGGCGAGGAGGGCGGCGCGGGCGTCGTCGCGATCGTCACCGTCCTGCTGCCGATCCTCGCCGGCACCGCGGGCGTGCTCCTGCTGCTGGTCGGCGCGGTCCTGAAGATGCTCGACCCGCCGCCCGCCTTCGCCGACACCCTGTTGACCGCGGGCCTGATGTTCGGCGCCGTCGCCGCGGCCGGACTGCTCTGCGCCGCGGCCGGACTGCTCGTGACCGCCCTGCGCAACGGTGCCACGGAGGTCCCGGCCGAGAGCGAGGACACCGGACTCGCCCACGCGAGACATGCCTGGGGCCGCGCCCTGACGGACCGGGGCATCCTGCCCTTCCTCGACGAGGCCCGCGAGGCGTACACACCGCGCGAGCCCTCCGGGCCCCGCCCGCCGACGGGCCGCATCCCCAAGGTCGGCTACACCGGCCCCGACTTCACCAGCCCCTCCGAAGGCACCCCGGCCCCCCGCCCGAGCTTCTCCAGCCCCGACTTCACCAGCCCGGACTTCGGCGGACCGGAGCACCTCCCGGAGTAGGCCGGGTGCGGGGGCGGCCCCGGCCCGCACCCGCCCCCGTACTCGTACGCGCCCGCCCGCCGAACCGGGCGGCGCCCGCCTACCGGCCGCCCGTCTCCGCAAGGGGCAGGTAGACCCGGTTGCCGGCCGCCGCGAACTCGGCCGACTTCTCGGCCATGCCCGCCTCGATCTCGTCCGCCTTCAGGTCGCCGCCGTGCTCGCGGCGGATGTCCTGGGAGATCTTCATCGAGCAGAACTTCGGCCCGCACATCGAGCAGAAGTGGGCCGTCTTCGCGGGCTCCGCCGGCAGCGTCTCGTCGTGGAACTCACGGGCCGTGACCGGGTCCATCGCCAGGTTGAACTGGTCCTCCCAGCGGAACTCGAAGCGCGCGTCGGACAGGGCGTCGTCCCACTCCTGCGCGCCCGGGTGCCCCTTGGCCAGGTCCGCCGCGTGGGCCGCGATCTTGTAGGTGATCACGCCCGTCTTCACGTCGTCCTTGTTGGGCAGGCCCAGGTGCTCCTTGGGCGTCACGTAGCAGAGCATCGCGGTGCCCCACCAGGCGATCATCGCGGCGCCGATGCCCGAGGTGATGTGGTCGTACGCCGGGGCGACGTCCGTGGTCAGCGGGCCGAGCGTGTAGAACGGCGCCTCCTCGCAGATCTCCTGCTGGAGGTCGATGTTCTCCTTGATCTTGTGCATCGGGACGTGGCCCGGGCCCTCGATCATGGTCTGCACGTGGTGCCGCTTGGCGATGGTGTTGAGCTCGCCCAGCGTCTTCAGCTCCGCGAACTGCGCCGCGTCGTTGGCGTCCGCGATGGAGCCGGGCCGCAGGCCGTCGCCGAGGGAGTAGGTGACGTCGTAGGCCGCGAGGATCTCGCAGAGCTCCTCGAAGTTCGTGTAGAGGAAGTTCTCCTTGTGGTGCGCGAGGCACCAGGCGGCCATGATCGAGCCGCCGCGCGAGACGATGCCGGTCTTGCGGCGGGCGGTCAGCGGCACGTACGGCAGCAGCACGCCGGCGTGCACCGTCATGTAGTCGACGCCCTGTTCGGCCTGCTCGATGACCGTGTCCTTGTAGATCTCCCAGGTCAGGTCCTCGGCCTTGCCGTCCACCTTCTCCAGGGCCTGGTAGAGCGGCACGGTGCCGATCGGCACGGGGGAGTTGCGCAGCACCCACTCGCGGGTGGTGTGGATGTTGCGGCCGGTGGAGAGGTCCATGACCGTGTCGGCGCCCCACTTGGTCGCCCAGGTCATCTTCTCCACCTCCTCCTCGATGGAGGAGGTGACGGCGGAGTTGCCGATGTTGGCGTTGACCTTCACCAGGAACCGCTTGCCGATGATCATCGGCTCGATCTCCGGGTGGTTGACGTTCGCCGGCAGCACCGCGCGGCCCGCCGCGATCTCCTCGCGGACGACCTCGGGGGAGACGTTCTCGCGGATCGCGACGTACTCCATCTCCGGGGTGACCTCGCCCCGGCGGGCGTACGCGAGCTGCGTCACCGCCTGGCCGGAGCGGCCCCGGCGGGGCAGCCTCGGCCGGCCCGGGAAGACCGCGTCGAGGTTCTTGAGCCCGCCGCCGCGCGGCGAGGTGTGCTTGATGCCGTCGTCCTCGGGGCGGACCGGGCGGCCCGCGTACTCCTCGGTGTCGCCGCGCGCGATGATCCAGTTCTCGCGCAGCGGCGCCAGTCCGCGGCGGACGTCGGTCTCGACGGTCGGGTCGGTGTACGGGCCGGACGTGTCGTAGAGCGTCACGTCCTTGCCGTTGGTGAGGTGCACCTGGCGGACCGGCACCCGGAGGTCGGGGCGGGAGCCCTCGACGTATCCCTTGTGCCAGCCCGGCGTGCGCTCCTGCGGGCCGTTCTGGTCGGAGGCAGGCGTGCGTGCATCCTGAATGGTCATCAGACCGAATCTCCCTACGCCGGCATTACCCGGTAACAGGTTCGGCGGTCGGCGCAGCCTCTTCCCGTCCGTGCGTCCAGTACGCGCGTACGGTGATCAGCGCCCTCTCAGCCCGGTGCTCCGAGCTCCCGCGTGTGCAAAGGTGCCACCACGCTAGCGCCCTCCCTGGCGTGCTGAACAGTGGGTCTCCGCGCGTTCTTGCGATGATCGGGCGGTGACTTCCACCCAGCAGAGCCCCGATGCGCACGGCCCGGGCGGGCACGACGGCCACGACGGACACGGCGGTGACCCCGGCGGCCATGGCGGCGGGCACGGCGGCGGGCACGGCTCCGGCGGCGGCCACGGGCACGCGCACAGCCACAGCCACGGCCCCGCCGCACCCGTCTCGCGTCATCTGCGCAAGGTCATCGCCGCCGTCCTGATCCCCTTCGGCGCCGCCGTCCTGATCGGCCTCGCCGTGCTCTGGCCCGGCGGCGCCCCGGCGCACGAGCGCACCGGGGTCGGCTTCGACCGGCAGACCGAGCAGGGCAAGGTCGTCTCCGTCGAGCGGGTCGACTGCAAGGACGTGAACGTCGCCCAGGTCCCGCCGACCGGCGACACCTCGACGCCCGAGGGCCGCGAGGCGGTCGCCTCCCAGCAGGGCCGGTGCGAGAAGGCGACGGTCGAGGTCACCTCGGGTCCGGAGAAGGGCAGGACCTTCACCGAGGTCGTGCAGCCGGACGCGCCCCGGCAGCTCCACGAGGGGCAGGGCGTGGTCGTCGCGTACGCCCCCGACGCGCCGCGCGACCTGCAGTACTCGGTCACGGACGTCAACCGGAAGGTGCCGCTGGCCGTGCTGGCCGCCATCTTCGCGCTGGTGGTCGTGGCGGTCGGCCGGATGCGCGGTGTGATGGCGCTGATCGCCCTGATCGTGAGCTTCCTGGTGCTGACCCTGTTCATCCTCCCGGCGATCCTCCAGGGGTCGAACCCGCTGGTGGTCGCCATCGTGGGAGCGAGCGCGATCATGCTCATCGCGCTCTACATGTGCCACGGGCTCTCGGCCAGGACCTCGGTGGCGGTGCTCGGCACCCTGGTCTCGCTGCTGCTGATCGGGCTGTTCGGCTCGCTCTTCATCGGCTGGGCCTCGCTCAGCGGGAACACCGACGACAACACCGGCCTCATCCACGGCCTGTACCCGGACATCGACCTGTCGGGCCTGCTGCTCGCGAGCGTCATCATCGGTTCGCTCGGCGTGCTCGACGACGTGACGGTCACCCAGACCTCGGCGGTCTGGGAGCTGCACGCGGCGGATCCGAGGATGGGTCCGCGGGCGCTGTACCGGGCCGGCATCCGGATCGGCCGCGACCACATCGCGTCGGTCGTGAACACCCTGGTCCTCGCCTACGCCGGCGCCGCGCTGCCGCTGCTGCTGCTGTTCTCGATCGCCCAGAGCAGCGTGGGGACGGTGGCCAACAGCGAGCTGGTCGCGGAGGAGATCGTCCGGACGCTGATCGGCTCGATCGGCCTTGTCCTGTCGGTGCCGGTCACCACCGCCCTGGCGGCGCTGGTGGTCTCCGCCGACCGCCCCGGGGCCGTAGGGCAGCGTCCGGTCCGGGGTGGACGCCGCCGTCGGGCCAAGTGACCCCGCGGGCCGGGGCGTACGGGGGCCGGGCAGGGCCCCGCGGGACGCCTCAGCCGGCGTTCTCCTCCGCGAGGATCCGTCCGAGCGCCGCCTCCAGGTTGTCCTCGAAGTCGCCGAGGGTGCGCTCCTGACCGAGCGGGACCAGCTTGTCCGTACGGTCGAGGAAGGCGACGAGCGGTGGCGCGCTCGCGCGGAACAGGGCCCGGTCGCTGCCGACCTGGAGCCGGATCATCACGTCGGAGAGCCCGTCCGGGTCGGTCGGGGCGATGTGCACGTCCCCGTCCCCACTGGGTCGGTTGATCCCGTCGAGCAGCAGTTCCCGGCCGAACGCCCAGGTCACCGGCGCGTCTCCGGGAAGGTGGAAGGTCATCCGCACCGCATAGGGGTCGCGGGCCTCGTATCGCAGTTCCACCGGGATTCTGAAGGAGAGCTCCTCGGAGACGAGGAAGCTCATCAGGACCTCGGCCTGAACCGTCTCTCGCATCATGTACCCCGCAGTAGACGAAGCAGTTGTGTGAACACGCTGCTGAAAGCTGTGGTCGAAACGGCCAGGAATGATCCCCCATGGCCCTCTTGACGCAATCGTGCTGCACGCGCTAGCAGATCACAAGGAGTGATTTTTCAGATACTGATAGAGAAGGCGAGCGAACTGAAGAGCCTTCCGATCTCGTTCTGTAGCTGGCCGATCGCAGGCAGCAACCGTTCTTCCTGGTGAAGAGGCACGGAAATGGCCATCGCGGCCGCTGTCGACCCCGCTGTGATGGGGATGGCGGCACAGACAGTGCCGAGCGCATATTCCTGACGCTCTACCAGGGGTTCCATACGCCCTATACCGCCCAAACGGTCCAAAAGGGCATGGCGATTACGCACCGTATACGGCGTGATGGCTTCCACCGGGTGGCGGTCGAGGTGGTCTTGACGACTCTTCAGATCGAGTTGACTCAGCAGGCACTGCCCGATGGCGTGCGCGTGGCCGGTCTCCCGGAAGTCGGCCCACTCCTCGACGGCGGGGGCGGAGGGGGTGTCGGCGACCGAGACCAGCTCGATCTCGCCTTCGCGGTAGATCGCGAAGTACACCGGGACGCCGATGGCGTCACGCCAGTGCGCGAGAGAGTCCTCGACCTTGGTGCGACGATTCTGCAGAACTCCGCCGCCGACCAGCCGGCCGGCGGCGTCGCCGAAGACGAACACACCCTTCTCGCGGCGCAGATAGCCTTCGTGCGTCAGGGTGCGGAGCAGGTGGTACGCGGTGGGCAGCGGGAGCCCGGCCTCCCGGGCGAGCTGCTTGGCGGGCGCCCCGTCCGCGTGGGAGCCCACGGCCTCCAGAAGTCTCAGCGCCCGCTGTACCGATCCGATCAGGGTAGGAGCAGCGGTCTGCGAAGCCGTGGCCAAAGGTAACCCCCAGGCGAGTGACGGACGCGTCGCGTCCGCCCGCGGGGGCCGCCCCCGCGCGCCCACCGCGACCTGGGACCGTCGGGTCTACGCCTGTTGCTCCTGGGGCGGCAGAGGTTTCCACTCTAATGGCAGGCCCCTGGGGCCCGGCCGGTTTCAACCGGTGCGTTCCCTCGGCCGGGCTAACGCCCGGCCCTTGGCCCGTCCCCATGGATCCTGCCTGCTACCAGTCCTCGCGGGAGCCGGAGGACGAGGTGAACTTCCGTACGACGAAGATCAGGCCACCGACGAGCGCCACGAAGAGCAGCACCTTGAAGAGCAGTCCGACCACGAAGGTCAGGACGCTCGTGATCAGTCCGCCGAAGACGACGAGGGCGAGCACGGGTATGGCGACCCACTTCACCCACCACGGCATCCCCGCGAGAATCTCCTTCACCGCCATGGCGCTTACCTCATCTCCCGAAAGGTCCGGTCCCGCGAGATCCGTCCGGATCCCGGGGCTGTCGGCCCTGTACCGCCGACACCCTCGATGCTAGGCGCGCCACCCAAGCGAACGGGGGCCTCACGGCCCCCGCTCTTCCCTGATCCGACCCCTAGGGGTGTGGGCCCGCGAGCCCGCGTGACCCCAGGGTCATCCCTCCGGCGGGGAGAACACCACCATGACCCGCAGGTCCTCGGTGATGTGGTGGAAGCGGTGCGGCACACCGGCCGGCACATAGACCACGCTGCCCCGCGCGACCGGGGTCGTCTCCTCCCCGACCGTGATCGCGGCCCGGCCGCTCACCACGAAGTACACCTCGTCCTGGCCGTGCGGCTGCTGCGGGTCGGGCTGCCCCGCGTCCAGCGCGTACAGCCCGACCGACATGTTCCGCTCCCGCAGGAACTGGAGGTACGCGCCGTCGTTGGCGGCGCGCTCCGCCTCCAGCTCGTCCAGTCGGAATGCCTTCATGGTTCCTTCGCCCCTGCCTTGGCTCGATCCTGTCTGCCACGATCTGACACATGAAGAATTTCGTAGTCAAGACGCTCGCGAACGCGGGGGCCCTGGCGGTGGCCATCTGGGTGCTCGACGACATCACCCTGACCGGCACCAGCACCGCCGAGAAGACGTGGACGCTGATCCTGGTCGCCCTGCTCTTCGGACTGGTCAACTTCCTGGTGAAGCCGCTCGTGAAGCTGCTCACCCTCCCGCTCTTCATCCTGACGCTCGGTCTGATCACCCTGGTCGTCAACGCCCTGATGCTGCTGCTCACGTCCTGGCTGTCCGACCAGGTCGGCCTCGACTTCCAGGTGCACGGCTTCTGGACCGCGGTCGTCGGCGGCCTGATCATCTCCGTCGTCTCCTGGGCGCTGAACGTCGTCCTCCCCGACGGCGACTGAGGCCCGGCCGTGACGTACCGCGTCTGCTTCGTCTGCACCGGCAACATCTGCCGCTCGCCGATGGCCGAGCACGTCTTCCGCGCGCGCGTGGCCGAGGCCGGTCTGGCCGGCGCGGTCGTCGTGGACAGCGCCGGCACCGGCGGCTGGCACGAGGGCGACCCCGCCGACCCGCGCACCGTGTCCGTCCTGGAGGAGCACGGCTACGGCTCCGGGCACGCGGCCCGGCAGTTCCGGACCTCCTGGTTCCCGGAGCTGGACCTGGTGATCGCCCTCGACGAGGGGCACCTGCGCGACCTGCGGCGGCTGGCCCCCACGCCCGAGGACGCGGCGAAGGTACGCCTGCTGCGCTCCTACGACCCCGCGGCGGGCTCCCGGCTCGACGTGCCGGACCCGTACTACGGGGGCCGGGAGGGCTTCGAGGAGTGCCTGGAGATGGTGGAGTCCGCGAGCGGGGGACTCCTCGCCGCGGTGCGCGACGAGGTGGGAGAGCGAACCCGATGAGCACCACGCACGACGGCCCGTACGGGGACGGGACGCGGGCCGTACGGGCCGGGCTGCCCGAGCCCGTGAAGTACGAGCCGACGCTCCCCGGACCGGTCTTCGCCGCCCACTTCCACCTGCCGGGCGAGCCCACCGGCCCCTACACCTACGGCCGCGACGAGAACCCCACCTGGACCCACCTGGAACGCGCCATCGGCGAGCTGGAGGCCCCGGGGGAGACCGGGGTCGAGACCCTGGTCTTCGCCTCCGGGATGGCCGCGATCTCCGCCGTCGTCCTCTCGCAGCTGCGCTCCGGCGACGCCGTCGTCTTCCCCGACGACGCCTACCAGGCGCTGCCCCTGCTGCACGAGCAGTTGCGGGCGTACGGGATCGAGGTCCGCACCGCGCCCACCCGCGGCGACGCCCAGCTCGGCGCGCTGGCCGGGGCGAAGCTGCTGTGGCTGGAGACCCCGTCCAACCCCGGGCTCGACGTCTGCGACGTGCGCCGCCTGGTGCGGGCCGCCCACGAGGCGGGGGCCCTGGTCGCGGTCGACAACACCCTGGCCACCCCGCTCGGCCAGCGGCCCCTGGAGCTCGGCGCGGACTTCTCCGTCGCCAGCGACACGAAGGGCATGACCGGGCACGGCGACATCCTGCTCGGCCACGTGAGCTGCCGGGATCCGCTCCGCGCCGCCGAGGTGCGGCGCTGGCGGAAGATCGTCGGGGCCGTCCCCGGCCCGATGGAGGCCTGGCTCGCCCACCGCTCGCTGGCCACCCTCCAGCTGCGGCTCGACCGGCAGTGCGGCACCGCGCTCGCCCTCGCCGAGGCCCTCACCGCCCGCCCGGACGTCACCGGGCTGCGCTACCCGGGGCTCCCCGGCGACCCCTCGCACGAGGTGGCCGCCCGGCAGATGCGGCGCTTCGGCTCCGTCGTCTCCTTCGTCCTGCCGGACCGCGCCTGGGCGGACCGCTTCCTCGACGCGCTGCGGCTCGTGGACGACGCCACCAGCTTCGGCGGCGTCCGGTCCACCGCGGAGCGGCGCGGACGCTGGGGTGGGGACGCCGTGCCCGAGGGCTTCGTCCGCTTCTCGGTCGGCGCGGAGGACCCGGAGGACCTGCTCGACGACGTCCGCCGCGCGCTCGACAGCGCCGCCGAGGCGGCCTGACGGGGGGGGAGTGCTCGGCGCGGGGAGGAGAGCGGCCTGGCGAGGAGAGCGGCCTGGGGAGGAGGGCGGTCTGGGGAGGAGGGCGGCCTGGCAAGGAGAGCGGCGCGGCGAAGAAGGCGGCCCGGCGAAAGGGCGTTCCGAGCCTCCCCCCTCGTGGCTCGGAACGCCCCTCTCCCCCCTCGCCTCCCCCGGCGGCGATCTCGCCTCCGGGAGGTGGAAGACCGCGTGAACCAGGCTAGTTGACTGTGCGTCAGTGTCCAATCACGCTAGCGACAGGGGCCTATCGACTTATTTATAGTTGGACGGTCCCAAGGCGCCCCAGCAGACCGCCTGAGTCGAACGGCCCCCGCGGGCCGGGAGGGGGCGGGGATGGACCTGGCCCTGCTGCGCACGTTCGTCACGGTGCACCGGGCCGGCTCGTTCACCCGCGCCGCCGCTCTCCTCGGACTCTCCCAGCCCGCCGTCACCAGCCAGATCCGCACCCTGGAACGGCAGCTCGGCCGCCCGCTCTTCCTCCGTCAGGCACGCGGGGTCACCCCCACCACCATCGGCGACGAGCTCGCCCAGCGGGCCGCCCCACACCTGGACGCGCTCGTCGAGATCGCCGAGACGGGCCTGGGGGAGCAGAGCGGGCTGCGCACCCTGCACCTGGCCGGGCCGCCCGAGTTCACCTCGGCCCGGGTGCTGCCCGCCCTGACCCCGCTGATCGCCCAGGGCCTCACGCTGCGCGCCTCGTTCCCCGGTGACGCGGAGGAGACGTTCGACGCGCTCGCCGCCGGCCACCACGACCTGGCCGTCGCCGCCGCCCGGCCCCGGGGCGGGCTGTTCGCCGCCACCCCGCTCTGCGACGAGGAGCACGTCCTGGTCGCCGCCCCGCGCTGGGCCGCCCGGCTGCCGCCCGGGACGCTGCTGCGCCGGGGCGCGGTCGTGCTGGAGCAGCTTCCCGTGGTCGAGGTGCACGAGTCGCTGCCCTTCGTCTCGCGCTACTGGGCCGCGGTCTTCGAGTCCAAACCGGCCGCCGCCGCGACCGTGATCGCCCCGGACCTGCGGGCCGTCCTGGAGACCACCGCCGCCGGGGCGGGGCTCGCCGTGCTGCCCCGCTATCTGTGCGAGGAGGCCTTGGGCGGCGGGCGGCTCGTGGCGCTCCTGGACCCGCCGGTGCCTCCGCTGCGCACCTACTTCCTGGTCGTCCGCACCGGCACGCTCGCGCTGCCGCATCTGGCGCGGGCCCACGAGTGGCTGCTGCGGGCCGCTGAGGACTGGTGAGTTTCAGGACACCCGGGACGGGCCATTTTCTTCCCATGACCGAACGACCTGTGGTCAAGCGCACCGCACGCGCCATCCTGCTCGACGGGGACGACCTGATCCTCATCAAACGCACCAAACCGGGCGTGGATCCGTACTGGGTGACACCCGGCGGCGGGGTCGAGCCCTCGGACCCGACCGTCGTCCAGGCCCTGCACCGGGAGGTGCACGAGGAGCTCGGCGCCAAGATCACCGATGTGGTGCCCTGTTTCGTGGACACCGTCGAGCACATCGTCGACGGCGGGGTCTCCGGCGTGAAGGTGCAGCACTTCTTCGTCTGCCGGCTGGAGTCCATGGACACCTCGCAGCGGCACGGCCCCGAGATCGAGGAGCCGCTGGGCGAGTACGAGATCGTCCGGGTGCCCTTCAACCGGGTCGGCATCGCCGCGGTGCACCTGGTGCCGCTCTCCCTGCGCCACTACCTGGACGGCAACATCGAGGGCGTCCGCGCGATGCACGCACCGGACCTGGGTTAGGGCCCGCCCCTCGGGCCGGGCCGGACGCCCCGTCAGCCCTGCGCGACCAGTTCCGTCAGGAAGTCGTGGCGGATCCGGTCGGTGGGGATCCCGGCGCCCCGCAGGGCGTCCACCCCGCTGCGGACCATGCCGAGCGGCCCCGAGAGATAGGCGTCGTACTCGGCCCACGGCCCGTACTGGCGCACAGCGTCCGGGAGCCTCCCCTGCTCCTCGGTGACCGAGCGGACGGCCAGCCACGGGAAGGTCTTCTGGAGCCTCAGCATCGTGTCGATGTCATAGAGGTCGTGGTCGCTCCGGGCGCCGTAGAAGACCTCCACCCGCCGCCGATCCCCGTGCTCCGCCACGTCCTCGACCAGCGCCTTGATCGGGGCGATCCCGGTCCCTCCGCCCAGACACAGCATCCCGTTGTCCGTGGAGTGGTCGACGGTCATCGAGCCCGCGGGCGGGCCGAGGCGCAGCACGTCGCCCGGCCGGGCCCGGTGCACCAGGGCGTTGGACACCCAGCCCGCGGGCACCGCCTTGACGTGCAGGGTGAGCAGCCCGTCCGGGCGGGGTGCCGAGGCGAAGGAGTAGTGGCGCCATATCCGGGGCCACCAGGGGGTCTCCAGGCTGGTGTACTGCCCGGCCAGGAACGGATAGGGCTGATCGGGGCGCAGGGTGATCACGGCGATGTCCGGGGTCCGCAGGTCGTGCGAGACCACCTCGGCCTGCCACCAGGCCGGCGCGTGCCGCTCGTCCTCCGCCGCCGCGTCGATCATGATCTGCGAGATCGTCGTGTACGTGCGGACCCAGGCGCCCTCGGTCTCCTCGTCCCAGATCTCGGCGTACCGGACCAACGCGCCGATCAGGGCCTCGCCGACCGCCGGGTAGTGGGCGGAGATCGTCCCGTACTTGCGGTGGCCCCGGCCGAGGTTCTGCAGGTACTCGGTGAGGACGGGCACGTCGTCCATGTGCTCGGCCGCCGTGAGCAGCGCCTTGAGCAGCCGGTCGCGCTGGGTGTCCATGGCCGCCGGGAACATCGCCCGCAGATCGGGGTGGCGGGTGAAGAGCAGCGCGTAGAAGTAGGAGGTCACCCGGTCGGCGACCGGCGCGATCTCGGTCATGGTGCGCCGCACCAGCACCGCGTCCGACGAGGGAGCTCGCTCTGGCCCGCGCTCCGGCCCGCGCTCGGGTTCCGTCACGGGCACAGGCTCGGCCGTGGCCTCCGCCGCGCTCCCGGACGCGACGCCCGACGCGGTCTCGGAGACGTGCCCGGGCACGCTCTCCGATACGCCCCCGGGCGCGGATATTCGGGGCGGTGACGCTTCCGGGGCCGTAGCCAGAGCATCCGACATGTCCTCGCCTCCCCGCAGCCGACCTCTGTGGTCGCCTTCCGTGTTCGCAGGATGACAGTCCGGCGTGAAGTGCGGGCAGAAAGCGGAATTCACGGCCCCTCACGCCCCGTCGAGGGCTAGGCTGCGCTCTTTCGGACCAAGGCGTGGGCCTCGCGCAGATCGGCACCGGTGTAGCGGTGCCGGGCCAGCCCCACGAGGTGGTGGTCCGCGTTCACGGCCACCGTCTCCGGCACGACGGCGAAGAGCCGCGCGTCGGACATCGAGTCCCCGTATGCCACGCACTCCTCCAGCGAGACCCCGAAACGGGCACAGAGCTCACCGGCGATCCGCACCTTGGCCGAGGCGTCGAGGATGCCGGGACGGTGGATCGGCTCGGTGAACGGCACGGCGGGCCAGCGCGATCCGTGTGCCGCGTCCGCGCCCCACTCCAGCAGCCGCTCGACGAAGAAGTCGGGGGACAGCGAGATCACCGCGCAGTGGCCGCCCTCGGCCCTGATCCCCGCCCAGACCTCCCGGATGCCGGCCAGCCAGGGGGCGCCCTCGAAGGCCGCCGCCACCTGCTCCGGGGTCAGCTCCGACCACAGCGCCCGGGCCCGTACGGCGAACTCGTCAGGGGTCAGCCCCTCCGCCAGGAAGCTCCGCTCCAACGCCGCGATCTCCTCGCTCAGCCCGAGCTGACGCGAGATCTCCACCGCCGCGGCCGAGCCCCGGATGAGGGTGCCGTCGAGGTCGAAGAGATGCAGCCTGCGGTCACCGTCGTGGGTCCTCATGTACGCCGAGGCTAGTACGGGCGCTTACTCCCCCGGTGCGACGCGGAAGAAGCCGTCCGAACGGCACCGTGTTTCACGTGAAACATCTCCGACGGCCCGCCCGGCGGGCACTCCTCGTCGTCCATGTCTCCGTCTCCGTGGCCTGGCTCGGCCTCAGTCTGGGCCTGCTCACCCTCGGCATCACCGCGTACATGACCGAAGACCCGTCCCTGACCGAAGCCTCCTACCGCGCCATGAAGGTGTTCGCGGACGTGCTCCTGGCCCCGGTGGCGCTGCTGACCCTGGGCAGCGGGCTGATGCTCTCGCTCGGGACGCCCTGGGGCCTGGCCCGGCACCGCTGGGTGTGGACCAAGTTCTGGATCACCCTGGCCACGGCCACCGCGACGATCTTCGCGCTCCGCCCGGAGATCGCCCATGTGGCGGAGGCCGGTGTACCCGACATCAGCCTGGTCGCGGCCCCGTCGATCTCCACCGCCGCCTACCTCTTCATGACCGCGGTCTCGGTGCTCAAGCCCTGGGGCCTGACCCGGCGCGAGCGCCGCCGCCGGGAGGCCGCGTCCGCCCATAAAGCGGTGGACGCGCCGCCGCCGGTTCCGCGAGCCTGACACTCATGCCCTCTTCACCGCTCCCGCTCGACCAGCTCCCGTTCCGGCGCCTCACCTCGGCCGATGCCCTCGCCTGCGCCGACCTCTCCGAAGACCGGGGCTGGGAGCGGGAGGAGCACAAGTGGGGGCTGCTGCTCACCGCGGGCATCGGGTACGGCGTCGACGACCCGTCCGGGAAGGGGCTGGTCACCGCCTGCGTGGTCACCTCGTACGGGCCCGGGCTCGCCGCCATCGGGATGGTCCTAGTCGCCGAGCGGTACGCCCGCCGGGGTGTCGGCCGCCGGCTGATGCGCCAGGTCCTCGCCGAGGCGGGCGACACCCCGCTCACCCTCTACGCGACGGCGAACGGCCAGCCGCTCTACGAGGAGCTGGGCTTCGTGGGCATCGGCCTCTCGGAGATGCTCACAGGGCGGTTCGTCCCGGCCCGACCGGCGCCCGACCTGCCCGTCCGCCCCGCGACCGCCGAGGACCTCCCGGCGATCCTGCGCCTCGACCACGAGGTCTTCGGCGTCGACCGCACCGCGATGATCACCCGCCTGCCCGCCTTCGCCGACCATCTGCGCGTCGCGGAGCAGGACGGCGAGATCACCGGCTTCGGCGCGCTCTGGCCCAACATGGACACCCATGTCATCGGCCCCCTGATCGCCCGCGACACCGCCACGGCCCAGGCCCTGGTCGCCTCACTGGCCGCCGCCTCGGACCGCCCGCTGCGCACCGACGTCGACAGCCGCCACGGGGAGCTCACGACCTGGCTGAAGGCGAACGGACTGGAGCGGATCGCCACGACGAGCATCATGATCCGCTCCCTGCCCGAGCTCCCGGGCGACTGGCGCCGCCGCTTCGCCCCGCTCACCGTCGCGGCGGGCTGACCCGTCCACACGCCCCAGGCCCGCCAGGCCGGGGCCACCCGGCATTTACTTGCACACGCGGATTTTTGCGCTTCATCGTCTACCCTGGTAGATGGCCGCTCCGGACCAGGAGCCCGAGGAAGCGAGGAGAGAGCATGACCGCGACGGACCCCGCACTGACGGCCCTCTCCCAGGGCTGGTGTGCCCTCTCCCTGCTGCACGGCAGAATCGAGGCGCACATCGAGAAGGCCCTGGAGTCCGGGCACGGCCTGAGCGTGCGCGAGTACTCGCTCCTCGACGTCCTCAGCCGCCAGCACGACGGCCCCGGCGGGCACCTCCAGATGAAGCAGGTCGCCGACGCCGTCGTCCTGAGCCAGAGCGCCACCACCCGGCTCGTCACCCGCCTGGAAGACCGCGGGCTGCTCACCCGGTATCTGTGCGCCACCGACCGGCGCGGCATCTACACCGATGTCACCGAGGCGGGCCAGAAGCTCCTCGCGGAGGCCCGTCCCACCAACGACCGCGCCCTGCGCGAGGCGCTGGACGCGGCGGCCGAGAACCCGGAGCTGACCCCGCTGGTCCGCGTCGTGCAGGGCCTCGGCGTCCCCGCCTGAGCACCGGGCGGGGCGGGACGTAGCCTGCCCCTCATGAGCGATCTTGAGATGCGAACCGCGCGCGAGGACGACCTTCCCGCCATCGTGGCCATGCTGGCCGACGACCCGCTGGGCGCCCAGCGCGAGTCGCCCGACGACCTCGCCCCGTACACCGCCGCCTTCGCCCGGCTCGACCGGGACCCGAACCAGCACGTGGTCGTCGCCGTGCGCGGCGGCCGGGTCGTCGGCACGCTCCAGCTCACGGTCATCCCCGGGCTCTCCCGCCGGGGCACCACGCGCTCGATCATCGAAGGCGTCCGCATCCACGCCGAGGAGCGCGGCAGCGGTCTCGGCACCCGGCTCATCGAGTGGGCCGTCGAGACCTCCCGGACCGAGGGCTGCCGGCTGGTGCAGCTGACCTCCGACGTCAGCCGCACCGACGCCCACCGCTTCTACGAGCGGCTCGGCTTCGAGCCCTCGCACCTCGGCTTCAAGCTGAGCCTCTGACGCGGAGCGGGCTGTTTCACGTGAAACAGCCCGCTTCGTCTCACAGCCCGCGCCAGCCGGCCTCGTCCACGCCACCCGGGACGGCGTCGCCCGGCTCGTACGGCTCCCGGGTGAAGACGAAGGAGGCGAGGTCGAGATGGCTCACCGAGCCGTCCTCCCGCCGCACCACCCGCAGCGTCTCCCCCGCGTAGTAGCCGTCGAGGCCGATCCAGCCGCCCTCCGGGAGTGCGCGGAAGCTCGCCCGCCGCCCCGCACCGCGCAGCGGCTCCAGGACCACCCCGCGCTCGGGGCCGACCCGCAGCCCATAGGCGTACGTCCCCCAGTACCAGGAACCGGTGAGCGCCAGGAGCTCCTGGTCCACCTCGGCCGCGGGAAGAGGGCGCCAGGGCTCCGGGAGGCGCGGTTCGGCCTCGGCCACGATCGCGATGAGTTCGGCCGCCACAAGGCCGATCAGGGGCCCGGAAGTGGCGTTCGCGAGCGCCACCGAGGCCAGTCCGTCCTCGACGCTCACCCAGAGGCAGGCCACGAAGCCCGGCAGCGAGCCCGTGTGCCCGACGAACGTGCGCCCGTCCCGGCGTACCACCTGGAGACCGAGCCCGTAGGCCGCCTCCGCCTCGCCGGGCGCCGGGGGCGCGGCGGGCACCCGCATCTCCTCCACCGAGGACCGGGCGAGCACGCGCTCGTCGCCCTCGGCGAGGAAGGCGGCGAAGCGGCACAGGTCGCCGACGGTCGACCACAGTTGGCCGGCCGGCGCCATGAGCCCCAGGTCCTGCGAGGGCTCGGGGAGCATCACATCGGCCCATGGGTGCACGGCGAAACCGCCGGCGCGCGGGGCGACCGGCTGGGCCGTCGTACGGCGCAGCCCCAGCGGCTCCAGGATCTCGGTGCGCAGGGCCTCCTCCCAGGGCACCCCGCGCAGGGCCTCGACCAGCGAACCCAGCAGGGTGTAGCCGGGGTTGGAGTAATGGTGCAGGCGCCCCGCGGGATGCGGCTGCGGGCGCTCCCCCAGCACGTCGGCGAGCGTGGGTCGCACCTCACCCGGGGTCCGCTCCCACCACGGGGCGGGAGTCTCGGCACCCAGTCCGGCGCTGTGGCCGAGGAGCTGAGCGATCGTCACCTCGCCGACGCCGGTGTCCTTCAGGTGCTTCTCCAGCGGGTCGTCCAGGGCGAGCAGCCCCTCGTCCCGCAGGCGCATCACCAGCACCGCGGTGAAGACCTTGGTGATCGAGCCGATCCGGAACTGCGTGTCGGCGTCCGGGGCGTGCCCGTCGACGCAACTGCGCGAGCCGAACCAGACGGTCTCACCCTCCCGGACCACACCGGCGGCGAGGGAGGGCGTGCGCCCCTCGGCCTGCGCGACGGCGACACGGTGCAGCAGGGCCCGCTCGGTACTGGGCAACAGGGCTTCGAATGATGAGGTCATACGCCGATCATGCCGCGCGAGCCGGGCGGACGGAGGATCCCGCGACGGGGTGCACCCCTGGCCGATACTCCGGCGCCCGGTGTGCCGAGGGCGCCGGCCTTCGGATCAGGTCTGCGCCATGTCCACGAAGCGCGAGTAGTGGCCCTGGAAGGCGACCGTGATGGTCGCCGTCGGGCCGTTACGGTGCTTGCCGACGATGATGTCCGCCTCGCCCGCGCGCGGGGACTCCTTCTCGTAGGCGTCCTCGCGGTGCAGCAGGATGACCATGTCGGCGTCCTGCTCGATGGAGCCGGACTCACGCAGGTCGGAGACCATCGGCTTCTTGTCCGTGCGCTGTTCGGGGCCTCGGTTCAGCTGGGAGAGCGCGATCACCGGGAGCTCCAGCTCCTTGGCGAGCAGCTTCAGGTTTCGCGACATGTCCGAGACCTCCTGCTGGCGGCTCTCGGAGCGCTTGGAGCCGCCGGCCTGCATCAGCTGGAGGTAGTCGATGATGACCAGCTTGATGCCGCTGCGCTGCTTCAGGCGGCGGCACTTGGCGCGGATCTCCATCATCGACAGGTTCGGCGAGTCGTCGATGAAGAGCGGGGCCTGCGAGACGTCCGGCATCCGGCGGGCAAGCCGCGTCCAGTCCTCGTCGGTCATGGTGCCGGAGCGCATGTGGTGCAGCGCGACCCGTGCCTCCGCCGAGAGCAGGCGCATCGCGATCTCGTTGCGGCCCATTTCCAGGGAGAAGATGACGCTGGGCAGGTTGTGCTTGATGGAGGCCGCGCGGGCGAAGTCCAGCGCCAGCGTGGACTTACCCATGGCGGGACGGGCCGCGATGATGATCATCTGGCCGGGGTGCAGACCGTTGGTGAGCGCGTCCAGGTCGGTGAAGCCGGTGGGCACACCGGTCATCTCGCCGCTGCGGGAGCCGATCGCCTCGATCTCGTCGAGCGCGCCCTCCATGATGTCGCCGAGCGGCAGGTAGTCCTCGGTGGTGCGCTGCTCGGTGACCTGGTAGATCTCGGCCTGGGCGCGGTTGACGATGTCGTCGACGTCGCCGTCGGCCGCGTATCCCATCTGCGTGATCTTGGTGCCGGCCTCCACGAGGCGCCGCAGCACGGCCCGCTCGTGGACGATCTCCGCGTAGTAGGAGGCGTTGGCGGCGGTGGGCACCGACTGGACGAGGGTGTGCAGGTAGGAGACGCCGCCGGCCCGGGTGATCTCGCCGCGCTTGGTGAGCTCGGCGCCGACCGTGATGGGGTCGGCGGGCTCGCCCTTCGCGTAGAGGTCGAGGATGGCCGCGTAGACCGTCTCGTGGGCCGGCTTGTAGAAGTCGTGGCCCTTGAGGATCTCGACGACGTCGGCGATGGCGTCCTTGGACAGCAGCATGCCGCCGAGGACGGACTGCTCGGCGTCCAGGTCCTGCGGGGGGACCCGCTCGAAGCCGGAGAGACCGGAGTCCCAGGAGTCCTCACTGCCGCGCTCGTGCTGATCCTCCCGGCCGCGCCCTCGGCCCCGGCCCTCGCCGCGGGTCCGGGTGGGCAGCCGGTCACCTGGTCCGCCGTCGGCCCAGGGATCGTCCATGGGCTCGGGACTGCTCACCAAGCCACCTCCTCCCGTCCGCTCCGCGGACCTCGCCGTGCCACTCTTTCTTACGCCACGGCTCGGACAAACAAGAGGCTTTGACTCCGCTTCTGGCGCGTCGTGCGCCGGACCACGGTAGGCCCGCGGGCACCGTCAGCCAATCTGGTTATCCACAGGGCCTGTGGGTGAAGGCCCCGATGCTGTGGAGAACTCCCCGGATCCTGTGCACGGACCAGGGGACAGCCATGTGGACAAACTCATACCACCCCCGAGCGAACCACTCTGACCTGCGGTTTTTCCATCCACCGGCTGTGGGGGAGAAAAACTTCGCCGTCCGGACCAAGATCAGAACAAACGGCGCACACCCGAAGGTCCACTCCCCCTTCAAGTAAGGGTCACAAGGTCATTGCATCTCTTACCTGTGGAAGATTAGATTGACCCCATGCATCAGGCTTCCGCGCCACCCAAGGCCGTTCGACGGCGCCACGACCGCGAGATCGTCTCGCTCGCCGTCCCGGCCTTCGGCGCACTCGTCGCCGAGCCCCTGTTCCTGCTCGCCGACAGCGCCATCGTCGGCCATCTCGGCACCCCTCAGCTCGCCGGCCTCGCCATCGCCTCGGCACTGTTGTCCACCGCGGTCAGCGTGTTCGTCTTCCTCGCCTATGCCACCACGGCGGCCGTGGCCCGCCGGGTCGGCGCGGGCGATCTCCCCTCCGCGATCCGCCAGGGCGTCGACGGCATCTGGCTCGCCCTTCTCCTGGGCGCGGGTGTCGTCGCGCTCACCCTGCCCACCGCCCCCTGGCTCGTGGGCCTCTTCGGCGCCTCCGACACCGCGGCCCCGTATGCGATCACCTATCTGAGGATCTCCATCCTCGGCATTCCGGCCATGCTGGTCGTCCTCGCCGCCACCGGCGTCCTCCGCGGCCTCCAGGACACCAAGACCCCGCTCTACGTCGCCATCGCCGGATTCGCGGCCAACGGCGCCCTCAACCTCGGGCTGGTCTACGGAGCCGGCCTCGGCATCGCCGGATCCGCCTGGGGCACGGTCATCGCCCAGCTCGGCATGGCCGCCGCCTACCTCGTCGTGGTCATCCGCGGCGCCCGCCGCCACGGAGCCTCGCTGCGCCCCGACGCCGCCGGCATCAGGGCCAGCGCCCAGGCGGGCGCCCCGCTACTGGTCCGTACGCTCTCACTGCGCGCGGTCCTGATGATCGCCACGGCTGTGGCCGCCCGGCTCGGTGACGCCGATGTCGCGGCCCACCAGATCATCCTGTCCCTGTGGAGCCTGATGGCCTTCGCCCTCGACGCCATCGCCATCGCCGGCCAGGCCATCATCGGGCGCTACCTCGGCGCCGATGACGCCCGGGGCGCCCGCGAGGTCTGCCGCCGGATGGTGCAGTGGGGCGTGGTCTCCGGGATCGTGCTCGGGCTCCTGCTGATCCTCACCCGGCCCCTCTTCGTCCCGCTCTTCACCAGTGACCCCGTGGTCCAGGACACCCTGCTCCCCGCCCTGCTGGTGGTGGCGCTCTCCCAGCCGATCTCCGGGGTGGTCTTCGTCCTCGACGGCGTGCTCATGGGCGCGGGAGACGGCCCCTACCTCGCCTGGGCCATGCTCCTGACCCTGGCCGTCTTCGCCCCCGTCGCCCTGCTGGTCCCGGCCTTCGGGGGCGGGCTGACGGCGCTCTGGGGTGCCATGACGCTGATGATGACGGTCCGCATGGCGACCCTATGGTTCCGCACCCGCTCGGGCCGCTGGATCGTCACGGGCGCCGCCCGGTGACGGGATGTTTCACGTGAAACGGCGGAAGGGCCGCACCCCGAGGGGTGCGGCCCTTCCTCACTGCTGAGCGCAGACTGCCGAAGGCAGCGTTACGCGGCGACGACCTCGACGCCGAGCTTCGCGACCACGTCGGCGTGCAGACGCACGGAGACCTGGTGCGCGCCCAGGGTCTTGATCGGCGAGCCGAGCTCGACGCGACGCTTGTCGACGTCCGGGCCACCAGCAGCCTTGATCGCCGCGGCGACGTCGGACTGGGTCACGGAGCCGAACAGGCGGCCGGCGTCGCCGGAGCGAACGGCCAGCTTGACCTTGACGCCCTCGAGCTGGGCCTTGACCTCGTTGGCCTGCTCGATGGTCGCGATCTCGTGGATCTTGCGGGCGCGGCGGATCTGCGCCACGTCCTTCTCGCCACCCTTGGTCCAGCGGATCGCGAAACCACGCGGGACCAGGTAGTTGCGAGCGTAACCGTCCTTGACGTCGACGACGTCGCCAGCGGTACCGAGGCCGGAGACCTCGTGGGTGAGGATGATCTTCATTTTTCGGTCACCCTTCCCTTATCGCGCGGTGGACGTGTAGGGCAGCAGCGCCATCTCACGGCTGTTCTTGACGGCCGTGGCGACGTCACGCTGGTGCTGCGTGCAGTTGCCGGTCACGCGACGGGCACGGATCTTGCCGCGGTCGGAAATGAACTTCCGCAGCATGTTCGTGTCCTTGTAGTCCACGTACGTGACCTTGTCCTTGCAGAATGCGCAGACCTTCTTCTTAGGCTTGCGCACAGGCGGCTTCGCCATGGTGTTTCTCCTGTGTGATCAAGAAGTTTGGGTACGAGCTGCTTCTTGGGGAGTGCCCTAGAAGGGGGGCTCGTCCGAGTAGCCGCCGCCGGAGTTGCCACCCCAGCCACCGCCGCCCTGCTGCTGCTGGCCGCCGGACGGGGCGCTGGAGGCCCAGGGGTCGTCGGAGGAAGCTCCGCCGCCCTGCTGGCCGCCGCCGGGGTTGCCACCCCAGCCGCCGCCACCACCGTTGCCGCCGCCCTGCTGCTGCCCGCCGCCGTAACCACCCTGGCCACCGCGACCCGTGGTCTTGGTGACCTTGGCCGTGGCGTTCTTGAGGCTGGGGCCGACTTCCTCGACGTCCAGCTCGTAGACCGTGCGCTTGACTCCGTCGCGGTCCTCGTAGGACCGCTGCTTCAGGCGGCCCTGAACGACGACGCGCATCCCTCGCTGGAGGGACTCGGCGACGTTCTCCGCTGCCTGACGCCAGACCGAGCAGGTCAGGAACAGGCTCTCGCCGTCCTTCCACTCATTGGTCTGACGGTCGAAGGTGCGGGGGGTGGACGCGATACGGAACTTCGCGACCGCCGCACCGGACGGGGTGAAGCGCAGCTCCGGGTCGTCGACAAGATTGCCGACGACCGTGATGACGGTCTCGCCTGCCATGGGTGAACCTCTCGGCGGGATTGCTTCTGGCTGCTTGCTGCTACTCGAACCCGGAAACCTGTGAGCGGAAAGCTCAGTGGGTCTCGGGGCGGAGGACCTTGGTCCGGAGGACCGACTCGTTCAGGTTCATCTGGCGGTCGAGCTCCTTGACGACCGCAGGCTCGGCCTGCAGGTCGATGACCGAGTAGATGCCCTCGGGCTTCTTCTTGATCTCGTAGGCGAGACGACGACGGCCCCAGGTGTCGACCTTCTCGACCTTTCCGTTGCCCTCACGGACGACGGAGAGGAAGTTCTCGATCAGCGGGGAGACAGCGCGCTCCTCGAGATCGGGGTCGAGGATGACCATCACCTCGTAGTGACGCATGTGGAACCCACCTCCTTTGGACTCAGCGGCCACGGTCGTTCCGTGGCAGGAGGGTCGTGATGCGTAAGCAACGGTATCCGCCGCCACTGACAATCACCCTCGGCGAGCGAGAGTTCCGTCGGGGTCCCGGAGGGACCTGGGCAGACACCGGTGCAGACCGTACAGAGTACCCGCACATCGCCCTGCGGTTGAAATCCGGTGGTGAGGGGACGCAATCTGTACACAACGGATGTGGGCGGCGTCACAGAGCGCCGCCTTCCGGCAGCCACGCCAGGAGGTGCCCCATGGCACAGGCAATGCGACCCGACCCCGGACACTCCCTCTTCGCCACCGACGGCAAGCCCCACCCGCTCCAGGACACGCTGATGGGGGTGACGATCTTCCTCGGACTGCTGTCGGTCATCACGGCCCAGTTCCACAGCCTGCACGTGCTGGCGTCCTGGACCGGTCTGATCGGCATCCTCACCGGCGCGTACGGACAGTTCATCTCCGTGACCACCAGGGAGCGCTTCGTCCTGATCGTCGGCCTCGGCGCCTCGGCCGTGGGCTTCTACCTCGGCATGTTCTACGGCGGCCTGGTCTGAAACCCGGGAGACCCCGGCGACCCCGGCGACCCCGGCGACCCGGCGAACCCCGGAAACCGCGAAACACCTGAAACACCGGCCGGTCCGCCGGCCAGGGGACACACGGTCCCCACGGGGGCGCTCCACGGCCACAGTAGGCTTCGGCGCGAGAGCCGGAGCCCCTGAACCGATGGGGACACACCTGCCGAGGAGCGCCCCGCATGAGCCTGACCCTGAGGACCATCAGCCGTGAGCAGCATCTGGCATTCATCCAGAGCCAGCCCGCGGCGAGCCACTGCCAGGTCCCGGCGTGGGCGGATGTGAAGACCGAGTGGCGCTCGGAGAACCTCGGCTGGTTCGACAAGTCCGGCGAGCTCGTCGGCGTGGGCCTGGTGCTCTACCGCCAGCTCCCGAAGATCAAGCGCTACCTGGCCTATCTGCCCGAGGGCCCGGTCATCAACTGGCACGCCCCGAACCTGGACGACTGGCTGCAGCCGATGCTCGCGCACCTGAAGCAGCAGGGCGCCTTCTCGGTGAAGATGGGCCCGCCGGTCGTCATCCGCCGCTGGGACTCGGCCGCCATCAAGTCCGGCATCCAGGACCCGGACGTCAAGCGCCTCAAGGACGTCGAGGCCACCCACATCGAGCCGCGCGCCTTCGAGGTCGCCGACCGGCTGCGGAAGATGGGCTGGCAGCAGGCCGAGGACGGCGGCGCCGGCTTCGGCGACGTGCAGCCCCGCTACGTCTTCCAGGTCCCCCTGGCCAACCGCTCGCTGGACGACGTCCTCAAGGGCTTCAACCAGCTGTGGCGCCGCAACATCAAGAAGGCCGAGAAGGCCGGCGTCGAGGTGGTCCAGGGCGGCTACGAGGACCTCGCCGAGTGGCAGCGGCTCTACGAGATCACGGCCGTCCGCGACCACTTCCGGCCGCGCCCGCTCTCGTACTTCCAGCGCATGTGGACCGTCCTCAACAACGAGGACCCCAACCGGATGCGCCTGTACTTCGCCCGGCACAACGGCGTGAACCTCTCCGCCGCCACCATGCTCGTCGTCGGCGGCCACGTCTGGTACTCCTACGGCGCCTCCGACAACATCGGCCGCGAGGTCCGGCCCTCGAACGCGATGCAGTGGCGGATGCTGCGCGACGCGTACGCGATGGGCGCCACCGTCTACGACCTGCGCGGCATCTCGGACTCGCTGGACGAGACCGACCACCTCTTCGGTCTGATCCAGTTCAAGGTCGGCACCGGCGGCGAGGCCGTGGAGTACGTCGGCGAGTGGGACTTCCCGCTCAACAAGCTGCTGCACAAGGCGCTCGACATCTACATGTCCCGCCGCTGACGTGCCGCGTCGCTGACGCGGCGCCCGAGGCTTGCGTAGTCTCGTACACACGTACACCCCCACCAGAAAGGCTCCGGGCCGGCCATGGCGCTCTCCCTCTACGTCGACACCGCTCGTTGGCGGGCGCACCAGAAGTCGGTCGTCGACCAGTTCCCGGGGCTGATCCCGGTCTGCAAGGGCAACGGCTACGGCTTCGGCCACGAGCGGCTCTCCGACGAGGTCACCCGCTTCGGCGCCGACATGCTCGCGGTGGGGACCACGTACGAGGCCGCCAAGATCAAGGACTGGTTCAGCGGCGACCTGCTGGTCCTCACCCCGTTCCGGCGGGGCGAGGAGCCGGTGCCGCTGCCGGACCGGGTGATCCGCTCGGTGTCCTCCGTGGACGGTGTGCACGCCCTGGTGGGCGCGCGCGTGGTCATCGAGTGCATGAGCTCGATGAAGCGTCACGGCGTCCACGAGGAGGACCTGGGCCGGCTGCACGCCGCCATCGAGGACGTACGCCTCGAAGGCTTCGCCCTGCACCTGCCCCTGGACCGGCCCGACGGCACCGACGCCGTCGAGGAGGTCATCACCTGGATGGACCGGCTGCGGACCGCCCGGCTGCCGCTGCACACCATGTTCGTCAGCCACCTGCGCGCCGACGAGCAGGCCCGGCTCCAGCAGCAGTTCCCGCAGACCCGCTTCCGGGCCCGCATCGGCACCCGGCTGTGGCTGGGCGACCACGAGGCCACCGAGTACCGCGGCGCCGTCCTCGACGTCACCCGCGTCGCCAAGGGCGACCGCTTCGGCTACCGCCAGCAGAAGGCCGCCTCCGACGGCTGGCTCGTGGTGGTCGCCGGCGGCACCTCGCACGGCGTGGGCCTGGAGGCCCCCAAGGCGATGCACGGCGTGATGCCGCGCGCCAAGGGCGTGGCCAGGGCCGGTCTCGCGACCGTCAACCGGAACCTCTCGCCCTTCGTCTGGGCCGGCAAGCAGCGCTGGTTCGCCGAGCCGCCGCACATGCAGGTGTCGATCCTGTTCGTGCCCTCCGACGCGCAGGAGCCGAAGGTCGGCGACGAGCTGGTGGCCCATCTGCGGCACACCACGACCCAGTACGACCGGATCGTCGAGCGCTGAGCCCGCGGGCCCTCACAGGCCCCCCAGGGCCCCTCAGCCCCCGTACGCGCACGTGAAGAGGCCCCCGGGATCCCCCGGGGGCCTCTCGCGCGTCCCGCCGTGCTCACTCCCGGGCGGCGTCCCCGGGCCCGGTGCCCCAGTCGACCCGGGGGCCCTCCACCGCCGGGGCCGCCGCGTGCCGCGGCGGGTGCGCCGCCCCGCCCATCACGAAGACGTCCTCGGCGCCGTCCAGGACGCCGCCGGAGGGGTCGTCCGAGCCGTCCCGCCGCACCGGGTCCCGGTGCGGCGCCAGGATGTCCCGTACGACCATCACGCACAGGTACAGCGTGCCGAGCAGGTGCAGCACGATCGCGAACTGGTAGCCGTCGGTCGGCAGGCCCTGCTTGTTCCCGCTGCTCGTGTAGGCCAGGTAGAACCAGATGGCCAGGAAGTACATGACCTCGCACGCCTGCCAGACCAGGAAGTCGCGCCAGCGCGGCCGGGCGAGCGCGGCGAGCGGGATCAGCCACAGCACGTACTGCGGCGAGTAGACCTTGTTGGTGAGCACGAACGCGGCCACGATCAGGAAGGCCAACTGCGCCAGCCGGGGCCTGCGCGGCGCGGACAGCGCCAGGATCGCGAGCCCGGCGGCGGCCAGCAGCATCAGCAGCAGCGCCCAGGCGTTGGCGGTCGTCGGCTGGACCTGGCGGCCGGTGATCTGGCTGAACAGCAGCCAGATGGAGCCGAAGTCGACGTTCCGGTCGGCGCTGAAGACGTAGAACTGCTTCCAGCCCTCCGGCGCCAGCAGCATCACCGGAAGGTTCACCGCCAGCCACGCGCCCACCGCGCCGAGCAGCGCCGTCCCGAACGCGCGCCACTTCCCGGCCCGCCAGCAGAGCAGGAACAGGGGGAGGAGCAGCAGTATCGGGTAGAACTTGGCGGCCGTCGCCAGCCCGAGCAGCACACCGGCGCCGAGCGGCCGGCCGCGCGACCACAGGAGCAGCGCGGCGGCCGTCAGGGCGACGGCCAGCAGGTCCCAGTTGATCGTGGCGGTCAGCGCCAGGGCGGGCGCCAGGGCGACCAGCAGGGCGTCCCAGGGGCGCCTGCGGTGTGTCCGGGCCACGCAGACGGCGAGGACGGCCGTGCAGACCATCAGCAGGCCCGCGTTGACCATCCAGTAGCCCTGCTCCTGCTCCGTCAGGCTGCCGCCAGGCGTGAGCCACGCGGCGACCTGCATGAACAGCCCGGTCAGGACCGGGTACTCCAGAAACGGTATGTCGCCGCCGATCCGGTCGAAGTACGGCACCAGACCGTCCGAGAAGCCGCGCCCGGAGAACAGGTGCGGGATGTCGGAGTAGCAGGCGTGGGTGTACTGCGAGGTGGTGCCCCGGAACCAGGCCCAGTTGTAGCAGGGCAGCTTCTGCACCATGCCGAGCGCGAACATCCCGAGGGCGACCAGCGCCACCACGCCCACCGGGGTGAGCTGTCCGCCGCCCAGCCGGGCCCTGCGACCGATGGGTCCGCCGATCAGTTCGCTGCCCGCGGCGGCCACCTCGTCGCTGCGCGTGGGGCAGACCACCGCCGGTTCCCGCGGGGGACTCGTCTTCTGGAGGCTCGGCATGGGGGACATCCTGCCGTACGGGCCTGGGAAAACGGTGAGGGCCGCCGCGTCCGGTTCCGTACGGGGTGTACGGACCGGGCGCGGCGGCCCTCGGCGTGAGCGCCGGCCGCCGGGCCGGGGGGCTTCCCTGGGCGGCTAGCCGCCCAGGCCGCCCCAGGTGGTGCCGCCGTTGGGCTTGCCGCCGGCGGCGCCGCCGTTGGACGTGGGGTCGGTGGACCCGGTGTCCGTCGGGGTCGGCGGCGGTGTCGTGGTGGCTCCGCCGCTGGACCCGCCGCCGTTGCCGTTGCCGTTGGACGTGCCGCCGTCGGGCTCGCACGGCCAGTCCCACACGGAGCAGGTCTTGCCCGGGTCCGCCGTCTTGGTCGGCTTCGTGGTGGGCGACTGCGTCGTCGTCGCGGTGGCCGACGGGGACTCGGTCGCCGTCTCGGTCGGGGTCGGCGTCGGGCTGACGGCGCCGCCGCCGAAGACCGCCTCGGCCCCCAGGTCCTCGGGCGCCGGGAAGTCGACGGCCTTGGTGCCGGAGAGGACCTCGGTCATGTAGTCGTGCCAGATCTGCGACGGGAACGACGAACCGTGGATCTTCGGCTGGGCGCCGGTGCCGAACATGGACTCGAACTTGCGGTTCTTGATCGTCTCGTCGTCCGCGAAGCGGTACATGTCGATGGCGGTCGAGATCTGCGGGGTGTAGCCGACGAACCAGGCGGAGTTGTTGCCGTCGGTCGTACCGGTCTTGCCGGCCGAGTCGCGCCCTTCGAGCGCGGCCTTCTTGCCGGTGCCCTTCTTGACGACGTCCTTCAGCACGTCGGTGACGTTGCTGGCGACGGCCGAGGTGAAGGCACGCTTCGGCGCGGACTTCCGCTCGTAGACGACCTCGCCCTTCTGCGTCACCTTGGTGACCGAGTAGGGGTCGTTCTGCTCACCGTTGTTGGCGAAGGTCGCGTAGGCGCCGGCCATGCGGATCGCGCTCGGCGAGGAGATGCCGAGCGAGAACGAGGGCACGTTCGCCTTGATCAGCGAGGAGTCCAGGAGACCCGCGTCGACGGCCGACTGGCGCACCTTGTCGATGCCCACGTCCATGCCGAGCTGCACGTACGGCGAGTTCGCGGAGCGCTCCATCGCCTCGCGCAGGGTCATGTTCTTGTAGCTCCGGTCGTCGTCGTTGACCTGGAGCCACTCGTTGCCGTTCTCGTCGTGCCAGATCGTGCCGTCGTAGTTCCTGATCTTCAGCTTGTTCTGGCCGTTGTAGATGCTCTTGTCCGGGTCGACGATCGTGCGCGAGGAGGGCCCCTGGACCTCGCCCAGCTTCTTGTCCCGCACGCCGTCGCGCATCGCCGCGGCCAGCACGAAGGGCTTGAAGGTCGAGCCGACCTGGGCGCCCGTCTGGTCGGCGTTGTTGGTGAAGTGCTTAGTCGCGTCGGTGCCGCCGTAGATCGCCAGGATCGCGCCGGTCTTCGCGTCCACCGAGGCGCCGCCGAACTGGACGTGGGTGTCCGTGTCCGGGCGCTTGTCGGGCTTGATGTGCTCGTCGTAGACCTTCTTGACGGCCTTTTCGAGCGCCTGGACCTTCTTCTTCTCGAAGGTGGTGTGGACCTCGAAGCCGCCGGTGGCGAACTTCTGGGCGTCGATGCCCTGGTCGTTGTTGTTGAGGAAGTTCGCCTCGGCCGTGCGTACCAGGTAGCCGACCTGGCCGCCCAGCTGCGCGCCCTGGGTGCGGCCCTTCACCTGGGGGAATTCCTTGTACTTCGCGCGCTCGGTGGCGGTCAGGTGCCCGTCCTTGACCATCTCGTTGAGGATCCACTTCCAGCGCTTCTCGGCCCGCACGCGGTTGGCCTGGGCATTGGCCTGCGGGTCGATCTCGGGGGAGCCGGCCGGGTCGTAGTAGGTCGCGCCCTTGAGCAGCGAGGCCAGGAACGCGCACTGACTGGGGTCGAGGTCCTTGGCGTTCTTGTTGAAGTACGTGCGGGCGGCGGCCTGGATGCCGTAGGCGCCGCGTCCGTAGTACGAGGTGTTGAGGTAGCCCGCCATGATGTCGGGCTTCTCCAGCTCGTTGCCGACGCGCATGGAGATGAAGAGTTCCTTCACCTTGCGGGTCAAGGTCTGCGACTGGTCGTTGAGCCGGTTGTTCTTCACGTACTGCTGGGTGATGGTCGAGCCGCCCTGGGTCTCGCCGCCCTTGGCCATGTTCCACACGGCGCGGCCGATGCCCATCGGGTCGATGCCCGAGTCGGTCCAGAAGGTCTTGTTCTCGGCCGAGACCACCGCGTTCTGCATCGCCTTGGGGATCTGGTCGATGCCGATGATCTGCCGGTTGACCTCGCCGCCGGTCGCGGCCATCACGGTGCCGTCGGACCAGTAGAAGACGTTGTTCTGCGCGACCGCGGACTTGTCCACGTCCGGGATGCCCACCATGAAGTACGCGAGGGTGGCCGCGCCCATCAGACCGCCGCAGAAGGCCAGGAACAGGCCCGTGGTGAGGCGCCACGAGGGCACCCAGCGCCGCCAGCCGTACTTGTCGTGGCGTGGGTAGTCGATGAACCGCTTCTTGCCGGGCGGACGCCCGCCGCGGCCCCGGCCGGGACCGCCGCCCTGTCCGCCGCCACCGCCGCCGCGGCGCCCGCCGCCGGGGCCCTGGGGCCCGCCGGGGCCGCCGGCCTCGGGGGCACGCCGGCGCCCGCCCCGCTGGGCGGCCCGCCGGGCCTCGGCGCGGCCCCCGTAGGGACGTGCCTCCTCCCCATAGGCGGAAGGCGGTCCATAGGAGTCCTCAGGGGACCCCGAACCGACGTCACGGCCTTGGGCCGACCTGCGGCCCATCGGCTGCTGGGCCGCGCGCCGGGCCGCAGCGCGACCGCCACTCGGCGGCTGCTGCTGCGGCATTTTGCGACGGTGCTCGCTCATCGAACGACTACTCCTCGGGCAGGCGCGTGCGCCTGGAAGCGGCAGTTGAGTTCCGGTCCCCCCGAAATGCACACGGCGGGACCTCGGAAAAAGCCCCACCGTGCCGCAGCCGGTCACCCGCTTCACTGACGCCCCGCGGCATCGTTCGGTTCCCGGTGGTCTGCATGGCGCACAGACTACGCACGGCCAAAACCTGCCTTGGGCCTGACTTCACCCTATTTCGGACAAGTCGAACGCTCTGAATTGACGATGTGACGCCGGTCACCCGCGCCCCACTTGTCGAGCCAGGGAGGCCGTTCTATCGTCGGGATGTATCGAGTCGATACATCAGTGCGGCACATCGACTCGGCATAAGAGTTTCGCGGTCCCCAGAGACGAGTAGCGAGAGCGGAGGAGGCGACGAATGAGCAGGCGCTCGGGAATCCTTGAATTCGCCGTTCTCGGCCTGCTCCGCGAGGCCCCGATGCACGGGTACGAGCTGCGCAAGCGGCTCAACACCTCCCTGGGCATCTTCCGGGCCTTCAGCTACGGGACCCTCTACCCCTGCCTCAAGACGCTGGTCGCCAACGGCTGGTTGATCGAGGAGCCGGGCAGCGCCCCCGAGGACGCGCTCGCCGCTTCACTCGCAGGACGCCGCGCCAAGATCGTCTACCGGTTGACGGCCGAAGGTAAGGAGCACTTCGAAGAGCTCCTCTCCCACACCGGCCCCGACGCCTGGGAGGACGAGCACTTCGCCGCCCGCTTCGCGTTCTTCGGCCAGACCGAGCACGACGTGCGGATGCGGGTGCTGGAAGGCCGCCGCAGTCGGCTGGAGGAGCGCCTGGAGAAGATGCGCGCCTCTCTGGCCCGGACGCGCGAGCGCCTGGACGACTACACGCTTGAGCTCCAGCGCCACGGAATGGAGTCCGTGGAGCGCGAAGTGCGCTGGCTGAACGAGCTCATCGAGAGCGAGCGGTCGGGACGGGATCAGCGATCCCGTCCCGACGCCCCCGAGGGCGCCGCTCGGCACGACAACGATTCTGGAGAAACGGGCGGCCTGCCCCGGCACGGGGGCAGTACCCGGCCGGATCCGTCCGACGACACCGCAAAGTGAATCCCTGCGCCAGCAGGGCTTCCACGACACACAGGGAGCAACCGGAATGGGTTCGGTTCGCGTAGCCATCGTCGGCGTGGGCAACTGCGCCGCCTCGCTGGTGCAGGGCGTCGAGTACTACAAGGACGCCGACCCGGCGGCCAAGGTGCCCGGCCTCATGCACGTCCAGTTCGGCGACTACCACGTCGGCGACGTGGAGTTCGTGGCCGCGTTCGACGTGGATGCCAAGAAGGTCGGCCTCGACCTCTCCGACGCCATCGGCGCCAGCGAGAACAACACCATCAAGATCTGCGACGTCCCGAACAAGGGCGTCACGGTCCAGCGTGGCCACACCCTCGACGGCCTGGGCAAGTACTACCGCCTGACCATCGAGGAGTCCCCCGAGGCCCCCGTGGACGTCGTCCAGGTCCTCAAGGACCAGCAGGTCGACGTGCTCGTCTGCTACCTCCCCGTGGGCTCCGAGGCGGCGGCGAAGTTCTACGCGCAGTGCGCCATCGACGCCAAGGTCGCGTTCGTCAACGCCCTCCCGGTCTTCATCGCCGGCACCAAGGAGTGGGCGGACAAGTTCACCGAGGCCGGTGTCCCGATCGTCGGCGACGACATCAAGTCCCAGGTCGGCGCGACCATCACGCACCGCGTGATGGCCAAGCTGTTCGAGGACCGCGGTGTCCGTCTTGAGCGCACCATGCAGCTCAACGTCGGCGGCAACATGGACTTCAAGAACATGCTCGAGCGCGACCGCCTCGAGTCCAAGAAGATCTCGAAGACGCAGGCCGTCACCTCGCAGATCCCCGACCGCGAGCTGGGCGAGAAGAACGTCCACATCGGTCCCTCGGACTACGTGGCCTGGCTCGACGACCGCAAGTGGGCCTACGTCCGCCTTGAGGGCCGCGCCTTCGGCGACGTTCCGCTGAACCTCGAGTACAAGCTCGAGGTGTGGGACTCCCCGAACTCGGCCGGTGTCATCATCGACGCCCTGCGCGCCGCGAAGATCGCGAAGGACCGGGGCATCGGCGGTCCGATCCTCTCCGCGTCCTCGTACTTCATGAAGTCCCCGCCGGTCCAGTACTTCGACGACGAGGCGCTCGCCAACGTCGAGAAGTTCATCAAGGGCGAGGTCGAGCGCTGACCTGACGGTCCAGCGGCTCGCTGACGAGGGTCCCCGTGGCACTGCCCGGGGGCCCTCTTCGTATGTGAGTCTTGCTGCCATGTCCGTCGTGCGAGATCTGCGTGTCCTGCTGCGCCTGCGGAACTTCCGCCGCCTCCTCGCCGTACGGCTGCTCTCCCAGTGCGCCGACGGGGTCTACCAGGTCGCCCTGGCCACCTACGTCGTCTTCTCCCCCGAGAAGGAGACCAGCCCCGCGGCCATCGCCTCCGCCATGGCCGTGCTGCTCCTCCCGTACTCCCTCGTCGGGCCCTTCGCCGGCGTCCTGCTCGACCGCTGGCAGCGGCGCCAGGTCTTCCTCTACGGCAACCTGCTGCGGGCGGTGCTCGCCTGCGGGACCGCGCTGCTCATCCTCGCCTCCCCGCCCGACTGGCTCTTCTACGCCTCCGCGCTCTCCGTCACGGCGGTCAACCGCTTCGTGCTGGCCGGGCTTTCGGCCGCCCTCCCCCGGGTCGTCGACGACGAGCGGCTGGTCATCGCCAATTCGATCTCCCCGACCGCAGGCACCCTCGCCGCGACGCTGGGCGGCGGACTGGCCTTCGGCGTCCGCCTGCTGGCCGACGGCTCGGACGCGGCCGTCGTCCTCCTCGGCGCCCTCCTCTACCTCTGCTCCGCGCTCGTCTCGCTGCGGATGCCGCGCGCCCTGCTCGGACCGGACCCGGACCGCGTCCAGCCCCGGCTGACGAGCGCGCTGCGGTCCACCGCCAGAGGACTGGCGAGCGGGCTCCGCCATCTCTCCGAGCGGCGTCCCGCCGCCAGGGCGCTCGCAGCGGTCACCCTGATGCGCTTCTGCTACGGCGCCCTCTTCGTGACCGTGCTCATGCTCTGCCGGTACGCCTGGAGCTCCACCGAGTCGGAGGGCCTGGCCGTGCTCGGCCTCGCCGTCGCCGCCTCCGGGGCCGGCTTCTTCGCGGCGGCCGTCCTCTCCCCCTGGACCGTCGGACGCCTGGGGCCCTTCGGCTGGATGACCCTGTGCGCGGGAGCCGCCGCCGTGCTCACCCCGGCGCTCGGGCTGACCTTCGCCCGGACGCCCTTCCTGGTCGCCGCCTTCCTCCTCGGGCTGGTCACCCAGGGAGCGAAGATCGCCACGGACACGGTCGTCCAGACCTCCGTGGACGACGCCTATCGCGGACGGGTCTTCTCCCTGTACGACGTGCTCTTCAACATCGCCTTCGTCGGGGCGGCCGGGGTCGCGGCGCTCATGCTGCCTCCGGACGGACGCTCCACCCTGCTGGTGATCCTCGTGGCCCTGCTCTACGCCGGCACCGCCCTGGCGCTGGCACGGTCCGTCCGGCGCTCCCGGCGGGCGGCATGACGAAGGGGCGATGTTTCACGTGAAACATCGCCCCTCGCCGGTGCCGTGCCTCCGCTGTTTCACGTGAAACATCGCGTGGGCAACGCGCACGTGGATCAGCGGCACACCTTCTGCTCGCCCTCCCGGGCCTACGCGCTCTGAGCGGCCCACCACTCCTTGAGCGCGGCCACGGCCTCGTCGTGCTCCATGGGCCCGTTCTCCAGCCGCAGCTCCAGCAGGAACTTATAGGCCTGGCCGACGGCCGGCCCCGGTCGAATGCCCAGCAGCTCCTGGATCTGGTTGCCGTCGAGGTCGGGACGGATCGAGTCCAGCTCCTCCTGCTCCTGGAGCTGCGCGATGCGCTCCTCCAGCCCGTCGTAGGCGCGGGAGAGGACGGAGGCCTTGCGCTTGTTCCGCGTGGTGCAGTCGGAGCGGGTCAGCTTGTGCAGCCGGGAGAGCAGCGGGCCCGCGTCGCGGACATACCGGCGGACGGCCGAGTCGGTCCACTCGCCGGTGCCGTAGCCGTGGAAGCGCAGGTGCAGCTCGACCAGCCGCGAGACGTCCTTGATCATCTCGTTCGAGTACTTGAGCGCCGTCATGCGCTTCTTCGTCATCTTCGCCCCCACCACCTCGTGGTGGTGGAAGGAGACGCGCCCGTCCTTCTCGAAGCGGCGGGTCCGGGGCTTGCCGATGTCGTGGAGCAGCGCGGCGAGCCGCAGCACCAGATCAGGCCCGTCCTCCTCCAGGTCGATCGCCTGGTCGAGGACGGTCAGCGAGTGCTCGTAGACGTCCTTGTGCCGGTGGTGCTCATCGCTCTCCAGCCGCAGCCCGGGGAGCTCGGGCAGCACATAGGCGGCGAGACCGGTATCCACGAGCAGGCCCAGGCCCTTGCGGGGGTGGGCGGAGAGCAGCAGCTTGTTGAGCTCCTCCCGCACCCGCTCCGCGGAGACGATCTCCAGCCTCTCGGCCATCTCCGTCATGGCGGTGACGACCTCGGGGGCCACCTCGAAGTCCAGCTGCGCCGAGAACCTGGCGGCACGCATCATGCGCAGCGGGTCGTCGGAGAAGGACTCCTCAGGCGTGCCGGGAGTCCGCAGCACCCGGGCGGCGAGGTCCTCCAGACCGCCGTACGGGTCGACGAACTCCTTCTCGGGGAGGGCCACGGCCATGGCGTTGACAGTGAAGTCACGTCGGACCAGGTCCTGCTCGATGGAGTCACCGTAGGAGACCTCGGGCTTGCGCGAGGTGCGGTCGTACGCCTCCGACCGGTAGGTGGTGATCTCCACCTGGAACCGCTGCACCGCGTCCCCGACCCGGGCGTCCTTCTGGCAGCCGACCGTCCCGAAGGCGATCCCGACCTCCCAGACGGCGTCGGCCCACGGGCGGACGATCTTCAGTACGTCCTCGGGGCGGGCGTCGGTGGTGAAGTCCAGGTCGTTGCCGAGACGCCCGAGCAGCGCGTCGCGGACCGAGCCGCCGACCAGCGCGAGGCTGAACCCGGCTTCCTTGAAGCGACGGGCCAGATCGTCGGCGACGGGGGACACACGCAGTAGTTCACTGACCGCACGGCGTTGCACCTGGCTCAGTGCGTTCGGGGTCTCTTCATTGGCGTTCGGCACAACAGAAAAGGGTACGTGCCTCGGCTCGTACCGATGGCCCCGTTTTAGGCGCGGGGACAGCGGTCGGAGACCCGTGACGCGCCCCTTCGCCCGATCGGCTGGAGCAGTCCCCGGCACTTGCCAGCCGCGTGCCTCGTTACCATGCCTGGACACAGCAACCGGGAACCACTGACACCACAGGCACCACAGACAACGACGAGGACGGGCGACGCGTGGCCGAGGCGGCAGCTATCCAGGGGATCGATCCCTCACCTGCCCGCCGCCGCTTGCGGCGCCTGATCACCCTCGCCGTCGCGGCCCCACTGCTGGCCGGACTCCTCCCAGGGCTCACCGCCCCGGAGGCGGAGGCCGCCGAGACCGCGCGGGCCACCGGAACCGTCGATGTGTCGGTCGACACGCTGACGCCGAGCGCCCCCGTGGAGAGCGACACGCTCACGGTCACCGGCTCGGTCACCAACAAGGGCAAGCAGGCCGTGACCGACGCCACGGTCGATCTGCGGGTGGGCCCGCGGATGACCAGCCGCAGCGAGATCGAGGACGTCTCCGAGCGCCGCGGCTACCGGGACGGCGGCGACCCCTATCCGCTGGGCGGCTCCTACAAGGTCACGATCCCCAAACTGGGCGCCGGGCTGAGCCAGGACTTCACACTCTCGGTGCCCGTCTCCAAGCTCGGCCTCGACGAGTCCGGCGTCTACCAGCTCGGGGTCTCCCTGACCGGCCGCACCGGCGGCCAGTCCTACGGGCGGGTCCTGGGCATCGAGCGGACCTTCCTGCCGTACCAGTCCGAGGACGCCGAGAAGAAGACGCAGCTCAGCTATCTCTGGCCACTGATCTCCACCACGCATGTCTCCGCGGAGACCGGGCCGGACATCCAGCAGACCCCGGTCTTCGAGAACGACGACCTCGCCGCCGACCTCGCTCCCGGCGGCCGGCTGCACGAGATGGTGAGTCTCGGCGCGAACCTCCCGGTCACCTGGGTGGTCGACCCTGACCTGCTGGCCAGCGTCGACCTCATGACCGGCCCCTACCTGGTCAAGAACGGCAAGACCGAGGTCCCGGGCAAGAACCAGGCCATCGCGCAGAAGTGGCTGGACTCGCTGGAGAAGGCGGTCCAGGGCAAGAAGATCGTCGCTCTGCCCTTCGCCGACCCCGACCTCGCCTCCCTCGCCCACCACGGCAAGGACGTCCCCGGCTCGCTCAGCCACCTCCAGCAGGCGACCGCGCTGGCATCGACCACCGTCGAGACGATCCTCCATGTGAAGCCGTCCACGGACTTCTCCTGGCCCGTGGACGGCGCCGTGGACCCCTCGATCATGTCCGTCGCCACCTCCGCCGGCGCGCACAACGTGATCGCCCGCAGCGACAGCTTCCGCGACGACCTCCCGTACACGCCGGACGCGGCCCGCCCGGTCGGCGGCGGCACCACGGCCGTCGTCAGCGACGCCGCGCTCTCGACCGCCTTCGAGGGCGATCTGATCCGGGCCGAGAGCACCACCCTCGCCGTCCAGTACTTCCTCGCCCAGTCGCTCGCGGTGACCCTGGAGCGGCCCGAGGACCAGCGGACCATCGTCGTCGCCCCGCAGCGGATGCCGAGCATCGCCCAGGCCCAGGCCATGGCGACGGTGCTGCAGGGCGCGGCCAAGCGCTGGACCCAGCCGACGGATCTCCTGGCGGCCTCCACGGCGGTCGCGTCCGACCCGGCCGCCTCCCGGGTGCCGGGCAGCGGCGCGTACCCGAAGAAGCTGCGCGCCCAGGAGCTCGACGCCGACGCGTTCCTCGAGATGAAGCAGACCCGTGACGGGCTGGACGACTTCAAGGTCATCCTGACGGCCCCCGAACGGGTGGTGCCGCCCTTCACCAACGCGATCAGCCGTGAGATGTCCACCTCCTGGCGGGGTGAGGGCGCCTCGGCCGCGCTCTACCGCCAGCAGGTGCAGCAGTACCTGGCGAGCCTCACCCGCGAGGTGGATCTGATCAAGAAGTCGGATCTGGTGCTCTCCGGACGCAGCGCCACCATCCCCGTGACGGTGCAGAACAAGCTGCTCCAGGGCGTGGACCACCTGGTGCTGCGGCTGTCCTCGGGCAACAAGACCCGTCTGAACCTCGACGGCGAGGGCGCCGCCGAGCGGCCGGTGAAGATCGAGGGCGGACACAGCCAGTCGGTGAAGTTCACCGCCTCGGCCAACGCCAACGGCCCGGTCCCGATGACGGCCCAGCTGTACACCGAGGACGGCACGCCGTACGGCCCTCCGATGCACTTCACGGTGAAGGTCTCCGAGATCACGCCCACCGTGATGCTCGTCATCGCGGGCGGTGTGCTCCTGCTGGTGCTGGCCGGCGTCCGGATGTACTCCCAGCGCAAGCGGGCCGCCGCCCGCAACGCCGAGGCGGAAACGGAGGCCGAAGCGGAGACGGAGGCTGGGACCGAGGCGGAAGCGGAAGCCGACGCGGGTGCCGAGGGCGGCGCCGAGGGCTCCGGGGACGCCGATCCCGGGCAGCCGAGTGACCCGACACCGGACACCGGTCCCGAAAGCGGCGACCCGTCGGGCCCGGGTGAGAAAGTGGACCGTTGAGCGATGTCGTGGCCGGTCGGCCGGGGACGATGAGGTGGGGTAACGATGAACGCGCCGTACGACGGTGACCGCGGTCAGGCCGCGGGCGGCACCGCGCCCGCCGGTGGGACGCCCGCGGCACCGGCACCCGGCCCCATGCCGGTGCCGCCGCCGCAGCATCCCGCGCCCGGCCCGTACGCACCGAACCAGCAGAACGCGTACGCACCGGACCAGCACAACCCGTACGCCCAGGATCCGTACGTCCAGGACGCCTACGCCCAGGACCCGTACCAGGGCCGGGACCTCTCCGCGCAGGACCCGGTGACCGAGGCGCTCTACGACCGCGCCGCGCACCCGCCGCCCCCGCCGGGCACCTATGCGGAGCCGCAGCCGCTCTACCAGCAGCCGGCCACGCCCGCGCACGCCCCGGACCCGCGGGTCTGGGCACAGACCCCGGCACCCGAGCCCGACGGGCCCTCGCGCCACCTGCCGTACGGCGACGACGCCCGGACGGTCCAGTTCACCGGGGTCGACGACCTGGTGACCCGGGCGGGGGAGGAGGCGCCGGAACCGGACGCCTTCGCCCACCTCTACCGGGACCAGCAGACGCCCGGACAGGTACCTCCGCCCGCGACGGAGCCCGATCCCATGCCGGCGCCCGCCCCGAAGAAGTCCGGCCGCGCCTCCGGTCTGCTCAAGTCGAGCGCCGTGATGGCCGCGGGCACCCTCGTCTCCCGCCTCACCGGCTTCGTCCGCAGCCTGGTGATCACCGGCGCCCTCGGCGCCGCGCTCCTCGGTGACACCTTCACCGTCGCGTACACCCTGCCGACGATGATCTACATCCTCACCGTCGGCGGCGGTCTCAACTCGGTCTTCGTGCCGCAGCTGGTCCGCTCCATGAAGAACGACGAGGACGGTGGCGAGGCCTACGCCAACCGCCTGCTGACCCTCGTGATGGTCGCGCTCGGCGCGATCGTCGCCATCGCCGTCTTCGCCGCCCCGGTGCTGATCCGGCTGATGTCGAACACCATCGCCGACGACGCGGCGGCCAACAGCGTCGCCGTCACCTTCGCCCGCTACTGCCTGCCCACGATCTTCTTCATGGGCGTGCACGTGGTGATGGGTCAGATCCTGAACGCGCGCGGCAAGTTCGGCGCGATGATGTGGACCCCGGTCCTCAACAACATCGTCATGATCGCCACGTTCGGCCTGTTCATCTGGGTCTACGGCACCTCCGCCGAATCCCACATGGGCGTCTCGACCATCCCCGACGAGGGCGTCCGACTGCTCGGCATCGGCACCCTGCTGGGCCTGGTCGTGCAGGCCCTGGCGATGATCCCGTACCTGCGTGAGACCGGCTTCCGCTTCCGCCCCCGCTTCGACTGGAAGGGCCACGGCCTCGGCAAGACGGTCAAGCTGGCGAAGTGGACCGTGCTCTTCGTGCTGGCCAACCAGGCCGGCGTCCTGGTTGTCACCCAGCTCGCCACGGCGGCCGGCGAGGAGTCCGGCAAGAACGGCGCGGGCTTCCTGGCCTACTCCAACGCCCAGCTGATCTGGGGCATGCCGCAGGCCATCATCACCGTCTCGGTCATGGCCGCGCTGCTGCCGCGCATCTCGCGCGCCGCCTCGGACAACGATCCCGGCGCCGTCCGCGACGACATCTCCCAGGGCCTGCGCAACTCGGCCGTGGCGATCGTGCCGGTCTCCTTCGCCTTCCTGGCCCTCGGCGTCCCGATGTGCACCCTGCTCTACGCCTCCAGCGGCGTCCAGGCGGCCCAGGGCATGGGCTTCATCCTGATGGCCTTCGGCCTCGGCCTGATCCCCTACTCCGTCCAGTACGTCGTGCTCCGCGGCTTCTACGCCTACGAGGACACCCGGACGCCCTTCTACAACACCGTCATCGTCGCCGCCGTCAACGCTGCCGCCTCCGCCGTCTGTTACGTCGTCCTCCCGGCCCAGTGGGCCGTGGTCGGCATGGCCGCCTCCTACGGTCTCGCCTACATGGTCGGCGTCGGCGTCGCCTGGCGCCGCCTGCGCAACCGGCTCGGCGGCGACCTCGACGGCGCCCATGTGCTGCGCACCTACGCCCGGCTGTGCCTCGCGTCGCTGCCGGCCGCGATCATCTCCGGGGCCGTCGGCTTCGCCCTGCTGAAGGTGCTCGGCGAAGGGGCCCTCGGCTCGCTGGTGGCCCTGCTGGTGGGCGGAGCGGTGCTGCTCGGCGTCTTCTTCGTCGCCGCCAAGCGGATGCGGATCGCGGAGCTCAACTCCATGGTCGGCATGGTCCGCGGGCGTCTGGGACGCTGACGAACAGGCTTCGCACAACCATCGCCTGCCGACGCGTGTCGTGCATAGCGCCGGACTGTGGGCACAATTGGCATGGCTGTTGGATGTGGCGCAACGGATGGGGAGGCAGGAACGACGGTGGCGGAACGTAGCACGGCTGCCGTCGACGTGGCCGACAACAGCGGTGACGACCCGCTGACCGCCAAGGCGGACAAGGCCGCGACCGACGGGGTGGCGGAAGCGCAGAAGAAGGCGGTCACGACCGCCGAGTCCACGGAGAACAAGGCGGGCGAAGCGAAGAGCGGCGAACAGCCCTCCATCACGGCACCGGAGCTCCACAGCGGCCACAAGCTGGCGAGACGCTACCGGCTGGAGGAGTGCGTCACCCGACTGGACGGATTCAGCAGTTGGCGTGCGGTGGACGAGAAGCTCCGCCGCGCCGTCGGCGTGCACATCCTCCCGGCCGACCACCCCAGAGCACGCTCCGTGCTCGCCGCGGCCCGGTCCGCGGCGCTGCTCGGCGATCCCCGGTTCGTCCAGGTCCTCGACGCCGTCGAGGAGAACGACCTGGTCTACGTCGTGCACGAGTGGCTGCCCGACTCCACCGAGCTGACCGCGCTCCTCGCGGCCGGCCCGATGGAACCGCACGACGCCTACCAGCTGGTCAGCCAGGTCTCCCAGGCCATGACCGCGGCACACCGCGAGGGCCTCTCGCACCTGCGGCTGACGCCGAGCGCCGTGCTGCGCAGCTCCACCGGCCAGTACCGGATCCGCGGCCTCGCCGTGAACGCCGCCCTGCGCGGCATCAGCGCCGAGCGCCCGCAGCGCACCGACACCGAGGCGATCGGCGCCCTGCTCTACGCGGCGCTCACCCAGCGCTGGCCGTACGAGAACGACGCCTACGGCCTCTCGGGGCTGCCCAAGGGCGTCGGGCTGCTCCCGCCGGACCAGGTCCGCGCGGGCGTCCACCGGGGTCTCTCCGAGATCGCCATGCGCGCCCTGGCCAACGACGGGGCCACGGCCTCGCGCCAGGAACCGCCCTGCACCACCCCGGACGAGCTCGCCAAGGCCGTGGCGGCGATGCCCCGCATCCGCCCGCCGGAGCCGGCGTTCCCGCTGCCGGCCCCGCCGGAGTACCAGCGCACCACCTACCAGCAGGGCACGTACGGGCGCCCCCAGGTCCGCCCGCAGGTCACCCAGCCGGTCGTCATTCCGCCGCCGCCGCTCCAGAGCCGCACCGGCAAGGCGCTCAAGTGGGCCGTCTCGGCCCTCCTGATCGCCGCCCTGGGTCTGGGCAGCTGGCAGATCGCGGACCGGCTGCTGAACGGCCAGAAGCAGCCGATACCGCCCGCGACGTCCCCCGACACGGGTGACGAGAAGCCGGCCGATCCGAAGCCGATCGTCGTGCGCGGCGCCAAGGAGTACGCGCCGGACGGGTCCCCGCAGAACGCGGCGGGCGTGGACAAGACCTACGACGGCGACCCGTCCACCTACTGGCGCACCAAGAGCTTCTTCGACGGGCCCACGCTGGCTCCGTTCAAGCAAGGTGTGGGCATCGTCTACGACCTCGGCTCGGAGCAGAACGTCACGTCCGCCTCGATAGACCTGCGCTACGGAGGCAACCACACGACCGGGGCGCTGTACGCGGCCGACTCGCTGAGCCCGGCCGGTTCTCCCTCGTCCATGAAGGAGATCGCGACGGCCACGACGTCCGGATCCTCGCTGAAGCTGGACGCGAAGACACCGGTCAAGACCCGCTACGTCCTGCTCTGGTTCACCGCGCTGCCGCAGTCGGCGGGGGACCAGTACAGCGACGCCGGATACAAGCAGGCCGTCACGAACGTCTCGTTCCTCGGCTCGGCCCCGTAACGGCCCCGGACCGGGGTGCCGCCCGCACCGGGTGGCACCCCGGTCCTCATGGGACCTCCACAAGGGCCACCTTGTCGATCACCGGCAAATTGCACAGAATACCCACGGTGCCGCCCCTGCCATGGTGGGAGACTTGGCGTGAACAACGGATCCACGAGGGACGCTCGCTCCGACGGCGATCTCCTGGCCGCCCATGTGGCCGGCGATCCGCACGCCTTCGGCGAGATCGTACGGCGCCACCGCGACCGGCTGTGGGCGGTGGCCCTGCGCACGCTGAGGGACCGCGAGGAAGCCGCTGATGCCGTCCAGGACGCCCTCGTATCGGCCTTCCGGGCCGCGCATACCTTCCGGGGGCAGTCGGCCGTCACGACCTGGCTGCACCGCATCACAGTGAACGCCTGTCTCGACCGGGCGCGCAAGGCGGCCTCCCGCCGGACCTCGCCGGTGGACGACACCGACCGCTTCGAGCAGATCCTGGAACCGCACGAGTCCGCCGAGGCGCCCGCGGAGCGACAGGATCTGCACCGCCAGCTCCTCGCCGCCCTCGCCACCCTCCCCCCGGAGCAGCGTGCCGCGCTTGTCCTGGTGGACATGCAGGGCTATCCGGTCGCCGAGGCCGCTCGTATCCTCGATGTCCCCACCGGCACCGTGAAAAGCCGCTGCGCGCGAGGGCGGGCCAGACTGCTGCCGATGCTCACTCATCTGCGCGGGGACACAGTGGGTAACGAGCCCCCTGACCGGGGAAGGAACCGGACGCCGGGGGCATCCGTCCCACCGGTGTCGGGACCGAGAGACACCGGACCGAGCAATCCAGCTGCTGTGAAGGGCGGAGGTGGGCGCGCGTGACTTCCACGGCCGACACGACTCAGCACCCCGACGTCTCGGAGATCTCCGACCTCGCCGAGGGGCTCCTCTCCCCTTCCCGCAGCGCGGCCGTACGGCTCCATCTCGACGGCTGTCCCCTGTGTACCGATGTGCGGACCTCCCTGGAGGAGATCCGGAGCCTGCTGGGAACCCTGCCGGGCCCGCCGCGGATGCCGGCCGAGATCGCCGGGCGGATCGACGCCGCATTGGCCGCCGAAGCCCTCCTGAACGCCACCGCCCCGGACACCACCGCACATGTTTCACGTGAAACACCGCGCAGCCATCCGGTCGAGAGCGCCCCAGCCGCCGACCGGCCCGCAGGACGCCCCGCCGCCGCCACCGGCCCCGGACGCCCCCGCGGGCGCCGCCGCAGGTTCGCCGTCCTGGGCGCGGGAGTGGGCGCCGCCGCTCTGGGACTGAGCCTGTTCTTCATCCAGTCCGGCGCCCTCCCCTTCGGTCACGACACGGGTGACAAGACGGCCTCCGGCGTCGCGGCCCAGGCCGCCGGCGTCGCCCGCTTCGACGGAATGCCGGTCGAGGCCGCCGCCCAGGCCCTCCTTCAGCAGAACAGCACCTTCAAGGCGCCCCGGGACACCGGCCCGGACTCGCTCTCCGCCCAGAACGGCGGCGACGGGCGCCAGCGGTCCCTGGAGACTCCCCTGCCGGAATGCGTGAAGGCCGGCACCCAGCGCGAGGACCCGGTCCTCGCCTACCGACAGGGCACCTTCGAGGGAACGGACGCCTACCTCCTGGTGCTGCCCGACACCGCCGACGGCAAGCGGGTGCAGGTCTACGTCCTCGACGCTTCCTGCGCCGCCGGAAGCGGGAACAGCCGGGCCGATGTCCTGCTGAAGGAATCCGTTCCGCGTTGACCGCCTCGGCGCCCTGCCAGGCGGCGGTCTCGGGAATGCTTCCCCCGTAGGATCGGTTAGGTGGGGTGAGAGTGACCGATCCGACCGCCCCCGTAGGCAGTGGCAGTCTGCAGAGACGAGGAAGAAACCCGTGAGCGACGTCCGTAACGTGATCATCATCGGCTCCGGGCCCGCGGGTTACACCGCTGCGCTCTACACGGCCCGCGCGTCGCTGAACCCGCTCGTGTTCGAAGGTGCCGTCACCGCCGGTGGCGCCCTCATGAACACGACCGACGTGGAGAACTTCCCGGGCTTCCGTGACGGCATCATGGGCCCGGACCTGATGGACAACATGCGTGCGCAGGCGGAGCGCTTCGGCGCCGAGCTCGTTCCGGACGACATCGTCGCGGTGGACCTCACCGGCGAGATCAAGACCGTGACCGACACCGCCGGCACCGTGCACCGCGCCAAGGCCGTCATCGTCACCACCGGCTCGCAGCACCGCAAGCTCGGCCTGCCGAACGAGGACGCGCTCTCCGGCCGCGGTGTCTCCTGGTGCGCCACCTGCGACGGCTTCTTCTTCAAGGACCAGGACATCGCCGTCGTCGGCGGCGGCGACACCGCGATCGAGGAGGCTACCTTCCTCTCGCGCTTCGCCAAGTCCGTCACCATCGTCCACCGCCGTGACACCCTGCGCGCCTCCAAGGCGATGCAGGAGCGCGCCTTCGCCGACCCGAAGATCAAGTTCGCGTGGGACAACGAGGTCGCCGAGATCCACGGCGACCAGAAGCTCCGCGGTCTGACCCTGCGCAACACCAAGACCGGCGAGACCAGCGAGCTGCCGGTCACGGGCCTCTTCATCGCCGTGGGCCACGACCCGCGCACCGAGCTCTTCAAGGGCCAGCTGGAGCTGGACGAGGAGGGCTACCTGAAGGTGGACGCCCCGTCCACCCGCACCAACCTCACGGGCGTCTTCGGTGCGGGCGACGTCGTCGACCACACCTACCGCCAGGCGATCACCGCCGCCGGCACCGGCTGCTCGGCCGCGCTCGACGCGGAGCGCTTCCTGGCCGCCCTCGCCGACGCCGAGAAGCTCGCCGAGACCCCCGCGGTCTGATCTCTCCGCTTCACCACCCCACACCCCGCCAAATAAGGAGGTCGCCGTGGCCGGCGCCCTGAAGAACGTGACTGACGCTGACTTCGACGAGGTCGTCCTCAAGAGCGAGAAGCCCGTCCTGGTGGACTTCTGGGCCGCGTGGTGCGGGCCGTGCCGCCAGATCGCTCCGTCGCTGGAGGCCATCGCCGCCGAGCACGACGAGATCGAGGTCGTGAAGCTCAACATCGACGAGAACCCGGCCACGGCCGCCAAGTACGGCGTCATGTCCATCCCGACCCTGAACGTCTACCAGGGCGGCGAGGTCGTGAAGACGATCGTCGGTGCCAAGCCGAAGGCCGCCATCCTGCGCAACCTGGACGGCTTCGTCGAGGCCAAGTAAGACTCTCGCTGTTTCACGTGAAACAGCGACGGCCCGCCCCCTCGGAAGGGGGCGGGCCGTCGTCGTTCACGCAGAGACGCGGAGACTCCGGGGCCGACTCACAGGGGCCGCAGAGCGGGCTCCTTCTGTACGGCGCCCAGCAGCCGGTCCAGGGCCAGCTCGACGTCCTCCTTCCAGGAGAGCGTCGTCCTCAGCTCCAGCCGCAGCCGCGGAAAGGCGTGGTGCGGCCGAACGGTCTTGAAGCCCACCGCCAGAAGGTGCTCGGCCGGGAGCACGCAGGCCGGCTCCTTCCAGCGCGCGTCCCCGAAGGCCTCGATCGCTTTGAAGCCCCGGCGGAGCAGATCCTTCGCCACCGTCTGCACCATCATCCGTCCGAGCCCCTGCCCCTGGTACCCCGGCATGATCCACGCCGTCATCAGCTGGGCGGCGTCGGCCGAGAGCGGGCTCGTGGGGAAGGCGGTGGAGCGGGGCACATAGGCGGGAGGCGCGTAGAGCACGAAGCCGACCGGCACCTCGTCGACATAGGCCACCCGGCCGCAGGAGCCCCATTCCAGGAGCACGGCGGAGATCCACGCCTCCTTCTCCAGCTCGGGCCGGCCGGCCTTCACGGCGGCCTCGCCGCTCACCGGATCGAGCTCCCAGAAGACACAGGAGCGGCACCGCTTGGGAAGGTCCGGAAGGTTGTCCAGCGTGAGCGGTACGAGCCGACGCCCCACGGCTGCTCCTCGTTTCCCTCGGCCATTGCCGTACGAATACGCCTCTCAGAATCGTAACGAGGGGGCGATCAGGGCGATACCGCGGTCAGGCAAAGGGCGGGGCGTGTTCCGGTGAATGCCGGTACACACCCCGCCCAGTGGGAGAGAAGTGAAGGTCAGCCCTCCGAGGACGGCCCGTCCTGGTCGTCCCGCTCGCCGTTTCCGTGGTCCATCACGCGGCCCTCGCCCGGGGCCAGCGTCGAGAGGATCCGGTCCAGATCGTCCATCGAAGCGAACTCGACGACGATCTTGCCCTTCTTCTGCCCCAGGTCGACCTTCACCCGGGTCTCGAAGCGGTCCGAGAGGCGCGTGGCCAGTTCGCTCAGCGCCGGAGAGACCCGAGCACCCGCACGCGGGCCCTTGGGCTTGACCGGCGAGGAGGGCTCCGAGGCCATCAGCGTGACGATCTCCTCGACCGCCCGCACCGAGAGGCCCTCGGCCACGATCCGGTACGCCAGCTTGTCCTGCGTCTCCGGGTCCTCGACCGACAGCAGGGCTCGGGCGTGGCCGGCCGAGATCACACCCGCGGCGACCCGGCGCTGCACCGGCGGGGAGAGCCGCAGCAGACGCAGCGTGTTGGAGACCTGCGGCCGGGACCGCCCGATGCGGTCGGCCAGCTGGTCATGGGTGCAGTGGAAGTCCTTGAGCAGCTGGTCGTAGGCCGCGGCCTCCTCCAGCGGGTTCAGCTGCGCCCGGTGCAGGTTCTCCAGGAGGGCGTCGAGCAGGAGCTTCTCGTCATCGGTGGCCCGCACGATCGCGGGGATCCGCTCCAGACCGGCCTCCCGGCAGGCCCGCCAGCGGCGCTCACCCATGATGAGCTCGTAGCGCTCACCGCCCACCTGCCGCACCACGACGGGCTGGAGCAGGCCGACCTCCTTGATGGAGGTGACGAGCTCGGCCAGCGCGTCCTCGTCGAAGACCTCACGCGGCTGACGCGGGTTCGGGGTGATGGAGTCGAGCGGCAGCTCCGCGAAGTGCGCCCCGGCGGGGGACTCCGGCAGCACCTCGGGCGCGGGGACCGGCACCACGGAATCGGGCGACTGCGGGCTCGCCGGAAGGCTCGCCAGCTTCGCCGCGGCCACCCCGCGCTCCGAACCGAGCGCCGGAACGGCACCGGGGGAGCTCACGCCCTGGCCCCCGGGCACGGTCACCACCGACACCTGTCGCTCCTGGGGAGCAGCGGGGATCAGCGCACCGAGTCCACGCCCCAGCCCCCTACGTCGCTCGCTCACTGGATCCCCTCCGACATTCGCTGGCTGTTCTGGTGGCCCATGGCCGACTGGCCGGTGTGGGCGTGCGTGGCGTCGTAATGGAGCTCGACACCGCGCAGGGCGATCTCACGGGCCGCCTCAAGGTAGGAGAGGGCACCGCTGGATCCCGGGTCGTAGGTGAGCACGGTCTGGCCGTAGCTCGGGGCCTCGGAGATGCGCACGGAACGCGGGATGCTCGTCCGCAGCACCTCCTTGCCGAAGTGGGTGCGCACCTCGTCGGCGACCTGCGAGGCGAGCCTCGTCCGGCCGTCGTACATGGTCAGCAGGATCGTCGAGACGTGCAGGCCGGGGTTGAGGTGCCCCCGCACCAGATCGACGTTCCGCAGGAGCTGGCCCAGGCCCTCCAGCGCGTAGTACTCGCACTGGATGGGGATCAGCACCTCGGCCCCCGCCACCATGGCGTTGACCGTGAGCAGGCCCAGCGAGGGCGGGCAGTCGATCAGGATGTAGTCGAGCGGCTGCTCGTACGCCTGGATCGCACGCTGGAGCCGGCTCTCTCGCGCCACCAGCGACACCAGCTCGATCTCGGCGCCGGCGAGGTCGATGGTCGCCGGGGCACAGAAGAGCCCCTCGACGTCCCGGACCGGCTGGACGACCTCGGAGAGCGGCCTGCTCTCCACGAGGACGTCGTAGATCGAGGGGACCTCGGCGTGGTGGTCGATGCCCAGCGCGGTGGAGGCATTGCCCTGGGGGTCGAGGTCGATGACCAGGACGCGGGCGCCGTGCAGTGCCAGGGAGGCGGCGAGGTTGACCGTCGTGGTCGTCTTGCCGACGCCGCCCTTCTGGTTGGCGACGACCATCACACGGGTCTGCGCGGGGCGGGGAAGTCCCTCACCCGCACGGCCCAGGGCTTCTACGGCCAGCTGTGCTGCACGACCGATGGGGGTGTCGTCCATCGGGGGCGGTGTTTCACGTGAAACATCCTCCCCCGCCGATTCGGTTCGGGGACCGGGGACCGGATCGGTCATCGGTCCCGCGATGTTGGCGTCGGACCGCAAGGATTCACTCTCCTCGGCTTCAGGCTCGCGATGAGCAGAGCCTGCCATGCTTTCGGGGTCGTGAACCAGCGAGGCCCGTGGTCCTGTGGAGAAATCCACCTCTGTGGACAACCCTTTGACCCTCACGGGGGGTTTCGCCGACGGTGTGCGGTCCCAGGGCGCGGCAGCCGCGCGACCGCGGCTGATGATCCCCTGCAGCAGTGAGCGACGTTTCACGTGAAACACGATGCACGGGCCGCCGGGCCGGGACCGCTCGACACTCCGAAATCTGCGCGTATCGCAGCTTGTACGGATCAGTAGACGGGGTTCAGCGCTTACCGCGGCGGGCACGGCTGGTCCTTGCCGCCTTGGCTCGCTTGGCCGCGAAGCGCACGCCGCCCGGGCTCTCGCCGACCTCGACCCGGACCACCGTGGACTGCGGGTCGACGATGCCCTCGCCGACCTGGAGCACGGAGGTGGCCACCACACCCAGCTTGGAGAGCGCGGCACGAGCGCCGTTGATCTCCTCCTCGGCGGTGTCGCCCTTGAGCGCCAGCATCTCTCCGTACGGACGCAGCAGCGGCACGCCCCAGCCGGCGAGCCGGTCGAGCGGCGCCACGGCGCGAGCCGTGACGACGTGCACGGGCTGGATCTTGCCCATCATCTCCTCGGCGCGCCCACGGACGACGGTCACGTGGTCCAGGCCGAGCAGCTCGACGACCTCTTGGAGGAAGTTCGTGCGGCGCAGCAGCGGCTCCAGGAGGGTGATCTTCAGGTCGGGGCGTACCAGCGCCAGCGGGATGCCGGGCAGGCCGGCGCCGGAGCCGACGTCGCAGACCGTGACGCCCTCGGGGACGACCTCGGAGAGCACCGCGCAGTTCAGGATGTGGCGCTCCCACAGCCGGGGGACCTCACGGGGGCCGATCAGACCGCGCTTGACCCCCGCGTCCGCGAGGAGCTCCGCGTAGCGCACGGCCTCCGGGAAGTAGTCACCGAAAACCGTCCGCGCCTGCTCGGGCGCCTGGGGAAGCTCCGCTGCCTCCGTCACGGGGAACCGTCCTTCCGTACCGCACGTATGCCGTGCGAGCGCACGGGATGGCTGACTATCAGGCTGACAAAATTCGGCCCCGCCTGCAGAACAGACGGGGCCGACACTACGGGTGGGTTCAGGCAGGGAGCACGACGACGAAGCGCTGCGGCTCCTCGCCCTCGGACTCGCTGCGCAGACCGGCGGCGGCGACCGCGTCGTGCACGACCTTGCGCTCGAACGGCGTCATCGGGTCCAGCTTGACCGGCTGACCGCTGGACTTGACCTCGTCCGCGGCCTTGGCGCCGATCTGGGCGAGCTCGGAGCGCTTCTGGGCCCGGAAGCCGGCGATGTCGAGCATCAGGCGGCTACGGTCGCCGGTCTCCCGGTGCACGGCCAGCCGGGTGAGCTCCTGAAGGGCCTCCAGCACCTCGCCGTCACGGCCGACCAGCTTCTGCAGGTCACGGCTGCTCGAGTCGCTGACGATCGAGACCGAGGCCCGGTCCGCCTCGACGTCCATGTCGATGTCGCCGTCGAGATCGGCGATGTCGAGCAGGCCCTCGAGGTAGTCGGCCGCGATCTCACCCTCCTGCTCCAGGCGGGTCAGGGTGTCGCCACCCTCGGCGGCGGAGGTGGTGCCTTCCGTCACGGATGGACTCCTTCTTGCTTCGTGGAGGCTTACTTCTTGGAGGAGGGGTGCTTCGGGCGCTGCTGGCCCTTGCGCTGGCGGGAGCCACCGGAGTTGGCCCGCTGGCGCGTCGGCTTGTCGCCCGCCGCGTCCTGGGTCCCGGCCTTGCTGCGCTTCGCCTCGGACTGCGGCTTCTTCTCCAGCGAGGGAGCGGTCGCCTTGTCGTCGGAGGAGTCGGTGGTGTCGGCGCTGTCCTCGGTGGACCCGTCGGACTCGGCCGCGTCCTCTGCGTCCTTCGCGGCGGCCTGCTGGGCGCCACCGGACTGGCGCTGGGCCTTGCTCTGGCGCTTGGGCTGCTGGCGCTTGGCGGTGGCGCCGCCCTCCGCCTCGGCGAGCGCGGTGTCGCTCTTGATCACGGTGCCGTCGGCCTGGGGCGCGAAGCCGGCCTTGGCCAGGCCCGTGAAGAAGCGGCGCTCGTTCTCGTTGCGGTCGCTGCCCTTGGCCACGATGGCCTTGACGATGTTCTTCCGCCGGCGGCCGCGGACCTCACCGTGGTGGGTGACGCCCTTGAGCAGGCGCTGGAGGTAGGAGTCCTGGGCCTTGCTGCCCGGCGTCGGGTTCTGGTTGATCACGTACATCTGCTGGCCCATGGTCCACACGTTGGTGGTCAGCCAGTAGACGAGGACACCGACGGGGAAGTTGATGCCCATGACGGCGAAGATCAACGGGAAGATGTACATGAGCATCTTCTGCTGCTGCATGTACGGGGTCTTCACCGAGAGGTCGACGTTCTTCATCATCAGCTGGCGCTGGGTGAAGAACTGCGAGGCCGACATCAGGATGATCATGACCGCGGTGACGATGCGGACATCGGTCAGCGAGGCGTTGAGGGCGGCGACCTTCTCGGCGCTGTCCGTGAACTTGGCGGCCAGCGGGGCGCCGAAGATGTGGGCCTGACGGGCGCTCTCCAGCAGCGGCTGGTCGATGACGCCGATCGTCTTGCCCGAGGCGATCGCGGACAGCACGTGGTACAGCGCGAAGAAGAACGGGGACTGCGCCAGGATGGGAAGGCACGAGGAGAGCGGGTTGGTGCCCGTCTCCTTGTACAGCTTCATCATCTCTTCGGACTGACGCTGCTTGTCGCTCTTGTAGCGCTCCTGGATCGCCTTCATCTTCGGCTGGAGCGCCTGCATGTTCCGCGTCGACTTGATCTGCTTCACGAAGAGCGGGATCAGGCAGATACGGATCAGCACCACGAGGGACACGATGGACAGACCCCAGGCCCAGCCCGTGTCAGGGCCGAAGATCGCCCCGTACATCTTGTGGAACTGGACGATCACCCATGAGACAGGTGTGGTGATGAAGCTGAACAGACTGGCAATCGTGTCCACTAATCAGGCTCCTTGAGCATTGGGCGAGGTCTCTCCGACCGGGCTCGTCTCGGCGGAGAACCCGCCCTTGTCTCCGCGCAGGGCGGCGCGCAGCATCTCGTGCCAGCGCGGGCGCTTGCGCAGGGGAACATGGTCCACGCCGCCGGGCGTCCACGGATTGCACCGCAGGATGCGCCAGGCGGTCAGGGCTGTGCCCTTGATCGCGCCATGCCGGTCGATCGCCGTGAATCCGTAGCGGGAACACGACGGGTAGTACCGGCAGACGGGGCCCAGGAGCGGGCTGATCGTCCACTGGTACAGCTTGATGAGGGCCAGCAGCGGGTACTTCATCGCGTGCCCCCTCCCAGCAGCCGCTGAAGGGCGGCGTCCAGGTCTCGGGCCAGCTGTGCATGATCGGCGTCGCCGGCTCCGGGCAACGCCCGTACCACCACCAGGCTACCGGGGGGCAGCTCGGTGAGCCGTTCACGCACGAGGTGGCGTAGACGGCGCTTCACCTGATTGCGGACGACCGCTCCACCAACGGCTTTGCTCACGACGAAACCCGCACGCGTCGGGGGAGCGCTCTCCCCAGGCGCGTGCGGGTCCGTTTCACCGCTGCGTAGATGGACGACGAGGCACGGGCGGCCAGCCCGGCGGCCTCGGCGAACCGCGGTCGCGAAGTCCTCGCGCCGCCTCAGCCGATTCTCGGTAGGCAGCACGTCATGACCTGTTTAGACAGATCAGGCGGACAGCTCAGCGCGACCCTTGGCACGGCGGTTCGCCAGGATGGCGCGGCCGGCACGGGTGCGCATACGCAGGCGGAAGCCGTGGGTCTTCGCGCGACGACGGTTGTTCGGCTGGAAGGTGCGCTTGCTCACTCGGGGGCTCCAGAAGTAATTCGTTGGTGGCGGGACATCGCCTGGCTGTCACCGTGCGCCCACGAGAAGCTGAGCTCGCAATACGCTCGAGTGCACCGCTTCGCGATCACATAAAGTGACCTTCGCCCATCGGTAGGCAGGCGGCAGCAGCCATCGACAACTCGACCTGGTTACGGTACGCGCGGCTACGCCATCCGGTCAAACCGGCCGGTCACCGGGGTTCATTGTGCACAGGCTGTGGACAACAACTTGAACCACGTCAGCCGCCCCGACTACCGTGGCTGAACTCCGCAATCTTTTCCGTTCTGTCCTTACCTGTCCTTCAGGACTTCGACCAACCGTCCCGAGAACCACACATTCGTGGGACCTGCGAGGAAGCGTGCCCCGTGGCTGACGTACCTGCCGATCTTGCCGCAGTGTGGCCGCGCGTGCTGGAACAGCTTCTCGGGGAGGGCCAGCAGGGCGTCGAGGGCAAGGACAAGCAGTGGATCGAGCGCTGCCAGCCGCTCGCGCTGGTGGCCGACACCGCCCTGCTCGCGGTCCCCAACGAGTACGGCAAGCAGGTCCTCGAAGGACGGCTCGCCCCGCTGATCAGCGAGGCGCTCAGCAACGCCTGCGGCCGCCCGATCCGGATCGCGATCACCGTCGACGACTCGGTCGGCGAGCCGACCCCGCCCGCGCCGCCCGCCCGGCAGGCGCCGCAGCCCCCGCAGCCGCAGCGCTACGACGAGCGCCCGGCCGAGCCGTACGGCACGTACGAGAAGTACGAGAAGTACGACGAGTACGGGCGCCCGCTGCCGGACGACGGTCTGCCGACCGCCCGGCCCGCCTACCCCGAGTACCAGCAGCAGCGTCCGGAACCCGGCTCCTGGCCGCGCGCCCAGGAGGACCTGTCCTGGCAGCAGCAGCGGCTCGGCGGCTTCCAGGAGCGCGAGCAGGCCGCGGAGCAGTGGCGCGAGCCGTACCAGCCCCGGCCCCAGCCGCCGCAGTCGCGGTACGACGAGCGGCCCCCGGCGTACGAGCGGCAGCAGCGCCCCGACCGCGGCGAGCTGCCCGAGCCGGGGCGTCCGGGCGGCGGCCCCGGTCCGCGTCCCGGCGGTCCCGTCCCGGGTCCGATGGGCACCGGTCCGACCGGCGGCGGCCCCGGCATGGGCGGCCACACCGGCGGCCACACCGGCGGGCAGGGCGGCGGTCCCGGCGCGCCGGGCGAGCAGCACGCGCGGCTGAACCCCAAGTACCTCTTCGACACCTTCGTCATCGGTTCCTCGAACCGCTTCGCGCACGCCGCCGCGGTCGCGGTGGCCGAAGCGCCGGCGAAGGCGTACAACCCGCTCTTCATCTACGGGGAGTCGGGGCTCGGCAAGACCCACCTGCTGCACGCGATCGGGCACTACGCCCGCAGCCTCTACCCGGGCACCCGGGTGCGGTACGTGAGCTCGGAGGAGTTCACCAACGAGTTCATCAACTCGATCCGCGACGGCAAGGGCGACGCCTTCCGCAAGCGCTACCGCGACGTGGACATCCTGCTGGTCGACGACATCCAGTTCCTCGCGAGCAAGGAGTCGACGCAGGAGGAGTTCTTCCACACCTTCAACACGCTCCACAACGCGAACAAGCAGATCGTGCTCTCCTCGGACCGGCCGCCCAAGCAGCTGGTGACCCTGGAGGACCGGCTGCGCAACCGCTTCGAGTGGGGTCTGACCACCGATGTGCAGCCGCCGGAGCTGGAGACGCGGATCGCGATCCTGCGCAAGAAGGCGGTCCAGGAGCAGCTGAACGCGCCGCCGGAGGTGCTGGAGTTCATCGCCTCCCGGATCTCGCGGAACATCCGCGAGCTGGAGGGCGCGCTGATCCGGGTGACGGCCTTCGCGAGCCTGAACCGGCAGCCGGTCGACCTGGGGCTGACCGAGATCGTCCTCAAGGACCTGATCCCGGGCGGCGAGGACTCGGCGCCGGAGATCACGGCCGGCGCGATCATGGCGGCGACGGCGGACTACTTCGGGCTGACGGTGGAGGACCTGTGCGGCTCCTCGCGCAGCCGGGTGCTGGTCACGGCGCGGCAGATCGCGATGTACCTGTGCCGGGAGCTCACGGACCTCTCGCTGCCGAAGATCGGCGCGCAGTTCGGCGGCCGTGACCACACGACGGTCATGCACGCCGACCGCAAGATCCGCGCGCTGATGGCCGAGCGGCGGTCCATCTACAACCAGGTCACCGAGCTGACCAACCGCATCAAGAACGGCTGAGACCGGCCTCCAAGGGCGCCCCGGGACACCTCCCGGGGCGCCCTTCGGCGTTCCCGGGGAGCTCGGACGGGGCTCCTGTGGGGGCTCGGACGGAGTGCCGACGGGCTCGGGCGGGGCTCCTGTGGGGCTCCTGGGGGGGCTCGGGTGAGGCTGGGCCGGGCGGGTCCGGATGAGGGTCCTACGGGGGCTCGGACAGGGGCTCGGACAGGCTCCCGATGGGCACGGACGGGCTCCTGACGGGCACGGACGAGCTCGGCGCACACCTGTGTACGAGGCCCCGCTGTTCGATTACTCCGTTCCGGTGGCAGGTTCTCCACAGATTGGGGGATGATCTTCCGTCCACAGGGTGGGGACTGCGAAGTTATCCGGAAAGCATCCACAGGCAGACCGGCTGACAGATCATCACCCCAGGTCAAGGCCCTGTGGAATTGTTGGCAAACGATCTCCACAGGCTGTGGATGAAAAATCTGTCCACAGGCGGCCCGCGCGGTTGTCCACCGGCCGTCCCCAGGGCCGGGACGGTTGCCCACAGCTTCTCCACACCGCTGTCCACTGTTCGGCAACGCGACACCCCCTCTCACCGCACCGAGTGAAAGCGGTCACACCAAGGGAGACGTTTGGGCTGTGGGGAACCTGGGGAAAGCTGGGGACAGCACTGGGGAGAACTCCCCCTGCCCTGTGAATCGGGTGTGCAGAACTTTCGCGTGTCCACAGAACGGGCCGGTTGTCCACGGGGTTCACCCACAGGACCGGTGGACAAAAAAGCGGCGCTGACCTGCGCGAACAGCGTTATCCACGGTTTCCACAGCCCCTACTACTACTCCCACAGAGAGTTAGCTAGGAATCCGTTTCGAAGCGGGGGCTGTGCACAACTCGAGCCAGGAGCCTCGGCGAGCTCTCGTCGCGACTTGACCCCGAGCCGCGCCGAGTGTCGGCGGCGTGCGTCAGACTGGTTCCGCAGTCGAAGAAGAGCCAGCAACAAGCAGGAGGCGGTTCCGGTGAAGATCCGGGTGGAGCGCGACGTACTTGCGGAGGCGGTGGCCTGGGTGGCCCGCAGCCTCCCGGCCCGTCCGCCGGCTCCTGTCCTCGCCGGCCTCCTGCTGAAGGCCGAGGACGGCGCGCTGAGCTTCTCCAGCTTCGACTACGAGGTCTCGGCCCGGGTCTCCGTCGACGCGGAGGTCGAGGAGGACGGCACCGTCCTGGTCTCCGGCCGCCTGCTCGCCGACATCTGCCGCGCCCTCCCCAACCGTCCGGTGGAGATCTCCACAGACGGTGTACGGGCGACCGTCGTCTGCGGCTCCTCCCGCTTCACCCTCCACACCCTCCCGGTGGAGGAGTACCCGGCGCTGCCGGAGATGCCCACCGCCACCGGCACCGTCCCCGGCGAGGTCTTCGCCTCCGCCGCCGCCCAGGTGGCCATCGCCGCCGGCCGCGACGACACGCTGCCCGTGCTCACCGGTGTGCGGATCGAGATCGAGGGCGACACCGTCACCCTCGCCTCCACCGACCGCTACCGCTTCGCCGTGCGCGAGTTCCTATGGAAGCCGGAGTCCCCGGACGCCTCCGCGGTCGCCCTGGTGCCCGCCAAGACGCTCCTGGACACCGCCAAGGCGCTCACCAGCGGTGACACGGTCACCCTGGCGCTCTCCGGCTCCGGCAAGGGCGAGGGCCTCATCGGCTTCGAGGGCGCCGGCCGCCGCACCACCACCCGGCTGCTCGAAGGCGACCTGCCGAAGTACCGGACGCTCTTCCCCACCGAGTTCAACTCGGTCGCGGTGATCGAGACCGCCCCCTTCGTCGAGGCCGTCAAGCGCGTCGCCCTGGTGGCCGAGCGCAACACCCCGGTCCGGCTCAGCTTCGAGCAGGGCGTCCTCATCCTGGAGGCCGGCTCCAGCGACGACGCACAGGCTGTGGAGCGCGTCGACGCCCAGCTGGACGGCGACGACATCTCGATCGCCTTCAACCCGACCTTCCTGCTGGACGGCCTGAGCGCGATCGACTCCTCGGTCGCCCAGCTCTCGTTCACGACCTCCACGAAGCCCGCGCTGCTGAGCGGCAGGCCCGCGCTCGACGCGGAGGCGGACGAGACCTACAAGTACCTGATCATGCCGGTACGCCTGAGCGGCTGACCCCACAGGTGTGCACCCGCGTCCGGGCGTAGGCTCGGACGCGGGTACGAACCGCACACGACGCTTAAGGAATCATCTGATGGAGCTCGGTCTCGTCGGTCTCGGCAAGATGGGCGGCAACATGCGCGAGCGCATCCGCCGCGCAGGCCACACCGTCATCGGATACGACCGCAACCCGGACCTCGCCGATGTCCCCAGCCTCCCGGAGCTTGTGGACGCGCTCCAGGCCCCGCGCGTCGTGTGGGTGATGGTCCCGGCCGGTGCCGCGACGCAGTCCACCATCGACGAGCTCGCCGAGCTGCTCTCCCCCGGCGACCTCGTCGTGGACGGCGGCAACTCCCGCTGGACCGAAGACGAGAAGCACGCCGAGGAGCTGGCGGCCAAGGGCATCGGCTTCGTCGACTGCGGCGTCTCCGGCGGCGTCTGGGGCCTGGAGAACGGCTACGCGCTGATGTACGGCGGCGACGCCGAGCACGTGGCCCGCGTCCAGCCGGTCTTCGACGCGCTCAAGCCCGAGGGCGAGTTCGGCTCCGTGCACGCCGGCAAGGTCGGCGCCGGCCACTTCGCGAAGATGGTCCACAACGGCATCGAGTACGCCATGATGCAGGCCTACGCCGAGGGCTGGGAGCTCCTGGAGAAGGTCGACTCCGTCACCGACGTGCGCGAGGTCTTCCGCTCCTGGCAGGAGGGCACGGTCATCCGTTCCTGGCTGCTGGACCTCGCGGTCAACGCCCTCGACGAGGACGAGCACCTGGACAAGCTGCGCGGCTACGCCTCGGACTCCGGCGAGGGCCGGTGGACGGTCGAGGCCGCCATCGACAACGCCGTCCCGCTGCCGGCGATCACCGCCTCGCTCTTCGCGCGGTTCGCCTCCCGCCAGGACGACTCCCCGCAGATGAAGATGATCGCCGCGCTGCGCAACCAGTTCGGCGGCCACGCGGTCGAGACGAAGAAGTAATCCACAGGCTGTGCACCCCGCGGTGCACAGCCGCCGGGGGAAGAAGGTCGGCGCCCATCATGCACGTCACGCATCTCTCGCTGGCCGACTTCCGCTCGTACGCCCGGGTCGAGGTCCCGCTCGACCCGGGCGTCACCGCGTTCGTGGGGGCGAACGGGCAGGGCAAGACCAACCTGGTCGAGGCGGTCGGCTACCTCGCCACCCTCGGCAGCCACCGCGTCGCCTCCGACGCCCCCCTCGTGCGGATGGGCGCCGAGCGGGCCGTCATCCGCGCCGCCGTCACCCAGGGCGAGCGCTCCCAGCTGGTCGAGCTCGAACTCAACCCGGGCCGCGCCAACCGGGCCCGTGTCAACAGGTCCTCGCAGGTCAGGCCCCGTGACGTGCTGGGGATCGTGCGGACCGTGCTGTTCGCGCCCGAGGACCTCGCGCTGATCAAGGGCGACCCCGGCGAGCGCCGGCGCTTCCTCGACGAGCTGATCACGGCGCGCGCGCCGCGCATGGCGGGCGTGCGCTCCGACTACGAGCGGGTGCTCAAACAGCGCAACACCCTCCTCAAGTCCGCCGCCATGGCCCGGCGGCACGGCGGGCGCTCCATGGACCTGTCCACGCTCGACGTCTGGGACCAGCACCTGGCCCGCGCGGGCGCCGAACTGCTCGCCCAGCGCCTCGACCTCATCGGGGTGCTGAGCCCGCTCGCCAACAAGGCGTACGAGCAGCTCGCGCCCGGCGGCGGCCCCGTACAGCTGGAGTACAAGCCCTCCGCGCCCGGCTCCGGGCACAGCCGCGAGGAGCTGTACGAGCAGCTGATCGCCGCCCTCGCCGAGGTGCGCAAGCAGGAGATCGAGCGCGGGGTCACGCTGGTCGGCCCGCACCGCGACGAGCTCCTGCTCAAGCTGGGCGACCTGCCGGCCAAGGGGTACGCGAGCCACGGCGAGTCCTGGTCGTACGCGCTGGCGCTGCGGCTCGCCTCGTACGACCTGCTGCGCGCCGAGGGCAACGAGCCGGTGCTCGTCCTCGACGACGTCTTCGCCGAGCTGGACGCGCGCCGGCGCGAACGGCTCGCGGAGCTGGTGGCGCCCGGCGAGCAGGTGCTGGTGACGGCCGCCGTGGACGACGACGTGCCGGGCGTGCTCGCGGGGACGCGGTACGCGGTGTCCGGCGGGAACGTGGAACGGGTGTGAGTCCCATGGCCGCTGCCGACGGCGAATCCCCTGCCCGGCCGGGATCTCCCCAGCCTGTGGACGGGCCGGCCGCGCCCGAGCCCTCCGGCGTGGACCTCGCGCGGGTCGCGCTGCGCGCCGCCAAGGAGCAGGCGCGCGCGCGGGGCGCGGCGGCGCAGCAGAAGAAGCAGGCGCGGCGCGGCGGCGGACTGCGCTCCGGCGCGCGCGCGGACGGGCGCGACCCCATGGCGCTGGGCGCCGCGATCAACCGGCTGATCACCGAGCGCGGCTGGGAGACGCCGGCCGCGGTCGGCGGGGTGATGGGCCGCTGGCCGCAGATCGTGGGCGCGGACCTGGCCAAGCACTGCGTCCCGCTGAAGTACGACGAGGACCCGGAGGTGCGGGTGCTCACGGTGCAGTGCGACTCCACGGCCTGGGCGACCCAGCTCCGGCTGCTCGCGCCCTCGCTGGTGGCGCGGCTCAACGAGGACCTCAGCCACGGCACCGTACGGATGATCAAGGTGCTGGGGCCGGGCGCCCCGCGCCGGGGCTACGGACCGCTGCGGGCGCCGGGCTCGACGGGGCCCGGCGACACCTACGGGTAGGCCGGCCGTCCCGATGCCCACAACGCGCTACGACCCGAAGCGCTAGGTGGCCGTCAGGGGCCTCTGGAGCCCCTCCCCGGATATGGGGAGTCGTCTCGCGCCCGTCGAGGGCGGCACATGAGCATTCAGGTACCGGCAAACCCCCATGAGTGTCAGTGGTACCGGTAGACTGGAAGACAATCCCGCCACCCTGCGGAACATGTCGAACGACGCAGCCGCTCCCGCATGCCCGGAGAACGGCCTGTGCTGTGCCAGAAAGGGCGCTTCGTGGCCGATTCCGGCAACCCCAACGAGAACAACCAGTACACCGCCAGCAACATCCAGGTACTCGAGGGTCTGGACGCGGTGCGCAAGCGCCCCGGCATGTACATCGGCTCGACCGGAGAGCGCGGCCTGCACCACATGGTGCAGGAGGTCGTGGACAACTCGGTCGACGAAGCCCTGGCCGGTCACGCGGACACCATCGACGTGACGATCCTGGCCGACGGCGGTGTGCGCGTCGTCGACAACGGCCGCGGCATCCCCGTCGGCATCGTCGAGTCCGAGGGCAAGCCTGCCGTCGAGGTCGTGCTGACCGTCCTCCACGCGGGCGGCAAGTTCGGCGGCGGCGGTTACGCGGTCTCCGGCGGTCTGCACGGCGTCGGCGTCTCCGTCGTCAACGCCCTGTCCACCAAGGTGTCGGTGGAGATCAAGACCGACGGCCACCGCTGGACCCAGGACTACAAGATGGGCGCCCCGACCGCGCCCCTCGCGCGGCACGAGGAGACCGAGGAGACCGGCACCACGGTCACCTTCTGGTCCGACCCCGAGATCTTCGAGACGGTCGAGTACTCCTTCGAGACGCTCTCCCGCCGCTTCCAGGAGATGGCCTTCCTCAACAAGGGCCTGACGATCACGCTCACCGACGAGCGCGAGTCCGCGAAGGCCACCGTGGGCGCCGACGCCCCGGACGCCGAGGCGGGCGCCGAGCCCGCCGCGCGCACCGTGAAGTACCACTACGAGGGCGGCATCGTCGACTTCGTGAAGTACCTCAACTCGCGCAAGGGCGAGCTGGTCCACCCGACCGTCATCGACGTCGAGGCCGAGGACAAGGAGCGCCTGCTCTCGGTCGAGATCGCGATGCAGTGGAACTCCTCGTACTCCGAGGGCGTGTACTCCTTCGCGAACACGATCCACACCCACGAGGGCGGCACCCACGAGGAGGGCTTCCGCGCGGCGCTGACGACGCTCGTCAACAAGTACGCGCGCGACAAGAAGCTGCTCCGCGAGAAGGACGACAACCTCACGGGCGACGACATCCGCGAGGGCCTGACCGCGATCATCTCGGTCAAGCTCGGCGAGCCGCAGTTCGAGGGCCAGACCAAGACCAAGCTCGGCAACACCGAGGCGAAGACCTTCGTCCAGAAGGTCGTCTTCGAGCACCTGACGGACTGGTTCGACCGCAACCCCATCGAGGCCGCGGACATCATCCGCAAGGGCATCCAGGCCGCCACCGCGCGCGTGGCCGCCCGCAAGGCGCGCGACCTCACCCGCCGCAAGGGCCTGCTGGAGTCCGCCTCGCTGCCGGGCAAGCTGTCCGACTGCCAGTCGAACGACCCCACCAAGTGCGAGATCTTCATCGTCGAGGGCGACTCCGCCGGCGGCTCGGCCAAGTCCGGCCGCAACCCGATGTACCAGGCCATCCTGCCGATCCGCGGCAAGATCCTGAACGTCGAGAAGGCCCGGATCGACAAGATCCTCCAGAACACCGAGGTCCAGGCGCTGATCTCCGCCTTCGGCACCGGGGTGCACGAGGACTTCGACATCGAGAAGCTCCGCTATCACAAGATCATCTTGATGGCGGACGCCGACGTCGACGGTCAGCACATCAACACCCTGCTGCTCACCTTCCTCTTCCGCTTCATGCGTCCGCTGGTCGAGGCCGGGCACGTCTACCTCTCCCGCCCGCCGCTCTACAAGATCAAGTGGGGCCGGGACGACTTCGAGTACGCCTACTCGGACCGCGAGCGCGACGCCCTGGTCGAGCTGGGCAAGCAGAACGGCAAGCGGATCAGGGAAGACTCGATCCAGCGCTTCAAGGGTCTCGGCGAGATGAACGCCGAGGAGCTGCGCGTCACCACCATGGACGTCGAGCACCGCGTGCTCGGCCAGGTCACCCTGGACGACGCCGCGCAGGCGGACGACCTGTTCTCGGTGCTGATGGGCGAGGACGTCGAGGCACGCCGCTCGTTCATCCAGCGCAACGCCAAGGACGTTCGCTTCCTCGACATCTGAGTCGGTCTCAGCTGACCGTACGAAAGGACTGACGACCAGCAATGGCCGACGAAAACACCCCGACCGGCACCACCGAAGACGAACCCGTGCTGCGGATCGAGCCCGTCGGGCTCGAGACCGAGATGCAGCGTTCGTACCTCGACTACGCGATGTCCGTCATCGTGTCCCGCGCGCTGCCCGACGTCCGGGACGGCCTCAAGCCGGTGCACCGGCGCGTGCTGTACGCGATGTACGACGGCGGCTACCGGCCCGAGAAGGGCTTCTACAAGTGCGCCCGCGTCGTCGGCGACGTCATGGGTACGTACCACCCGCACGGCGACTCCTCGATCTACGACGCGCTCGTCCGCCTCGCCCAGCCCTGGTCGATGCGGATGCCGCTGGTCGACTCGAACGGCAACTTCGGCTCCCCGGGCAACGACCCGGCGGCCGCGATGCGCTACACCGAGTGCAAGCTGATGCCGCTGGCCATGGAGATGCTCCGGGACATCGACGAGGAGACCGTCGACTTCCAGGACAACTACGACGGCCGCAACCAGGAGCCGACGGTCCTGCCGGCCCGCTTCCCGAACCTGCTGGTCAACGGCAGCGCCGGCATCGCGGTCGGCATGGCCACCAACATCCCGCCGCACAACCTGCGCGAGGTCGCGGCCGGTGCCCAGTGGGCGCTGGAGCACCCGGACGCCAGCCACGAGGAGCTCCTCGACGCGCTGATCGAGCGGATCAAGGGCCCGGACTTCCCCACCGGCGCGCTCGTCGTCGGCCGCAAGGGCATCGAGGAGGCGTACCGCACCGGACGCGGCTCCATCACGATGCGCGCGGTCGTCGAGGTCGAGGAGATCCAGAACCGCCAGTGCCTGGTGGTCACGGAGCTGCCGTACCAGACCAACCCGGACAACCTCGCGCAGAAGATCGCCGACCTGGTCAAGGACGGCAAGATCGGCGGCATCGCCGACGTCCGCGACGAGACCTCGTCCCGGACCGGTCAGCGCCTGGTGATCGTGCTCAAGCGCGACGCCGTCGCCAAGGTCGTGCTGAACAACCTGTACAAGCACACCGACCTGCAGACCAACTTCGGCGCGAACATGCTGGCGCTGGTCGACGGGGTGCCGCGCACGCTGTCGATCGACGCGTTCATCCGCCACTGGGTGCAGCACCAGATCGAGGTCATCGTCCGCCGGACGAAGTTCCGGCTGCGCAAGGCCGAGGAGCGCGCCCACATCCTGCGTGGCCTCCTCAAGGCCCTCGACGCCATCGACGAGGTCATCGCGCTGATCCGGCGCAGCGACACCGTCGAGGTCGCGCGCACGGGCCTGATGGGCCTGCTCCAGATCGACGAGATCCAGGCCAACGCGATCCTGGAGATGCAGCTCCGCCGCCTCGCCGCCCTGGAGCGCCAGAAGATCGTCGCCGAGCACGACGAGCTCCAGGCGAAGATCAACGAGTACAACGCGATCCTGGCCTCCCCGGAGCGCCAGCGCGCGATCGTCAGCGAGGAGCTCGCCGCGCTCGTCGAGCGCTTCGGCGACGACCGCCGCTCCAAGCTGGTGCCCTTCGACGGCGACATGTCCATCGAGGACCTCATCGCCGAAGAGGACATCGTCGTCACCATCACGCGCGGCGGCTACGTCAAGCGGACGAAGACCGAGGACTACCGCTCGCAGAAGCGCGGCGGCAAGGGCGTGCGCGGCACGAAGCTGAAGCAGGACGACATCGTCGACCACTTCTTCGTCTCCACCACGCACCACTGGCTGCTGTTCTTCACCAACAAGGGCCGGGTCTACCGGGCCAAGGCGTACGAGCTGCCGGACGCCGGCCGGGACGCGCGCGGCCAGCACGTGGCCAACCTGCTGGCCTTCCAGCCGGACGAGCAGATCGCGCAGATCCTGGCGGTCCGCGACTACGAGGCCGCGCCGTACCTGGTGCTCGCCACGAAGGCCGGTCTGGTCAAGAAGACGTCCCTGAAGGACTACGACTCGCCTCGCTCCGGCGGTGTCATCGCGATCAACCTGCGGGAGCGCGAGGACGGCAGCGACGACGAGCTGATCGGCGCCGAGCTGGTCTCCGCCGAGGACGATCTGCTGCTGGTCTCCCGGAAGGCCCAGTCGATCCGCTTCACCGCGACGGACGACGCGCTTCGCCCGATGGGGCGAGCGACTTCGGGTGTCAAGGGGATGAGTTTCCGCGAGGACGACGAGCTTCTCTCGATGAATGTCGTCCGGCCCGGTACGTTCGTCTTCACCGCGACCGACGGTGGCTACGCCAAGCGCACCCCGGTCGACGAGTACCGCGTCCAGGGCCGTGGCGGCCTCGGCATCAAGGCCGCCAAGATCGTGGAGGACCGCGGCTCGCTCGTGGGCGCGCTGGTGGTCGAGGAGACCGACGAGATCCTCGCCATCACGCTCTCCGGCGGTGTGATTCGCACGCGAGTCAATGAAGTCAGGGAGACCGGCCGTGACACCATGGGCGTCCAGCTGATCAACCTGGGCAAGCGCGACGCCGTCGTCGGCATCGCGCGCAACGCCGAGGCCGGCGGCGAGGACGACGACGACGTCGACGCCGAGGCGGCCGAGGGCGCCGATGCGGTCGAGGCGGTCGAGGGCACGGAGCCCGCGACCGGGGAGCACGAGGAGTAGAGCGTGAGTGGAGCCACGGGCGCCGGTTCGGCCGATGGCCGGTCCGCAGGATCGAGCGGTGCCCGTGGCTCCGCCACGGACTCCCAGGGTGGGGGGACTCCCGCCGAAGGTAGGGGGAATACGGTGACGGACACCCGGGGGCAGCGTCCCTCGTACGAGACGTATAACGGGCCGCTGCCCGGCGAGCGCGCGGGGGGCCAGGGCCAGCAGAGCGGCCCGTACCACCCGCCGCAGGCCTACGCGGCCCAGGGCGGTACGTCCGGCGGCCAGAACGCCGCCGCCGTGCGCAAGCCGCGCACGGGAGCCCGGACCACCCCGCGCACGCGCAAGGCGCGGCTGCGGGTGGCGAAGGCCGATCCGTGGTCGGTGATGAAGGTGAGCTTCCTGCTCTCCATCGCGCTGGGCATCTGCACGATCGTGGCGGCCGCGGTGCTGTGGATGGTCATGGACGCCATGGGCGTCTTCTCGACCGTCGGCGGCACCATCAGCGAGGCCACCGGCTCCAACGAGTCGAACGGCTTCGACCTGCAGTCGTTCCTGTCGCTGCCGCGGGTCCTGATGTTCACCTCGGTGATCGCCGTGATCGACGTCGTCCTGATGACGGCGCTGGCGACGCTGGGGGCCTTCATCTACAACCTGTCGGCCGGTTTCGTGGGCGGCGTGGAGCTGACGCTGGCCGAGGACGAGTAGTCCTCGGACCGTGCCCGAGGGGGCCCGCCCGGAACCGATTTTGGGACTGGCCCCCACGTGCGCTAATCTTCAGGAGTCAGCGCGCGGGACACACACCGCAAAGCGCGGCGGGGCTATAGCTCAGTTGGTTAGAGCGCATCCCTGATAAGGATGAGGCCACAGGTTCAAATCCTGTTAGCCCCACAGAAAAGATCGGCCCGGACGGTTCACCCGTCCGGGCCGATTGCTTTGCCGGACGCGTTGGCGGCCCAGGTCACTGATCGGTATCGGTCGGTGTGTAGAGTGGGCGTCAGAAGTCTCCTACGTCAACGAAAGACGAGGTCGCGCGGTGAAGAAGCTGCTCCTGGTTGCACTGGCCGCCATCGGCGGGCTCCTCGTGTACCGCCAGATCCAGGCGGATCGCGCCGAGCAGGACCTGTGGACGGAGGCGACCGACTCCGTGCCCGCAGGTTCGGGTGTGTGAGACGAGGAATCGTCCGTGTGCGAGGCCCCGGCCGCTGAGAAGCGGCCGGGGCCTCGCACTGTTCGCTGTAGTGAATAGTTGAGTTGCTGTCGCGAATCCGGTGGAGTGCGGAGCGGCACGCCACCGGCCGTCGCTGGGCCCTGTCGTCACACTCCGGCCTGCCGACAGGCCCTAGGCCCGCAGCAGCGCCCAGATCCCCACGGCGAAGCAGACCAGCGCCGCGCACAGCACGGGGACGGCCACGCGCGCGGGCGGCAGCGGGCGGCGCACGGGAGTGTCGGGGGCATCCGGGGCAGGGCCGGGAGCCGGGGCGTACGCGGGGGCGGTCACCGGCCGCGTGGGCGGCAGGGGGTGCGGCGGGGCCAGGCGGAAGCCGGTGGTGACGGGGGCGGCGGCCGGGGTGGTGACCGGGGTGACCTGAGTGCCGGTCGGGTCGGCGGGGCCGGTGGCCGCGTCCGGGGCCGCGTCCGGGACGGGATCCGGCGCCGGATCCGGTACGTCGGTGGGCTCGCCCACGGGGCCGGGGCCCGGCGGGCGGGCGGGCTCAGGACCGGTCGGGCCGAAGCCGACGGGCAGCGGGCCGAGCTGGTCGAAGACCTCGACCGGCTCCTCGGCGGACGTCGGCTCGGGCAGCAGTTCCAGCGCGGCGCCCAGCGCCTTGCGCGCGCCCGTGGCGGTCCGGAACCGGGCCTGGGGGTCGGGCTGGAGCAGCCCGGCCAGCACCTGCCACAGGGGCTCCGGGATGCCCTGGGGGGCGCCGGGGGTGCCGTGCGCCAGGAAGTACTCCACGAGGGCCGGGCCGTCCGGCTTGCGGCCCTGGAGCAGGTGGAGCGCGACCAGCCCCACGGCGAACAGGTCGGCGGGGAAGTCCGGTTCGGCGCCCTGGAGCTGCTCGGGCGCGAAGTAGCCGGGCGTGCCCATCACGTGGTCCGCCTCGGTGAGCCGGGGCTCGCCCTTGCGCATCGCGATGCCGAAGTCGGAGAGCCGCAGATGCGGCCGCCCGGTCCCGGTCGGGTCCAGCAGGACGTTGGCCGGCTTGATGTCCCGGTGCACCACCCCCTCCGCGTGCACCGCGGCCAGACCGGCCAGCAGCTGGTCCAGCAGCACACATGCGAAGCGGGGCGGCAGGGCGCCGTAGTCCCCGATCAGCCGGGCCAGCGAGCCGCCCGCCGCCAGGTCCATCGTGAAGAGGACCTGGTCGTCGTCGGCGGCCCAGCTGGCCGGGGCCAGGACGTGCGGGTGGTCGATCCGGAGCGCCTGCTCGCGGACGAAGCGCAGGAGGGTGTGGGCGTCGCTCTGCTGGAGCACCTTGGCCGCCACGTACCGGCGCCGCCGGTGGTCCCAGGCGCGCCAGACCGCCCCCACCCCGCCCCGGCCGATCGGGTCGATCAGCTCGTACCGACCGGCGAAGACCTCACCCATCGCGCCGCGCCCGCCCCCCTGCCGACGCGGCCCCCGCCGTCCGGCGTCAGTTCTGGTGCGCCTCGTAGTGCGCGACCGCGTCCGCGGTGCGCCCGGCGCCGTACACCCGGAGGAACTCTGCCAGTTCGGGGTGGGCCGGGGCGAGGGAGTCCGCCGCGTCGATGATGTCGCCGGCCGCGGAGACCGAGCGGAGCAGGGACTGGATCTCGCGGACGACCCGGCGGACCGTGGGCGCCCCCGCGCCGGTGGTGGCCTGGCCGCTGGCGGTCAGCACGGAGCCGCCCTGGGACTTCTTGATCTCGTCCATCCGGTCGGTGGCCTCGGCGGCGCTGACGCTGCCGTCGGCGACCTGGCCGGCGAGCTCCTGGAGGGCCTGGACGCGCTGCACGACCGCGGGGTTGCCGATCTTGGCCCGCTGGCCGCTCATCAGCTGGGAGAGCATGGGTGCCGACAGTCCGAGCACGGCCGCCAGCCTGGCCTGGTTCAGCCCGAGATCGTCGATCAGCCGACGGAAGAGCGCCCCCAGCGGCTCCCCGTACCAACTGCGCTGAAGCTCCCGGGCTCTGGCCGTGGCTTCCTGCTGCGCTGTATCCATCACTTCTCCCCATCCCTGCGGTTCGCCACTGCGAACCTCGATCAGCATCTTACGGAGAGTGGTCGCCGTCGGGGAGTCCCCATCTTTTTGCGGGATACGGCCTCCGACCCGGTACTCTGGTGTCGTTCCGGGGCCTTAGCTCAGTTGGTAGAGCGCTGTCTTTGCATGGCAGATGTCAGGGGTTCGACTCCCCTAGGCTCCACGCGTGCACCCCTTCCAGGATGTGGAAACACAGCCCGGGAGGGGTTTTTCGTCGTTCCGGCCGCTCCCGGTCCCTCCCGGCTGATTCCCGGTCGATTCCCGGTCAATTCCCTTGTCCCGCGCGGGTGTCGGGCTCCCGAGTGGCCCACCTGACGTGCCCCGAAGTGGACCAGAGGCCGTGGGCCACCCCCCACTATCGTCGTGTCCATGCCGAAGATCGCCGGGAACCCCGCCCGCACCCACCGGGTGCTGCTCCTCGCCCAGCTCAGCAACTCCGTCGGGGACGGGGCCTTCTACGTGACCTCGGCGCTCTACTTCTCCCTCGTCGTCGGGCTCTCCGCCGCCCAGATCGGCGCCGGGCTCGCCCTCGCCTGGGGCGTCGGGTCGATCGCCGGGGTCCCGCTCGGCGGGCTCGCCGACCGGCGGGGGCCACGCGGCACCTCCGTGGTGCTCGCCCTGGCCACCGCGGGGGCCGTCGCCTCCTTCCTGTTCATCCGCTCCTTCCCGCTCTTCCTGCTCGCCGCCGCCGCGTACGCCACCGCGCAGAGCGGGCTCGCCGCCTCCCGGCAGGCCCTGCTCGCCGGGCTCGTCGAACCGGCCGCCCGGGTCGGGATGCTGGCGAAGGTCCAGGCCACGCTCAACGCCGGGCTCGCCGTCGGCGCCGCGCTCGGCGGGCTCGCCCTGCACGCCGGCACCCGGGACGCCTACCTCGCCGTCTTCGCCCTCGACGCGCTCGGCTTCCTCGGCTGCGCCCTCCTCCTGCGCCTCCTCCCGGCGCTCGCCGGGAGCGGGGCGGCGGGCTCCGGCGGGGCACGCCTGGAGGTGCTGCGGGACCGCCCGTACGCCCTGCTCACGCTGCTGAACGCGGTGCTGCTGCTCCGGCTGCCGCTGCTCAGCCTGGCGTTGCCGCTCTGGATCACGCAGCGCACGACGGCGCCCGGCTGGACGGTGTCGGCGCTCTTCGTCCTCAACACGGGGGCGGTGATGCTCTTCCAGGTGCGGGCCGCCCGCTCGGTGACCGGGCTGCCCGAGGCGGTGCGCGCGGTCGGGCGCTCCGGCCTGGTGATGCTCGCCTCGTGCGCGGTGTTCGCGGTGACCGCCGCCGGCTTCGGGCCCTGGCCGACGGCCGCCGTGCTGGTGCTGGGCGCCGTCCTCCAGGTGAGTGCCGAGATGCGCCACTCCGCCGGGTCGTGGCAGATCGGCCTCGGCCTCGCGCCGGCCGGCCGGGTCGGGCAGTACCAGGGCTTCTACGGCTCCGGCGTGCCGGTCGCCCGGACCCTCGGGCCGCTGCTCGTCACCACGCTGCTGATCGGCGGGGGAGCGGCCGGCTGGCTGGTGCTGGGCGGGATCTTCCTGGTCACGGGCCTGGTGACGGGGCCCGCGGTGCGCTGGGCGGAGCGCTCCCGGGCGGCGGCCGGGGCGGGCGCGGGACCCGGTGCGGCCCCGGCCCCGGGGGATCCGGTCGGCGCCCGCTGAGCCGGACGGGTGGTGTTCATCGGAAGAACTGCGCGGACGCGGCGTCGCTCCGGGATATCCCGGAGCCCTTCCTCATCATGAGGAAGGTACGAAAAGCGCGCAATCCGAAATGAACCATCCGAGAACGCCCGTAGCATCACGAAAGTGAGGGGTCATGGCCACCGCCAAGGTCAAGCAGTTCTGGACCGCCTTCATCTCCGTCCTCTTCGCCCTGCTCGCCTCCCTCGGCCTGGCCACCCCGGCCGCCGCCGCCCCGCAGCCCGCGCTCCAGCAGGGCGAGGAGCCGGCCGTCGCCGGCGGCACCGGGACCGCCGCCGCGCGTCCCGCCGCCTCCGTACCCGCGCAGCGGAGCCATCAGTGGCGTACGGCGCGGGGCAGCGCGCTGCCGCCGACCATCAAGCAGCGCATCGGCGCCGAGGCGCACGGTTCCTCCCCCGCCGTCCGTCACCTGCGGGCCGCCGCCGCCCAGGCCGGCACCGACGCGGCCGACCCGGCCGACGAGCTCGCCGGCGCGGCGCTGTCGGCGCCGTCCGCGCCGTCCGTGCGGGCCGCTCGCGCCACCCGGGTCGCGCAGGCCGCGTAGGGCGCGGCGGGATCCTCCGCGCGCGCCCTCGCGTCCGACCGTGCTCCGCACGGTGAACGGCCGGCGATCAGCGACGCTCCTCGTCGCGGCCCGCGGCCTCCGCGTCGGCCTCCTTGGCCGCCACCTCGGGATCGAGTGACGCACCGCCGTCGTCGACGGACGACAGCCCGGTCTCCTCGTCCACCTCGGTGGGAGCCGGCGGCTCGACCAGCCAGTCGGGATTGGCCTGCTTGTCCCACCACCTCCAGGCGCAGAACGCGCCGACCGTCAGCACGCCGAGGACCAGCACCCCCTTGGCGAGGCGTCCGGCCCTGGCCCGACGCTCGTGCTGCCGCACGATCTTCTGGATGTCCCCCGGCGTCACCTGACCGCGCAGCGCGGCCCAGGCGGCAGTCGAACGCGACCCGGCCTCGTCGAGGACCGGAGTGGTCGCGGCGACCGCGTGCTCGACACGCGGCACGGTGTAGTCGGTCGCCTGACGGGCGGCCTTGCGGGTCACGGCCGCGGCGCGATGCGCGGCCTCGTCGACCCGCGGCGGCACATGCGGCGCGAGATGGCAGTCGTACTGCCGACGCGCCTGAGCGCGCGCCTGCGACGCGGCCTTCGAGACCTTCGGGCCCAGCCGGTCGCGTGCCTCCCGCCCATACAGCACGGCCTGGTCTCTGGCCGATTCCGCGTACGGCGCCACCACTTCCGCGGCGTGCAGGACGCTCTCCTTCGCCGAATCTGTCGCGGCGCGCACGCTGTCCATGCGGGTCACAGGATTCCTCCTCCTCGGTGGCGATGTCGGTTTTTCACCTTTCCATCCTTTTCGAAATCATGCCTGTCCGACCGTGCTCCGGCATGTGGGGCGGGCATCCGGGGCATGGGAGGATCGGAGCGCGGGCGCAGCCGCGCCGGCGCGAGGTGGAGGAAGGCGGATCGTGCCCCAGCAGTACGCGACTCTGAAGACCAGCCAGGGCGACATCGAGATTCGGCTGCTGCCGTTCCACGCTCCGAAGACGGTCAGGAACTTCGTCGAGCTGGCCACCGGTGAGCGCGAGTGGACGCACCCGGCGACCGGTGAGGTCACCACGGCGCCGCTCTACGACGGCACGGTCTTCCACCGCGTGATCAAGGGCTTCATGATCCAGGGCGGCGACCCGCTGGGGAACGGCACGGGCGGTCCGGGCTACGAGTTCGCCGACGAGTTCCACCCCGAGCTCTTCTTCGACAAGCCCTACCTGCTCGCCATGGCCAACGCCGGTCCGGGCACCAACGGCTCGCAGTTCTTCATCACGGTCGGCGCGACGACCTGGCTGAACCGCAAGCACACGATCTTCGGCGAGGTCGTGGGCGCGGAGAGCAAGGCGGTCGTGGACGCGATCGCGACCGCCGAGACCAACGCGCGCACCGAGCGCCCGGTCGAGGACGTCGTCATCGAGAGCGTCGTCGTCGAGACCCGCTGACCCGTCCCGGCCGCGTCTCGTCGGCCGCGTCCCAGCGGCTGCGTTTCGTCGGCCTCGCCCTTCGGCCGCGTCTCGGCGGCCGCGTACGGGAACCCAGACGCCCCGCCCGTCCGTCAGGAGGGCGGGGCGTCGTCGTCGGCCCCCGCCCGTCCCGCCCCACCATCACGGCACCACCGCCGCACCACCCACTCGTCCCCGGGAGGACGCCTCATGGACCCGCAGTCCGGTCTGCCGCGCTGCTACCGCCACCCGGACACCGAGACCGGGATCCGCTGCACGCGCTGCGAGAAGCCGATCTGTCCGCAGTGCATGGTCTCCGCCTCCGTCGGCTTCCAGTGCCCCGACTGCGTGCGCACCGGCTCCGGCACCGGCCACGCGCCCGACGCCAACCGGCCCAGGACGCTCGCGGGCGGCCGGGTGCGCTCGGACGGGCGGCTGGTCACCAAGGTCCTGATCGCGGTCAACCTGGCCCTGTTCATCCTGGTCCAGGTGCTCGGCGACCGGTTCACGGACCGGCTGGTGATGATCGGGCACGCCTACAACCCGCTGCTCGGCGAGGTCGTCGGTGTCGCGGACGGCCAGTGGTACCGGCTGCTGACCTCGGCCTTCCTGCACCAGGAGATCCCGCACTTCCTCTTCAACATGATCGGCCTGTGGGTGATCGGCGGGATCGTGGAGCCGGAGCTCGGGCGGATCCGCTACGCGCTGGTCTGCCTGCTCTCGGGCCTCTCCGGCTCGGTGCTCGTCTATCTCGTGGCCGCCCCGAACCAGCCCTCGCTCGGCGCCTCCGGCATCGTCTACGGCCTGATCGGCGCCTGGGTGGTGCTCGCCCGCCGGCGGCGCTACGACATGCGCCCGGTCTTCGTCTTCGTGGCGATCTCGCTGCTGCTCACGTTCACTCGTCCGGGGATCTCCTGGGAGGCCCACATCGGCGGTCTGGTGGGCGGCGCGCTGGTGACGTACGTGATGGTGCACGCGCCCCGGGAGCGGCGGGAGCTGGTGCAGTACGGGGTCTGCGCCTTGGTGCTGCTGCTCGACCTGGGGATGGTGCTCTTCCGCACCGCGGCGCTCACCTGAGCGCGAGGGGCTCTGGACGAGCTCTGGAAGGGCTGGGGACGGGCTTCGGCGAAAGCTTTCCCCAGAGTTATCCACAGTGCGTGGCGGGGTGGCCGCCCTGGTCGGGACATGACCGCGCCCCCCGCCTCTGAGCAGGTGTTTTCTCTCAGAGGCGGGGGGCGGGGGAATCCTCGAACGGAGTTCGCGCGGTCGTACCGGCGTCAACACCGTGGGAGTTATCCACAGATCTTCGTAAGTTATCCAGTGCTGTGCACAACGCTGTGGATAACCTCAGGGCAGAGCTTGACGCGTGGCGGGCGAGCCGCTACTTCCACTGCGTCGAGACGCCGAAGCCGGCGGCGATGAAGCCGAAGCCGACCACGATGTTCCAGTTGTTGATGGACTTGAGCGGCAGCGTGCCGTCGGTGACGTAGAAGACCACGATCCACACGAGCCCGATGGCGAAGAGCGCCAGCATCACGGGCGCCACCCAGCTGCGGTTCGTCAGCTTGATGGAGGCGGCCTGCTTGGAGGCGGGCGGCGGCGTGTAGTCGGCCTTCTTGCGGATCCGTGACTTCGGCACGAGGGACTCTCCTGTCGATGCGCTGCGTGACCGCGCAGGGAACTGTGGCTGGCGCCGGGATGTGACGCAGGAGGACCGCTGCGTCCCCCGGGCGTCCGTTAGCGTAGTGGTTCCGCGGCACCGAAGGGGATCAGGGTACGTTGAGCAATTCCGCCGACACTCCCGCAGGGCCGGGCCGAACCGCGAGGTGGCGCCCCGTCCGGGTGCTCACCGCTGCCGTTTTCGCCCTCGCCGGACTGATCTTCGTCACCAGCTTCAACACCGCCAAGGGCACCAATCTGCGCACCGACGCCTCCCTCCTGCGGCTCTCGGACCTGATCGAGCAGCGCAGCCACAAGAACGCGGGCCTCGACGAGACCACCGCCGCCCTGCGCCGCCAGGTCGACGCCCTCGCCGCCCGCGACGACGGCTCCACCCGGGCGCAGGACGAGCGGCTGCGCGCCCTGGAGGCGGGCGCCGGCACCGCCGAGACCGCCGGGCCCGGCCTCACCGTCACCCTCGACGACGCCCCGCCGAACGCCCAGGCCGCCCCCGGCTACCCCGAGCCGCAGGCCAACGACCTGGTCATCCACCAGCAGGACCTCCAGGCCGTCGTCAACGCCCTGTGGCAGGGCGGCGCCAAGGGCATCAAGGTCATGGACCAGCGGCTGATCTCCACCAGCGCCGTCCGCTGCGTCGGCAACACCCTGATCCTCCAGGGCCGCGTCTACTCGCCGCCCTACAAGATCACCGCCGTCGGTGACCGGGGCACCCTGAGCAAGGCCCTCGCCGACTCGCCGGCCCTCCAGAACTACCAGCTGTACGTGAAGGCCTACGGCCTCGGCTGGAAAGTCGACGAGCACAAGGCGGTGACTCTTCCCGGCTACTCGGGCACAGTGGACCTCCACTACGCGAAGCCGGTGAGCTGACCGGTCCGCCGACCGGGAGGGGGCCGGGGTGCCCGTGACGGCGGGAACGAGGGTGCGGCCCGCGGCCGGACCGCCGCCCGGCGGACGGGCCCTGCGGCTGGCTGTACGGACCCTCAGCGAGCTCTGCGTCACCGTCGGCGCCCTGATCGTCCTCTTCGTCGTCTACGTCCTGTACTGGACCGGCGTCCAGGCCGGCAGCGCCACCGCCGGCCAGCTCGACACCCTCCAGCGCGAATGGGTCGACCGCCCGGCGGCCGCCGCACCCCCGGGGGACTCCGCCGGCGCCCCGCGCGCGGCGGCGCCCCCGAAGCCGTACACCCCGGGCAAGGGCTTCGCCGTCATGTACGTGCCCCGACTCGGCGCCGACTGGGAGTGGCCCGTCCTGGAGGGCACCGCCACCGGCGACCTCAAGAAGGGCCTCGGCCACTACACCGGCACCGCCCGCCTCGGCTCCACCGGCAACTTCGCCGTCGCCGGCCACCGGCGCACCTACGGCGACCCCTTCAAGGACTTCCCCCGGCTGCGCCGCGGCGACGCCGTCGTCCTCACCGACGGCACCACCTGGTACACCTACCGGATCGACCGCGCCCCCTACCGGACCGTCCCCACCGACGTCGGCGTCATCGACCCGGTGCCCCGCAAGTCCGGCTTCGACGGGCCCGGCCGCTACCTCACCCTCACCACCTGCGACCCCGAGTGGGGCAGCAGCCACCGCCTCGTCGTGTGGGCCCACCTGGACGCCACCCAGCCCGTCTCCGACGGTCGTCCACAGGCTTTGGACAGCTGACCCCCCAGCGCCCCCGCGCCCCGTACTCTGGTCCCCGTAACGAACGGAAGGGGCGGCGGACGTCATGTACGGATGGATCTGGCGGCATCTGCCGGGCAACGCATGGATAAGGGCGCTGATCTCGGTCGTGCTCGTCCTCGCGGTCGTCTACGTCCTCTTCCAGTACGTGTTCCCCTGGGCGGAGCCGCTGCTTCCGTTCAACGATGTGACGGTGGACGGCCAGTGAGCGCGCGAATTCTCGTCGTCGACAACTACGACAGCTTCGTCTTCAACCTCGTTCAGTACCTGTACCAGCTCGGCGCCGAGTGCGAGGTGCTGCGCAACGACGAGGTGGAGCTGAGCCACGCCCAGGACGGCTTCGACGGCGTGCTGCTGTCGCCCGGTCCCGGCGCGCCCGAGCAGGCCGGCGTCTGCGTCGACATGGTCCGCCACTGCGCCGCCACCGGCGTGCCGGTCTTCGGCGTCTGCCTCGGGATGCAGTCGATGGCCGTCGCCTACGGCGGGGTCGTCGACCGCGCCCCCGAGCTGCTGCACGGCAAGACCTCCCCGGTCAGCCACGAGGGCAAGGGCGTCTTCGCCGGGCTGCCCTCGCCGTTCACCGCCACCCGCTACCACTCGCTGGCCGCCGAGCCCGCCGCCCTGCCGGCCGAGCTCGAGGTCACCGCGCGCACCGAGGACGGCATCATCATGGGGCTGCGCCACCGCGAACTGCCCGTCGAGGGCGTTCAGTTCCACCCGGAGTCGGTGCTCACCGAGCACGGCCACCTGATGCTCGCCAACTGGCTGGAGCAGTGCGGCGACAAGGGGGCCGTCGCGCGGTCGGCGGGCCTCGCGCCGGTGGTGGGCAAGGCCGTCGCGTGACGAGCGGGTCGCCATGGTTCCGGGCGACGGACGTGCCGGAGGGCGAGCCGCGCCCCCAGGAGCCCGGGGACGTGCCGCCCCAGGCCGGATACCCGGCGGGGCCCCCGCCGCCCGCGTACGAGGCCGGGACGGGCGCCTACGCGCCGATACCGGGCCCGGAGGGCTACCAGGCCCCCCAGCACCCCCAGCCGCCCCAGGAGGGCTACCAGGGCGCCTACACGGCCCCGTACACGCCACCCGCGCCGGCCGCCTACGAGACGCCCGCGCCGGCCCCGTACGAGACGCCCGCGCCGGCCGCCGGCTACGAGCAGCCCGCCCAGCCCGCCCAGGCCGCCTACGAGGCACCCGCGCGGGCCCCGTACGAGCCGCGGCCCGCGCCGACGCCGTACGAGCCGCAGGCCGCGCCCGAGCCGACTCCCGCGCCCCGGCCCGGGTCCGGGCGCCGGGCCACCGCGCGGCCCGTGCACGACACGCCGGTCTACGGGACGCCCGTCTTCGAGGAGCCCGGGACCGCCCCCGGCGCCCCGGTACCCGCCCCCGACGGCACCGCGCCGCTCCCCGGCCCCGGCCGGGCCGAGCGCCGGCGCGCCGCCCGCCGCAAGGGCCGCGGCGCCCCCGGGCCCGCCACCGCGGGCACCGCCGCCACCGGCCCCGCCGGGCCGCGCGAGCCCGCCGCCCCGCTCTCCCGCGTCGAGGCCCGGCGCGCCGCCCGCGCCGCCAAGGACAGCGTCGGCGTCGTCCTGAGCCGCGCCGTCGGCGAACTCTTCATCACCTTCGGCGTCGTCATGCTGCTCTTCGTCACCTACCAGCTGTGGTGGACGAACGTCCGGGCCGGCCAGCAGACCGACAAGGCCAAGGAGCAGATCGAGAACTCCTGGTCGCAGGGCTCGGGCGGCGACGGCACGCCCGACGCCTTCGAACCCGGCCAGGGCTTCGCCATCATGTACATCCCCAAGCTGGACGTCGTCGCCCCGATCGCCGAGGGCATCAGCAAGACCAAGGTCCTCGACAAGGGCCTCGTCGGCCACTACGGCGAGGGCAAGCTGAAGACCGCGATGCCCGGCGACAAGCAGGGCAACTTCGCCGTCGCCGGCCACCGCAACACCCATGGCGAGCCGTTCCGCTACATCAACCAGCTCAAGCCCGGCGACCCGATCGTCGTCGAGACCCGCGACGCCTACTACACGTACGCGATGGCGAGCATCCTGCCGCAGACCTCCCCGTCGAACGTCTCGGTGATCGAACCCGTCCCGAAGGGCTCCGGATTCACCGGACCGGGCCGCTACATCACCCTGACCACGTGCACGCCCGAGTTCACGAGCACGTACCGCATGATCGTCTGGGGAAAGCTGGTCGACGAACGCCCGCGCAGCAAGGGGAAGCCGCCCGCGCTCGTAGGCTGATCCCCACGAGACCACCCACTTTCGACGGGACGACCTAGTGGCACGTGCGCGCAACCGGATCGCCGGGATCATCAGCGTCTTCGGCGAACTCCTCATCACCGCGGGCCTGGTCCTCGGCCTCTTCGTCGTCTACTCGCTGTGGTGGACCAACGTGATCGCCGACCGCGCCGCCGACAAGGACGGCGACCAGGTCCGCGACCACTGGGCCGACAGCGGCCCCGGCGCGCTCGACACCAAGGACGGCATCGGCTTCCTGCACGTCCCCGCCATGGGCAACGGCGAGGTCCTCGTGAAGAAGGGCACCGGCAGCGGCGTCCTCAACAACGGCGTCGCCGGCTACTACACCGACCCCATCAAGTCGGCCCTGCCGCAGGACAAGCAGGGCAACTTCACGCTCGCCGCCCACCGCGACGGCCACGGCGCCAAATTCCACAACATCCACAAGTTGAAGAACGGCGACTCGATCGTCTTCGAGTCCAAGGACACCTGGTACGTCTACAAGGTCTACAAGACGCTCCCGGAGACCACGAAGTACAACGTGGACGTCCTCCAGCCGGTCCCCAAGGAGTCCGGCAAGACCCGGCCCGGCCGCTACATCACCCTCACGACCTGCACCCCGATGTACACCTCGGACTACCGCTACATCGTCTGGGGCGAACTGGAGCGCACCGAGAAGGTCGACGCGAAGCGCACCCCGCCCCCCGAACTCAACTAGGACCTGTCGTCCACAGGTCCCAGACCCGCCGCCCCACGACGACGTAAGCCCCGGCATCCAGGATGCCGGGGCTTACTCACGTACCGCGCGGGGTCCTAGCCGAACCAGCCCCCGCCGCCGTCCTTCTCCGTCTTCACGTTGACCGACTGGTTCGGCTGGCCCTGCGTGCCGGGCGTCGGGTCCTGCTCCTTGATGCGGGCGTCGCCGCTCGCCGGACCGTCCACGTTCCCCAGCTGGTAGCCGAGCGCCGTCAGCGTCGCCCGCGCCTGGTCGATCGTCATGCCGACGATCGGCGGGACGGGCTGCGTGTTCTGCTGCGGGCCCTTGGAGACCTTCAGCACGACCTGCACGTCCTTGGACTGGTTCGTGTTCCCGTTCGGGCTCTGGCTGATGACCGTGCCCGCGGGCTGGTCCGAGTCCACGTCCTGCCGGGACACGTTCGTGAAGCCCAGCACCTGGAGCTGCTGCACCGCCACGTCGTACGTACGGCTGGTGACGTCCGGAAGCTGCGACTTCTGCTTCTTCGCCACCGTGATCGTGACCTTGGAGTCCTTCTCCGCCTGGGAGCCGCCCTTGGGGTTCTGGCTCAGGACCTTGCCCGGCTCCTCGTCGGACTCCTCGGTCTTCACCACGACCTGGAAGCCCTTGCCGCGCAGGGTGTCCTCGGCGCGTGCCTGCGACTGCTCGACGACGTCCGGGACCTCGATCTGCGGCGCGCCCTCCGAGACGACCACGGAGATCGTCTCGTTCATGTTCATCTTCGCCGTCGGGTCGTACGCCGGCGTCTGCGAGCAGATCGCGCCCTTCGGCTGGTCACAGCGCTCGGTGCCGGTCTGCGCGACCTTCACCTGCGCGTTGACCGCCAGGCCCTCCGCTTCCTTCAGCGTCTTGCCGACGAACTGCGGCACCGGCACCTGCTGGGCGCCTTCCTTCTTGTCGAAGATCGAGACACCGACGAAGATCGCGCCCACCAGCACCAGCAGACCCGCCAGGATCAGCAGGATCGTCGAGGTGTTCGACTTCTTCTGCCGCCGCCGGTCCGGACGGTCGTCGTACCCGCCGTAGCCGCCGTCGTCCCCGTTCACCGGGGGCAGCATCGTCGTCTGGCCCGCCGGGTCCGCCTGGCGCAGCGCCGTCGTCGGCTGGTCCTCCGGGTAGCCGCCGTAGCCGCCCCCGTACCCGGCCGCGCCCATCGCGACGCTCGCCGCGACCGGCTGCCCGTCGAGGCACGCCTCGATGTCGGCCCGCATCTCGTCCGCGGACTGGTAGCGGTAGTCGGGGTCCTTGACCAGCGCCTTCAGGACGATGGCGTCCATCTCGGGCGTGATCTCGGGATCGAACACGCTCGGCGGCTGCGGCTCCTCCCGCACGTGCTGGTACGCGACGGCGACCGGCGAGTCGCCGATGAACGGCGGCCGGACCGTCAGCAGCTCGTACAGCAGGCAGCCCGTGGAGTACAGGTCGGAGCGGGCGTCGACCTGCTCGCCCTTGGCCTGCTCCGGGGAGAGGTACTGGGCCGTGCCGATCACCGCGGACGTCTGGGTCATGGTCATGCCCGAGTCGCCCATGGCGCGCGCGATGCCGAAGTCCATGACCTTGACCTGACCGGTACGGGTCAGCATCACGTTCGCCGGCTTGATGTCGCGGTGCACGATCCCGGCGCGGTGCGAGTACTCCAGCGCTTGGAGGATGCCGACGGTCATCTCCAGCGTGCGCTCGGGCAGCAGCTTGCGCCCGGAGTGGAGCAGCTCACGCAGCGTCGAGCCGTCCACGTACTCCATCACGATGTACGGGATGGAGACACCGTCGACGTAGTCCTCGCCGGTGTCGTAGACCGCGACGATCGCCGGGTGGTTGAGCGAGGCGGCGGACTGGGCCTCCCGGCGGAACCGGGCCTGGAAGGACGGATCACGGGCGAGATCCGCCCGCAGCGTCTTCACGGCCACGGTGCGGCCGAGCCGGGTGTCGTGCGCGAGGTACACCTCGGCCATGCCACCACGGCCGAGCACCGAGCCCAGCTCGTACCGGCCGCCGAGGCGACGCGGCTCTTCCATAGCTACTCCAGCCCTCTCCGTCTGTCCCGACCGCACCCGTGTGTGGTCCGGCGGTGTGTGCTGTTCGCGCATACGCTACCGGCCGCGGGACGGCGCTTCGTCCGTCGGCCGCCACCTGATACCCGACCGGTATGCGGCCCCGGACCCCGCCACCGGCTCAGCTCTTGCTCTTCAGCACCGCCTTCATCACGGCCTTGGCGATCGGCGCGGCCAGGCCGCCACCGGAGATGTCACCGCGGTCGGTGCCCTGCGAGTCCTCGACGATCACCGCGACCGCGACCGGAGAACCCTGCGCCGTCCTCGCGTACGAGATGAACCACGCGTACGGGCGCTTCGCGTTCTTCTCGCCGTGCTGCGCCGTACCCGTCTTGCCGCCGACCTTCACGCCGTCCATGCCCACGGCGGCGTTGCCACCGGTGCCCTTCTCGACGACGTTCTCCATCATCTGCTGGATGAGCTGCGCGTTCTTCTGCGACAGCGGCCGGCTCATCTCCTCCGGCTCGGTCTTCTTGATGATGTCCAGGTTCGGCGCGGTCAGCTGGTCGATCATGTACGGCTTCATCAGCTTGCCGTCGTTGGCGATCGCCGCCGTCACCATCGCCATCTGCAGCGGCGTCGTCGCCGTGTTGAACTGGCCGATCGACGACAGCGCGTTGCCACCGCGGTCGGCGTTCTTGTCGTACACCGACGCCGCCGAACGCACCGGCGTGAACTGCTCGGCGTTGAAGCCGAACTTCTCCGCCGTCTCCAGCATCTTGTCCCGGCCCACGTCGTCGCCCAGCTTCGCGAAGACCGAGTTGCAGGAGATCCGCAGCGCCTCGTTCAGGCTCGCGTTCGCGCAGCCGCCGTGCTGGTTCTTCATCGGCATCGTCGACAGCGGGATCTTCCAGCCCTCGGGGGTGTCCGTCGCCGCGTTGATGTCCGTGACCTTGCCGCTCTCCAGCGCCGCCGCGGCCGTGACGACCTTGAAGACGGAGCCGGGCGGGTAGATCTCACGCAGCGCCCGGTTCAGCTTGGGCTTGTTCTTGTCCTTCTCCAGCGCCTGCCACGCCTTGGCGTCCTTGTCGTGGTAGCCGGCGAAGGAACCCGGGTCGTACGAGGGGGTGGACGCCAGCGCCAGGATCTTGCCGGTCGACGGCTCGATCGCCACGACCGCGCCCGTCTTGTTGCCGAGCCCGTTGAACGCGGCCTTCTGCGCGGCCCCGTTCAGGGTGGTGACGACGTCGCCGCCCTTCTTCTTCTGCCCTGTGAACATCGACAGCGTCCTGTCGAAGAACAGCCGGTCGTCGTTGCCGGTGAGGATGCCGTCCTCGATCTTCTCCAGCTGGTTGGCGTCGAAGGCCTGCGAGGCGTACCCCGTCACCGGCGCCCACATCGGGCCGTCGATGTACGTCCGCTTGTACGCGTAGAAGTTGTCGCCCGAGTCGACGGAGCCGGTGATCGGCTTGCCGTCGACGATGATGTTGCCCCGCTCGTTGGAGTAGCGCTCGATCTGGACCCGCTTGTTCTTCGGGTTCGCGTTGAGCTCGTCCGCGCGGACGAACTGGAGCCAGTTGTCCCGCACCAGCAGGGCGAAGATCAGCAGTCCGCAGAAGATCGCGACACGGCGCAGCGGCTTGTTCACGGACGGACCACCTGCGTCATCTCGGCGTCGGGGTTCGGGGCGGGGGAGGGCGCGGGCCGCCGCGCGGTGTCGCTGATCCGGATCAGCACACCGATCAGCGCCCAGTTGGCGATCACGGACGAACCGCCGTACGCCAGGAACGGCATCGTCATACCGGTCAGCGGGATGAGGCCCATCACACCGCCGGCGACCACGAAGACCTGCAGCGCGAACGCGCCGGACAGGCCCATCGCCAGGAGCTTGCCGAAGGGGTCGCGGGCCGCCAGGGCGGTGCGTACACCCCGCTCGATGATCAGGCCGTACAGCAGCAGGAAGACCATGACGCCGGCCAGGCCCAGCTCCTCGCCGACCGTGGCGAAGATGAAGTCCGAGTTCGCGGCGAAGCCGATCAGGTCCGAATTGCCCTGGCCGATCCCGGTGCCGAGGATGCCGCCGGAGCCGAAGGACATCAGCACCTGCGTCATCTGGTCGCAGGCGTTTGCCATGTTGGAGCCCTCGGCGGCCGTCTTCAGGCACTCGAACGGGTCGAGCCACGCCGCCACACGCGACTGCACGTGGCTCGCCGTCGACCCCACGACCACCGCGCCGCCCGCCGACATCAGCAGACCGATGACGATCCAGCTCGTCCGCTCCGTCGCCACGTACAGCATGATCACGAACATGCCGAAGAACAGCAGCGAGGTGCCCAGGTCGTTCTCGAAGACCAGGATCAGCAGGCTGACCGCCCAGATCGTCACGATCGGGCCCAGGTCGCGCCCGCGCGGCAGGTACAGCCCCATGAACCGGCGGCTCGCCAGCGCCAGCGCGTCCCGCTTCACCATCAGATAGCCGGAGAAGAACACGGCCAGGACCAGCTTCGCGAACTCACCGGGCTGGATCGAGAAACCCGCGACGTTGATCCAGATCTTCGCGCCGAAGACGTCCGAACCGAGCCCCGGCACCAGCGGCAGCAGCAGCAGCACCAGCGCCGCCACCATCGAGATGTACGTGTAGCGCTGCAGCACCCGGTGGTCCTTCAGCACCAGCAGCACGCCCACGAACATGGCGATGCCGATCGCCGAGTACAGCATCTGCTTCGGCGCGTCCGGACTGAACGAGCCGTACGCGCTCGTCGCCCGCTGGATCAGCCGGGGCGACTGGTCCAGCCGCCAGATCAGCACCAGCCCCAGCCCGTTGAGCAGCGTGCCCAGCGGCAGCAGCAGCGGGTCGGCGTACGGCGCGAACTTGCGCACCACGAGGTGCGCGACGCCCGCGAGCAGGGCCAGCCCCGCCCCGTAGCCGAGCATGCCCGGCGGCACCTTGCCGTCGATCGCCAGACCGACGTTCAGATACGCGAAGACCGGGATGGCGACGGCGAACGCCAGCAGCGCCAGCTCGGTGTTCCGCCGGCTCGGCGCCTCGATGGCGCCGATCGTGGTCGTGTTGGTGACAACGCTCATGTGGTGAAAGGCCCCCTACGGGTCTGCCTACTGCTTGCCGCAGTTCGAGGCCAGCTTCTGCTCTTCCGCGGTCAGGGTCGGACCCGGGGACGGTGCGGCTGTGGTCGGCTTGGCGTTCGGCGAGGCGGTGCCGTCCGCGGGCGGCGGCGTGCTCGCCTTGTCCGCGGCGGCGGCAGCGGCCTTGCGGCGCTCGTCCGACTTCTTGCAGGCCGAGGCCTGCGCGGCGAGCTCGGTGATCTTCGTCTGCGCCTTGTCGAGGCCGCCACCGGCGATGGTGTCCTCGACCTGCTTGCGCTGGTACTCCGGCAGGTACTTGAGTTCGATCTCGGGGTGGTCCTTCTCGACCTCGGAGAGCTTCACCCACGCCAGGTCCTGGCTGATGCCCCGGTACAGCGCCACGTGCTCGTCCTTCGAGCCCACGAAGTACTGGGTCTGCGTCCAGCGCCACCCGCCGTACAGCGCGCCGCCGACCACGGCGAGCGCCAGCACCAGCAGGAACGAGCGCTTCAGCCACACCCGGCCCGCGGACCGGGGCTTCTCGAAGTCGTCGTCCCCGTACGCGCCGAAGGAGCCCTGCGGAGGCATCCCCCCGTAGCCGTGGTCGTCACCGCTGCCGGGCGGACCGAAACCGCCGGCCGGCGGCTGCTGGTGCGGCGCCGGCCGGCCCAGCCCGGAGGCCCGGCCCGCGGGCGTGTGCATCGCACCGCCGTCGTTCAACTGCGCCTGGTTCTCGGCGACCGCGCCCACGATCACGGGGGTGTCGCTCAGATGACCGGCGAGGGTGTCGCCGCCGTCGACGTCCAGGACGTCCGCGACGATCACCGTGATGTTGTCCGGGCCGCCGCCGCGCAGCGCGAGCTGGATCAGCTCCTGCACCGTCTCCTGCGGGCCCTGGTAGCTGGCGAGGGTCTCCTCCAGCGTCTGGTGCGACACCACGCCCGACAGGCCGTCCGAGCAGACCAGATAGCGGTCCCCGGCCCGTACCTCGCGGATCGAGAGGTCGGGCTCCACATGGTCGCCGCTGCCCAGCGCCCGCATCAGCAGCGAACGCTGCGGATGCGTCGTCGCCTCCTCCTCGGTGATCCGGCCCTCGTCGACGAGCCGCTGCACCCAGGTGTGGTCCTGCGTGATCTGCGTCAGCACCCCGTCGCGCAGCAGATAGGCGCGCGAGTCGCCCACGTGCACCAGACCGAGGCGCTGCCCCGTCCACAGCAGGGCCGTGAGCGTCGTGCCCATGCCCTCCAGCTGCGGGTCCTCGTCGACCATCATCCGGAGCTGGTCGTTGGCGCGCTGCACCGCCGTGCCGAGCGAGGTGAGGATGTCCGAACCGGGGACGTCGTCGTCCAGCGTCACCAGCGTCGAGATCACCTCGGACGAGGCGACCTCACCGGCGGCCTGACCGCCCATGCCGTCGGCGATCGCGAGCAGTCGCGGACCCGCGTAACCGGAGTCCTCGTTGCCCTCGCGGATCATGCCCTTGTGCGAGCCCGCGGCGAACCGCAGAGACAGACTCATGCCCACCTGCCCTGTCGGTGCCGCATCGGGGTGCCGTCGGTCTCGAGCCACACTGCCCACCCTCCGGTCGGGAGCACGTAACCGCCCCGGCCCGCTGCCCGGGCTGCCACGCGCTCCCGGCGGCGGCCCTTCGTGGGGACCGTCCCGGGGCGCTCGCTCCGCTCGCGCTCAATCATGACGTAGCACTACTTCCGAAGCTCGATGACGGTCTTGCCGATCCGGATCGGCGCGCCCAGCGGAATCGGCGTCGCGGTGGTGAGACGGGTCCGGTCGAGATACGTGCCGTTCGTGGACCCGAGATCCTCGACGATCCACTGGCCGTCCCGGTCCGGGTAGATCCTGGCGTGCCGGCTGGACGCGTAGTCGTCGTCCAGCACGATCGTCGAGTCGTGGGCCCGGCCCAGCGTGATGGTCTGGCCCTGCAGGGCGACCGTCGTGCCGGTGAGGGTGCCCTCGGAGACGACGAGTTTCGTCGGGGCGCCGCGGCGCTGCCGCCCGCCGCCACCGCCGCCGGCCGCGGCCTGCTGGCCGCGCTGCTGCGGGGGCGCCGCCTGGCGCGCGGTCTGCTGCGGGCGCGCCTCCTGGCGGCGCGAGCCGCGTTGGGTGACCCGCGTGCCGAACAGGTCACTGCGGATGACCTGGACGGCCACGATCACGAACAGCCACAGAACGGCCAGGAAACCCAACCGCATGACCGTCAGGGTCAGCTCTGACATTGCCCCCGCTTCACCCTTCGGCTTGCCGGTAAACGATGGTGGTGCTGCCCACGACGATCCGCGAGCCGTCGCGGAGCGTAGCGCGGGTGGTGTGCTGCCCGTCCACCACGATGCCGTTGGTGGACCCGAGATCCTGGATCGTCGAGGGCGTTCCGGTCCGGATCTCGCAGTGCCGGCGGGAGACGCCGGGATCGTCGATCCGCACGTCCGCGTCGGTGCTGCGGCCGAGGACCAGAGTCGGGCGGGAAATCTGATGACGGGTGCCGTTGATCTCGATCCAGCGGCGCACCTGGCCGCCCGCCGGGGAGGCGGGCCCCGGCCCGCCGGGCCGGGCCGCGGCCGGAGCCGTCGGACGGTGGCCGGGCATCGCGGGGGCACCCGGCGGCGGGGCCGCGGGCATCGGCGGAGCGCTGGCCGGCGAACCGCCCTGCGGATAGCCGTAGCCGCCGCGGGCCGACTGCTGGTGCTGCGGCTGCTGCGGCTGCTGCGGCTGCTGCGGCGCCTGCTGGCCCTGCGGGGACTGTGACGAACTAGACGCGAGCGTACGGCTGCGCACCCGGTACAGACCGGTGTCGAGGTCGTCGGCCTTCTCCAGGTGGACCTTGATCGGGCCCATGAAGGTGTACCGCTGCTGCTTGGCGTAGTCCCGGACCAGACCGGCGAGCTCGTCGCCGAGCTGACCCGAGTAGGGGCTGAGGCGCTCGTAGTCCGGCGCGCTCAGCTCCACGATGAAGTCGTTGGGGACGACGGTCCGCTCGCGGTTCCAGATCGTCGCGTTGTTGTCGCACTCGCGCTGGAGCGCGCCGGCGATCTCGACGGGCTGGACCTCGGACTTGAAGACCTTGGCGAAGGTGCCGTTGACCAGACCTTCGAGTCGCTGCTCGAACCTCTTCAGGACTCCCATGGGGCACCTCCTCCGTCGTTGTCGTCCTGGTACTGCTTACTGATCGTATCCACGCGTCGGGAAATCGGCTGGTTCCCCTTCTCTGCCCTGTGGACGAGTGTCACCCCTCACAGACCTTCCGCAGACCCTCGACGACCTTCTTCGCGGACCTTTCGGCGGGCCGTCCCCACGGATCGTAGAGGCGCCCTGTGGACAGTGTCCCGCACCCGGCGCCGGAGCAGGAGGGCCCCGTGCGTCACTCGTCGCCCACCCGTCCGTCACGACCCCGGGACTCGGCCCGTCCTCCTTCGCCTTCCTTCACCTTCCTTCGCATTCCTCCACCTTCCTCCATCACGCCGTGTCCACTGTCACTGCCCCCTTCCTCCCGCTGCCCTTCCTCCCGCTGTCCTTTCTCCCGTCCTTCCTCCTCCCGCTGCCCTTCCTCCCCACTCCTCGTCATCCCAGGCGGGCCCGAAACAACGGATGTGAATCCACCGCCTCCGACGTGCTAATCTTCAGATGTCGCCAGGCGGACGGGCCGAAAAGCCAAGAAGCTCGGAGACCACCCAATGCGCGGGTGGCGGAATAGGCAGACGCGCTGGATTCAGGTTCCAGTGCCCGAAAGGGCGTGGGGGTTCAACTCCCCCCTCGCGCACCAGACGGAAGCCCCGCAGGTCGAAAGACCTGCGGGGCTTCCGCGTGTTGTGGTCGGGGTCTGGGCTGGTACCGGGGATCGGCGCCGCTGCCGGTCGGTCCGGGTACGGGGTCCGAGGTCGGGGTACGGGGTCGGGGTACGGGCCCGCCGGGGGCCGCTCGGGCAACGACGTTCGTCGGTGCGGGGCGCGACGAAAGAGGACGGCGGGCGGACGAGCGGGCCGCCTATCGTGCGGACGTGGAAGCTCCTCCGAAGATCAGCACGTGGCCCGGCGCCGCCTGGCGATGGTTCGTGTCGCCCGGCGACTGGTCGCGCCGCAGGACCGCCGGCGAAGTGATCCTCGCCCTCGTGATGGGCCTGCTGGCCGCCGGTACGCAGGACGTGCTCCAGGCCGGCGAGGGCTGGGGGCTCGCCGGAGTCGCCCTGGGCTCCGCCGCGTTGTCGCTGCTGCGCCGCAGGCTGCCCGCGACCGTCCTCGTCGTCACGTCGCTCCTCGCGCCCTTCGTGCCCGGACTCCTCGCGCTGCTGATCCTCATCGGCTGGTCCGCGGGCCGCTACATCGCGGGCGCGGGGCGGGCCCTGGCCGCGTTCACCACGGCGTACGTGCTGAACGTGGCGGGCACGGTCGTCGAGGCGTGGGACGAGCGCATGATCCTCACGCTCTCCTTCATCACCACGCTCTACTTCTTCGCGACCACGCTCGCCCCGGGCCTCGCGCACCGTTACTGGACCCAGCGGCGCACCCTGCTGCACGCCCTGCAGCAGCGCAACGCGCAGCTGATCAGGGAGCGGGCGATGGTCGCCGGGCAGGCGCGGCTGCGCGAGCGGCAGCGCATCGCGCAGGACATGCACGACAGCCTGGGCCACCAACTCGCCCTGATATCGGTGCACACGGGCGCCCTGGAGGTCGACCCGAACCTGACCGACCGCCAGCGCGAGGTCGTCGGCGTCCTGCGGAACGCGTCGGTGGACGCCATGCACGAGCTGCGCGAGGTCGTCGGCATCCTGCGGGACGGGGTGGAGGCACCCGACGAGGGCGGGGGCGTCGCGCTGACGCGGCCCGGGGACGAGACGGGCCGGGCGGCGCGCGGCACCGCGGGCATCGAGGGGCTGGTGGCCGCGGCCCGTTCGGCCGGGACCGCCATCGAGCTGGCCCGGCACGGCGAGACCCGGCCGCTGGCACCGGCCGTCGACCACGCCGCGTACAGGATCGTCCAGGAGGGCCTGACGAACGCGTACAAGTACGCGCCGGGGGCTGCCATCTGCGTCGAAGTGCGCTACGAGCCGGACGCGTTCGTCGTCGAGGTCCTCAACGAGCGGGCGACGGCCGAGCCGACCGACGTCGTCAGCGGCGGACAGGGCCTCACCGGGCTGCACGAGCGGGCCCGGCTGGTCGGCGGCATCGTCCACGCGGGCCCGGCGGACGGCGGCGGCTTCCGCGTCGCGGGCGTCCTGCCGTACGGGGCGGTCGAGGCTACCCCGTACGTCGAGCCGGACCCGGTGACGGCGGCCCTCCACCTGGGCGCCACGGCGCACGGGGTCCCGCCGGGCGGCGTTCCCGCCGATCCTTTCGTCGACGCGGCCGACGACTTCCGGCAGCAGTCACGACGGCTCCGCCCGCGGGACGGTGGGCGGACCGCGGTCGGAAAGCCCGACTGGACGGTGACCGAACGGGAGTGGGCGATGGCGATGCGCGCGGGCAGGGGCAGGAGCACGGGCGGAGGGATAGCGATCGGGTGCGGGATCGCCTTCGCGTCCCTGGTGCTGCTGCTGGTGGCGGGCGCCTTCGGCCTCTACTTCCTGATGGGTTCGATGCAGGACGGGATGATCGGGCCGGGCGCGTACGACGCCGTCAAGGTCGGGCAGAGCGAGCAGGAGGTCCGCGAGCGGCTTCCTTCGGGTGACACCATCGCCACCACCGGTCTGCACGGCAAGGGCCCCAAGGAGCCGGAGGGTTCCTCGTGCCTGGTGCTGATGAGCTCGGAGACCGGGGAGAGCTCGCAGAGCGAGCCTGTTTTCCGGTTCTGCTTCAAGGACGGCAAGCTGATCGAGAAGAAGTCGTACGAGGTCGTGCGCTAGACGGGACCGGCGCGGCGCCGACGCGGGAGTCGGGGCGCGAGCCGTTGGGGAGTGGCTGTGGCAGGGCGCCAGCAGATCAGGATCGTGATCGCCGATGACGAACCCCTGATCAGGGCAGGGATCAGGATGATCCTCACCTCGGACCCGGAGATCGAGGTCGTCGCCGAGGCGGCGAACGGCCGGGAGGCGGTCGACCTGGCCCGGGCGCACGCCGCCGACGTCCTGCTGCTCGACATCCAGATGCCGGTCCTCGACGGGCTCTCCGCCCTGCCGGAGCTGCGCCGGGCGGCGCCGTCGACACGGGTCATCGTGCTGACGACGTTCGGCGAGCGGGACAACGTCCTGCGGGCCCTGGAGCACGGCGGCGCGGGTTTCCTGCTCAAGGACACCGCGCCGGCCGAGCTCATCCGCGCCGTGCGGGCCGCGGCGGCGGGGGACGCGTATCTCTCCCCCGCCGCGACCCGCCACGTGGTCGAGCAGCTGGCCTCCGGGCGGGAGGCGTCACGGGCGGAGCAGGCACGGACCCGGCTCACGGCGCTCAGCGAACGGGAGCGGGAGGTGCTGGCCCTGTTGGGCGAGGGTCTGTCCAACGCGGACGCGGGCCGACGGCTGCACATGAGCGAGGCGACGGTGAAGACGTACGTGAGCCGCATCCTGGCCAAGCTGGGCTGCGAGAACCGGGTCCAGGCGGCCCTGCTGGCCCGGGACGCGGGCCTCTGACTCAGCCCTCGGTGCCCGGGAAGCCCGGGGCGCCCGCCGCGTTGTAGCGGAGGAGGTAGGCGGCGAAGCGGGAGAGGTCCTCGGCCGACCAGTCCTTGAGGCGCTCCTCGAAGACCGCCTGGCGGCTGGCAAGGGTGGAGGAGAGGAGCCCGGTGCCCTTCTCGGTGGGGTGGAGCACCTGGACCCGGTGGTCGTCCGGATCGGGGCGCCGCTCGACCAGGCCCAGCTTCTCCAGCGTGCCGACCTGGCGGCTGACCGTCGACTTGTCCAGCAGGTAGTGCGCGGCGAGGTCCGTGGCCCGGCAGCCCTGCTGGTTGTCGATGTGGGCGAGGAGCGTGTAGGAGACCAGCGGCAGCTCCGGGTGGAGGCGGGCCGCCGCGGCCCGCGCCCGGCGGGCGAAGGCGGTCAGCTCCCGTTCGATGGTGTCGAGGGCGGTGTCCCGCGCGCCGTCGCTCATGTGTGTTCCCTGTCGCCGTGGACCCCCGTGGCCCGGCCCGATCTTTCAGTTGTATAGTACAACAGTTATTTAGTTGTAAAAGCCAACCATGGAGGTTTCGTGTCCGCGGGAACGACCACCAAGGGAGCGTTGCGCCACGTCCTCGGGCATCTGCTCACCCCCCTGCTGATGTGCCTCGGCATGGGCCTCGCCTACCTGGGTGCCTTCCACGCCCCCGCACCCCACGACCTGCGCGTCGACGTCGTCGGCTCCGGACCGCGCGCCCAGGTCCTCGCCCAGACCCTCCACGACCAGGGCGCCGGCGCCCTCGACGTCCGCACCGTCCCCGACCGCGCCACCGCCACCGCCCACCTCCGCGACAGGTCCAGCTTCGGCGCCTACCTCCCCGGCGACGGGCACCCCGGCGCCCAGGCCGCAGGCCCCGAACTCCTCGTCGCCTCCGCCTCCTCCGACACCAGCGCCAAGGCCGTCGAGAAGGTCTTCACCAAGGTCGCCGCCGCCCAGGGCGCACCCCTGAAGGTCACCGACGTCGTCCCCGTCTCGTCCGGCGACCCCACCGGGCAGGGCGTCTTCTTCCTGCTCGTCGCCCTCAGCATCGGCTCGTACGCCTCCGTCGCCGTCATCGGCGGCGCCGGAGCCGTCCTGCCCATGCGGATCCGGGCCCTGCTCGCCGCCGCGACCTCCCTCGTCGTCAGCCTCATCGGCGCGCTCTTCGCCGGCCCGCTATTCCACCTCGTCGACCAAGGACTCGCCGGAGTGTGGGCCCTGGCCTGGCTGTACAGCGCGGGCATCCTCCTGATCGGCATCGGCCTGCACACCTACCTCAAGCGCTGGACCACACTCGGCGTGATGGTCCTGTTCGTGATGCTCAACTTCACCAGCTCCGGCGGCATCTTCCGCCCCGAGCTCCAGCCCGGTCTCTTCGGCTCGCTCCACGCCTTCTGGAACGGCGCCGGCTTCGTCGAGGGCGTCCGGGGCCACGTCTACCTCGACGGCCAGGGCCTCGGCCGCGACGTCCTCGTCCTCGCCCTCTGGTTCCTCGCCGGCGTCCTCCTCACGGCCCTCGCCGCCCGGACCGAGGCCCGGCGCGCGATGTCGACAGGTGCCGGCCAGACCCCCGCGGGGCGGGCGAGCGGGCGGGAGCAGGAGAAGGCGACGAGGGAAGAGGCGGAGAAGTCGGCGGAGAAGTCGGCGGAGAAGTCGGCGGAGGAGTCGGAGGAGGAGATGGAGGAGGCCGTAGTGGTCTGACCGGACCCGTGAGCCGAGGGGGCAAGGGCGCCTGGGCGCGGCCGGAACGGTGTTGTCGTGTCCTCCGATGTCGGGGGTGAAGAGTTGTCCACAGGGCGTTATCCACAGGGGAAGACGGCCTGGTGGCCCCGGCTGTACCGTCGTGCCCAGTCGACGAAGTTGATGTTGGCAGCCAGGCAGGCGAGAGTCGGGGGAGGCCGTCCCATGGACGAGATCAGGACAGCGGTTCCGGGGCAGCGCGCACGCACGACGCACGGCGCGGGACGCATCCCGCACGTGCCCGGATTCGCCCGGCGCCCCGAAGCCGGGACCGGCGGAGCCGCCTCCGCCGCCCCCGCGGCCTCCGCCAAAGAGCGTGGCAAGGAGCTGCGGACCGGCGTCCCCCGGGCCTCCCACAGCACGCTCGTCCTCGCCGCCGGACGCCCCGACGCCGTCGCCGCCGTGGAGGAGTCCAGCCGGGGGCGGGTCGCGGCGCTCGCACCGATACGGGTGGGCAGGATGGCGGCCAGCCCCTTCGCCTTCCTGCGCGGCTCCGCCGGGCTCATGGCCCACGACCTCGTCGGCACCCCCGTCACCGGCATAGCCGCCCAGCTCTGCGGGGACGCGCACGCCGCCAACTTCGGCCTCTACGGCGACGCCCGAGGACGCCTCGTCATCGACCTCAACGACTTCGACGAGACCGTCGTGGGCCCCTGGGAGTGGGACCTCAAGCGGCTCGCCACCTCCCTCGTGCTCGCCGGGCGCGAGGTGGGCGCCGACGAGGAGATGTGCCGGGCCGCCGCCTTCGACACCGTCGGCGCCTACCGCCGCACCATGCGCCTGCTGGCCCGGCTCCCCGCGCTCGACGCCTGGAACGCCATAGCGGACGAAGAGCTCGTCTCCCACACCGACGCCCGCGACCTCATAGGCACCCTGGAGCGGGTCTCGGCGAAGGCCCGCAACAACACCAGCGCCCGGTTCGCCACCCGCTCCACCGAGGCCGTCCCCGACGAGGAGGGCGGCGGCAGACGCTTCGTCGACGCGCCGCCCGTGCTGCGCCGGGTCCCGGACCGGGAGGCGGCGGCGGTGGCCGCGGCCCTCGGCGAGTACGTGGAGACCGTCTCCGAGGACCGGCTGCCGCTCCTCGCGCGGTACGCGGTCCATGACGTGGCCTTCCGCGTGGTCGGCACCGGCAGCGTCGGCACCCGGTCCTACGTGGTGCTGCTCCTCGACCACCGGGGCGAGCCGCTGGTCCTCCAGGTCAAGGAGGCCCGCCCCTCGGCGCTGCTGCCGTACCTTCCGGCGGCCGGCTTCACCGTCCCGGACGAGGCCCACGAGGGCCGGCGGGTGGTGCTGGGGCAGAAGCGGATGCAGGTCGTGAGCGACATCCTGCTCGGCTGGACGACCGTGGAGGGGCGGCCGTACCAGGTGCGCCAGTTCCGTAACCGCAAGGGCAGCGTGGACCCGGGCGCCCTGACCGCCGAGCAGGTCGACGACTACGGGCGCATGACCGGCGCCCTGCTCGCCCGGGCCCACGCCCACAGCGCGGACCCGCGGCTGATCGCCGGCTACTGCGGCAAGAACGAAGAGCTCGACGAGGCCGTCGCGGCCTTCGCCGTCACCTACGCGGACCGCACCACCGCGGACCACGAGGACCTGCTGTCGGCGATCCGCACCGGGCGCATAGCGGCGGAGCTGGGCGTCTGACGTTCTGCCTTCGCGGTGGGGCTGGGTGGGGCGGGGCGGGTGGTGTGAGGTGGGGTGGGGTGGGGTGGGGGCTGATGGGCGGGGTGGGGGGAGGGGGAGGGAGGGGGAGCCCCCCTCCCCGGGAGGACCGTAGGCTTGGTGGGTCGAGCCGGAACGAGGACGTGGACGGGCGTGGACGTGAGCGTGGACCAGGGCGTGGGTGGCGGGTCCGGGGATGAGCGGCCCGAGGCTCGGTTGGAGCAGGCTGTTCGGGTGGCCGAGCAGGCGCTGATCGAGTTCGAGATCGCCGTCGAGACCTTCCGGGTCGAGGTGGAGAACTTCTCCCGGCTGCACCACCAGCGGCTCGGTCCGATGTACGCGCGGCTCGACGAGCTGGACGCGCGGATCGCGGAGGCGCGGGCGGCGCGGAGCGGTGATCCGGAGGATCTGCGGCGGGCGCGGGAGGCGCGGGCCGCGGTCATGCCGATGCCGGGTGTCGAGGAGCTGTTCCACGACTGGGTGGACTCCGACGGGCTCTCGGCGGAGGCGGCGGCGATGCTGACGGACCGGCCGGTCCAGCCGCCGAAGCGGGTGCGGCCGTCCGACGAGGTGCGCAAGCTGTACCGGGAGCTGGCGCGGCAGGCGCATCCGGACCTGGCCCGGGAGGAGGGCGAGCGGCGGCGGCGCGAGGAGTTCATCACGCGGGTGAACGCGGCCTACGCCCGTGGGGACGAGGCGCTGCTGCGGGAGTTGTCCGAGGAGTGGGCGGCGGGGCCGGTGGCGGAGCAGCGGCTCAGCGAGAGCGAGGAGCTGTACGCGCGGCTGGAGTGGCTGGCGGACCGTAAGGAGATGCTGTCGTCGGCTGCCCGGGAGCTGGAGGACAGTGCGATCGGGGCGATGCTGCGGATGGCCCCGGACGATCCGGACCGGCTGCTGGAGGAGATCGCCGAGCAGCTGCTGGCGCAGGTGTCGGAGCGTGAGGCGGAGCTCGCCCTGCTGGCGGGGCCGGTGCAGTAGGTTTCGATGGTTCGGCGTCCGCTTCCGTCGGGTGCCCCCGCTGTGTGAGAAGGAAGGCCTGTTCCATGAATTTCGCCCCGCTGCCGTCGGTGGACGCCGCCTCCGTGCCGGCCGATGCCCTGGTGCTGGACGTCCGTGAGGACGACGAGTGGGCGGCCGGTCATGTCGAGGGTGCGCTGCACGTGCCGATGAGCGGTTTCGTGGCGCGCTTCGGTGAGGTGACGGAGGCCGTGGCCGAGGGGCGGCGGGCGTTCGTGATGTGCCGGGTGGGTGGCCGTTCGGCGCAGGTCACGCAGTATCTGGTGCAGCAGGGCATCGACGCGGTGAACGTGGACGGCGGGATGCTGGCCTGGGAGGGTGCGGGGCGCCCGATGGTCGCGGACGGCGGGAGCCCCGCGTACGTGCTGTAGGTCAGGCGAGGGGGTGGGCGGCGATGAGGTCGCCCAGTTCCTCCTCGTGGGCCGCCGCGGGGCCGAGGACGAGTTCGAGGTGTTTGGCCCAGGCGTGGAAGCGGTGCAGGGGGTAGTCGGTGTCGGCGCCGAAGCCGCCGTGGAGGTGCTGGGCGGTCTGGACGACGCGGCGTACGCCTTCGGAGGCCCAGATCTTGGCGACGGCGATGTCCCCGCCGGTGGGCAGCGGTCCGCCGGCGTCGGTGGTGAGGCGCCAGGCGGCCTGCCAGAGGGTGGCCTCCATGGCGCGTAGGTCGATGTAGCGGTCGGCGGCCTGGACGGCGACGGCCTGGAAGGTGGCCACGGGGTGGCCGAACTGTTCCCTCTTGCCGGTGTACTGGCTGGTCATCGTGAGGACCTGTTCGCCGAGGCCGAGGGCGAGGGCGCAGGTTCCGGTGGCGAGGTGGTCGCGGAGGTGTTCCCAGGCGCCCTCGGTGTCGATGACGTCGGCGGGGCCGAGGCGGACGCCGTCGAGGTGGAGGTCGGCGAGGAGTTCGCCGTGGGTGCCGTACTGGTCGGTGAGGTCGAGGCCCTGGTGGGTGCGGGGGATCAGGGCGAGGACGGTGCGGCCGTCGGGGGTGTGCGCGGGGACGGCGATGCGGTCGGCGTGGTGGGCCCAGGGGACGTGGCCGGTGTGGCCGTCGAGGGTCCAGCCGGTGGTGTCGTGGTGTGCGGTGACGGCGAGGGGGGCCGGGTCGTGGCCGGTGTCGCCGTGGGCTGCCGCGGTGAGGACGAGTGCGCCGCGGGTGACCTGGGGGAGCAGTGCGGCGGCGGTGTCGGCGGGGGCGTACCGCTGGATGGTGAGGGCGACCGCGGTGGTTTCCAGCAGGGGGACGCGGGCGAGGACGCGGGCGGATTCGCGGAGGACCAGGCAGAGGGCTATGGCGTCGAGTCCGGCGCCGCCGTGTGCGGGGTCGAGGAGGAGGCCGAGGAGGTCGGCGGTGGCGAGTCGGGCCCAGAGGGGCTGGTCGTGGCTGTCGGCGACCGCGCCGGGGGTGAGGGCGGGGCTGGGTACGGCGTCGGGTGCGACGTCGGAGAAGACGGCGCGGGCCGCCTCGACGGCTGCGTGCTGTTCTTCGGTGAAGGTGAAGTCCACTGCCCTGTCCCTTCCGGCCCTGTGATCTGACGGATCGTCAAGATAGAACAGGTTCTACCGGAAGGGAATGGGCGGGCTCGGCCTGCCCGGCCGGTCAGCGGTCGAAGTCGAGTTCCACCTCGGGGGTCGCCGGGTGGGACTGGCAGGCCAGGACGTATCCGGCCTCGGTCTCCTCGGGCTCCAGGGCGAAGTTGCGGTCCATGCGGACCTCGCCGGAGACGAGGAAGGCGCGGCAGGTGCCGCACACGCCGCCCTTGCAGGCGTACGGGGCGTCCGCCCGGGCGCGCAGCACGGTCTCCAGGAGCGACTCGCCGCGCTGGACGGGCCAGTCGCCGGAGCGGCCGTGCAGGGTGGCGGTCAGCCGGGCGTGCGCGGGGGCGTCCGCCGGGGCGGCCGGGGCGGGGGCGGTGCCGTCGTCGACGTGGAAGATCTCCTGGTGGACGCGGCCGCGGTCGACGCCGAGCTCGCGCAGGGCCCGCTCGGCGCCCTGGATCAGGCCGTAGGGGCCGCAGAGGAACCAGCCGTCGATGCCGGTGACGGGGAGCAGGGCGGGCAGCAGGGTGGTGAGCCGCTCGTGGTCGAGCCGGCCGGAGGGGAGTCCGGACTGCTGTTCCTCGCGGGAGAGGACGGTGACGAGCTGGAAGCGGTCGGGGTAGCGGTCCTTGAGGTCGGCGACCTCGTCGAGGAACATCGTGGAGGCGGCGGTGCGGTCGCTGCGCACGAGGCAGAACGTGGCCTGGGGCTGCCGGGCGAGCAGGGTCGCGGCCATGGACAGGACCGGGGTGATGCCGCTGCCGCCGACGACGGCGGCGAAGTGTCCGGGGCGCGGGGCGAGGACGAAGCGGCCCATGGGCTCCATGACCTCGACGGTGTCGCCGGCGGCGAGCTCCTTGAGGGCGTAGGTGGAGAACGCGCCGCCTTCGACGAGGCGGATGCCGACGCGGAGGACGGGGGGCTCGCCTTCGGGGGCGGCGGGGGCGCAGATGGAGTAGGTGCGGCGGATCTCCTGGCCGTCGGCGCCGCTGCGGCGCAGCGCGAGGTGCTGGCCGGGGGTGTGGCGGTAGTGCTCGCGCAGCTCGGGCGGGACGGCGAAGGTGACGGCCACGGAGTCGTCCGTGAGCTGCTCGACCTCGCTGACCCGGAGCGGGTGGAAGCCGGCCCGTCCGGTCTTTGAGGACTGCATCTACAACTCCTTGAAGTGGTCGAACGGTTCGCGGCAGGCGGTGCAGCGGCGGAGGGCCTTGCAGGCGGTGGAGGAGAAGCGGCTGAGGAGCTCGGTGTCGGCGGAGCCGCAGTTCGGGCAGCGGATCGCGAGGGTGAGGGGGACGGGGCCGCTGCCGCCGGGGCCTTGGGGGCGGGGCGGGGCGATGCCGAACTCGGTGAGTTTGCGGCGGCCTTCGTCGGTGATGTCGTCGGTGGACCAGGCGGGGCTGAGGACGGTGACGACGGTGACGTCGGGCATTCCGTGGGTGTGGAGGGCGTGTTCGATGTCGGCGGACATCGCCTCGATCGCCGGGCAGCCGGTGTAGGTGGGGGTGAGCTTGACCTGCACGCGGCCGGGGCCGAGGACGTGGACGCCTCGGACGACGCCGAGTTCGGCGAGGGTGAGGACGGGCAGCTCGGGGTCGGGGACGGCGCCGGCGACGCGGGCCAGCTCGGCTTCGAGGGCGGTGGGGGCGGCGGTCACCATGTCGCCCCCGGGTGGCTGCGGTGCAGGTGCTGCATCTCGGCGAGCATCCGGCCGAAGGATTCGGTGTGCAGGCCCTCGCGGCCGGCTCCGGCCTTCCAGGCTCCGGTGCGCGGGCCGGTGGGGACGGTGAGGGTGGCCCGCTGGAGGACGGCGGTGACGGAGTCGAGCCAGTCGCTCTCCAGGGCGGCGACGGCGGTGGGGTCCAGGCCGAGGCCGTCGAGGGGCTGGAACAGTTCGCCGGTGTAGCGCCAGAGGGCGTCGCAGGCGTGCTGGGCGCGCCGGTGGCTCTCCTCGGTGCCGTCGCCGAGGCGCAGGGTCCAGTGCTCGGCGTGGTCCTGGTGGTAGGCGACCTCCTTGACGGCCTTGGCGGCGAGGCCGGCGAGGGGGCTCTCGCCGGTGGCGAGGGCGGCGTAGAGGAGGCGCTGGTAGGTGGAGAAGTAGAGCTGACGGACGATGGTGTGGGCGAAGTCGCCGTTGGGCTGTTCGACGAGCTGGCAGTTGCGGAAGGCGCGCTCTTCGCGGAGGTAGGCCAGCTCGTCCTCGTCGCCTACGAGGGAGAGCAGGATGCGGGCCTGGCCGAGGAGGTCGAGCGCGATGTTGGCGAGGGCGACCTCTTCTTCGAGGACGGGCGCGTTGCCCGCCCATTCGCCGAGGCGCTGGGCGAGGACGAGGGCGTCGTCGCCCAGGGCGAGGGCGGCGGGGGCGGCGGCCGGTGCGGTGGGCCGGGTGCTCACAGGTGCTTCACCCCGTCCGGGATCTCGTAGAAGGTGGGGTGCCGGTAGGGCTTGTCCGCCGAGGGTTCGAAGAAGGGGTCCTTCTCGTCGGGGGAGGAGGCGGTGATGTCGGCCGAGGGGACGACCCAGATCGACACGCCCTCGCTGCGGCGGGTGTAGAGGTCGCGCGCGTTGCGCAGGGCCATTTCGGCGTCCGGGGCGTGGAGGCTGCCGGCGTGGGTGTGGGACAGTCCGCGGCGCGAGCGCACGAACACCTCCCACAGCGGCCATCCGTCGGTGGTCATGCCCGTGCCTCCCCGTCCGTGTGCTGCGCCGCGGTGTGCGTCGCGGTGTGCTTGGCGGCGTAGGCCGCCGCGGCGTCCCTGACCCAGGCGCCGTCCTCGTGTGCCTGGCGGCGCTTGGCGAGGCGCTGCTCGTTGCACGGGCCGTTGCCCTTGAGGACGTCCCAGAACTCGGCCCAGTCGATGGGGCCGAAGTCGTAGTGCCCGCGCTCCTCGTTCCACTTCAGGTCGGGGTCGGGGAGGGTGAGGCCGAGGGATTCGGCCTGCGGGACGGCGATGTCGACGAAGCGCTGGCGCAGCTCGTCGTTGGAGTGGCGCTTGATCTTCCACGCCATGGCCTGGGCGGAGTGGGTGGATTCGTCGTCCGGCGGGCCGAACATCATCAGCGAGGGCCACCACCAGCGGTCGACGGCGTCCTGGGCCATGGCGTGCTGGGCCTCGGTGCCGCGGGAGAGGGCGAGGAGGGCCTCGTACCCCTGGCGCTGGTGGAAGGACTCCTCCTTGCAGACGCGGACCATCGCGCGGGCGTACGGGCCGTAGGAGCAGCGGCAGAGGGGGACCTGGTTGGTGATGGCGGCGCCGTCCACCAGCCAGCCGATCGCGCCGACGTCGGCCCAGGTCAGCGTGGGGTAGTTGAAGATCGACGAGTACTTCTGGCGGCCGGAGTGGAGCTTGTCGAGGAGCTCGTCGCGGCTGGTCCCGAGGGTCTCGGCGGCGCTGTAGAGGTAGAGGCCGTGGCCCGCCTCGTCCTGGACCTTGGCCATGAGGATGGCCTTGCGCCGCAGGGAGGGGGCGCGGGTGATCCAGTTGGCCTCGGGCTGCATGCCGATGATCTCGGAGTGGGCGTGCTGGGCGATCTGGCGGACCAGGCCCGCGCGGTAGGCCTCGGGCATCCAGTCGCGGGGCTCGATGCGCTCGTCGGCGGCGACGGCGGCGTCGAACACCGCTTCGAGGGCGGCCTGCGTCGTCGCCTCCGTCATCGCCGGTGTCGCTGTCGTCTCTGCCGTGCCTGCGGTCATCGGACCCCCTACCGACCGATCGTTCGGTTGAATGACTTCAATGGTCGTTCGGCGGCCCGTATGGTGTCAACCTCTGTGGATAAGTGCTTGGGCCGATCGGGAGCGGGGCGCGATGGACTCGTACGACGACGGGGGCGTGCGCGAGGACCCTGGCGGGGCGGCCGGGCAGGCGGACGGGCCGTCGTCCGCGCAGGCCGGAGGGCGGGCGGACGGGCCGTCGGCCGGGCACGGGGACGAGTCCCCGGCCGGGCAGGGCGACGAGCCCCCGGCCCAAGGACCCGGGGGCCCCTCCGCCCCCCGCCCGGTGGCCGGCATCGCGGCTCTCTCCCTGCCGTACCAGGTGGCCGCCGCCGTCGCGCTCGCCGTGCTCGGCGTCTTCGCCTGTGTGCACCTCGCGATGGTGTTCCTGCACGTCGCCCCGTCGAACACGCTGACCAAGCAGCACGGCGAGGCCGTCGACGACTGGATCTACCCCGAGTTCGAGCAGAACTGGAAGCTCTTCGCCCCCAACCCCCTCCAGCAGAACATCGGCGTCCAGGTCCGCGCCCAGGTGAACGGCGACGGCGGGCGCCGGACGACCGGCTGGATCGACCTCACGGCCCAGGACGCGGCGGCCATCCGCGGCAGCCTGCTGCCGAGCCACACCGAGCAGAACGAGCTCCGCCGGGCCTGGGACTTCTATCTGAACACCCACACCGACGACCACCGGGCCAACGGGACGCGCGGCGAGCTCTCCGAGAGCTACATGCGGCGGATCGTGATGCTGCGCCTCGACGGGCAGCGGCTCGGCGGCACGGTCGAGAAGGTCCAGCTGCGCTCCGTGACCCGCCCCGTCCCGTCGCCCTCGTGGAGCGGCGAGAAGAACGGCACCGAGCCGTCCTTCCGCAGCTACCCGTGGTGGCGGATCACCGATGCCGACCGTACGGAGGCGGGCCGATGAGCCCCACCCCCGCTGCGCCCGCGCAGCCCCGTGTCCCCTTCGAACGGCGGCTCGCCCGGGGCGTCCAGAAGGTCACGGCCGAGGCCCTCGGCCCGTACCAGACGGCGATCGTCCGGATCGGCTTCTCCCTGACCTGGCTGCTGTTCCTGCTGCGCGAGTGGCCGCACCGGCTGGAGCTGTACGGGCCCGACGGCCCCTGGTCCTGGGAGATGGGCCGTCGGCTGGTCGCCGACAACCACGCCTTCACCGCCCTGCTGTGGTCGGACGGGCGGCTGTGGTTCGAGGTCGTCTACGGGCTCGCGGTGCTCTCCTCCGTGCTGCTGTTGCTCGGCTGGCACACCCGGGCCGTGTCCGTCGTCTTCATGGCCGGCGTGCTGTCCCTGCAGAACCGGTCCATCTTCATGGGCGACGGCGGCGACAACGTCGTCCACATCATGGCGCTCTACCTCGTCCTCACCCGCTGCGGCCGGGTCTGGTCGCTCGACGCCCGCCGGGCGGCGCGGCGCGCGCGGGACGGCGCCGGGGACGCACCGGAGCGGGACCTCGTGGGGCCCCTGCTGTGGACGGTGCTCGGCACGCTCCTGATGGGCGCCACCTGGTTCTCCGACGTCACCGGCGAATGGTGGCTCGTGGTGCTGATGTGGGTGCTGTGGCTGGGGCAGGGGCTGTGGTGGCTGGTGTGCCGCTACGCCGCCGACGAGCCGCGCACCCTGCTCGACGTGATCGCCAACCTCACCCACAACGCCGCCCTCGTCGTGATCATGGCCGAGGTCTGCCTGATCTACGCGACGGCGGGCTGGTACAAGGTGCAGGGCTCGCGCTGGCAGGACGGCACGGCGCTGTACTACCCGCTCAAGCTCGACTACTTCTCCCCCTGGCCCGCGCTCTCCGACCTGCTGGGCTCCAGCGGCCTGATGGTGCTGCTGCTGACCTACGGCACGGTGATCGTCCAGGTCGCCTTCCCCTTCACGCTCTTCCACCGCAAGGTCAAGAACGTCCTGCTCGCGGTGATGATGCTGGAGCACACGGGCATCGCCCTCCTGCTGGGGCTGCCCTTCTTCTCGCTCGCGATGATCTCCGCCGACGCGGTGTTCCTGCCCACGGCGTTCCTGGTCTGGCTGGGCGCGCGGGCGGCGCGCGGCCGGGACCGGCTGCTGCGGAGGGGGCGGCCGTCCTCGGAGCCGGTGCCCGTGCCGCCTCCCCGTACCCTCGTCGGGTGAGCAGCGCCGAGGAACAGCAGAACGAGCCGGTCCAGTACGACGAGGGCTTCGCCCCCGAGGTCGGCGTCGGGCCGCACCCGGAGCCCTGGCCGCGGGGCGGGCGCTACGACCCCGAGCTGCTGGCCGGCGGTGACCGGCGCAACGTCGTCGACCGCTACCGCTACTGGACGCGGGAGGCGATCGTCGAGGACCTCGACACCCGCCGCCACGACTTCCACGTGGCCGTGGAGAACTGGGGCCACGACTTCAACATCGGGTCCGTGGTGCGGACCGCCAACGCCTTCCTCGCCAAGGAGATCCACATCGTGGGGCGGCGGCGCTGGAACCGGCGCGGCGCCATGGTCACCGACCGCTACCAGCACGTGCGCCACCACCCGGACACCGAGTCGCTGACGGCCTGGGCGGCGGCCGAGAACCTGCCGATCATCGGCATCGACAACCTCCCGGGCTCGGTGCCGCTGGAGCGGACCGTGCTGCCGCGCCGCTGCGTGCTGCTGTTCGGCCAGGAGGGTCCGGGCCTCACCGAGGAGGCCCGGAAGCACGCGGCGATGGTCTGCTCGATCGCCCAGTTCGGCTCCACCCGCTCCATCAACGCGGGGGCGGCGGCCGCGGTCGCCATGCACGCGTGGGTGCAGCGGTACGCGGTCATCGACGGCTGAGACGGCTGAGACGGCCGGGTCGGGTCGGCCGGTCGGCGGGACCGGACCGCCCGACCCGTCGGCCGGGCGGGCCGGGCCGGCCCGTCGGTCACGCCTGGCGGCGGACCTCCACCACGCGGAAGCGGTTGGAGACGAAGGCGCCGTCGCACAGCGCCGCGTTCGCCGCCGGGTTGCCGCCGGAGCCGTGGAAGTCGGAGAACGCCGCCGTCTGGTTCACATAGACGCCGCCCGTCAGGTTCAGCGAGAGCTGCGCCGACTCCTCCAGGCAGACCTCCTCGACGGCCCGCTCGGTCTCGGCCGAGGTCGTGTACGCGCCGACCGTCATCGCGCCCTTCTCGCGGACCGTGCGCCGCAGCAGCTCCAGCGCGTCGGCGGTCGAGTCGACCGAGACGGCGAAGGAGACCGGGCCGAAGCACTCGGAGAAGTACGCCGCCTCCGCGTCCGGCTTGGAGCCGTCCAGCTTCACGATGACGGGGGTGCGCACGACGGCCTCGGGGAAGTCCGGGTTCGCCACCTCGCGCGAGGCCAGCGCGACCTCGCCCAGGCCCGCCGCGGCCTCCAGGCGCGCCTTCACGTCCGGGTTGACCAGGGCGCCGAGCAGCGCGTTCGCCCGCGCGTCGTCGCCGAGCAGGCCGCCGACCGCGCCCGCGAGGTCGGCGACGACCTCGTCGTACGACTTCGGGCCCTGGTCGGTGGTGACGCCCTCGCGGGGGATCAGCAGATTCTGCGGGGTGGTGCACATCTGGCCGCTGTACAGGGACAGCGAGAACGCCAGGTTGGACAGCATGCCCTTGTAGTCGTCGGTGGAGTCGACGACCACCGTGTTGACCCCGGCCTTCTCCGTGTAGACCTGCGCCTGGCGGGCGTTGGCCTCCAGCCAGTCGCCGAAGGCGGTCGAGCCCGTGTAGTCGATGATGCGGATCTCGGGGCGGACGGCGAGCGTCTTGGCGATGCCCTCGCCGGGGCGCTCGGCGGCGAGCGCCACCAGGTTCGGGTCGAAGCCGGCCTCGGCGAGGACCTCGCGGGCGACCCGGACCGTGAGGGCCAGCGGGAGGACCGCACGGGGGTGCGGCTTGACCAGGACCGGGTTGCCCGTGGCCAGGGAGGCGAACAGGCCCGGATAGCCGTTCCACGTCGGGAAGGTGTTGCAGCCGATCATGAGCGCGATGCCGCGGGCGACCGGGGTGAACTCCTTGGACAGCTCCAGGGGGTCGCGCTTGCCCTGCGGCTTCGACCAGTCGGCGCGGCCCGCGGGGGTGCGGGTCTGCTCCTCGTACGCGTACGCCACGGCCTCCAGGCCGCGGTCCTGGGCGTGCGGGCCGCCGGCCTGGAACGCCATCATGAAGGCCTGGCCGCTGGTGTGCATGACGGCGTGCGCGAACTCGTGGGTGCGGGCGGAGATCCGGGCCAGGATCTCCAGGCAGACCAGGGCGCGGGTCTCGGGGCCGGCGTCGCGCCAGGCGCCCATGCCGGCGCGCATCGCGGGCAGCAGGACATCGATGTCCGCGTGCGGATACGTGATGCCGAGGGCCGGCCCGTACGGCGAGACCTCCGCGCCGGTCCAGTCGTCGGTGCCGGGCTGGTCGAGCTCGAAGCGGGTGTCCAGCAGGGCCTGGTAGGCGCCGAGCCCGGCGGCCGCGTCGAGCGAGCCGTCCTCCCCGTACGCCTTGGGGTGCTCCGGGTAGGGGGACCAGTACGCGCGCGTGCGGATGGTGGCGAGGGCCTGATCGAGGGTGGACCGGTGCTTGTCGGCCAGACGGTCGGTGGTCAGCTGAGCGGCGGCCATGGGCGCAACTCCTCAATGAGCTGGGCAGGGGCAGGCATACGGAGTTAGAGTAACCGAACGATCGGTCGGGACAAGGGGGTCCGTCGATCCTGTGGAAAACCCATCGGGGAGGATCACTCCTATGACCGCCAACACGACCGTCCGGGGGAGCGACGCGGTGTCGGCCGACGGATCCGGGCCCGTCGGTCCGGGCCGCGCCGTCGCCGTCGTCGGAACGGGCACCATGGGCCAGGGCATCGCCCAGGTCGCCCTCCTCGCGGGCCACCCCGTCCGCCTGTACGACAGCGTCCCCGGCCGCGCCGGGGAGGCCGTGGCGGCCGTCGCCGGGCGCCTGGACCGGCTGGTGGCGAAGGGCCGGCTCGCCGCGGGAGAGCGGGACGCGGCCGTCGCCCGCCTGCACGCCGCGGGCGCGCTCGCGGGGCTGGCCGACGCCGCCCTGGTCGTGGAGGCCATCGTCGAGCGCCTGGACGTCAAGCAGGGCCTCTTCGCCGAGCTGGAGGGGATCGTCGGCGCGGACACCGTGCTCGCCACCAACACCTCCTCCCTCTCCGTCACCGCCATCGCGGGCGCCCTGCGGCTGCCCGGGCGCTTCGTCGGGATGCACTTCTTCAACCCCGCCCCGCTGCTGCCGCTGGTCGAGATCGTCAGCGGCGCCGCCACGGACCCGGCCGCCGCCACGCGCGCGTACGAGACGGCGAAGCGCTGGGGCAAGACGCCGGTGCGCTGCGCCGACACCCCCGGTTTCATCGTGAACCGGATCGCCCGCCCCTTCTACGCGGAGGCGCTGCGCGTCCACGAGGAGGGCGCGGCCGACCCCGCCACCATCGACGCTGCGCTGCGCGGGTCCGGCGGCTTCCGGATGGGCCCCTTCGAGCTGACCGACCTGATCGGCCAGGACGTCAACGAGGCCGTGACCCGGTCCGTCTGGGAGTCCTTCTTCCAGGACCCCAAGTTCACCCCGTCGCTCGCGCAGCGGCGGCTGGTCGAGTCGGGGCGGCTCGGCCGCAAGTCGGGGCACGGCTGGTTCCCTTACGGGGAGGGTGCCGCGCGCCCCGAGCCGCACACCGCGCCGCCGGCGAAGGCGCCCGCGGCGGTCACCGTCCACGGCGACCTGGGGCCCGCGCGGGTGCTGGCGGAGCTCTTCGAGGGGGCCGGGATCGAGGTCCGGCGCGAGCGCGGCGGGGCCGACGGCCACATCGCCCTGCCCGGCGGCGGGCGGCTCGTCCTGGCCGACGGGAAGACCTCGTTCGAGCACCCGGGCGGGACGGTCGTCCGCTTCGACCTCGCCCTCGACTACGCCTCGGCGGACCGGATCGTGCTGTCGGCCGGCGCGCGGACCGCTTCCGAGACCCTGGAGGAGGCCGTCGGGCTCTTCCAGGCGCTCGGCAAGAAGGTCTCCGTGATCGGCGACGTGCCGGGCATGATCGTCGCCCGTACGGTCGCCATGCTGGCCGACCTGGCCGCCGACGCGGTCGACCGGGGCGTCGCCTCCGCCGAGGACGTCGACACCGCGATGCGGCTCGGCGTCAACTACCCGGCCGGGCCCCTGGAGTGGGCGGCGAAGGCGGGCCACCGGCGGCTGGCCGCGCTGCTCGGCGCGCTCCACGAGCGCTACCCCACCGGTCGCTACGCGCCGTCGCTCGCCCTCGCGCGGCGCGGTTCCGACGAACAGGCCGCAGAGGCGGAGGAGAGCCGATGACCACCGCGCGACGCGACACGTACACCCCCGACACGCTGCTCTCGGTCGCCGTGCGGGTCTTCAACGAGCGCGGCTACGACGGCACGTCCATGGAGCACCTGTCCAAGGCGGCCGGGATCTCGAAGTCCTCGATCTACCACCACGTGGCGGGCAAGGAGGAGCTGCTGCGGCGCGCGGTCAGCCGGGCGCTCGACGGGCTCTTCGCGGTCCTCGACGAGCCCGGCGCGGGCCGGGGGCGGGCCGTGGAGCGGGTCGAGTACGTGACCCGGCGCACGGTGGAGGTGCTGATCGCGGAGCTCCCGTACGTGACGCTGCTGCTGCGGGTGCGGGGCAACACGTCGACCGAGCGGTGGGCGATGGAGCGCCGCCGGGAGTTCGACCACCGGGTGGCCGAGCTCCTGAAGGCCGCGGCGGCCGACGGCGACCTGCGGGCGGATCTGGACATCCGGCTGGCGACCCGGCTGCTCTTCGGCATGATCAACTCGCTGGTGGAGTGGTACCGGCCGCATCCGGACGCCCCGGCGGAGCGGGAGCAGCTCGCGGAGACCGTGGTGCGGATGGCCTTCGGAGGGCTGCGGACGGCCCGCTGAGGGGGGGGCCGGGGCCCCCGTACCCCCCACCCCCCTGCCCCCTTGGGGGAGTGGGGGCCTGGGGGACTGGGGGCTTTGTGGGCCCGGTGGGCCCGTCAGGGGCGGTGGTTCGGGTCCGGGTCGAGGTCGGTCTCCTCGAAGACCAGCAGGGTGCGGGTGGAGAGCACCTCCGGGATGGACTGGAGCCGGGTGAGCACCAGCTCCCGCAGGGTGCGGTTGTCCGGGGTGTGCACCAGCAGCAGGACGTCGAAGTCGCCGCTGACCAGGGCGATGTGCGCGGCTCCGGGGAGGGCCTGGAGCTGCTCGCGGACGGTGCGCCACGAGTTCTGGACGATCTTGAGCGTGATGTAGGCGGAGGCGCCGTGCCCCGCCCGCTCGTGGTTGACGCGGGCGCTGAAGCCGCGGATCACCCCGTCGTCGATGAGCCGGTTGATCCGCGCGTACGCGTTGGCGCGGGAGACGTGGACGCGCTCGGCGACCGAGCGGACCGAGGCGCGTCCGTCCGCCTGGAGCAGGCGCAGGATGTCCCGGTCGATCGCGTCCAGCGGGCGCGGCGGCGGTATCGGGGAGACCATGGCAGGGCCGACAGGGCCCGGAAAGGCTCCCGCCGGGCCCGCCGGAGCGCCCGCCGAGGGGGCGGCTCCGGGGGGCGCGTTCAGGAGCTCGTCGATGGTGCGCTCCCCGACGTCGGCCATTTGTTCATCCGCCATGTCCCCCCGCCTCTCTCCCATGGACGACCTGCACTCATCCCAAGCTGTGGAGAACCGTTTGTCCACAGGCTGGAGGTGCCTGTAGCCAAAATGCCTCCTCGACCGAACAATCGGTAGGTGAGGCGCGCCACATTTCCGCGCCACCCGCCTTCGGGTCTTATGCCCGCTCCCACGAGGAGGTGGACTCGTTGCAACAGCGCAGTTCGACAGTCCAAGAGCCCCCCGGTGCCGCTCTCGCCTACCGGCCCACCCCGCCGCCGGCCTGGCAGCCCCGCACGGACCCCGCCCCGCTGCTGCCGGACGCCGAGCCGCTGCGCGTGCTCGGCACCGACGCCGTCGCCGACACCGACCCGGAGCTGCTGCGCCGCCTCTACGCGGAGCTCGTCCGCGGCCGTCGGTACAACGCGCAGGCGACCGCCCTCACCAAGCAGGGCCGCCTCGCCGTGTACCCCTCCACGACGGGCCAGGAGGCCTGCGAGGTGGCCGCCGCGCTCGCGCTGGAGGAGCGGGACTGGCTCTTCCCCTCGTACCGCGACACGCTCGCAGCGGTCGCCCGCGGACTCGACCCCGTCCAGGCGCTGACCCTGCTGCGCGGCGACTGGCACACCGGCTACGACCCGCGCGAGCACCGCATAGCGCCGCTCAGCACGCCGCTCGCCACCCAGCTCCCCCACGCGGTGGGCCTCGCGCACGCGGCGCGCCTCAAGGGCGACGACGTGGTCGCCCTCGCCATGGTCGGCGACGGCGGCACCAGCGAGGGCGACTTCCACGAGGCGCTGAACTTCGCGGCCGTGTGGCAGGCCCCCGTGGTCTTCCTCGTGCAGAACAACGGCTTCGCGATCTCCGTGCCGCTCGCCAAGCAGACCGCGGCGCCGTCCCTCGCCCACAAGGCCGTGGGGTACGGGATGCCCGGCCGGCTCGTCGACGGCAACGACGCCGTCGCCGTCCACCAAGTGCTCACCGAGGCCGTGACCCGCGCGCGGCGCGGCGGCGGGCCCACCCTCGTCGAGGCCGTCACCTACCGCATCGACGCCCACACCAACGCCGACGACGCCACCCGCTACCGCGGTGCCGGCGAGGTCGAGACCTGGCGGGCGCACGACCCGATCCTCCTCCTGGAGCGGGAGCTGACCGCGCGCGGACTCCTCGACGAGGACGGCCGGCGGGCGGCGGCCGAGGCCGCCGAGACGATGGCGGCGGCGCTGCGCGAGCGCATGAACGCCGACCCCGTGCTGGACCCGATGGACCTGTTCGCCCACGTGTACGCCGAGAAGACCGCGCAGCTGCGCGAGCAGGCGGAGCAGCTGCGGGCCGAGCTCGACGCCGAGAGCGAGGCGGGATGACCACCCACGCGACCGCGCGGCCCGCCGCCAAGGCGCAGGCCAAGCCGGCCACCATGGCGCAGGCCCTCCAGCGGGCCATGCGCGACGCGATGGCCGAGGACCCGACCGTCCACGTGATGGGCGAGGACGTCGGCACCCTCGGCGGCGTCTTCCGCGTCACCGACGGGCTCGCCAAGGAGTTCGGCGAGGACCGCTGCACCGACACGCCGCTGGCCGAGGCGGGCATCCTCGGCGCGGCCGTCGGCATGGCGATGTACGGGCTGCGGCCGGTCGTGGAGATGCAGTTCGACGCGTTCGCCTACCCGGCGTTCGAGCAGCTCATCAGCCACGTCTCCCGGATGCGCAACCGCACCCGGGGCGCGATGCCGATGCCGATCGTCGTCCGCGTGCCGTACGGCGGCGGGATCGGCGGCGTCGAGCACCACAGCGACTCCTCCGAGGCCTACTACATGGCCACCCCCGGCCTCCACGTCGTCACCCCGGCGACCGTCGAGGACGCCTACGGGCTGCTCCGCGCGGCCATCGCCTCCGACGACCCGGTCGTCTTCCTGGAGCCCAAGCGGCTCTACTGGTCGAAGTCCGACTGGTCCCCCGAGGCGCCCGCCGCCGTGGAGCCGATCGGCAAGGCCGTGGTGCGCCGCCGCGGCACCGGCGCCACCCTGATCACCTACGGCCCCTCCCTGCCGGTCTGCCTGGAGGCCGCCGAGGCCGCGCAGGCCGAGGGCTGGGACCTGGAGGTCGTCGACCTGCGCTCGCTTGTCCCCTTCGACGACGAGACCGTGTGCGCGTCCGTGCGCCGCACCGGCCGCGCGGTCGTCGTCCACGAGTCGGCCGGTTTCGGCGGGCCGGGCGGCGAGATCGCCGCGCGGGTCACCGAGCGCTGCTTCCACCACCTGGAGGCGCCGGTGCTGCGCGTCGCGGGCTTCGACATCCCCTACCCGCCGCCGATGCTGGAGCGGCACCACCTGCCCGGCGTCGACCGGGTCCTGGACGCGGTCGCCCGGCTCCAGTGGGAGGCGGGGAGCTGATGGCCCAGGTGCTCGAATTCAAGCTGCCCGACCTCGGCGAGGGGCTCACCGAGGCCGAGATCGTGCGCTGGCTGGTGGACGTCGGCGACGTCGTCGCCATCGACCAGCCCGTCGTCGAGGTCGAGACCGCCAAGGCGATGGTGGAGGTGCCCTGCCCGTACGGGGGCGTGGTCACCGCCCGCTTCGGCGAGGAGGGCACCGAACTGCCCGTCGGCTCGCCGCTGCTGACGGTCGCGGTGGGCGGGGCGGACGGGGGGTCCGGCGGGACCGGGACCCTCGGGGCCTCGGCCCCGGCCTCCGCCGCCGCCTCAGCTGATGCCGCCGGGGCCGCCGCCTCCGCAGTCTCCGCAGTCTCCTCTGAGTATTCCGGCAACGTGCTCGTCGGGTACGGCACCGCCGGGCCCGCCGCACGCCGTCGCAGGGTCCGCCGGGAGGCGCCCGCCGCCGCGGCCGTCGCACCGGTGCCGGTGCCGGTGGCCGTGCCCGAGGCCGTGCCCGTGCCCGCCGTGGCCTCGGGGCCCGTGCCCGTCATCTCGCCGCTGGTGCGGAAGCTGGCCCGCGACGAGGGGCTCGACCTGCGGGAGGTGCGCGGGTCCGGCCCCGAGGGGCTGATCCTGCGCGCGGACGTCCAGTACGCCCTCTCCGTCCGGACCGGGTCCGTACCGGCGCCCGCCGCTCCGGTCGCCCCCGCCGCTCCGGTTGCTCCGGCCCCTCCGGTCGCGAGCGGGACCGGCGCCGTCGCCGGTGAGCGGATTCCGCTGCGCGGGGTGCGCGGTGCGGTCGCCGGCAAGCTGTCCCGCAGCCGTACGGAGATCCCCGACGCGACCTGCTGGGTCGACGCCGACGCCACCGAACTCATGGCGGCCCGCGCGGCCATGAACGCGGCGGGCGGGCCGAAGATCTCCGTGCTCGCGCTGCTCGCCCGGATCTGCGCGCACGCCCTGGCCCGCTTCCCGGAGCTCAACTCCACCGTGGACACGGCCGCGCGGGAGATCGTCCGGCTGCCGTCGGTCCACCTGGGCTTCGCGGCCCAGACCGAGCGGGGCCTCGTCGTCCCCGTCGTCAAGGACGCCGGCGGGCGCACCGCCGAGTCGCTGACCGCCGAGTTCGCCCGCCTCACGGAGTCGGCCCGGCAGGGGACGCTCACGCCGGCGGACCTGACCGGGGGCACGTTCACCCTGAACAACTACGGGGTGTTCGGCGTCGACGGCTCCACGCCGATCATCAACCACCCGGAGGCGGCCATGCTCGGCGTGGGACGGATCGTCCCCAAGCCGTGGGTGCACCGGGGCGAGCTGGCGGTACGTCAGGTGGTGCAGCTGTCGCTCACCTTCGACCACCGCGTCTGCGACGGGGGGACGGCGGGCGGCTTCCTCCGGTACGTCGCGGACTGCGTCGAGAATCCGGCGGTGCTGCTGCGCACGCTGTGACACGACTCCGCCGGGGCGGACGCCGACCGGGGCACGGGGCCCCGCCGGTTCCCGGCGGCTCCGTCCGGGACCCAACCCCACGCCGGGTCCCGGACACGTCCCGGCGGACCATACTGCTGGGATGACGATCGAGTACGACGCCCTCGTGCTCGCCGGCGGCGCCGCCCGGCGCCTCGGCGGGGCCGACAAGCCGGGAGTGCGGGTCGGCGGGCGGAGCCTGCTCGACCGGGTCCTCGCCGGCTGCCGCGACGCCGGGACGACCGTCGTCGTCGCCGCGCCCCGGACCACCTCTCGCCCCGTCGCCTGGACCAGGGAGGACCCGCCGGGCGGCGGCCCCCTCGCCGCCCTCGACGCGGGACTGCGGCGGCTGGCGGAGGCGGATCCCCGGGTGCGGAGCGCCTTGGAAGGGGCGGCCGACGGGGCGGGGGAGGTCTCCCGCGCCGCCTCCGGCGGCCCCGTCGTGCTCGTGCTCTCCGCCGATCTGCCGTTCTTCGGGCCCGGGGCCGCCGGGCGGCTCGTGGCGGCCGTGGGGGACGGGGACGGGGCGGTGTTCGTCGACGGGGAGGGGCGGGAGCAGCCGTTGGTGGCGGCGTACCGGGTCCGGGCCCTGGGGCGGGCGGTCCGCGAGGTCCGGGAGGAGCGGGGCGGTCTCGCGGGGCTTCCGCTGCGGCTGGTGACCGGGCGGCTGGCGCTCGCGCGGGTGGCCGCGGAGGGTTCCGACGCCTTCGACTGCGACACCTGGGGGGACATCGCCGCAGCCCGGGCACGGATCAGGGAGCATGGGACCGTGCTGGATGAATGGATCACCGCAGTCAAGGACGAGCTGGGCCTGGACCTGGACGTCGACACGAGCCTGCTGCTCGACCTCGCCCGCGATGCCGCCCACGGTGTCGCCCGGCCCGCCGCGCCGCTGACCACCTTCCTGGTCGGGTACGCGGCGGCCCGGGCCGACGGCGGGCCCGAGGCCGTGGCGGAGGCCGCCCGCAAGGCCGCGGCGCTCGCCCAGCGCTGGGCGGCCGAGCAGGACGCCGCCGGATGACGATGCGGGAGCGACTGCCCGACGACGGGGTGGAGGACGCCCTCGCCCTCGTCGGCCGGCCCCGTGAGGACTCCCCCCGCCCCGGGGCGCACCGCGCCACCCCCTGGCCCGAGGCCCGCGCCCGCGCGGCCCGCGCCGGGCAGGCCGGGGCGGCGGCGCGTGGCCCCGTCCGGGTGCCGCTCGGGCAGGGCCTCGGGCGGCTGCTGGCCGAGCCCCTGCGCGCCCTCACCGACCTGCCCTCCTTCGACACCTCCGCGATGGACGGCTGGGCGGTCGCCGGGCCCGGCCCCTGGCGGACCGACCCCGAGGGCGCCGTCCTCGCCGGGCACCTCCCGGCCGACGGGCTCGCGGACGGCGACGCCGTACGGATCGCGACCGGGGCGCGCGTCCCGCGCGGGGCGACCGCCGTGGTCCGCTCCGAGCACTCCCGCACCGACACGGCCGGGCAGCTGCACGCCCTGCGCGAGGTCGTCCACGGGCAGGACATCCGGCCCCGGGGCCAGGAGTGCCGCGACGGCGATCCGCTGCTGCCGGCCGGGAGCGCGGTGACCCCCGCGGTCCTCGGGCTGGCCGCCGCGGCCGGCTACGACGAGCTGGCCGTCCGCCCGCGCCCCCGGGTGGAGGTGCTGGTCCTCGGCGACGAGCTGCTCGCGGACGGACTCCCCCACGAGGGCCTGATCCGGGACGCCCTCGGCCCGATGCTCGGCCCCTGGCTCGCGGCCCTCGGCGCGGAGGTGCTCGCCACCCGCCACGTCGGCGACGACGCCGAGGCCCTCTACGCGGCGGTCACCGGGTCCGCCGCCGACGTGGTCATCAGCACCGGCGGCACGGCGGCCGGTCCCGTGGACCATGTCCACGCCGTGCTCGGCAAGGCGGGCGCCACGCTCCTCGTCGACGGCGTGAAGGTGCGGCCCGGCCACCCCATGCTGCTGGCCCGGCTGGCGGACGGCCGGCACCTCGTCGGGCTGCCCGGCAACCCGCTCGCCGCCGTCTCCGGGCTGTTCACGCTCGCCGCGCCGCTGCTGCGCGCGCTCACGGGCCCGGACGCCGCCCCGGGCGCCGGCCCCGCCCCGTACCGGCTGCCCGTGGGCGCGGAGGTGCCGGGGCATCCGTACGACACCCGGCTCGTCCCCGTCGTCGTCCGCGATGGGGCGGCGGAGCCCCTGCACTACAACGGGCCCGCGATGCTGCGGGGCATCGCCGCCGCCGACGGCATGGCCGTGGTGCCGCCCGGAGGGGCACGCCCCGGGCAGCCGCTGGAAGTACTGGATCTACCCTGGCAGGTCGAGTCGGTCGAAGGCGCGGGCGGCGGAGCCCAAGGAGTGTGTTTCACGTGAAACTTCCCAGCCGGGACGTGATGGCCCGCCAGGCCGATGAGAAGGTCTCGGGTTCCAAGGTCAAGCTGCCCCGGCGGGTGGTGGAGAAGCCGCTGCGGCAGGTCGGGAAGCGCCTGCTGATGGCGCTGGGCGTGCTGATCGTGACGGTCCTCATCGTCTACATCGACCGGGACGGCTACCACGACAACGCCAACGGGACCGTCGACTTCCTCGACTCCTTCTACTACGCGACCGTCACCCTCTCCACCACCGGGTACGGCGACATCGTCCCGTACAGCGACTCGGCGCGGCTCGCCAACATCCTGCTGGTCACGCCGCTGCGCGTGCTGTTCCTGATCATCCTGGTCGGTACCACCCTTGAGGTCCTCACGGAGCGGACCCGCGAGGAGTTCCGGCTGAAACGCTGGAGGTCCGCCTTGCGCGATCACACCGTCATCGTCGGCTTCGGGACGAAGGGGCGTTCGGCGATCCAGACGCTCTGCGCGACCGGGCTGCGCAAGGATCAGATCGTCATCGTGGACCCTTCGACCAAGGTGATCGAGGCGGCCAACGCGGACGGCTTCGTCGGCGTCATCGGCGACGCGACCCGCAGCGATGTGCTGCTCCGCGCCGAGGTCCAGAGGGCCCGTCAGATCGTCATCGCCACCCAGCGCGACGACACCGCCGTCCTCGTCACCCTGACCGCCCGCCAGCTCAACCGCGCGGCGAAGATCGTCGCCGCGGTCCGTGAGGAGGAGAACGCGCCGCTGCTGCGCCAGTCCGGCGCCGACGCGGTCATCACCAGCGCCTCCGCCGCCGGACGGCTGCTCGGCCTGTCGGTGCTCAGCCCCAGCGCCGGCACCGTGATGGAGGACCTGATCCAGCAGGGCTCCGGGCTCGACCTCGTGGAACGCCCGGTCACCAAGGCCGAGGCGGGGCGGAGCGTCCGGGAGACGGAGGACCTGGTGGTGAGCGTGCTGCGCGGACACCGGCTGCTCGGTTACGACGATCCCGCCGCCAGCCCGCTCCAGTTGACGGACCGTGTGATCACCATCGTGCGGGCCGCGCCGGTCACCCCGCTCACCACCCCGAGCGACGACTAGGGCCTGACGGGGGCTGGGGGCGGCTGGCGGGGCCTGACGGGCTGACGGGGGCTGGCGGGGGGCTGTCCGGGCCCGTTCGGCCCGTCCCGCCCCGGGCGCGAGTAGCCTCGCCGCCATGTATGCGATCACGATTCCGGAACCGGGCGGGCCCGAGGCGCTGGTCTGGTCCGAGGTGCCCGATCCCGTGCCCGCCGAGGGCGAGGTGCTCGTCGAGGTGACGGCGAGCGCCGTGAACCGAGCCGACCTGCTCCAGCGGCAGGGCTTCTACGACCCGCCGCCCGGCAGCTCCCCGTACCCCGGCCTGGAGTGCTCCGGCCGGATCGCCGCGATCGGGCCCGGGGTCTCCGGCTGGTCGGTCGGCGACGAGGTGTGCGCGCTGCTCGTCGGCGGCGGTTACGCCGAGAAGGTGGTCGTCCCGGCCGGGCAGCTGCTCCCGAAGCCCGAGGGCGTGGACCTGGTGACCGCCGCCGCGCTGCCCGAGGTCGCCTGCACGGTCTGGTCGAACGTCTTCATGCTGGCCCATCTGCGGCCGGGCGAGACCCTGCTCGTGCACGGCGGGGCGAGCGGCATCGGCACGATGGCGATCCAGCTCGCCAAGGCGGTCGGCGCGCGGGTCGCGGTCACCGCGGGCAGCCCGGAGAAGCTGGCGCGCTGCGCCGAGCTGGGCGCGGACATCCTCATCGACTACCGCGAGCAGGACTTCGTCGAGGAGCTGCGCAAGGCGACGGACGGTGCCGGGGCGGACGTCATCCTGGACATCGTCGGCGCGAAGTACCTGGAGCGGAACGTCAAGGCGCTCGCCGTCAACGGCCGGCTGGTCGTCATCGGCCTCCAGGGCGGCGTCAAGGGCGAGTTGAACCTCGGCGCGCTCATGGCCAAGCGCGCGGCCGTGCTGGCGACCACGCTGCGGTCCCGCCCGCTGGGCGAGAAGGCGGCCGTCGTGGCGGCCGTCCGCGAGCACGTCTGGCCGCTGATCGCGGCGGGCACGGTCACCCCGGTCGTCGACCGGGCCGTGCCGCTGCCGGACGCCGCCGCCGCCCACCGGGCCGTCGAGTCCAGCGACCACGTCGGCAAGATCCTGCTCCGCGTGCCGGGGAAGTAGGCCCACCGGCCCCGCCCTTCCCCCCCCGGCCCCCCGGCCCCGCCCCGTCCTGCCCGCCGGTCCCGCCGGCGGGACCGGCGGGCAGGGAAAAGGCCCGGCACCTTCCCCGTGCCGGGCCTTCGTCCCTCCGCGCTCCACGCGCTCCGCGCCTAGCTGTATTGACCCGCTGGGTTGTTGACGCGGGTGATGGGCGGGTGTCCGTTGAGTGCGGTGTGGCTGCGGTGGTGGTTGTAGGTGTGGAGGAAGTGTGCCAGGGCTTGGGTCCGCTCGGTGTTTGAGGTGTAGGGCCGGATGTAGGCCCATTCGTCGAGCAGGGTGCGGTTGAAGCGTTCGACCTTGCCGTTGGTCTGGGGCCGGTAGGGGCGGGTGAGCTTGCCGGTGGCGCCGAGGTTGGCCAGGACGTTCTTCCAGGCCAGGCCTTTGCGGTAGGCCCAGGCGTTGTCGGTCAGGACCCGTTCGATGCGGGTGATGCCCTGGGTGTGGAAGA